>DISD01000092.1 GCA_002435715.1 Rhodospirillaceae bacterium UBA6219
CGGCGGCCGAGGCCACCGTCTGCACGCTGGCGCTGGCCTGTTCGGTGGCGGCGGCCACCACGGTGGCCTGGCTGTTGGTCTGTTGGGCGTTGCCGGTCATGGATTGGGCGGTGGCCTCCATCTCGGTGGCGGCGCCGGCCACCACCCCCAAGGCGCTGTTGACCGAAGCGTCGAAATCGCGGGTCAACTGCTCGACGGCTTGGCCGCGACGTAATTGTTCGGCCTGGGCCGCCTTCTGTTCGGCGGCCAATTGGTCGGCACGGATCATGTTGTCCNNGTTGTCCTTGAACACCTGGACGGCGGCGGCCATGGCGCCGACTTCGTCCTTGCGACCCTGGGCCGGAATCTCGGCCTGTTTGTCACCATTGGCCAGACGATCCATGGCCGCGGTCATGGCGACGATCGGTGTGGCGATGCCGGAACGCAACACCAAGCCGGCGCCGACGATCAGCACGGCGACACCGACGAAGACGGCGACGGCGATGGTCTTGGTCATCACCGCCGCCTCGTCCAACACCTTGCGCGATTGCATCGCCCCCTGGTTGTTCAAGGCCGCCGCCTTGCCAAGGGTGGCATAAATGCTTCCGAACAAGGGCCGACTTTCATCGCGCAACAAGGCCGCGGCTTCGTCATTCCGGTTCGCCCGCGACAGATCCAACAGCCGCTTGTCGCTATCCAGATAACGGTCGAAATCGCGTGAGAATTGTTTGTAAAGCTCGCCTTCTTCGTCCGACGAAATCAGTGCCTCGTAAACTTTGCGTTTGGCGTTGAGCCCTGCCAGGGCGGCGGCCAGCTCTGTCTCGGCCTCCTTCATCTCGGCAGCGTTCGTGGTCAGCACATGCTGCAATTCCCAACGACGGAAGGCTTGCACCGTGTTCTGGATGTCGCCGATAGCCTGTACGCTGGGCAGCCAATTATCAGCCAGGTCGGTTCCGGCCACTTCCAGCTTGCGCAAACCGGCAAAACCAAGAACCAAATTCAGGACAAGCAGCAGCAAGATCACACCGAAAGCGGTGGCCAGCTTTTTGCCAATGGCCATATTGTCGAGAAAGCTCATACCGGGACTCCCTGCGGCTGCGGCGCAATGCTTTGCGGCAGACATCAAGGTCCAAGCGTAAACCGAAGCCCGCTTCGAAGCAGATTGTCTTTACGTCGGGAACAGCCCTCTCCAAGGGACGAGACGACAGATACTTTAGTCTAGATCGCCTCCATTTGGGCGCTTGCGCACCCCCCAAGAGTCCAGAATCTCCACCATGCGCGGCAGGCAAAAATGCCGGGCTGAATCCGGGTCGTAACCATCGTCCAGCATCTGGTCGTAATCGCTGTGGGTATGACGGACGTGACTGGTCAGCGCCAGCCAAGCTGCGGCTTGCGGCGAGCCCAGACGCAAGCCCGGCGAATCCTCGGCCAGATCCAACACCGCTTCACGGTCATATTTTGGGATCAGCGGCGCCAAAACCGCCAACGCCTGGGCGATGGCGGCACGGCGCGGCGTCACATGACGTCCAGGAAAACCTGGGCGCCTTCCTGACCCGACTGGGCATAGCCGGGATCGGCGGCGACCATGATCTTGGACGCCGGCACACCACGACGGTTCAACTCGCGGGCCACGGCCTCGGCACGGGCTTGCGACGCCTCCAGCCCCCCCATGACCTGGGAGACCGGGTCATAGCGGCTGAAACCGGGAGCCGGAGCATAGCCGATGACACGGACCACGCCCTTGGTCTGCTTGTACAACTTGACCACTTCGGCGATGGCCGAGACGTCGGCACGAGCCAGCTTGGCGCCATCGGCGAACTGCACCGAGGCCACCTGGAACGACGCCGCCGGCATGGGTTCGGGCGCCGGAGCGGCCATGCCCTTGCCGCCACCCGAACGGGCCTTGGCTTTCTTGTTCGACCCCGGGGGCACCAGATGGATCGGCGCTTCTTCGTTATACGAGGCGCGGGCCATCTGCGGCATCTCGACCATGCCCGGACGCACCACCTGTTGGGCGGATTCGGCCAAACGCTGTTGGAAATGCTGCTGCAAACGCCGGGGCTGCCCCGGAACCGGAACGGTCTCGGGCACGTCGGCGGGCGGCGGCGGGGTCATGTTCATGGCCACCGGACCATCGGGTCCTTGGTCGGCGCTGGACGAAGCCGGCTTTTGCGTCTGCGGCAGTGGCGACGATTGGACGGCGGCGGCCACCTGCTGGTTGGCGGCCGGCGCCTTCCGCGCCAGCGGACGGGTCGGCGTCACTTCGCGGCGAATGGGTTCGGCGTATTGGGCATTGCCGCTGTCGGCGACCAGGCCCTTGGGGGTGTTCCTGCGGTTCTCGGCCGTGGGACCCGGCTTGGCATCCTTGGCGTTGGATGTCGAGCTGGCGACCTCCGGCTCGTCCTTGCCCGAGATGAAGTCGCGGGTGCCCTTGTACCACTCGACCGGATTCACCGCATCGGGAACGGACGAACACGCCGACAGGAAAGCCAGCAGCGTCACGCTTCGCGCCCAGGTTCGGACAACCACCGAAACTCCGGGGCCATTGCGCTCGAAATCACCAGTCATGGTCTGACCACCCACCCTCAAGACATGGAAAAATGGCTTGCACCCACTCTTTACGGCAAGTTCACGTTTAACAGGCCGCCGAAGGAAAGTATATAGGGCTATGGGGGGATCGCGAACCGTTGAATCGGTTCTAGGCCCGAGACGGCAAACTCTCCCCGACATTGATGTTCGTCTGGTTGAGACGAACCAGGGTTGGTCGCTGCAACGAGGGATACTTATGGCCGAAGAAAAAGGCGCAGACATCAAGGTGATCGATCCCGCCGAGCTGTCGCAGGCGATGACCAACATCGCGGAACGCGCTCAGCGCATCGTCTCGGAATTCGTCTCGCGCCAGGCGACGGAACCGGGACCGCAGAATTTCGACCCGCTCAACATNNTCAACATCGGCAACGCCTTCATGGAAATGACGGCGAAGATGATGAGCGACCCGGTCAAGCTGGTGGAAGCCAACCTGACCCTGTGGAACGATTATCTGGCTTTGTGGCAGAACACCGCCCGGCGGCTGTTCGGCGAACATTCCGAACCCATCGCCAAGCCCGATCCCGCCGACCGGCGCTTCAAGGACGAGATGTGGGAGGAAAACGA
>DISD01000008.1:0-542 GCA_002435715.1 Rhodospirillaceae bacterium UBA6219
CCTCGAAGCTTTCCTGGGTGGCCTTGGGGTTCTTCAGGTAGCCCTTCATGACGTTCTTACCGCGCATGAAGCTTTCGCCCCTGGTCATGCCGTCCCTGGGGCACGGTTCCAGGGACAGCGGATCGGCGATCATCACGCCTTCCAGCATGGGGCCGCGCACGCCCTGGCGGGCCTTGATGCGGGCCTTGCCGTCGATGTCCAGATCGTTCCACTTGTCGTGCCAGACGCATTGAGTGACCGGGCCGTACACTTCGGTCAGGCCATAGACGTGGGTGNNCGTGGGTGACTTCCCAGCCCATGCGTTCCATGCCGGCGATGACGGCGGCCGGCGGGGCGGCACCGGCGGTCATCACCTTGACCTTGTGGCTGATGCCGTCCTTCAGGCTGGCGGGCGCATTGTTGATCATGTTCAACACGATGGGGGCACCGCAGAAATGGGTGACCTTTTCCGACCCGATCAATTCCAGGATGGGTTCGACGCGGACATGGCGCAGGCAGACGCTGGTGCCGGCGGTGACCGCCATGGTCCAGGGGAAGCACCA
>DISD01000008.1:548-13228 GCA_002435715.1 Rhodospirillaceae bacterium UBA6219
ACCACGCCCTTGGGATTGCCGGTGGTGCCCGAGGTGTAGTTCAGCGCGATGGCGTCCCATTCGTCGCCCGGCATGGTCCAGGGGTGCAGCTCGTCGGCCAGCAAATCTTCATAGGTGGCTTCGCCGATCAGCTCGCCGCCCACATAGGTGGGATCGTCGATGTCGAAGACCGGGATCTTGGTGTCCAGACCTTCGATCGCCTTCTTCGCCACCTTCGAGAATTCGCGGTCGACGATCAGCATCTTGGCTTCGCCGTGCTGCAGGATGAAGGTGATGGCTTCGGCGTCCAGACGGGTGTTGATGGCGTTCAGCACGCCGCCGGTCAGCGGAATGGCGAAATGACCTTCGAACAATTCCGGGGTGTTGGCGGCCAGCATGGCCACGGTGTCACCCTTGCCGATGCCGCGCTTGGCCAGACCGGCGGCCAGACGGCGCACGCGCACCATGGTTTCGCCCCAGGTACGACGGACCGGGCCATGGATGACGGCCAGACGATCGGGCCAGATCGAGGCGGTGCGCTCGAGGAAAGTGAGCGGCGTCAGCGCCACGAAATTCGCGGCGTTCTTATCCAGGTCCTGATCGTACACGTTGGTTGAGGCCATAGCCTGTTTCTCCCTAGGGCTTTATCGCGAGCCGACAGCTGTTTCCAGCGTTGTCGAAGGGGTCTAACAGCGCAGCTTTTCCCAAGTTTCTCAGGAATATGACGAATTGTTTCAGTGCGAGAAACGGGACGCTGGCCGCAGGCCCTTTCCGACGGTGGCGGGCGAAAACACTAGCACAGGGTTTTCGCCCCGTCGGTGAAAACTGAAAAACACCCCGGGCAAAATCGTCGTATCCCCGAGCTTCGGTTTTCAGGATGGAAAGATGCGGCGTCTGCTTGCCCTTTGGACCTTGATCATCACCTGGCCGGGTGCCGGCCTGGCCCAGGAAACGATTGCGGCCTTGGCGGTCGGGACACACGTCACGTATCCGCTGACGATGAAGCAAGGGACGTTCGTGCAAGGACGCTTCAGCGGGCGCGGCCTGACCTTGTCCTTGGTGGATTCAGACGGCACAGCCATCCGGCAATTGGCCCCGGGCCGACGCGACGACGAAGACTTCATGATGGTGACACCGGCCCCGTTCCCGGCCTTGCGAGTCGACGCAACACAACAGGCCGGAACGTTCACCTTGTCCCTGGCCCCGCCGGAACACCCACGCCCGACCACACCGCCCATCGCCCAACATGCCGACAGCCCGCGCCTGCGTGCCATCCAGGCCCAGGGCGACAGCCGCGATTTCTGGGCGGAAGCGGCAAGACGCGGCGGCCCGTTGGTGGAAACAGCCCAAGACGATCCCATCCTGCCCGCCGACATGGCACGGCTGACTTTCCTGTGGCGCGATCGCGGCAACGGCAATGTCTGGCTGTTCTCGGCGCCTTCGGGCAACCATGATCCCATGCGCAAACTGGCGGGAACCGACATCTGGTTCGCCAGCTATGTGGTGCCGCTTGCCACCCGCATGACCTACAAGATCGCCCCCGACGTCCCCGATTTGGATTGGCCGAAACGCGAAAAGCGCCGTTTGATCCTGGCCCGCGCCCAACGCGATCCGTTGAATCCGCGCGCCTTTCCCGAAACGACGGCCGATATTTTCGATGGGGAATCGGTGGTGGAACTGCCCGATGCCCCACCACAGTTCTGGGTCGGGCGACACCGCGAAATCCCGGCCGGCAACATCCAGCGCCTGCGCCTGGACAGCACCCTCTTGGGTAACCAGCGCGACATGCTGCTGTACCGCCCGCCGGGTTATGTGGCCGACGCCCCCGGCAACGCGTTGTTGGTGTTGTTCGACGCCGAATTCTATCAGGATCGCGCCGACATCGCCGCCGTACTGGACAATCTGCACCACGCCCAGGCGATCCCGCCCACCGCCGCACTGATGATCGCCAATCCCGGCAACGAAACCCGAGCCCAGGAATTGCCGCCCAATCCCGATTTCATCCGTTTCCTGGATGAAGAGGCCATGCCGTGGGCGCGATCCCACGGCATCGGCGCCGTGCCGGCCAAGACCGTCGTCGCCGGGTCCAGTTATGGCGGGTTGGCGGCGGCCCATGCCGGCCTGCGCCTGCCGCACTGGTTCGGCAACGTCCACAGCCAGTCGGGTTCGTTCTGGTGGGCGCCGCCGGGCGAGAAAGCACAATGGATGGCGCGATTCGTCAGTGCCCTGCCCCGCCGCGACGTGCGTTTCCACATCGAGGCCGGATTGTTCGAATCGGGGGCCAAGTCGATTTTGGAAACCAGCCGCCAGCTGCGCGATCTGTTACGGGCAAAGGGTTATGACGTCACTTACGCGGAATATGCCAGCGGCCATGACCTGATGCGCTGGCGTTCCACCATCGCCACTGGACTGATCACCTTGCTGGGTGATTGGACCATCGAGCCTTGAACGCAAGGCTCGATGGTCCAGCCTCATATTTACCCTCGCCGACCGTGACGCGGGTCGGACTTCATGACGAAACGGCCTAGCCGGCGCGGATACGATCGGTGAAACCGTTGACTTCGGTCTTCAGGAAAGATGTCTGCTCGCCCAGTTGGGCGGCGCTGGACAGCAGGTTGTCGGCGGCCGAAGCGGCATCGTTGACCTGGTGCAGCACGTCGCCGATGGTCCGGGCCACCTCGGTGGTGCCGATCGCCGCCTGCTGCAGACTTTGACCGATTTCCCGCGTCGCCTCGAATTGCTGCTGGACCGCCGACGAGATTTCCCCGGAAATGTCGCTCATCCGGCTGATGGTCGAGGCGATGTGACGGATGGCCGACACCGCTCCTTGGGTCGCCGACTGGATGGCGTCGATCTGGAAGCTGATCTCGCCGGTGGCCTTGGCGGTCTGGTTGGCCAGCGATTTGACCTCGTTGGCGACGACGGCGAAGCCCTTGCCGGCGTCGCCGGCCCGCGCCGCTTCGATGGTGGCGTTCAGGGCCAAAAGGTTGGTCTGGCTGGCGATGGTTTCGATCAGGTGGATGACGGCGCCGATGCGGCCGGCGGCCTCGATCAGGCTGGTGACCACGTCGTCGGCTTGGCGCGCCTCATTCACCGCGGCGGAAGCGATGGTGTTGGACTCGTCCACCTGGGCGCTGATCGAAGCCACCGAACTGGTGAGTTCCTCGACGGCGGCGGCCACCAAATTGACGTTGACGCTGGCTTCCTCGGTGGCGGCGGCCCCCTGGGTGGCGTGCTGGCGGGTCTGTTGCGACACCCCCGCGACGGCGTTGGCGTTGTTTTGCACCGCCTCGGCCTCGGCGATGACGTGGTGCACCACCCCCATCACCGAACTTTCGAAATTCTCGGCCAGGGCGTTCATCATCCCCCGCTTTTCCCGTTCGGCCTCTTCGTGCTCGCGTTCCTGGGTGGCGCGCAGGCGATCCATCTCGATGGCGTTGTCCTTGAACACCTGGACCGCGCGGGCCATGTCCCCCACCTCATCGAGGCGATCCACCGCCGGCACGGCCACCGATTTGTCGCCGCCGGCCAGGGCGACCATGGCCGCGGTCAGCAGCCGGATCGGCTTGGCGATGGACGAACCGATCAGCACGGCGAAGGAAATCCCCAGCAGGATGGCCAACACCGGCATCAGCACCGCCTGGGCCCGACCGCGCTGCAAAGCGTCGGCGGCGGAATCCTGGGTGGCCTGCTGGGTCGCGGTGAAATCGCCGACCACGGCAGCAACGGCCAAGACCAGGGCGTCCAAGGCGCCACGGCTGTCGGCCTGGGCGGCCCGCAGGCTTTCGGTGCCGTCCACGGCCTCGGTCAGACCCGAGGAAAAGGTTTCGACCCCCGGAGCCATGGATTTCAGGAATTTCTGCAGCCGGACTTGGGTCACCAGGGGCAACAATGCGTCAATGGCCTGACGCATACGGTTCAGTTCGTCGCCGGCGGCGGCGGCGTCGTTGGGGTCCTGGGTGGAAAGATAGCGGGTCGAAGCCATGCGCGTGCCCTGCAACGCCTGTTGCAGGCGCAGGGCATGACTGGGCAGTGCCGCGTCACCGCTGGCCAGGGATTGTTCGACCACCGCCATGGCGGTGGTGTTCAATTGCGCCCCCGACAGGTACATCTTGCCCTGCCCTTCGCGCCGTTTCTCGACGGCGACCACCACCCGTTCAAAAGCGCTGCGGTAGTCCTTGGCCGCCTGCTGGATGGCGGCGACGCGCGGCGCGGACTCGCCCGAGCCCAGACGATCAAGGCGCGACAGGGCCTTTTCGAACTGCACCAGTTCATCCTTGGCGGCACTCAGGCTGTTTTCAGTCTGCAACACCACATAGGCCAGCACGATACGATCCAGCCGCTCGCTCAGACGAGCCATCTCGGTGGTGTCAAGCGCATCGCGGCCGGTCTGCATGACCTGATCCAGCTGGGTGCCGATCCCGCCCACATGGCGGACGAACTGCACGCCCAGCACCGCGATCAGCAGCAGCACGACGACGAAGCCAAGAGCAATTTTCTGGCGGACCTTGAGGCGGGAAACCATGCCCGCGATGACGACGCGTTGGTTCATGGAGGGCCCTTCCGAAATGGGCGGGGCGTCGGAACGGCGGAAAAGCCGCGCCGACGCCCCGGGTAAGGTTACTTAACGTTCTTGATCGCCTGGATCTTTTCCATGGTGAACTGCTTGGCGTATTCTTCATAGAAGGGCTTCAAAGCCACTTCGAACGCCGCGCGATCGAACTCGGAGCCAGCGGTGATCTGGATGCCCGAGGTCTTGAGAACGGCCATACCGTCCTCGTCACGCTTGCGGACGAAAGCCCGCGACGCCTTGCCACCGGCCTTGGCGGCGGCGATGAACGCCTTTTGCACGTCGGCCGGCAGACCGTCGAACAAATCCTTGTTGATCAGGATCACCGCCGGGGCATAGGTGTGGTTCGAGATGGTGATGTATTTCTGCACTTCTTGCAGCTTCGAGCCGACAATGGTGGTGACCGGATTTTCCTGGCCGTCGGCCTTGCCGCTTTGCAGCGCCGGATAAAGCTGGGCGAAGGGCAGCGGGAAGGTCTCGGCCCCCAGGGTCGAGAACGCCGCCTTGTAGATCTCACTTTCCGACAGGCGGATCTTCATGCCCTTCAAGTCCTCGGGCTTCTTCACCGGCCGTACCGAGTTGGTCAACTGGCGGAAACCGTTTTCACCCCAGGCCAAGCCGACGGTGTCTTGGGCCTTGAAGGATTCCAGCAGATCCTGACCGATGGGACCGTCCAGAACCTTGTCGGCGTGGGCCGTGTCCCGGAACAGCAGCATCAGGTCGAGAACGCCGACCTTGGTGTTGAACTGGGCCAGGGCGCCACCCGAAGAGGACATCACCATGTCGATGGTGCCCAGCTTCACACCATCCAGCATCGCCTTGCCGGAGCCCAGGGCCGAAGCGGGGAATTCCTCGATCTGATAAGCGCCGTTGGTGCTTTTCTTCAGTTCTTCGTTCATGACCCGGATGGCTTCGCTGAACTGCGACCCCTTGGGCAGCACGTGCCCAATCTTCAGGGTCTGACCAGCCTGGGCCGCGCCGGCGGCCAACAGACCAAAGGCGACCAGGATCGAGCAGGAAATACGCTTCATTGTTACCTCCGATGGTCAATTCCGCTTGCTGTGCACTACATTTTTACGCGCACACCGACCACCAGGCAATATACTGAATTACCAATAGTTTAGAGTTAACACAATTAATAGGCGTTGACAAAGTCCTTGTACAATAAGGCTAAAAGCCTCGCCCTCAATGAAGGATGGACACTCTTGATCCGATAGAGAAAAAATTTCAAAATCAACAATTGGTTGCCCACATCGAAGCCAGGAACTGAGTTTGTTTTTGCTTTCCCTATCCCCCAGCTCATTCTTGACAACACCGGGCAAAAGCATAATTCCACGCCCTGGGCTGAATCGCGGACCTTGCCCAAGCTGGCTCTGCGTCGGGGATTGCGACTGGAAAATGCCGACAAGGAAAAGCGCGACAGCGCGTCAGCTCTCGGGAAATTCCGACAGGCACATTGATTCACCCGGATTCACGGCTTATTGCCGTGACATGGACGGCCCATTGCCGATCGAGAGGACAGAACTTGCCCCCCTGCCATCCAGACCCCATGTTTCCATGGCTTGGATCACGCCGAACAGGTCGGATCAACAGGTCAATGGGGTTCAAGGCCTAAAGCCAGTTGACCTCGGCGGTGAACAGATAGCCGGCGCCATAGACGGTCTTGATCAGACGCGGCGACTTGGCGTCGCGTTCGATCTTTTTACGGATGCGCGAGATGCGCACGTCGATGGAACGGTCATAGGGAAAGTCGTCACGTTCGCTGTCGGCCCCTTGCAATTGTTCGTGCGACAGCACCCTTTTCGGTGAACGCAACAATGCCAGCAGCAAGCCGGCCTCGGCCGCCGTCAGGCTTTCCTGGTGGCCGTCATCGGCGACCAGGGTCAGGTTGCCGGGATCGAACACCCACTCGCCGAAACGCGCACGCTGGTTGTCGTTGGCGCTGGCGGCACCGGCCAGCTGTTCGCGTCGACGGATCACCGAATTGATCCGCGCCACCAATTCACGCGGTTCGAACGGCTTGACGATGTAATCGTCGGCGCCCAGTTCCAGCCCCAGAACCCGGTCGGACACCCCGCCGCGCCCGGTCAGGATGATGACGCCGAAACGCACGTCGCCCCACAATTCGCGCACCAGGGTCAGGCCGTCCATGTCGGGCAGGCCCAGATCGACCAGACACAGTTCCGGGGCTTGGCGGCGGATGGCGGCGCGCGCGTCGCGGCCCGAACCAAAGGCCTGAACGTCATAGCCATAGCCTTCCAGCACCGTGCGGACCAGGTTGCGGATGTCGGCGTCGTCCTCGATCAGATACAAAAGCTTCCTGGCGCCCAAACTGGTTCCCTTTGTCAAATCGTCGTGGTCGAGGCCGACCGACCGATCGCGTCGATCAGATCCTGTTTTTCCCACGGTTTTGACAAGACTACCAGATCGGATCGATCCTCGCTGCCATCAAACGAGAAGCCGCTGATCAGAACCATGGCGATTTGCGGCCGCAATTCCTTGACCTTATGCGCCAGTTCCACCCCGGAAAGACCCGGCATGACGATGTCCGATATGACCAGATGCAAATCTTCGATTTGCTCGACCAATGCGAGAGCCTCGTCACCACTTTCCGCCTCGACCACCGAAAAGCCCAGTTCCATCAACTGGCGGCGCATGATCTGACGGACGTCCTCGTTGTCTTCGGCGACCAGGGCCAGACGGCCGGGCCAGCGCTGGTCGGACAACGGGACATTTGTGGTGTCCTGATGCGGCACCGGCTCGGCGCGCGGCAGCAAGATGGTCAGCACCGCCCCCTCGCCCGGTTTGGAATCGATGCGGATGAAGCCGTGCGATTGTTTGACGAAGCCATAGACCATGGACAGGCCCAGGCCCGATCCCTGTTCCTTGGTGGTGAAGAACGGCTCGAAAGCGCGGGCCAGGCTGTCGGTGCTGAAACCTTGCCCGCTGTCGGCGACGATGATTTCCAGGTAATCGTCGGCAGGCGCCATTTCGTCGTACATTTCCGGCGCCTCCAGGGTGCGGATGCGCGCCCCCACCTGCAGACGACCGCCGCCGGGCATGGCATCACGGGCGTTCAGCACCATGTTGACCAGGGCGTTTTCCAACTGGTTCTGGTCGGCGATGGCCCAGCACGGCACGTCTTCCGGCGGCAAGACCATGTCGATGGAAGACGGCAGCGAACGACGCAGCAACACCGCCATTTCGCGGATCAAGGCGCCAACATCCACCGGCTGCGGCTTCAGCGGTTGCCGGCGCGAGAACGCCAGCAGGCGAGACGTGATGTCGGCACCGCGCCGTCCCGCCCGCTGCGCCGGTTCCAGGAACTCGTCCAGCCCTTCGACCGCCGCATAACGTTCGCGCGCCGCCGCCAGATTGCCGATGATGATGGACAACAGATTGTTGAAGTCGTGGGCCAGCCCCCCCGACAACTGGCCGACGGCATTCAGGCGCTGAGCCTCCATCAGGCGCCGTTCGGTGTCCTTTTCGTCGGTGACGTCCAAGGACAGCACGAACATGCCCTGCACCAAACCGTCCGGCCCCAATTCGGGAATCAGCGTCGTCTTGGTGACTGTGGGCTGGCCGCGCGACTGGCCGAAAGTGTATTCGAACGACGATTCCTGGCCCTGCAGCGTTTGCTCCACATGCGGGCCGATGAATTCATAGGCGTGTCGCCCCAAGGTCTCGGCCAGGAAACGCCCGACCACCTGGCCTTTGTCACGCCGCACCAGACCGGCCCAATGCCGGTTGGCGAAGCGGATGCGCTGGTCGCGCCCCAAATAGGCGATGGCGGCCGGAATGGCATCCAGGATCAGACGCTGACGCGATTCGTTTTCCGCCAAGGCCGCCTGGGCCCGGTCCTGCAATTCCACCGCCTGCAACAGGCGACGATTGCTGTCTTCCAATTCGGCGGTGCGGTCGCGCACCCGGCTGTCCAAGGTGGCGATGTTGTCCTGGACCCGCTGGATCATGCCGTCAAACGCCGTGGCCAGGATGCCGATTTCGTCGTCGCGGGTGATGCCGGTACGCACCGACAAATCGCCGCCGCTGACTTGCGCCGCGGTGTCCACCAGCCGGCGCAACGGTTCGACCAGACGGCGCGCCGCCAGCCACGCCAAGGCGATGCCGATGACCAGGATGGCCAGCGCCACCATCATGATGCGGTTGGACAATTCCACCGCCGAGCTGCGCAGGTCGTCCACATAGACCGAGGACGCGATGTACCAGTCGAAACCGGGGAAGTGCCGGACCCAGGAAATCTTTTGATAGACGTAATGGTCGGGGTCTTCCGGCTTGTCCCACAGATAAGAAACCGGCTTGCCGCTGTCGGCGGCGGCCTTCAACTCGTCAGCGATGGAATGGCCCGACAGCGGGTTGTTCTTGCGCGAGAACTCGGTGCCTTCGATGTTGGCATTGGGGTGGATGATCATGTTGTTACGGGCGTCGAAGATATAGACATAGCCGGTGGCGTTGATGCGGATGGCCCGCAACACCTGGCGCAGATCCTCGATGGCCACGTTCATGCGCTTGGCGACTTCGGCGTCGATGTCCGCCAGATAGGCGCCGGTCCCCACCACCAGACGATGCTGGGGCAGGTCCTTGAAATAGGAAATC
Organism: Rhodospirillaceae bacterium UBA6219; assembly: GCA_002435715.1. Classification (GTDB taxonomy): domain Bacteria; phylum Pseudomonadota; class Alphaproteobacteria; order Rhodospirillales; family Magnetospirillaceae; genus Magnetospirillum. The sequence goes on from DISD01000008.1 coordinate 9,712, forward strand.
TTCTGTTCGGTCTGATGGGTGTCGCCCTTGGGCCGCGCCCACGGATAGGTGTGGAAGCCCTCGCCCCACGCCCGGGCGGTGGAAATGATCATCGGGATGATGGTGTTGCCCGATTGGTCCCGGAACTCGGCGGCGTTGCGGCCCTGGAAAAACGGATCAGGGTGCGACAGCAGGTTCGAATAGTAATCGGTGACCCAGATATAGTCGTTGTTGCCGTACTTCATGGCCTTGAGGCCGTCGAAGACCTGACGGCGGGCCTCGGCGTCGGTGATCTCGCCCCGGTCGCGCTGGGCGAAGACCCAGTCGATATAAGACGCGGCCAGTTGCACCACGTGACGCAATTGCTGCTTGTACGACTTTTCCGTCTCGGCCCGCTGTTCTTCCAGTCCGCCCTTGATCTTGGCCGCCATCTTGAAGACGTTTTCCAAGATGGCGCCCGACGCGTTCAGCTCGATCTCATAGGCCTTTTGCTCGACCAGCGGCACCACCAGCAGATAGACCGCGGCCGAAAACAGGCCGACGACGATCAGCATGGTGGAAAACAGGCGGTGGAACAGGCGCGAGCGGATCATGCCGACAGATTAGCGCCAGTTTCGACGCTTCTTCAAGACGAACCGACAACAGAAAGAATGTAACCAATTGTGAAAGAGGTCACATTCATAAGTATTCACACACCGGCAATCCGCGAGCGCATGTCATTGAAGACATATACGCGTATCGACGAAGACAAATTCCCCGTCCGATCCGAATCGATTTGACTGACCAATTGGTTGATGGACAGACCAAGCCGGTCGGCGATCAAGCGCAACTCGTCCCAAAATTCCGGTTCCAACGAAACGGAACTGGCGTGACCCGAGATGATGATCGAATGCTTGCGCAGCATATCAAGAAGTTCTCCGCTTCGGGTCGCCGCACCCTGAGGTTTTCACGAATCTGTCTTTGGAAAGCCACGGAAACGGCACTGTATCATGTTTTCCAACGGGATAGGTGAATCCCACCCCAAACCTCAGGTCGATTGAGGATGTGCATAGCGCCATTCTACACTTCGGTCACGGGGGAAAAACAGGTCTCAGGGAGGATGAAATGGAATCCATGCCCATACCCGTGCGCCTGACCTTGGCGGAAAGCACTGCCGCCGCCCTGGCTGAAGCCGCCGACGACCTGAGCAGTGCCTGCGACGCCGACCGCTTCGTCGCCGCGCTGGATGTCAACCACCGGCTGTGGCTGACCCTGGCGCAGATCGCCGCCGCCCAGGATTGGCGCCACCTGAACCGCCATCTGGCCGATTTCGTCGTTTCGTCGTCACGTACCGCCGGTCGCGGCCTGTCCGACGAACGCCTGGAAACCCTGGTGGAAATCAACCGCGAGGTCTGCAAGCGCCTGACCAGCGGCCGCGCCTTGCCCGCCATCCGCCAACGGGCCAAGCTGGCTTGGCAGGAACGTGGCCGCCCCTATGGTCTGCCGCTGGATCGCTGGCTGATCTCGGAAATGGAACGCCAGTCCAAGGCCGCCCATTAATCCGACGGCAAACCGTCGCCCTGATGTTCGTCACCCTTTAACCGCAGACGCCACATCAGGGCCACCGTCGCCCCCTTGAAGGCCGGCAGCAGGATACCGATCAGCATCAGGGCAGCAGCCATGGTGGCGGCGACAAAAGGCGCCAAGGGCGGTGACCACGCCTGTTCCACCCACAATGCCCCTGGCACCACCACATGGGCCACGGCGAACAGGGTGAAATAGGCCGGACCGTCATCGGCGCGGATGTGCCCCAACTTCTCGCCACAACTCAGACAATGGGGCATCACCCGCAGATAGGCGAACAATACCCGCCCCTGCCCGCAATGCGGACAGCGGCCGGTGAAACCGCGCCACAGAACCATCGGCAACGGCAAGGACGGGCGAGAATGCTCCATGTCCCTGACATGGGAATGACCGGCAAAGATTGCCAGACTATGCCTTTGGGAATAGTCTATAGCCAATGGTGCAAGAGGCAGTCTGATGACCCTGGAATGGAAACATGAATACGAAACCGGATCGTCCCGGATCGACGACGAACACCGGGTGTTTCTGGATCTGGTCCGTGAGTTCGTCGAAGAGAACGAAGACGGGGCCGAACACAGCGTTCTGCTGCGCTTGGCCCACGAAATCTACAAATATGCCGATTTCCACTTTTTCAGCGAAGAAAGGATGATGAAGCGCATTCGCTATGCCGACCTCGCCCATCATCATCAAGTCCATCAGCACTTACTGGAAGAGTTGCGTCTGTACGTGGAATCCCTGGCCACGGACGCCTCCCAGGCGCCGACCATGGCACGCTTTCTGGTGCGCTGGTTCACCAGTCACACTGTCAGCGAAGACACCAAACTGGCCAGCGCCATTGCCGCCCACGAAGCGAGCCGCAAACATTAAGGGCGCCCCGAAGGGCGCCCTTGTCGTATCCCCCGCCCTCTTGATCAGTGGGCGAAATCGGCGAAGAAGTCATTGCCCTTGTCGTCGACGACAATGAAGGCCGGGAAGTCGACCACTTCGATGCGCCAGATGGCTTCCATCCCCAGTTCCGGGTATTCCACCACTTCCACCTTCTTGATGCAGTCCTGGGCCAGACGGGCGGCGGCGCCACCGATGGACCCCAGATAGAAACCGCCATGCTTTTTACAGGCGTCGGTGACGGCCTGCGAACGGTTGCCCTTGGCGATCATCAGCATCGAGCCGCCGGCGGCCTGGAACTGATCCACATAGGAATCCATGCGGCCGGCGGTGGTGGGGCCGAACGAACCCGAAGCCATGCCGGTGGGGGTCTTGGCCGGACCGGCGTAATAGACACCCATCTGCTTGAAATATTCCGGCAGGCCCTCGCCACGATCCAGACGTTCCTTCAGCTTGGCGTGGGCGATGTCGCGGGCGACGATCATCGGGCCGGTCAGGCTGACGCGGGTTTTGATGGGGTATTGCGACAAGGTCTTGCGGATTTCGTCCATGGGACGGTTCAGGTCGATCTTGACCACTTCGCCCGACAGCTTGCTGGTGTCGATTTCCGGCAGATACTTGGCGGGATCGCGTTCCAGGGCTTCCACATAGACGCCGTCCTTGGTGATCTTGCCCAGGATCTGACGGTCGGCCGAGCACGACACGCCAATGGCCACCGGGCAGGACGCACCGTGACGGGGCAGACGGATGACGCGCACGTCGTGGCAGAAATACTTGCCGCCGAACTGGGCGCCGATGCCCATGTCCTGGGTCATCTTCAGGACCACCTGTTCCAGTTCCACATCGCGGAAGGCGCGACCCTGGTTGTTGCCGCTGGTGGGCAGGCTGTCCAGATACTTGGCGCTGGCCAATTTCACCGTCTTCAGCGCCATTTCCGCCGACAGGCCGCCGATGACGATGGCCAGATGGTAGGGCGGGCAGGCCGAGGTCCCCAGGGTACGGATCTGGGCGTCCAGGAACTTCAGCAAGCTGGTGGGGTTCAGCAACGCCTTGGTCTGTTGATACAGGAAGGTCTTGTTGGCCGAGCCGC
>DISD01000096.1:0-2993 GCA_002435715.1 Rhodospirillaceae bacterium UBA6219
TCGCCGATTACGGACTGGTCGCCGACCTGTTCAAGGCGGTGCCTGAACTCGCGGAGAAACTATAAGTCATGACCGTTCTTCCCACCCTTGATACCGCCTTGTCCGCCCATATCCGTAAGGTGGGCATCATCGGCGCCGGCCAGATGGGCAACGGCATCGCCCAGGTTTTCGGCATGCGCGGTTTTGCCGTGGTCCTGCTCGACGTTTCGGACGCGGCCTTGCAAAAGGGTGTGGGGAATATCGTCAAGAATTTGGGCCGTATGGAAGCCAAGGGCAAGATCAGCGCCGCCGACAAGGACGCGGCCCTGGCCTTGATCACCACCACCACCGCTTATGCCGATTTCGCCGATTGCGACCTGGTGATCGAGGCGGCCAGCGAAAACGAGACGATCAAGCGCGCCATCTTCGCCCAGCTGTGCCCGGTGCTGAAGGCGGACGCCATCATCGCGTCGAACACCTCGTCCTTGTCCATCACCCGTCTGGCCGCCGCCACCGACCGCCCCGGTCGTTTCGTCGGCATGCATTTCATGAACCCGGTGCCGATGATGCAACTGGTGGAGCTGATCCGCGGCATCGCCACCGCCGAGGACACTTTCGCCATCACCAAGGAATTGGTGGCGCGTCTGGGCAAGATTTCGGTGTCGGCCGAGGATTTCCCCGCCTTCATCGTCAACCGCATCCTGCTGCCGATGATCAACGAAGCGGTCTATACCCTGTACGAGGGTGTGGGCAGCGTCGAAAGCATCGACACCGCCCTGAAGCTGGGTGCCAACCACCCCATGGGGCCGTTGGAACTGGCCGATTTCATCGGTCTGGACACCTGTCTGGCGGTGATGCACGTGCTGCATGAAGGCCTCGCCGATACCAAGTACCGGCCGTGCCCGCTTTTGGTGAAATATGTCGAGGCCGGTTGGTTGGGTCGTAAGACCGGTCGCGGATTCTACGATTATACCGGCGAAAAGCCGGTGCCGACTCGCTGAGGGAGAGACGTTCCATGACCTATGCCGCGCCGCTGGCTGATATCAAGTTCGTTCTGGAAAACGTTGCCGGTCTGGGCAAGGTGACCGCGTTGCCGGTCTTCGCCGAAGCCACCCCCGATCTGGTCGATTCCATCTTGGAAGAAGCCGCCAAGATTGCCGCCGACACTTTGGCGCCGCTCAACAAGGTGGGCGACACCCAGGGCGCCAAGCTGGTGGACGGCAAGGTGGTGGTCAGCCCCGGCTGGCCGGAAGCGTGGAACGTGTTGGTGGAAGGCGGTTGGAACGGCCTGCCGTTCTCGCCCGACCATGGCGGCATGGGGCTGCCCGGCGTGTTGAACACCGCCGTCCATGAAATGTGGCAGGCGGCCAACATGGCCTTCACCTTGTGCCCGATGCTGACCCAGGGCGCGGTCAACGCCATCGAAAGCTATGGCACCGACCAGCAAAAAGCCACCTATCTGCCCAAGATGGTGACCGGCGAATGGACCGGCACCATGAATTTGACCGAGCCGGCAGCCGGTTCCGACCTGGCGGCCATCCGTACCAAGGCGGTCCCCGAAGGCGACCATTTCCGCATCTTCGGCCAGAAGATCTTCATCACCTATGGCGACCACGAGATGACGGAAAACGTCATCCATCTGGTCCTGGGCCGTCTGCCCGACGCGCCGGCCGGGGTCAAGGGCATCTCGCTGTTCATCGTCCCCAAGTTCATGGTCGATGCCGATGGTTCGCTGGGCGAACGCAACGACGCGGTGTGCGCCTCGCTGGAACATAAATTGGGCATCCATGGCAGCCCCACCGCCGTCATGGCGTTCGGTGAAAAGGACGGCGCCATCGGTTATTTGGTGGGCGAGGCCAATCGTGGCCTGGAATACATGTTCACCATGATGAACCACGCCCGCCAGTCGGTGGGCCTGCAGGGGCTGGCCATCGCCGAGCGCGCCTATCAGCAGGCGCTTTCCTATGCCCGCGAACGCATCCAGGGCAAGCCGGTGGGCTGGACCCAGCCGGGCAATACCGGCATCGTCAATCATCCCGACGTGCGCCGCATGCTGATGACCATGAAGTGCCAGATCGAGGCCATGCGCGGCCTGATCTATTCCGCCGCCGCCTATGTGGATGTGGCCCATCATGCCGAAGACGCCGCGGTTCGCGATCACGCCCAGTTGATGGCCGATCTGTACACGCCCTTGGTCAAGGGCTGGTCCACCGAAGTGGGCAATGTGGTGGCGTCCCTGGGCGTCCAGGTCCATGGCGGCATGGGCTATATCGAGGAAACCGGCGCCGCCCAGCATTTCCGCGATGCCCGCATCACCACCATCTACGAAGGCACCACCGCCATCCAGGCCAACGACCTGGTGCTGCGCAAGACCCTGCGCGACGGTGGTCAGGGCATCGGCGTGTTGCTGGCCGACGTCACCGCCACCGCCCAGGCCGCCGAAGCCGCCGGTTTGGGCATCGGCGCCCAACTGGTCAAGGGTGTGGCCGCCGCCAAGGCATGCGTCGATTGGATGCTGTCGGCGGCCAAGCAGGATTTGCGCCTGCCCGCCGGCGCCGCCGTGCCGTTCCTGGAACTGATGGGCATCTTGGTCGGTGGTCAGATGATGGCCAAGGCGGCGCTTGCCGCCAAAGGGTCCGACCAGAAGTTCCTGGCCGCCAAGTTGGTGACCGCCCAATTCTTCGCCGACCATGTGGGCTCGAAGATGGAGGGGCTGGCCCAATCCATCATCTCGGGTTCCGATACCATCATGGGTCTGGACGACGAGCTTTTGTAATTCCTGTTAACCGCCGGCCGGCTCCCGGCGGTGCTAGTCCCTCGGTCATGCACGCCCCAGGGGCTGGTTGTCTCCCTCTGCCGAGCCGCAACTGGACGGGCCGGGCAAGATCTTTGCCCGGCCCCTTTTTTTGAAAGCTAAATAAGGAGCGCACCATGGAACGGGAAGCGATGGAATTCGACGTTGTGATCGTGGGCGGCGGGCCTTCGGGTTTGTCGGCGTCGATCCGTCTGAAGCA
>DISD01000096.1:3031-176900 GCA_002435715.1 Rhodospirillaceae bacterium UBA6219
AGGCGTTCAAGCTGCCGACGCCGCCTCAGATGCACAATCACGGCAATTACATCATCTCCTTGGGCAATGTCTGCCGCTGGCTGGCCGGTCAGGCCGAGGAACTGGGGGTCGAGATTTATCCCGGCTTCGCCGCCGCCGAGGTGTTGTATCACGACGACGGTTCGGTCAAGGGGGTGGCCACCGGCGACATGGGCATCGGCAAGGATGGCGAGCCCACCGCCAATTACACGCCGGGCATGGAACTGCATGCGCGCCAGACCATCTTCGCCGAAGGCTGCCGCGGGTCGCTGACCAAGGAATTGTCGGCCAAATACGATTTGCGCAAGGATTGCGACCCGCAGACCTATGGCATCGGCATCAAGGAATTGTGGGAAATCGACCCTGCCAAGCACAGCCAGGGCAAGATCGTCCACACCACCGGCTGGCCGCTGGACAGCCAGACCTATGGCGGGTCCTTCCTGTATCATCTGGAAGACAACCAGGTGGTGGTCGGCTTCGTCATCGGCCTGGATTACCAGAACCCGCATCTGTCGCCGTTCGACGAATTCCAGCGCTTCAAGACCCATCCGTCCATCCGCCCGACCTTCGAAGGCGGCCGCCGCATCGCCTATGGGGCGCGGGCCATCTCGGAAGGCGGCTTCCAGTCCATCCCCCATCTGACCTTCCCCGGCGGATTGCTGGTGGGCGACACCGCCGGCTTCCTCAACGTGCCCAAGATCAAGGGCAGCCACACCGCCATGAAATCGGGCATGGTCGCCGCCGAGGCGGTCGCTGCCCTGTTGGCCGACGGTTCGGGCAATGAAGCGCACGCTTACCCGCGTGAACTGAAGAAGTCCTGGCTGTGGAGCGAGCTTTACAAGGTGCGCAACATCCGCCCCAGCTTCCACAAGGGGTTCTGGGCCGGCATCGCCTATTCGGCTTTGGACACCTATCTGTTCCAGGGTAAGGCGCCGTGGACTTTCAAGATCCATGCCGACCACGACCAATTGGGCAAGGCCAAGGATTTCCCCAAGATCGACTATCCCAAGCCAGATGGATTGGTCAGCTTCGACAAGCTGTCCTCGGTGTTCATTTCCAACACCAACCACGAGGAAAACCAGCCGGCCCATCTGAAGCTGGCCGACGAAGCCGTCGCCATCGACGTCAATCTGACCCTCTACGACGCCCCGGAACAGCGTTATTGCCCGGCCGGCGTCTATGAAATCGTCGACGGCCCGGCGCTGCGCATCAACGCCCAGAACTGCGTCCACTGCAAGACCTGCGACATCAAGGACCCCACCCAGAACATCACCTGGACGGTGCCGGAAGGCGGCGGCGGACCGAATTATCCGAATATGTAAAGTCGGATCACGCCGCCTTCCTTTCCTTACAGAAGGGCCGGGCTTCGCCCGGACAGGCGGCGGACCCAATTACCCGAATATGTAAGGAAAAACAAACGGGCGCGGAGCATCGGAACCGCGCCCGTTTTGTTTAAATCCCGCCGCTGCGGCCGCGTTTGCCGGCGGCCATGGCGCTCATGGCGTCGGCGACGCGGGAAAGTGCCCGGCTCCATGATCCGTCGGCGGATTGGCGGAACACCCGCATGGTCGGGTACCAGACGCTGTCGTCACGTTCGTCCACCCAGCGCCAGTCATTGCCCTGTGGCAGCAACACCCAGACCGGCTTGCCCATGGCGCCGGCCAGATGGGCTTCCACCGTGTCGGTGGTGACGATCAGGTCCAACCCGGCGACCAAGGCGGCCAAATCCACCAGGTTGCGGCATTGCGCCCCCATATCTTCGACGAACAGGCGGTTGCCGGTGCGGACCAGATCCTTGGCGCGCTCGCCCCGTTGCAGGCTGACCAGATCGATATTGGGCAATGCTGCCAGCCGCATCAGGGTGGAAACCGGAATACCGCGGTCGCTGGGGCGCAGGCCCTGCCAGGACAGGCCGACATGCAGGCGGTTGTCACCGGGGAAACGGAAGGGAAGGGTGTCGTCGGGCAGCTTCAGATAGGGCACGCCGCGCGGTGGCGTGGTGCGCGATGTGGTGCCCAACAGGCGCGGCACGTCCAGCAATCGCACACTGCATTCCACCGCCGGCAAGGGCTTGCCGCGGGCGATGACCTGTTCGACCCCGGCCAGTCCGGCCATCAGCGGGGCGACTTCCGGCACGCATTCCACGTGCACCAAGCCGCCTTGCAGGGCGACCATGGGGATATAGCGCGACAACTGGATGGTGTCGATGGCATCGCCTTCGTCGCGCACCAGGATGGTCTTGCCGACCAGACGCGAACCGTCCCATTCCGGGGCGTTGACCGGTTTCAGCGGGACCGGACGGCGATGGGCCATCTCCGCCATGCCACGGGCCAGATTCCCCGATTTCAGCAAGGTCACCGCCAAGTCGCCGCCGGGCACGGTGCCGGGGCGCAGATGTTCGGCCCGTTCCATCAAGCCCAAGGCCTGACGGGGGCGTCCCAATTGACGTTCCAACAGGGCGAAGGCGTACGAGGTTTCGGCATGGTCGGGCAGTTCGGCCAGGCAATGCAGGAAGGTGGCCTCGGCTTCATCCAGATGGTCGCTTTCCCGCAACACATTGGCCAGGTTCGAACGTACCTGGGGGGGCGCGCCGGTGGCCAGGGCACGGCGCCAGCAGGCGGCGGCGGCGTGGCGGCGGCCGATGCGGCGCAGCAAGCCGCCCAAATTGGCGTTGGCCACCGTGTTGCCGGGGTCCAGGGCCAATGCGCGGGCGAAGACATTGCCGGCTTCGGTCAGTTTGCTTTGCGCCAACAGGGTTTGCCCCTGGGCGGCAAGGGTGGCCGATTCGGCCGAAGCCCGGGCCATGCTGGCCGGAGACGTCGGATCACCCGAATCGCCATAAAGCGGGACGGCGGGCACGTCTTGGGCCAGGGCCAGGACGGTGCCGGGCGCGCCGTCGAAGGGAAAGGCCGGGCCGGCGGCCGTGTCGGTGGGGAAGCGATACAGGCTGTACCCCAAGTCCCGCAAGCTGTCGGCGGCATTGGCGCCGTCGGCATGGTCGAACACCACCACCGCCGGGCGGATGTCGCCAAGACCGGCCAAGATGTCGTTTTCCTGCCCCTTGGTTCCCAAACGCAGCACGATCCGGCGTCCGGCGAATTGGGGATAGCGGGCCATGATGGCAAAAAGCGGTTCCGATCGCTGGCGCCCGCCCACCCATTCTGGCAGGGCGAAGACAGCGCGGCCCGACCGCTTGCGGGCCGCCACCGCCACCGGTGCGCTGCCGGCACCGATGACGGTGCGTTCGACGGTGACGATGTCGGACAAGCCGGAAATGGCCAGGGTGTCTTCCAACAATGCCGCTTCCGAGGCGCGGGCTTCGATGGCCAGAACCTGAACGTCATCGACATCCTGGCTGGCGGCATCCATGACGCGCGGCGCCGCCGATCCGCAGCCCACATCCACGTAAAGGTCGCCGGCTTGCAGATGGGTGGAAATGAACGCCTGTTGGGCCGAACGGCTGCCGTGATGGGATTGGGCGACGCTTTGGCGGCGCTGGCGTTCCGACGCCAATTTGTCGTCCAGGGCACCCATGACGCGGGTCACCACTTCCGTCCAGTCGCCATGGGCGGCCTGACGGAACAGCCGGGCGCTGGGATACCACGGCGTGTCGTTGCGGTCGCGCAGCCAGCGCCAGTCGGCGGCCACCGGCAGCAGCACCCAAACCGGCTTGCCCATGGCCCCGGCCAGATGGGCGACGATGCCGTCGACGGTGATGACCAGGTCCATCTCGGCGATGCGTCCGGCCAGATCGGCGTAATCGGATATGGTGGGCGACAGATCGCTGACCAGTGACGGATGGGCCAGATTGACGGCATCGGCGGCGCGCTTGCCCAATTGCAGGCTGAAGAAGGCGGCGTCGGGACGGCTGGTCAGCGGCATCAATTGGGGGAAGTCGACGTTCCAGCTGGCACGCGGCCCGGCCCAGGCCAAGCCGACTTTCAAAAGCGCGGTATGGGGCGCGCTGACCGTCACACGATGGCCGGCGGGCGCTTCCAGATAAGGGGCGGCGGGAATGCCCGACAACGAGGTGCCGAACAGGCGCGGCAAATCGCTGATCGAGGCGTTGTAGTCGATGGTGGTGCCGGCCGGCAGCCTGTCGCCAGAGACCAGGGTCAGCGGCGCCCCTTCCAATCCCTTGGCCAGGGGGGCCAACGCCTTGGGCAGGCCCAAGATCACCTTGCCGGCACGATGGGCGACCTGGGGCACATAGCGCAACAGGTGGATGATTTCGCTTTGACCCTGTTCGGCCCACAACAAGATGGTCTGGCCGGTCAGCTCGGCATCGCCGTCCCAACTTTGGCCCGGGGCGTTGGGGCGCTTGCGGCCCGATGCCTGCCAGCGCCATTCCAGATCTTCCCACGCCCCTTGCAGATGGCCTTCCATCAGGTTCAGGCGGGCGCGGGCCAGATGGGCCAAGGCATGGTTGGGACGTTGCGCCAAGGCCCGTTCCAGCAGGTCCTGGGCTTCGTCCATGCGGCCCATGCCGATCAGCGTCTGGCCCAGGCCGGCCAAGGCATCGGCATTGTCGGGCTCGATGGTCAGGATGTCGTGGTAAAAGTCGCTGGCGGCGGCCAGATCAAGACGGTGGGCCAGCAAGTCGGCCAATTGCTGGCGAGCCGGGACCATGTCGGGGGCTTGGTTGATGGCGCGCCGCAAGGCCGATTCGGCGGCCATTTCATGGCCGTCGCCCAACAACAGCAAGGCCAGGCCGTGCCACGCCCGGGCCGGCGGATCAGGAATGCGTAAAAGCGCGGTGAAGATGGCCCGGGCCTCGTCCGAACGGCCCAGACCCTGCAGGGTCAAAGCCAGTTCCAGGCGGGATTCCACATGCTGGGAATCCAAAGCGATGGCCTTCAGCAGCACCGGCAGGGCTTCACGTTCGCGGCCCAGGGCGCGCAGCATGGTGCCCATGCCGGTCAGGGCTTCCAGATCGTCGGCGGCAAGTTGGGCGGCAGCCTGATAAGACGCCAGCGCATTGGAGAAGTCGGCGGCGTCGCGGGCGGCGCGGGCGGCGTACAATTCGGCTTCCAAGGCTTCGTTGCCTGTTGCCTCGCCCACATTGGCCATGACGGTTTTCCCCCCGAAACGTTCCGTTTGCACCCCCCTGGCAGTCAAGCGCGGCTTTGTCAGGGGGTCAAGCCTAAACGAAAGGAGGATAAGCTCTCATCTTGTATTCTTCCTTAACGTTCTTCCCGCTGTGCGTCGGGGATGAAAACGCTGTTCCAGTGTTGACGAACCTGCTGCACCGCACGGGCCTTGACCGGTCCGAAGCCGCGGATCGCCTGGGCGGTGTTAGCCAGTTCCACCGCTTGGGTGTGGGTGTCGGGGCCCAGTTCGGCCAACACTTTGTCCAGCAACCAAAGATATTCGCCCACCAAGGCCCGTTCCATGCGGCGTTCTGCCGTGTAGCCGAAGGGATCGGCCCAAGTTCCGCGTAAGCGGCGCAGACGGGTCAGCCCTTTCATCACCCACAGCATCCACGGGCCGAAACGTCGTTTCGACGCGCCGAACCACGGTGGCGCCAGATGGGGTTCCACCTTGTCCCATCGGCCGAATTGTTCGGACAGCGATTGGGTAAAACTGCCGTCGCTGTAAAGCCGCGCCACTTCGTATTCGTCCTTATAGGCCATCAGCTTGAACAAACCCTTGGCGGCGGCGGCGGTCAAGTCCGTCCCCAGGTTCTGGCCCTCCTCGGCCCGGCGGATGCGGGTCACCACGGCCAGGAAGTCCTGGGCCGGATGTTCGCCCCCCCACAGGCGCAATTCGTCGGCGCGCCGGGCGATGATGTCGTCCAGGCCCTGGGCCGGTTCCACCATGGGCGCCACAAGGGAGTCGATGGCGGCGTGGTCGTGGGCGGCACGACGACCCCATAAAAAGGCCCGCTTGTTGAAGTCGGGGGCGGCGCCGTTCAGCTCGATGGCGATGGTGATGGCTTCCAGACTGAGGGGCAGCAACCCCTTTTGCCAGGCAAAGCCGACCACGAACAAATTGGCCGCCAGACCGTCGCCCAAAAGCGCGGTGGCCAGACGGGTGGCGTCGATGAAATGGGCCTGGGCCATGGCGGCGATGGAATCGTGCATGGAGCGGGCGGGAAAATCCATGTCGGGGGCATGGGTGAAACTGGCCGGCATGGTCTGGTGGTCGTTGACCACAGCCATGGAGAAGCCGGCCTTCAGCTTGCTTACGGAGTCGAATCCGGCGGCGGTCACCATGTCGCAGGCCAACAACAGCTGGGCGCCGCCATCGACGATGCGGGCGGCATAAAGCCGGGCGGGATCGTCGCAGATGCGCAGATGGCTGACCACCGCACCGTTCTTTTGCGCCAAACCGGTCTGGTCCAGGCTGGTGACGCCTTTGCCGTCCACATGGGCGGCCATGCCCAGCAATTGGGCCACCGTCACCACCCCGGTGCCGCCGATGCCGGTGATCAGGATGGAATAGGGGGTGACGGAAGACGGCAGGGGGGGCTCGGGCAGCGGGGCGAAACCGTCATCGGTTCGGGCCTCGGCCTTTTTGGCGGTGGCGCCGGTCACGGTGACGAAGGCCGGGCAAAACCCCTTGGCGCAGCTGTAATCCTTGTTGCAGGCCGATTGGTCGATGGCCCGTTTGCGGCCCCATTCGGTTTCCACCGGCACCAAGGCGACGCAATTGGATTTGTCGCCGCAATCGCCGCAGCCTTCACAGACCTTGGTGTTGATGAACAGACGTTCGGGCGGGTCTTCCATCAGGCCGCGCTTGCGCCGCCGACGCTTTTCGGCGGCGCAGGTCTGGTCATGGATCAGCACCGACACTCCGGGCCAGTCGCGCAATTCTTCCTGCAACGCGATGATGGCGTCGCGATGATGCAATGTGGTGCCGGCGGGCAATCTGTCGGCATAGGCGATGGTGCGGTCGGACACCACGGCGATGCGTTGCACGCCTTCGGCCCGCAATTGGGCGGCGATGGCGGGCACGTCCAACGGGCCGTCGATGGGTTGGCCGCCGGTCATGGCCACCGCGTCGTTGAACAGGATTTTATAGGTGATGTCGACCTTGGCGGCGAGGCAGGCACGGATGGCCAAAAGGCCGGAATGGTAATAGGTGCCGTCGCCCAGATTCTGGAAGACGTGACGGCGGCGGGTGAAGGGGGCAAGGCCGATCCAATTGGCGCCTTCGCCGCCCATCTGGGTATAGGTCTCGGTGCGCCGCTCCGGCATCCAGGTGGCCATGATGTGGCAGCCGATGCCGCCCATGGCGTGGCTGCCCTCGGGCAGGACGGTGGACGAATTATGCGGACATCCGGCGCAGAAATAGGGGATGCGGGTCACGCCTTGCGGTACTTGCGCCAGATCGGCCTGTTTGGCATCCAGCCATTCCAGCCGTTCCTTGATGCGCCAGCTGGTATAAAAGCGCCCGATGCGCGCCGCGATCACCCGCGCCACCAGGGCCGGGTTCAACTCGCCATGGCTGGGCAACAAGGGGACGCCGTCCTGGTCGGTCTTGCCGACGACCCGCGGGCGCACGTCGTCGCGCCAGTTGTAAAGCTGGGTTCGCAACTGGTCTTCCACCACCGGGCGTTTTTCCTCGACTACCAGAACTTCGTCCAGGCCCTGGCAGAAAGCGCGGATGCCGTCGGGTTCCAGCGGCCAGGTCATCCCCACCTTGTAGATGGCCAGTCCCATGGCTGCGGCGTAAGCGGAATCGATGCCCAGATCGTCCAGCGCCTGCATGACGTCCAGATGGGCCTTGCCGGTGGTGACGATGCCGAAACGCGGTTTGGCACCGCCCACCACCAGCCGGTCCAGGCGGTTGGCGCGGGCGAAAGCCAAGGCGGCGGGGAGTTTGTGGCGCAGCAGGCGTTCTTCCTGGGCCAGGAACTTGTCGGGCCAGCGGATGGAGACGCCATCGGGCGGCAGCTCGAAATCCTGGGGAAGCAAGGGCAGCACCCGCCAGGGCGAAACGTCGATGCTGGCCGAGCTTTCGATGGTTTCGGTGATGGTCTTAAGGCCAACCCAAAGACCTGAATAGCGCGACAGCGCCCAGCCCATCAGGCCGTAATCCAACACGTCCTGCAAACCCGCCGGGTTCAGCACCGGCATGTTCATGGCCATGAACAATTGTTCGGATTGATGGGCCATGGTGGAAGACCGCGCCCCGTGGTCGTCGCCGGCCAGTACCAGCACTCCGCCATGGCGGGCGGTGCCGGCGGAATTGGCGTGCTTGAAGGCATCGGCGGCGCGGTCCAGGCCAGGGCCTTTGCCGTACCAATAGGCGAAGATTCCGTCCACCTTGGCTTCGCCCGATAATCCCGCCTGCTGGGTTCCCCAAATGGCGGTGGCGGCCAGATCCTCGTTCAAACCGGGCTGAAAGCGGATGTCATGGGCTTCCAGGTGTTTCTTGGCGTGCCACAATTCCTTGTCGAGGCCCGAAAGCGGCGAGCCGCGATAGCCCGAGATGAAGCCGGCGGTGTTTAGGCCATTGGCGCGGTCGCGGTCGCGCTGGATCATCGGCAGCCGGACCAGGGCTTGCACCCCGGACAGGAATACCTGTCCGCTTGGCGCGGTGTATTTGTCTTCCAGGGTGATCTTGGACGTGATCGACATGGCGCACCTCCGTGGTTGGCAGGTGGGAAGTGTCGGGGCATGGGCAAAGGGGGGCGATGAAAATCGCAACAAAATCAATCGGCCTGCCGTCTTCTTGTAACAATGTTGCGGCAAGGTGGACGAAAAGGGGGGGTGATTTCCGCGTCCAGTCAGGCTATAGGAAGTCTGCCTGCAAAATTGGGATTGATCAGATGAGCGTGCTATTGACCGGCGCCGCCGGATTCATCGGTTTCCACACGGCGCAGCGGCTGCTGGCCCGCGGGGACAAGGTGGTCGGCGTCGACAGCCTGAACGCCTATTACGATCCGGCGTTGAAGGCCAAGCGTTTGGCCAAGCTGGGCGAAAACCCCAATTTCACCTTCCTGCAGGCCGACATCGCCGACCGTAATGCCATGGCGGTGGTGGCCCAGGCCCACCCCGAGGTGACGTCCTATATCAATCTGGCCGCCCAGGCCGGGGTGCGTCATTCCTTGAAGGCGCCGCACGACTATACCCACTCGAATGTCGAGGGGCACCTGGTCATGCTGGAACTGGCCCGTGCCAACCCCAATTGTCGGCATTTCGTCTATGCCAGCTCGTCCTCGGTCTATGGCGCCAACACCAAGCTGCCGTTCTCGGTGGAAGACCGGGTGGACCATCCCATCTCGCTTTACGCTGCCACCAAGCGCGCCGGCGAGCTGATCAGCCATTCCTATTCCCACCTGTACCGCATCCCCACCACCGGCCTGCGCTTCTTCACCGTCTATGGTCCGTGGGGGCGTCCGGACATGGCGGCCTATCTGTTCGCCCAAGCCATTTTGGCCGGCAAGCCGATCACCGTGTTCAACAATGGCGACATGCGCCGCGACTTCACCTTCATCGACGACATCGTCTCGGGGGTGGTCGGCGTGCTGGACAACCCGCCGTCCGACGACGGTTCGGCACCGCCTTACCGGCTTTACAACATCGGCAACAACAACTCGGAAAAGCTGATGGACTTCATCGGCCTGATCGAGGATTGCCTGGGCCGCAAGGCCGAATATGATTTCCGCCCCATGCAGCCGGGCGACGTCAAGGAAACCTATGCCGACATCACCGCCATTCAGCGCGATGTCGGCTTCGCGCCGACCACGCCGATCTCCGTGGGCGTGCCCAAATTCATCGAGTGGTTCAAGACCTATCACGGTGTCTAAGCCGGGATTCCGGTCAACTGAAATTGACGCCGCTTCCGCAAGGGGGCGGCGTTTTTCTTGGCCTTTCCGCTGCGCAAAAATAGCGCAGCAAAATCATATAAATCAGATGCTTATGTCTATTTGCTGAGTCTCTTAAAGCAATCTGTCAGCTGGGGTTCGGGGTGTTCGCCGTGGTTGACGTCAGCGGTACATCCCCTCCAGCATCTCGCCATAATGCTGGCGGATGACGTGGCGGCGGATCTTCATGGTCGGCGTCAACATCAGGTTGTCGGTGGTGAAGGGCTCGGCGATCACCTGATGACGGCGGATCTTTTCCAGCATCGACAACCGGGTGTTGACGCGCTCGATGGCGTGGGCGACCTCGGCGGCACCGCAATTCTCGGCGGCGACGATCAGCGCCACCAGATGCGGACGTTTGTCGCCATGCACCATGGCCTGGGCGATTTCCGGCTGCAGGGTCAGCAAGCCTTCGACCCGCTGCGGCGAGATGTTGTCACCACCCGAGTTGACGATGATGTCGCGCTTGCGGTCGGTGATGCGGATGTAATGGTCTTCGTCCATCTCGCCGATGTCGCCGGTATGCAGCCAGCCATCGGCATCGATGACCTGGGCGGTGGCGGCGGGATCGCGCCAATAGCCCTGCATCAACACCTCGCCCTTGACCAGGATCTCGCCGTCCTCGGCGATGCGCACCTCGATGCCGGCCAAGGGTGGGCCGACACTGTCCAGCTTGATCTTGCCGGGCGGCGAGCACGAGATGGCCGGCCCCGCCTCGGTCTGGCCATAGCCTTGCAGGATACGTATGCCAAGGGCTGCGAAGAAACTGCCCACTTCGAAGGCCAGGGGGGCGCCGCCTGACACCAGGGCCTTCAGGCGGCCACCGAAGCGGGCGGAAACCTTGCGTCGAACCACCACGTCAAGGGCTTGGTTGACGAAGAATTGTACCGGGTTCAGCCGCTGTCCGCGCAGGCGTCGGGTTCCCAGATCCAGCGCCGTCAAGAACAGCTTTTCCTTGGTCCCGCCCTGACGGTGCAGGGCGCCCAGGATACGGCCCCGCATGGTCTCGTACAGGCGGGGGACGGCGGTCATGATGGTGGGGCGCACTTCCACCATGTTGGCGGCCAGCTGGTCCAGGCTTTCGGCATAGGCGATGCCGGCCCCGATGGTCAGCGGGAAGATCAGCCCCACTGTGTGTTCATAGGAATGGGACAGCGGCAGGAAGGACAGGAACAGGTTGTCGTCAAGGCCCAGAGGCGCCAGCAGTGCCTGGGCGCCAAGGCAATCGGCCAGCAGGGCGCCATGGGACAGGGTGACACCGCGCGGCGCGCCCCCCGTGCCCGAGGTATGGATGACGCAGGCGGTGTCGGTGCGCTGCAACCGCCCGGCGCGCGTGCGCATGTCGTCCTCGGTGCCTTGCCCCATGGTCAACACCTGGTCCCAGGACAGCACGTCGAAACCCGGCGCCTGGGCCAGGGCGGGCATTTCCAGACAGATCAGGGTGGGGGGCGTGCTGGCTTGCGCCGCCGCCTCCAGCAGGCGTTCGGCCAGGGCCAAGGTCGAGACGATGACGAAACGTGCCTGGACGTTTTCCAGGATATGCAGATGGTCGGAAATGGTGTTGGTCACATAGGCCGGCACGGTGATGCCGCCGGCGACCATGGTCCCCAGATCGGCGATCGCCCATTCCGGGCGGTTTTCCGACACCAGCATGACCCGGTCGCCGGTCTTCAATCCCAGACGGCTCAGGCCCCCGGCCAGGGCCAGCACCCGGTTTTCCGTCTCGCTCCAACTGAGCCAGTGCCAAAGGCCGTTCGCCTTGGCACCCAGCAGCGGGCGCGACCCCAATTGCCGCACCTGATCCAGGAACAGGGCGGGGATGGACGCAATTTTGGCGCAATCAACAGACATGTCATCTCCCTTTGGCTCTTGATCCCGGCCAATTCGCGCCATCTTATAGGGGCACGTTAAGTCTACCCATACCGTTTCGCGGGACAGGAGTCACCTTATGAGCACCAAGAACGCCGCTGAATTGGGCAATATGCCCGAATGGGACCTCAGCGACCTTTATCCCGGTCCCGATTCGGCGGAGCTGGCGGCCGATCTGGACACGGCGGAAGCGGCGGCCAAGGCCTTTTCCCAAGCCTATGACGGCAAGCTGGCCGATGTTTCCGGCGACGATTTCGGCGCCGCCATCGCCGAATACGAACGTATCGGTGAAATCATGTACCGGGCCATGTCCTATGCCCAGTTGTACTATGCCGGCGACCAGACCAGCTCGGAACGCGGCCGTTTCCATCAGGGCATCCACGAACGGGTAACCGACATTTCGTCCCACACCTTGTTCTTCACCCTGGAAATCAACCGCCTGGAAGACCAGGTGCTGGAAGCCAAGCTGGCTTCGCCCAAGGCTGGCCATTATGCGCCGTGGCTGCGTGACGTGCGCGTCTTCCGCCCGCACCAATTGTCCGACGAAGTGGAACGCCTGCTGCACGACAAGTCGGTGGCCGGGCGTTCCGCCTGGAACCGTCTGTTCGACGAAACCATGGCGCGCCTGCGTTTCCCCATCGGCGGCCAGATGGTGACCTCGGCCGAGGCGCTGCACCAGATGAGCGACCCCAACCAGGCCAAGCGCAAGCAAGCGGCTTTGGCCCTGGGCCAAGTGCTGACCGAGAACGCCCCGGTCTTCGCCCTGATCACCAACACCTTGGTGAAGGACAAGGAAATCGAGGACAAGTGGCGCAAATACGCCCGGCCGCAATCGTACCGCAACCTGTCCAACCAGGTGGAGGACGAGGTGGTCGACGCCCTGGCCGCCGCCGTCAAGGGCTGTTACGGCCAGTTGTCGCACCGTTATTACGCGCTGAAGGCCAAGTGGTTCGGCGTCGACAAGCTGGATTACTGGGACCGCAACGCGCCGCTGCCCGACGTGGCCGACCAGACCTATTCGTGGGAACAGGCCCGCGACACCGTGCTGGGCGCCTATGCCGATTTCAGCCCCGACATGGCCAAGGTGGGCAAGCGCTTCTTCGACGGCAATTGGATCGACGCTCCCGTCCGTCCCGGCAAGTCGCCCGGTGCCTTCGCCCATCCCACGGTGACCACGGCGCATCCCTATCTGTTGGTCAATTACCAGGGCAAGGTGCGCGACATCATGACCCTGGCCCACGAACTGGGCCACGGCGTCCATCAGGTGTTGGCGGCGAAGCAGGGCGGGCTGATGGCCGACACGCCCTTGACCCTGGCGGAAACCGCTTCGGTGTTCGGCGAGATGCTGACCTTCCAGGCCATGCTGAAGGCCCAGACCGACCCGGCCCGGCGCAAGGCCATGCTGGCCGGGAAGGTGGAAGACATGCTGAACACCGTGGTGCGTCAGGTGGCGTTCTATCAGTTCGAATGTCTGGTCCACGACGAACGCCGTCGCGGCGAGTTGTCGCCGGAACGGCTGGGCGAATTGTGGATGAGCGTGCAGACCGAAAGCCTGGGCCCGTCGCTGCGCTTTGACGACGGCTACAAGTCGTTTTGGACCTATATCCCGCATTTCGTCCACACGCCGTTCTATGTCTACGCCTATGCCTTCGGCGATTGCCTGGTGAACTCGCTGTATTCGGTCTATCAGGGCGGCGCCCCCCAATTCGCCGACAAGTATCTGGACATGCTGCGGGCCGGTGGCACCAAGCGTCACCAGGAATTGCTGGCGCCTTTCGGCCTGAACGCGTCCGACCCGGCATTCTGGCGCAAGGGGCTGGACGTGGTGGTCGGCTTCATCGACGAGTTGGAAAAAATGTAAACATGCGTTCGGGGAAAAGTACACCGCGGCGAAGCCGAGGGACTTTTCCCCGGGCTACGCCTTCGCCCCCAGCATTTCTTTCAGCCGGGCGATCTCGCTGGATTGGTAACGAATGCGCGACGCCATCACTTCCAACAGCTTGACGGCGATGATGTCGCTTTTTTCCAGGCGTTGCAGGAAGTCGGCTCCCTTGATGATCACCACTTCCGACGGTTCCAGCACCATGGCCGAGGCCATGCGCGGGCGGTCGTCCAGCACCGCCATCTCGCCGATGATGTCGCCGGGCTTGGACAGGTCCAGGAACAATTCACGGCCGTCATTGGTGCATTTGGAAATCTGCACCAAGCCTTCGTCCAGCACATAGCATTCGCCGTTGCTGGCATCGCCCTGATGGAACAGGTATTCGCCGGGACGCAACGAGCGCCGCGCGTGGTTGTTCGTGGAGGTGGTCACCTCCATCGGGCGCTTGCCGCCGATGGTGACCTGCACGCCGCGCAATTGTTCAACGGCGTTGGCGATGGAATTGTCCATGCTGGACGAATTGCGCAAATTTCCGGCGACGCGCTGGGCCAGGGGGCGCAAATCGTCGGTTTCCGGCAGTTCGGCCAGGGTCTCGATCATCACGGCGGCGCGTTCGGCGTCGTCGGCACGGCACAAAGCCGGTTCGCGGAAGGCGCCGAACGATCCCAACAGCGTCCCGGCGCCGTTATGGGTATGGATGGAGCGGGCCACGTGCATCAGCCGGGCGGTGGCGAAGTTTTCCACCTTGATCACCCCCTTGGGCGACAAATAGGCTTCCGACGGCGACAGGCACAATCCGCTTTGTCCGATGCGCTGGCTCAGCTCCAACAGCGACAGCAGTCGGACCATGGCGCTGGCGGCAAAGCTGGAGGAGATGTTGGCCACGCGCTTGGGCAGGCGGTTCAACGACAGGCCTTCCGACACTTCCGACACCACATAGATGCGGGTGTCGTCCTGAAGCATTTCCTCGGCTTGCAGCACGCTGGGATGGGTGGTGGCGCGGGCCTGTTCGACGTCGGCCTGCAACAGCGCCAGGTCGTAACCGGTGCCGGGATGTTCCAACAGCGATTTTTCCACGCCCACCACCGAAACCATGCGGTTGGCCTTGGTGTCATGGCAGATGGCCCGGATGAATCCCGCGTCGCTGGTACTGGACTGGACGCGATAGCGATCGAACAATGTGCCAGGAAGCAAAGGCACCTTTTCGTTCATGGACTCCTCCCCTGATTACGGGCACCATGATATTCACGTGCCTCGCACTTGGCGAGGGGCAACGGCTTGACCTGAAAGGGATATGCACATGGTTTGGCGTATTGGGGGGGCGCTGGCCGTCCTGCTGGTCGCCGTGCCGGCCTGGGCCGGTCCGGTGGGCACGATCAAGAATGCATCCGGTGACGCCAGCGTGCTGCGGGGGCAGCAGAAATTGGCGGCGATTCCCGGCCTGGACCTGGAACAAAGCGATTCCATCGTCACCGGTGCCGATGGCGCTGTGGGCTTGACGCTGCGCGACAACACCACGCTGTCGGTCGGCCCCAAGACCACCATGGGTCTGGATGAATTCGATTTCGAACCGGCGTCGGACCGCATGAAGCTGGTCACCTCGGTGGCGCGCGGCACCATGATGATGACGTCGGGGACCATCGCCAAGCTGGCCCCGGAAAAGGTTTCGGTGGTCACCAAGTCGGGAACCGTCGGCGTGCGTGGCACCCGCTTCGTGGTCAGCGTGGAAGAATGATCAGCCTGCGCCATGCCGCCCTGGTGGTGGCCCTTGCCTTGCTGGCCGGGTGTTCCCGTCCGGCGGCCTATGTGGTCCTGCTGGACCAGCCCGACCGTCCCGGTAGTGCGGTGACCTTCACCAACCAAGCCGGCACCCAATTGGTGGACAAGCCCGGTTCGGGCACCGGCGCCGACCGCGCCGATGCCAAGCCGGTGGAAGTCTTCGCCATGACCGACAAGGACGTGCGCGATCGTTTCGGCCAGGCCATGGACGCCCAGCCGCGCACCCCCAAGTCATTCATGCTGTATTTCCAGTTTGAATCCGTCAACCTGACGCCGGAATCGACGGCGCTGTTGCCGTCGGTCCTGGACGAGGTCAAGGCCCGGCCGGCCCCTGATCTGTCCATCATCGGTCACACCGACGGCCTGGGCGACGCCAAGTACAATTATGAGCTGGGCTTGAAGCGGGCCAACGAGGTCAAATCCATGGTCACCGGTTTGGGCATCGAGCCGCGCATGATCGAAGTGACCAGCCACGGCAAAAGCAACCCGCTGGTTCCCGAAGCCCCCGGCAAGGCCGACCCGCGGAATCGTCGGGTGGAAGTGACGGTCCGCTAGGGCGGGATTACTTCTCGCTCAGGACCACCCGGATCCCGGTTTCCCCGGCCTGCAACCGCTTCAGATGGAAAGCGGCCAGCGGGTCGGTGGGGGCCAATATGGTGAAATCTTCCAGGGCCGCCGGATCACCGGCGGCCATTTTTTCATAGGCCGCCACATATTCGGGGCGCTCGTCGTCCTGGGGCAGGGGCTCGTAGGCCATGGTCGCCTCGGACTTGCCCTTCAGCACCAATTCGCCCACTGGACGGCCGTGGAAATCCGGGCTCAGCAGGGCGGTGCTGGCGGCGACACAGATGCGGGTGCCCAAATGGCGGTTCACCGTCTCCAGCCGGGCAGCGGCGTTGACCGCGTCACCCAGGGCGCGATAATCGGAGATGCTGCCGCCGCCGATATTGCCGATGGTGACCATGCCGGTGTTGACGCCGATGCGGGTGATGCCCAAAGGGTGCCCCTGTTCGCGCATGCGGGCGATGTAATCCTGGCTGAAGCGGTCCATGTCCAGCGCGCAGGCGATGGCGCGGGCGGCATGGTCGGGTTGGATGACCGGGGCCGAGAACATCACCGCCACCGCGTCGCCGACGATGCGGTCCAAGGTGCCCTGATGGCGAAACGCCACCTGGACCATGCCGTCGATGTAACCGTTCAACACCTCGATCAGGGTGGTGGGGTCGGATTTTTCCACCAAGGTGGTGAAGCCGGCCAGATCGGTCATGACAAAGGAACATTCGCGCCGCTGGCCGCCCACCGCCAGGGAATCCGGGTTGTCGATCAGATGGCTGACCAGATTGGGCGAGATGTAGCGGGCGAAGGCGCCCTTGATGAAGGCGCGTTCCGATTGGTCCTGGCGGTGACGGATCAGCGCGGTGACGGAAAAGTCGAGCAGAGCGGCGGCCATGGCCGGCAGCGGGTCGGTCAACAGACGGCCTTCCAGGAACAGCAGGCCGGAGGCGCAGGCCAGCAGGACCATCATCACCAGTGCCGCCGAGCCACTGGCCAAAGGCGCCATCCAGGCGGCGGCGGCCACCAACAGTAAGCCCGACACCAGGGCCAACAGGGTTTCGATGCCCTCGGCCCAGTCGGGGCGCTGCAACAGGCTGCCCAATTGCATGCTTTCGGTGGCTTCGGCGTGCATGACCACGCCGGGGACGATGTCGCCACCCGGGGTCAGGCGGATGTCCAGCAAGCCCTTGGCCGAGGCGCCGACGAACACCACGTGGCCGGCGATGCCCTCTTTGGCGGCGCTACCGTCCAGGATCTTCCAGGCGGGGACGAAACGGTCGGGGCGCGGCTCGGTATAGTAAAGCCGCGCCGCCCCTTGGGCGTCCACCGGGACGCGCAGGCTGCCGATGGCGATTTCGGTCACCGCCCCGGTTTCCGCACTTTTGACCAGCACGTTCTTCTTGCCCAGCGCCACCCGCAGCGCTTCCAGCGCCAAGGAGGGCTGAATCTGGCCGTCGACCTTCACCAACAGGGGGACGCGGCGGATGATGCCGTCACCGTCGGCGGTGAAGGCGACGGCGCCGTTGCCGGCGGCGGCCTGCTGCAAAGCCGGCAAGGACGGCACCGCATGGCCCAGGTCGGGCAGGGCGGCCAGTGGCGACGGACCCGATTGCACGAAGCGGGCTTTCGATTCCAAGGCGACGTCGCCGGGCTGGTTGCTGGCGGCGAAGGCGGTCACCACCCAACCACCGGCAATGGTCTGGGCCAATTCGGCATCGGGATCGGGCAGGGCGGCCAGCGCTTGACGCAGGGTCGGGGAAAGCGGCCAATCCGCCGACACCCGGGCCGGCGCGGTGCGGTCGGCCTCGGCCAGAATTACGTCCAACGCCACCGAGGCGGCGCCCAAGTCACGCAGGCGGGCCACCAATTGGGCCATCAACGGGCGCGGCCAGGGCCATTGCCCCAGATGGGCCAGGGATTCTTCGTCGATGTCGACGATACGCACCGGTACCGGCACATAAGGGCGTGGCCACAGGTTCTGCAAGGTGTCGAAGGCCAAATTATCCAGGCGTTGTCGGGCCTGGGGCACCGTCAACAGCGCCAGGATGGCGACGATCAGAATCCCGGTGCCGGCCATGGCGGCGCGAAATCTTGCCTTTTGTCTGCGGGTCATGGACGTGCTCTTGCCAATTGTCATGCCTTTGCCGTCCGGCTTGCGCTACCCTGTCGGCGTGTGGGCAGCATAACTCAGCAAGTGTCGGTTCACATCCCACCCGCATGGGCGGGAGGTGTCTGCCCGCCCCGGCTACTCAGACGTCATAAGGCGGCAACGGAGGCTCGCCAGGGGCGGAAATGTCGTGTAGTCCATCACCCATGGTGCGTCGCACAAAAGCGGTACGGAGGAATCTTAGTTCAGGGACCTCTGATGCAGCGCAATAAAAAAACAGGACCAAGGGCGTTTTGGTGTGTAATATTTCTCGAAACTCCTTGGCAACACGGCGCCTGCCGTGCATCCTGTTTTTCTAATATAGAGCGGCCCGTCTCTTGAGCAGGGGAAAGACAATGAAGATCGCCATACCGAAGGAGCGTCGTGACGGGGAAACCCGTGTCGCCGCCTCGCCCGATACGGTGAAGAAGTACGTCCAGATGGGCTTCGAGGTGCAGATCGAAGCTGGCGCCGGTGCCGGTGCTTCCATCGCCGATCAGGTTTACGCCGATGCCGGCGCTTCCGTCGTCACCGACACTGCCCTGGCCTTCAAGGCTGACGTGGTGTTGAAGGTGGCCCGTCCCACCGATGCCGAAATCGACCTGTTGCAGGAAGGTTCGGTGCTGATCTCGGCGCTGTCGGCTTTGACCAACAAGGACATGGTGGAAAAGCTGGCGGCCCGCAAGGTCACCGCCTTCGCCATGGAACTGGTGCCGCGCATCACCCGTGCCCAAAGCATGGACATCTTGTCGTCGCAGGCCAATCTGGCCGGCTACAAGGCGGTGCTGGACGGCGTGCACGAATTCAAGCGTGCGGTGCCGATGATGATGACCGCCGCCGGCACCGTGGCGCCGGCCCGCTTCCTGATCCTGGGTGCCGGTGTCGCCGGTCTGCAGGCCATCGCCACCGCCAAGCGGCTGGGCGGCGTGGTCTATGCCTTCGACGTGCGTCCGGCGGTCAAGGAACAGGTGCAATCCCTGGGCGGCAAGTTCGTGGAAGTGGACGCCGATTCGTCGGATGCCGAAACCAAGGGCGGTTACGCCAAGGAAATGAGCGAGGATTACAAGGCCAAGCAGGCGGCCAAGATCGCCGAGACCCTGGCCAAGACCGACATCGCCATCTGTACCGCCCTGATCCCCGGTAAGCCGGCCCCGGTGCTGATCACCGAAGACATGGTCAAAGCCATGCGCCCCGGTTCGGTCATCGTCGACCTGGCGGTGGAAATGGGCGGCAATTGTCCGTTGTCCGAATTCGACAAGGTGGTGGAAAAGCACGGTGTCACCCTGGTCGGCCACGGCAACGTGCCGGCCCGTCTGGCGGTGGATTCCTCGGCGCTTTACGCCAAGAACCTGCTGAACTTCATCAGCCCGCTGGTGGACAAGGAAACCAAGACTTTGGCCTTCAACTGGGACGACGAAATCCTGAAGGGCGCCTGCGTCGCCCGTGACGGCCAAGTCGTGCACCCGGCCCTGGTCGGCTAAGGAGGAACCGCACAATGGATCCGAAAGATATTGTCGAGGGCGCGACCAAGCTCGCCACCGACGCCCAGGCCATGGCCGCCAAAGCGGCGGTTCTGGCTCAGCAGGCCACCCAATTGTCGGTGGCTTCCGGCGATCACGGTTCGACCTTCATCAGCCTGCTGACCATTTTCGTCCTGGCCTGCTTCGTCGGCTATTACGTGGTCTGGCGGGTGACGCCGGCCCTGCATTCGCCGCTGATGGCGGTCACCAACGCGGTGTCGTCGGTGATCATCGTCGGCGCCCTGATCGCCACCTCGACCGACGGCGTCGCCGCCAAGGTCCTGGGTTTCCTGGCGGTCGTCCTTGCCTCGGTCAACATCTTCGGTGGCTTCATCGTCACCCAGCGCATGTTGTCCATGTTCAAGAAGAAGCAGAAGTAAGGGGGCGACCGTGTCTGCAAGCTTGACGCAATTCGCGTATCTGGTCGCCGCCGTGTGTATGATCATGGCGTTGCGCGGCCTTTCCAGCCCGGAAACCTCGCGCGGGGGGAACATGTGGGGTATGGCCGGTATGGCCATCGCCATCGTCACCACCGTGCTCACTCCGGATACTTCCTATGTGCTGATCCCGCTGGGTCTGCTGATCGGTGGCGCCATCGGCACCATCGTCGCCAAGAAGATCGAGATGACGGCGTTGCCCCAGCTGGTGGCGGCGTTCCACTCTCTCGTCGGTCTGGCGGCGGTGTTCGTCGCCGGTGCGGCTTTGTCGGCGCCCGAGGCCTTCGGCATCGTCGCCCCGGAAGGCGGCATCAAGATGGGCTCGTTGATCGAAATGAGCCTGGGCGTGGCCATCGGCGCCATCACCTTCACCGGCTCCTTGGTGGCTTTCGGCAAGTTGCAGGGTCTGGTCAGCGGCAAGCCGCTGCAATTCCCCATGCAGCATCCGCTGAATGCTGCCCTGGGCATCGCCATGATCGTGCTGATCGCCATCTTCTCGGTCTCGGGCGGGTCGGTGCCGTTGTTCGTGCTGATCACCCTGATCGCCTTGGCGCTGGGTTTCCTGTTGATCCTGCCCATCGGCGGCGCCGACATGCCCGTCGTCGTCTCCATGCTGAATTCCTATTCGGGTTGGGCGGCGGCCGGTATCGGCTTCACCTTGGGCAACCCGCTCTTGATCATCGTCGGTGCCTTGGTGGGTTCGTCGGGTGCCATCCTGTCCTACATCATGTGCAAGGGCATGAACCGGTCCATCTTCAACGTCATCCTGGGCGGTTTCGGCGGTGAAGTCGCCGGTCCGGCCGGTGGCGGCGGGGCCGGGGGCGACCGGGCGGTCAAGGCCGGTTCGGCCGACGACGCCGCCTTCATCATGAAGAACTCGTCCAAGGTCATCATCGTGCCGGGTTACGGCATGGCGGTGGCCCAGGCTCAGCATGCGCTTCGTGAAATGGCCGACATGCTGAAGGCGGAAGGCGTGGATGTGCGTTACGCCATCCACCCGGTCGCCGGCCGTATGCCCGGTCACATGAACGTGCTGCTGGCCGAAGCCAACGTGCCCTATGACGAAGTCTTCGAATTGGAAGAGATCAACCACGAATTCGGCACCGCCGACGTGGCCTTCGTCATCGGCGCCAACGACGTCACCAACCCGGCGGCCAAGACCGACACCACCAGCCCCATCTATGGCATGCCCATCCTGGACGTGGAAAAGGCCAAGACGGTGCTGTTCATCAAGCGGTCCATGGCTTCTGGTTACGCCGGTGTGGACAACGAATTGTTCTTCCGTCCCAACACCATGATGCTGTTCGGCGACGCCAAGAAGGTCACCGAGGAAATCGTCTCTGCGCTGGGGTAAATCCGGCAAGACGGCAAGCCAATGCGCCGCCCCGAAAGGGGCGGCGTTTTTGTTTGCGGCGCCTTAAGTCGGTTTTTGGGTTTGCTGCGCCTTAAGTCGGCTTTTCGGTTTGCTGCGCCTTAAGTCGCAAGGGATTGTGCCGTTTAGGCGTCTGTCAGGGGGGGGGAGGGATGGCCTATAATCGTTCAATAACTACCATTCCATAGGAAAGGCTGGGCGGTGACCAACGGAACCCCCATATCCACCTGTTCGCAGATCAGATCCATGGCGCCATGGTCCGAAGCCGCCGAGCGGTTCTTCGAACTCAGCCAGGATTTGCTGTGCATCGTCGACGAGAGCGGGCGCTTCGTTCATTTGTCGCGGTCGTGGCAGGACTTTCTGGGAATTCCGCTGTCCGAACTGGTGGGACGGTCGTATGTGGATTTCGTCCATCCCGACGATGTCCAAGCCACCGAGCAGCAGCACCAAGATGTCAGCCGTGTGCACGGAACCAACGGCTTCACCAACCGCTACCGCGCCCGTGGCGGGCAATTTCGGCGCCTGTCGTGGCGGTCATCCCCACCCGATGGCGACGGCTTGATCCACGCGGTGGCCCGCGACGTCACCGACGAATTGGCCGGCATCGAAGCCTTGGCCCAGGAACGGGCCCGCTTGCGGGCCATCATGGACAGCATCGCCGACCTGGTCTTCATCAAGGACAACGACTTCCGTTATCTGTGCTGCAACCGGCCATTCGCCAATTTCATGGGCCATGGCGAAGCTGAATTGTTGGGACACAGCGATTTCGACTTTTTTCCCACGGAAGTGGCGCAGTTCTTCCGTGACAACGACAAAGCCATGTTGCGCAGCATGGCCCCGCGCCGCAACGACGAATGGTTGGATTTCCCCGACGGTTCACGGCGACTTTACGATACCCAGAAAATGCCGCTGATCACCGCCGACGGCAAACTGGCCGGTCTTGTCGGGGTCAGCCGCGACATTACCGAACAGATCGAGTTGCGCAGCCAGGTGGACTTCCTGGGGGCGATGGTCAACCGCAGCCACGACCCGCTTTATTGTCTGAATCCGGCCAAGGATTTTCGTTTCGTCTATATGAATGACGCCGCCAGGGCCTTCCTGGGTATCAGCCGCGAAACGGCCTTGGAAACCTCGCCGTTGGATTATTGTCCCGAGCTTGAGCGTCCTGCCATGGAAGAGATGTGGCGGTTGTGCGGCCCTGGCGCTCCGGTGGTTTTCGAGGTGTCGATACGGGTTGCCGACGGCACCTTGCATCCGGTTGAAATCTCCGTCAGCCGTGTCACCCACCAAGGCGAGGATTTCGCCGTCGGTTGGCTGCGCGACATGAGCGCCCGCCGTGTGGTCGAGCGGCAGTTGCGTCAGCGCGAGGCCTTGTACCGGGCGTCGGTGGAAGCCGCCATCGACGGCTTTTGGCAGGTCAGCCGCGATGGCCACATCTTGGACGTCAACAGCGCCTATTCACGCCTGTCGGGGTATTCCCTGGACGAATTGCGCGGCATGCACATTTCGCAGTTGGAAGCCGACGAACGGGTCGAGGACGTGGAGGTCCGCATCGCCCGCCTGTTGGAGCACGGGGGCGAAAGTTTCGAAGCCCGTCATCGCCGCAAGGACGGGTCGCTGTGGGACGTGGAAGTCAACATTCTGTATTCCGACATGGATGGCGGGCGCTTCTTCGTCTATCTGCGTGACTTGCGCCGTCGTCGTCAGGCCGAACTGCTGCTGCGGGCCCGGCTGCGGCTGGCCGAGATGGCGCGTGACAACGACATCGATTCCCTGATGACCGAAGTGCTGGACACCGCCGAACGGCTGACCGCCAGCAATATCGGTTTCTTCCACTTCGTCGATCCCGACCAAAGCAGCCTGCGCCTGCAGGCGTGGTCCACCAACACCTTGAACAACATGTGCAAGGCCGAGGGCAAGGGACAGCATTACCCGGTGGCGGAAGCGGGGGTGTGGGCCGATTGCCTGCGTCAGGGCCGCCCGATCATCTGCAATGATTACGAACAGGCCGAAGGCAAGCACGGATTGCCCCAGGGCCATGCGCCGATCAGCCGTCTGGTGTCGGTGCCGGTCGCCGGCGAGGGCGGTTTTGGCGCCATCCTTGGGGTCGGCAACAAATTCGAAGATTATGACGACGACGACGTCGCCACTTTGGTCGAGCTGTCCACCATGACCATGGATATCGTCAACCGGGTGCGTGCCGACATCGAACGGCAGAAAATGGCCAACGAACTGGCCCATGCCGCCGAGCAATGGAGCGTTGCCATGGAGACGTTCCAAGGCGGTATCGCCCTGTTGGATGGCGAGAACCGGCTGGTCCGGGCCAATTCGGCTTTCTTCAGCTTGACCGGCACCGATTCGGGGCGCGTGGGCTCGGTGGTCAGCGGGGTGTTCACCTCCAACGAAGATGGGTTGGATCCACTGTTCGCCGCCGGTGATGCCGAAACCGTGATGGAGGCCGGCGACCCCGGCAATTTGGCCGGATGTCCACTGGAAGTGCGGATCGCTTCCATCCGTGACAATCAGGGTGCCATCGACGGCCGCGTGGTGTCGCTTTATGACCTCAGCCATGTGCGGGAACAAGAAAGCCGTCTGGAGGCCACCATCGCCGAGCTGACCCGCAGCAATGCCGAACTGGAACGCTTCGGTCAGGTCGCTGCCCACGATCTGCAAGAGCCGACGCGGCGTCAGGTTCTGTTCGCGCAGATGCTGCAAAAAAAGCTGGGCGACAGCCTGGAGCCCGAGCACCGGCAATATCTGGATTTCATGATCGCCGATGCTTTGAAAATGCGCGACATGGTTCGCGCCCTCAACGTCTACCACCGTGTCGGACAATCGGTGCGCCCGGTCGAGACGGTCGAGATGGACCGGGTCGCCGCCGACGTCATCGGCACGCTGTCCGACGAAATCAACGTCAGCAAGGCGCGCTTGTGCATGGCGCCGTTGGGCGAGGTGCCGGGCGAGCGGGCCAGGCTGCATCTGCTGCTGGTCAACCTGCTGGGCAATGCCCTGAAGTTCCGTCATCCCATGCGGCGTCCGAAAATTCAGATCTCGGTGGCCGAGACCGAAAGCGGCTTTGCCGAATTCAGCATCGCCGATAACGGGATCGGCATTCCCGAGCAATATCGAGCCAGCATGTTCACCCTGTTCCGGCGCATGGACGCCAAGCAGGATTCCTCGGGGATGGGCTTGGCCCAGTGCCGACGTATCGTCGAGGACATGGGCGGCCGTATCTGGCTGGAAGGCAACGACATGGGCGGCACCACCGTCAAGTTCACCCTGCCCAGACCCTGACCAGCCGGCGCGGCGCTTGAGCGGGCCCGGCACGGGCCGTACAGACAGATATTCAGCCGGCGCGGCGCTTGAGCGGGCCCGGCACGGGCCATAAAGACAAAAGCCGTTTCCATTCAGATGGAAACGGCTTTTGTCTATTGGGGAGAGGGAAAGAGCTATTCTTCCTGGACGATCACGCCGTACCAGCCCAAGCCTTCATAGGTTTCGTAACCCGGGGTCAGGGCATATGCCACCACGGTGCCGTCCATGTCCTGATAGCAGCCGCGATCACCCTGGGTGGTGCGCAGGGGGAACTTTTCCGCCAGCAGGCCGCGACGGGCCGAATCGGCGATGATGCGGTGGTCGCGGTCGACGATCAGGCAGCGGCTTTTCATCTTTTCCTGGGGCGACAGGCGCACGCCTTCGACGATGGTCTGGCCCTGGCTTTCCCAGTCGAAGAAGATACCCAACGCGCCCAACGGCTTGCCGTCGGCTTCGCCGCCTTCACGGATGGCGGTGGCGTAGGTGGCGACCAGGGCGCCACCCAGACCGCCTTCACGGCTGATGTCGGCCACCGAGAAATCGTTGCCCGACTGGGTGGCCATGGCGTCACGGAACCACGCCTGACGCGAAACGTCGGTACCGATGGCGCCCGGATAACGATCAGGGCGGCCATTGGCGACCACGCGGCCCGCAGCGTCCGCCACCCACAGATCCAGATAGACGGTATAGGAATCCAGGATCACGCCCAGACGCTTGCTGGCATGGGCGGCCTTGGTTTCGTCGGTCAGGCAGTCGACCACCGCCGAATCGGTGGCCCACCAGCGGACGTCGCACGAGCGTTCGTACAAATTGCGGTCAGCGATTTCCACCGCGTTGTGGGCCAGGTCGGCCAGACGTTCGCCACGGACCTGACGGACTTCCTCGGCCAGGGCGCGGCCAAAGCCCGACAGGCTGTCCAGCTTGCCGCGCAATTCCCCACGCAGCGAGTCGGTCAATTCGGCGATTTCCGAGGAAATGGCTTTGACTTCGTCGGCGACGACGGCAAAACCGCGGCCTAACTGGCCGACGCGGCTGGCTTCGATGGAAGCGTTGAGTGCCAGCATTCTGGATCTGCGGGTGATACCGTGAATTCGGTCGATTTTCTGATCAGTGACCGCGGCGACAGTCCCGGTGATTTCCAGCAGATGCTCGACAGATGCCATTTCATTCCCCGTGCGCAAAGTGTGCGTTGCAACATGAATATCACGGATAAAATGAAATTGAACAAAAAAAATGCACACCCCTTCGCATAAGTAAGGTGCTCGAATAATAGGCAATTCCATGTGATTTTTGCGGAATAGGCCTTTGGCTATAAGGCTGCGGGCATGCCGGCCTTTCGGCACAAATGGACCCTTGGGGCGGGGTGCCGGCTGGTGCGGAAGCAGCGAAAGTAAAAGGGGGGCTCTTGGCGTTTGCTGGAAATGCCGGGGGACGGGGGACAGGGGGAGATTTCCCAAGCAAAACCGTTGGTCAAAACGCCAAGAGCGCCGCGACTATGCCATCGCGGCGCCCTGGTGCAATTGACTTTGGTCAGCTCTTGCAGCCAAACCGCGAAAGAAACGCGGGCAGGCGTAGAGGAGGCTTGCCAAGGGCCGCCGTCAATCGCGGCGGCGAATCCTTAGAAACCTTCGCGCTCCAAGCGCTTGCGCTCGAGCTTGCGGGCGCGGCGCACGGCCTCGGCCTTTTCGCGAGCGCGCTTTTCCGAGGGCTTCTCGTAATTGCGGCGCAGCTTCATTTCACGGAACACGCCCTCGCGCTGCATTTTCTTCTTGAGCGCCTTCAGGGCCTGGTCGACGTTGTTGTCACGGACGAGAACTTGCACGTTACTTCACAGCTCCTCTACGCTGAATAGCAACCCGGCGCACGACAGGTCATGCCGTCCGGGAGGGCGATCTGATACCACAGTGGGCAGGGTTTGAAAAGAGAATTACACATCATATTGATGTTCTCGACGCGCGCGCCCAACTGGGTTAGGTAAAGACAGGCGAAAACAGGGGTCAAGGCCATGGACTTTCAAGACATTCGGGACCGGTTGGTGATGGCGGCGTTGCCGCACGCGGTGTTCGACGGCTGGACCATGAAAACGTTGACCCAGGCCGCTTTCGACCTGGAACTGGATATCAGCTTGGCCGAACGCGCCTTCATGGGTGGTCCGGCCGAGGCGGTGGCCCATTTCGCCGATCTGGGCGATCGGCTGATGCTGGCCGATTGTCTGGACATGGATTTTCCCAACATGCGGACCCACGAAAAGGTCCGTGCCCTGATCAAGGCACGGCTGACCCGTTGGGCGCCGCACCGCGAAGCCCTGCGCCGGGCCCTGTCGGTTCTGGCCTTGCCGCAGAACGTGGTGTTGGCCGCCAAGGTCACCGCCAACACGGTGGATTGCATCTGGCGCGCCGCCGGCGATTCTTCGGCGGATTTTTCCTGGTATACCCGTCGCGCCACCCTGGGGGCGGTGTACACCGCCACCTTGATGTATTGGCTGGACGATCCGTCCGAGGATTGCGTTGATTCTTGGGCCTTCCTGGATCGGCGTCTGGCCGATGTGGGCCGGGTGCATTCCACCCGCCAGAAACTGACCACCATGATCTCGGGGCTGAAACTGCCCAAGATGATGCCGGGGCGCCGGGCATAAGGGATATTCCAGATCAATCGTCATTGCCGGGCGTGACCCGGCAATCCACGGTGCCGACGGTACCTGCGTCACCATGGCCCCCCGGATCAAGTCCGGGGGTGACGTTAAAGGGAATATGGCGGGGGTCTAAATCCGCCGCGCCGAGCCCAGGCGTTCCGACAATTGGTTGGCCGCCTGTTTCAGTTCGCGCACCACTGTGCCGTCGGCGGACATGTCGAACATGCCCTGGATGCCCACCACCAGCATGGTGAGCGTGATGCTGCCGGCGGCGTTGAACACCGGGGCGCCGATGGCTTCGACGCCGGGGACCAGATGATAGCCGGACACCGTGCTGATGCCGGTTTGGCGGATGCGGTCGAACATGGCTTCGATGGCCGACCACGACCGACAATCATGGGGGGCACGGCCGTCCTTCAATTCCGCTTCGATCAGGTGTTCGATCTGTTCCGTCGGCAGGTATGCGCCAAAAATCTGCCCCGAGGCCGAGGACAGCACATCCAGGGCCGTGCCGGTGACCACGTTGACGGTAATGGCACGGTGCGGGCGTTCGTCGCGCACGATGATCGGGCCGTTGTCGCTCCATACCGAAAGCGCGGTGGTTTCGTTGACTTGGTCGCGCAATTCGGCGATGGCGTTCAGCCCCAATTGCACCCGGTCCAGGCGGTCGATGGCGGCCAAACCCACATGCAGGGCCAGGGGGCCCAGGTCGTAAAGCGAGGTTTGGCGGTCTTGTTCCACCATGCCGGCGCGGATCAGGCTGACCAGATAACGGTGCGCCTTCGATGCCGGCATGCCGGCGACGGCGGCGATGTCCTTCAACATCATGGCGCGGTCGCCCCCGGCCAAGGCCCGCAGCACTTGCATGCCGATCTCGATGGATTGGACGCCGTGTTTGCCTTCGCCGTTCTCGCTCATGACCGCTTTAACTCCTGTGGTCATCAACGCATAGCGGCGAAGGCGGGGTTTGGCAAGTTCAGCTATGTTCCATTTCCAGTTTCAGGAAATGGGTGGCACAAGAGATACACGGGTCGTAATTGCGGATGGCCTGTTCGGCCCGCCATTTGATCTCGTCGTCGGATTTGGCCAGGTTGGCCTGCACCACCTTCCACAGATCCAGTTCGATGACCTTTTGGTTCTGGGCGGTCGGCGGCACGATGCGGGCGTCCAGCACCGAACCGTCGGAATCGATGCGGTAACGGTGATAACAGATGCCGCGCGGCGCCTCGGTGCAACCATGGCCTTCGCCGGCGCGGATGGGGGCATCCACATAGGCCTTGTCCGCTTCCTCATAGCCTTGCACCAGTTTCAGCGCGTCCTCGCACACTTGCACCAGTTCGACGGCACGGACCACGATGGATTTGAACGGGTTCCTGACCACCGGACCCAGCCCAGCCGCCTTGGCCGCCGCCTTGGCGGTCTTGCCCAGCTTGTCGTAATTCAGATTATAGCGGGCCAATGGCCCCACATGGTGGTTGCCGCCGTCCTTGGGCTTGCCGTGCAGCGCGTTGGACCACGGCACGTGTTCTTCTTCCACATGATCCAGGAATTGCGACACCGGGAAATCCAGGCCGGACGAGGTGACCAGGCGGCCTTCGTGGATGGCGTATTCGTCAGGATGACGCAGCGCCATGAAATTGTAATTCTGTTCGATGTCGGGGAAGTCGAAACCGCCGACCAGCTTGACGGTCGCCACCGAGGTCTCGATGGCCCATTTCAATTCTTCTTCCAGGGTGCGCAGCTGTTTTTTCGAGGGCAATTTATAGAAACCGCCGACCTTCAGCGCCACCGGATGGATGGCGCGCCCGCCGATGATTTCCAGGATTTCGTTGCCCACCTTCTTCAGGCGCAGCGCGTTTTCCACCAACGAGCGGTCGACCTTGGCCAGTTCCAGCGCGTCGGACAGGCCCAGGAAGTCCGGGGCATGCAGCATGTAGACGTGCAGCGCGTGGCTTTCGATCCATTCGCCGCAATAGATCAGGCGGCGCAAATCGCGAATGGGCTTGGTCACCGTGATGCCCAAAATGTCTTCCATGGCCTGGCTGGCCCCCATCAGATAGGCGATGGGGCAGATGCCGCAGATACGCGCGGTGATGTCGGGAACCTCGCGGAAGTCGCGGCCGCGCAGGAAGGCCTCGAAAAAGCGCGGTGGCTCGAAGATGCCGAAATGCAGCTCTTTGACCAGACCGTTCTTGATCTTGACGTGCAACGAGCCTTCGCCTTCGACCCGGGCCAGGGCTTCGACTTTGATAGTGCGGGTGTCAGCCATGGTTGTCGCCCTCCTTGCGGAACGCGTCGGAATTGGCGTTGTAGGTGTGGAACAGACGGCGGATGTCACGGCTTGATTGCCCCAATTGGCCCAGGCGTGCCGCCAGGGCGGCGGTGTTGGGGCTTTCCATGGGGCCGAAGCAGCCATAGCAGCCGCGATCCTTGCCGGGGCAAAGGGTGCCGCACCCGGCCTGGGTCACCGGACCCAGACAGGCGGCGCCGGTGGCGACCATGCGGCACACCGTGCCGGTTTCCTTGCATTCCATGCATTGGGAATATTTCGGGATGTTGGGCTTGCGGCCGTTCAGCGCGGCGTTCAGCACTTCCAGCATCTGGTGTTTGTTGACCGGGCAGCCGCGCAGCTCGAAATCCACCGGCACGTGGTCGGAAATGGCCGTGGACGTGGTCAGGGTGTCGATATATTCCGGGTGCGCGTAGACGGCACGGATGAATTCCTTGACGTTCTTGAAGTTGCGCAGGGCCTGGATGCCGCCGGCGGTGGCGCAGGCGCCGATGGTGATCAGCACCTTGGATTGCTTGCGCACTTCGCGGATGGCCTTGACGTCATGGGGCGTGGTGATCGAGCCTTCCACCAGCGACACGTCATAGGGGCCTTTTTCCACCTTGCGGGTGGCTTCCAGGAAATAGCTGATGCGGACTTCCTCGGTCAGCGCCAGCAATTCGTCTTCGCAATCCAGCATGGTCAGCTGGCAGCCGTCGCAACTGGAAAACTTCCACACGGCCAGTTTGGGGCGCTTGCGTTCGGACATGGCTAAAGCTCCCTGATCTGGAACAGATCGGCGACCCGGTCATAGCGGAACACCGGTCCATCCTTGCAGGTGAAATGCGGTCCCCATTGGCAATGGCCGCACAATCCGCAGCCGCACTTCATGTTGCGTTCCACCGACACCCAGATACGGCCGGTGTCCACGCCCTTCTTTTCCAGGGCCTGGGCGGCATAGCGCATCATCACTTCCGGGCCGCAGACGAAGCTGGTGGTGTTCAGCGGGTCGAAACCGCCGCGTGCCACCAGATTGGTGACCACCCCCACATTGCCGCCCCATCTTCCGGTGGCGCGGTCGACGGTGACCAGGACGTCCAGGTCGAAACGGCCGCGCCAGCGTTCCAGTTCCTTTTTATAAAGGATGTCTTCCGGGGTGCGGGCGCCGTACAGCACGATGACCCGGCCAAAGCGTTCGCGGTTGGCCATGGCCTGATAGATGGCGGGACGCAACGGCGCCAGACCGACGCCGCCGGCGACGAAG
This sequence comes from Rhodospirillaceae bacterium UBA6219, assembly GCA_002435715.1. Taxonomy (GTDB): domain Bacteria; phylum Pseudomonadota; class Alphaproteobacteria; order Rhodospirillales; family Magnetospirillaceae; genus Magnetospirillum. The sequence continues at coordinate 33,904 of DISD01000096.1, forward strand.
ACCAGATCGTGGCCAAAGGCCGATTCCACCGGCCACGACGTGCCGAACGGCCCGCGCACGCCCAAGGAATCGCCCGGCTTCAAGGCGTCCAAGGCCTCGGTCACCTGTCCGACCGAGCGGGTGGTGTGGACCAGCACCGAACGGTCGGCGGGGTCGCCCGAGATGGAGATGGGAACCTCGCCCACGCCGAACACGTACAGCATGTTGAACTGGCCGGGTTGGAAGGCGAATTCACCGCCGGCTTCGGGGACCAGTTCCATGGTGAAGGTGTCCGACAGGTCGCGCCGCACCTTTTCGATGCGGAACGGCACCGGCACCATGGGATCAGGAAGCGGCGCGTTCATGATTTCGCGTCCTTCTTCTTCGCCTTCTTCAGCCGCGCATCCGGGGAACGGTTGGTGCCCTTGGACTTCTTCGCGGCTTTTTCGGCTTTTTCCTTTTTCACTTTGGCTGGTTTAGGAGGGGCGTAAAGGTCCAGCATCTGCAGCCGCGACGCCGACAGGCGGTGGGCCATGATGGGCAGGAAACGGCGCAGCACGTCGTATCCCAGGGCCGGCTCGGCCTCCATCTTGCGACGCAGGCATTGGGCGTCGAAGGACAGCGCGCGGACCAGGGTCAGCGCCCTGGCATCGAAGGTCAGCCGATAAGGCGGCACCAGCCACGACCATCCGGCCACTTCGCCTTCGGTGATGGTTTCGACGACGATGGGCGGGCGGGCGGGCTGGTCGATTTCGATGGCCACCGTACCGGATCGGATCAGATAGAACTTGTCCGCCGAATCGCCTTGGCGGAACAGCATCGATCCCGCCTCGAAGCGTTCGTTGGCGGCGCAGCCGACCAGCAGGTCGCGCAAGGAGGGGGCGATTCCTTGGAAGAAGGGATGTTCCTGGAGGACACCCGCAAGATTGTCCGGCTTGACCATGGTCAGATCCTTTCTTGCCCAGTGATGGCGGCGGCTTCCTCGGTGATGTCGATGCCCACCGGGCACCAGGTGGTGCAGCGGCCGCAGCCGACACATCCCTGCTCGCCGAACTGGTCGACCCAGGTGGACAATTTGTGGGTGATCCATTGGCGATAGCGCGAGCGCGTCTCGGTGCGCACGGCACCGCCATGGATGTAGGAAAAGTCCATGGTGAAGCACGAATCCCACTTGCGCCACCGTTCGGCGTTGTCACCCTTCAAATCGGTGACGTCTTCCACCGTGGTGCAGAAGCAGGTGGGGCAGACCATGGTGCAATTGCCGCAAGACAGACAGCGTTCCGCCACCTTGTCCCATCGCGGATGGTCCGGTTGGGCGGACAGTTTGCGGGCGGCTTCGGCGTCCAGATGCTTGTCCTGACGGGCGGCGTTCTTCACCGCCAGGCCAGCGGCCTTGATTTCGGCGGCGCCGGCGGCGGGGGCCTTCAACGCCTTCAACAGCTTGGCGCCTTGGGGGGTGCCGGCCTCGGCGACGAAGCCATGGTGCTTTTGTACGAAGATTTCGGTCAGCTTGATGTCGTAACCGTGGCTGACTTCCGGTCCGGTGCCCATGGCGGCGCAAAAACAGGTGGCCTGAGCCTCGGCGCATTGCACGGCGACGATGAAGGCGTTGGCCAGACGGGATTGATAGCCGGGATCGGCATAGGAGCGGTCGCCGAACACCTTGGCCTGGCGGTCGATGGCCGCCAACTCGCAGGCCCGTACCCCGATCAAGGCCAGGGGCGGCGGTGGAGGGGGCGGCGGCTCGACGGCGAAGCCGCTGTCTTGGCGGCGGGCGGCGAACAATTTCTGGCGGGGGGGATAAAGCTGGCGTTTCCAGCCCTGGGGGGCCAGCCCGTAACCGAACAAAGCCTGATCGTCACGACGTTTCAGCCGGTAATGGCCGGCGCTTTGATCCGCCCCCCAGCCGGCGGGCAGGTCGGCGATACTGTCGATGTCGTCATAAATGACGGCGTCGTCGGCAAGAGAAGGGCCGATGACCTGGCGCCCCTGGCGGACCAGAGCCGAGATCAAAGCCCCCAGCCCGTCCATGTCGAGAAGATATGGAATGGCATTCTTACTGTTGGGCTGGGCCATGATCACCCCCTCCACTCAGTAATGGATGAAAGGATGCTACACCCGAATGACAAAGTCGCCAATCGCCGACTTCACGAGTATACGCATGGCGGCTTTGAGTTTATTTTGGTGGCAGGGACAAATATTTCACACTCAAATGATATTGATTTTGATGCGCAGGTCGGGGGCTTGTCCAAGGTCAAAGGCAACCGTGGCGCGATTGGCTAAACAGCCGGAAAACACTCCACCCCCGGGAGGGGCCTATGATCACCGAGCGCGTCGACAACATCACCCGCATTCCGGCGCCATATCGCAGCGCCCTGCCGCCTTGTCCGCCCAGCGTCAAGATCGAGCTGACGGCGCGGTGCGATTTGGCATGTTTCTTCTGTGCCACCAGCCAGCGTCTGCGCGACAAGCGCGACATGGATTGGGATTTGCTGGTTCGGCTGATGGGCGAGATGCGCGAGGCCGGGGTGGAAGAACTGGGCATGTTCTATTTGGGCGAGTCCATGTTGTATCCCCGCTTGGCCGAGGCCATCGACGTCGCCAAGAACAAATTCGGCTATCCCTATGTGTTCCTGACCACCAATGGCCGTCTGGCCACCCCGGATCGCCTGCGTGAGTGTTTCGAGGCGGGGTTGGATTCGCTGAAATTCTCGTTCAACTGGGCCGATGCCAGCCAGGCCAAGGAAATCACCCGCGTCGATTGCTTCGACGACGTGGTCGCCCACATCCTGGCGGCGCGCCCCATCCGCGACGAGGTGGAAGCCCGCACCGGCCGTCGTTGCGGTCTGTATGCGTCCTCGATCCAATATGACGGCGAACAGCGGGAACGCATGGAACAGGCGGTGCAGCAGATCCTGCCCGCCGTCGACCAGCATTACTGGTTGCCGCTTTACGGTCAGGCCGGCTTGACCGTCGGCGAACGCGGCACCAAGCCGGTGGCCGGCAATGTGGGGCGTGCCGACGCCATGCGTCAACCGCTGCCGTGCTGGTCGCTGTTCACCGAAGGCCACGTCACCTGGGACGGTCGTTTGGCCGCCTGTTGCTTCGACCATGACGGCCGCTTCGACATGGGGGACCTGACCCGCCAAGGCTTCATGGAGGCTTGGCATTCCGCCCCGTTCCAAAAGCTGCGTCAAGCGAACCTGGACGAGGACGTCACCGGCACCCAATGCGAAGATTGCATCGCTTATCGCAAGCACGAGGGGTAACCCCCTTCCATGTCTGGTTTTTTGCGATTGTCAACGCCCCGTCCCGTGCCCTAGAAAGGTTGCAAGCAAGGCGGAGCGGATGACGATGCCCGAAATCATGTTGCGCGGTGGTGAAGCCGCGTACACGTTGCGAACGGCCCTGGAAGGCGATATCGCCCAAGTGGCCGCCATCGACGTTTCCATTACCGGTATCGAAAAGCCCGGTTACTGGGAAGACATCCACGACCGCTATGTCCGCCAGCCGGCCGAGGATGCCGGTCTGGCCCATCTGAACCGTCTGTTCCTGTGCGCCTGCCAGGGCGAGACGGTGATCGGCTTCATCGTCGGCGAGATCCGCGCCTGGGAATTCGGCTCGCCGCCCTGCGGTTGGGTGTTCGCCATCGGCGTGCGTCGCGATCTGCGCACCCGTCACGTGGCCCAGACCTTGTTCCAGGCGGCCTGTGATTCGTTCCGCGGCGCCGGGATCAGTATCATCCGCACCATGCTGGCCCGCGAAAACACCCTGGCCATGAGCTTCTTCCGCAGCCAGGGCATGATGGCCGGCCCGTTCATCCAGCTGGAAATGGAGTTGCAGCAACCATGAAGCTGCAAAAGGCCACGCGTTGCGCTTTGTTCGCCATCCTGGAACTGGCCGCCGATCCCGGCCGCCAGATGTCGGCCCATGAAATCGCCGAGAAATACGGCATTTCCACCAACCACCTGGCCAAAGTGCTGCGCTCGTTGGGGCGCGCCGGGCTGTTGGAAGCGGTGCGTGGGGCTGGGGGCGGCTATCGTTTTTCCGGCTCGGTCAAGCGCACCACGTTGTTGGACGTCATCCAATTGTTCGAAACCATCGACCCGCTGGCCCGGGGCGAGCGCGAAGACGGCGACGACACCAAGGCCGGCGCGGCACTTTGTCAGGTGCTGACCGAAATCGAGGACATCGCGCGGGCGACCTTCGCCTCGATCAGCTTGGAAACCATGCTGAAGGTGGTTGAGAAGAAGGGCTAAGCGCCCTTCTTTCCCGGTCTGGCGACCGTCCTTTTAATAAGGCCGGACCGGATACATTCCTTGGGTGGCGATGCAATAGGTGACGCCCATTTGCGGCGGCAGCGTGGCGACGGGCTGCACCATGGCTTGGGGGCCGGAGCCCGGTTGCTCGGACGTGGGCATGGTTTTCGTCGGCTTCAGGGTGATCTCTTCCTGACCGCGCCTTTGTCCCAAAGTGACCTGGCTTAGGCCGGGCGCGCTGCCTTGTCCCACCAAGCTGCGACCGCGATAATCGGGCAGGGCGAAAGTGGTTCTGCCGTCGCCGCCATATTTATTCATCAGCAGGGAAAACAGGGCCTGATTGTCGTGAATGGTCATCAGCCGCCCATCGGCGGGCAGGAAACCCTGCGGACAGAAATCAAAGGAAAAGGCGCAGACCATCCCCATGTAGGGGTCACTTGAACAAGCATAAGCCTGTTTCGAAGCCGTGCCGACGGACAGGGCTCCGGTGACGGCCATGGCTATGGCCGGCAGGGTGACGCGAAAATTCATCCAGCGCATGTTTCTTCCCCCAATGGTCGGAATATCACCTAAAAGATGCTTTATCTAAAATATAAGCACGTAATGAAATTTAGTTTTTGACCATTTTCTCGCTCAGGTGCGATCGGTCAGGGAATCCAGCAATTCCTTCACCAAGGGCGGCAGGGTTTTCTGGCGTCTGACGCAGACCATCAGGTCGCGGCTGGCCCAGGAATCGGTCAGCGGGATGGACGCCAAATCCACCCGTGCCTTGGCCCGTTGGGCGGCGGCTTGGGGCACCACCGCCACGCCGACCCCCAGGGCGGCCAATTCGCAGATGCCGCCGAAGGTCCGCAACCGGGTGCGCAGCCGCATGGGGCGTCCAGCCTGGGCGGCATGGCTGGTCAGCAAGTCCTGGATAGCGCTGTCGGCCCCCAAGCCCACCAGATCGTGGTTCAGCACTTCGGCGAAGGTGACACGATCACGTGCGGCCAAGGGATGGGCCGGAGAGGCCACCACCACCAAACGGTCGTGGCGGAACAGCCGGGTTTCCAGTCTGGGGCTGGACATCGCATAGGCGGCGATGCCGATATCGGCCAGACCATCGTCGATGGCGGTGATGATGCGACGGCTGGGCTGTTCCTCGATGTCGACGTCCACGTCGGGGTGGGTGGCCAGGAACGGCCCCAAGGCCTGGGGCAGGAACTCGACCAGGGTGACGGTGTTGCACATCAGGCGGATACGGCCGCGCCGGCCTTGGGCGTGTTCCGACAATTCGGCCTGCATGGCATCCAATTGGGTCAGGATCAGCCGGGCGTGGCCCTCCAGGGCCCGGCCGGCGGCGGTGGGCTCGATGCCACGGCGTTTGCGGTCCAGCAATCTGGTGCCCAGGGATTCTTCCATGCCGGAAAGACGGGTGCTGGCGGCAGCGGCCGACAGATGGCTGCGTTCCGCCCCGGCGCTGATGGAACCGGTCAGCACCACATTGAGGAACAGACGCAAATCGGCAGGGTCGAAGCGCATGGTCAGCCATCGGAATAAACGAAATAACATTCAGTAAATAGCATCTTTTAAAAGCCATGGGCCAGCCGCACCTTGGGCGGATGGAAACATTCATCATCCTTTGCGTCTTCGTTGTGGCCGGCACGGTCAAGGGTCTGAGCGGTCTTGGCCTGCCCACCGTGGGGATCGCCGTGCTGGGGGTGTTCCTGGCGCCGGCCGAGGCGGCGGCCCTGGTGGTGGTGCCGGCCTTCCTGACCAATGTCTGGCAGGCCCTGCGTGGGGGGCAATTGGTTTGCCTGCTGCGGCGGTTGTGGCCGCTTTTGGCGGGCATCGTCATCGGAACCGCTTTCGGCGGGCAATGGCGGGTCGATCCGCAGGTGGCCCGGCTGATCCTGGCGGAAGCGTTGATGTTGTATGCCATGTTGGGATTGCTGGATGTGGTGGCCTTCGTGCCGCCGCGTTGGGAAGCTTGGCTGGCGCTGCCCATGGGGCTGATGACCGGGGGGCTGACGGCGTTGACCGGGGTGTTCGTGCTGCCCTCGGTCCCCTATCTGCAAGCGCTGCGTCTGCCGCCGACCCAGATGGTTCAGGCCTTGGGAATCTGCTTCACCTTGTCGTCGGCGTCGTTGGCGGTGCTGTTGGGAAGCCAGGGCGAAACGGCGGTGTCGCAATGGGGCTTGTCACTGGCGGCAACCTTGCCGGCCCTGGGCGGCATGATGCTGGGGGCATGGTTCCGCCAGCGTGTGCCGGCCAAAATCTTCCGTCGGTTGCTGTTCGTCTTTCTGTTCGGAATTGGGGTGCATTTGCTTTTGAAGTAACCCCCCGGCACGGGCCGCCTGTGGGCGGGTCATGCTGCAGTGCGTTTCCTATTGACGGAACTGATTCCTTATTTCAGAATTCCCTCCATGACCCAAGGGGAGCATGGAGACCCGATTTCATGAGCAAGCAATTCGCCTCGGTGGCTGATCTGGAAGAAAAGAAGACCACCTTCACCCAATTGTCCGAGCACGCCTGGGGCTATACCGCCGAGGGCGATCCCAATGCCGGCGTGGTGATCGGCGACGATGGCGTGCTGATCGTCGACGCCCTGGCCACCCCGGTGATGGCCCAGCGCTTGATCGCCGAAATCCGCAAGGTCACCGACAAGCCGATCAAATATGTGGTGCTGTCGCATTATCACGCCGTGCGCGTGCTCGGCGCCTCGGCCTATTTCGCCGAAGGCTGCCAGCAGGTGATCGCAAGCACTGGCACCTATGATCTGATCGTCGAACGCGGCGAACACGACATGAAGTCGGAATACGACCGCTTCCCGCGTCTGTTCCAGAATTTCGAGACGGTGCCCGGCCTGACCTGGCCGACCCTGGTGTTCCAGGACAAGATGACCTTGTACATGGGCAAGCTGGAAGTGCAGATCATGCACTTGGGCGCCGGCCATACCAAGGGTGACACCGTGGTCTGGCTGCCCAGCGAAAAGGTGCTGTTCTCGGGCGATCTGGTGGAATGCGAAGCCGCCTGCTACACCGGCGACGCCCATTTGCGCCAATGGCCGCACACGCTGGCCGCCATCCGTGCCTTGGGGGCTGAAAAGCTGATCCCCGGTCGCGGCCCGGCCTTGATGAATCCCGCCGAAGTGGCCACGGGTCTGGACTACACCTCGGATTTCGTCGGCACCCTTTATAAATCGGCCGAGGAAGCGGTGGGCATGGGGTTGGACCTGTTCGGCGCCATGAAGCATGTGCGTCAGGCCATGGACCCCAAATTCGGCCACGTCTTCATTTACGAACATTGCCTGCCCTTCGATGTCAGCCGCGCTTTTGACGAGGCCAGCGGCGTGGACCATCCGCGCATCTGGACGGCCGAACGCGACAAGGACATGTGGGCGGCGCTGCAAAAAGAGGGTTGAGAGCGTCAACCGGGGGAAACATCCCAGGCGCTAAATCCATAGGGAGGATTACGCTTTGCTGAAGACCTATTCATATCCGAAGTTCGACTTCCGCCTGCCCACGGGGGCGGGCGGAACCAAGGTTCCGCGCTATCCGGCGGTCGTCGTCGGGGCCGGCCCGGTGGGCATGGCCGCCGCCATCGATCTGGCCCAACAGGGCGTGCCGGTGGTGATCTTGGATGACGACGACACCGTTTCCGTCGGTTCGCGCGGGGTGTGTTACGCCAAGCGCGCCTTGGAAGTGTTGGACCGTCTGGGCGTCGGCGACGCGGTGGTGGAAAAGGGCGTCAGCTGGAACGTGGGGCGCACCTTCTTCCAGCAGGAAGAGGTCTATAATTTCAACCTGAAGCCCAATGCCGACCAGAAGCGGCCGGGCATGATCAACCTGCAGCAATATTACCTGGAAGAATACGAGATCGATCGTCTGAAGGCTTTCGACAATGTCGAATTGTGCTGGAAGAACAAGGTGGTCGGCGTCGAGCCCGAAGACGACAAGGTGGTGGTCAAGGTCCAGACCCCCGACGGTTTCTATACCTTGGAAACCGACTGGCTGATCGTCGCCGACGGGGCGCGCTCGCCCATTCGCTCCATGCTGCACCTGGACATCGACGGCAAGATCTTCATGGACCGTTTCCTGATCGCCGACGTGGTGATGGAAGCCGAGTTCCCGCCCGAACGTTGGTTCTGGTTCGACCCGCCGTTCCATCCCGGCCAGTCGGTGCTGTTGCACCGCCAGTCGGACAAGTGCTGGCGCATCGATTTCCAACTGGGCTGGCAGGCCGACCCGGAAGAAGAAAAGAAGCCGGAAAACGTCATCCCCCGCATCAAGGCCATGCTGGGTGATGACCGTCCGTTCGAACTGGAATGGGTCAGCGTCTACACCTTCCAGTGCCGGCGCATGAACGAGTTCCGTCACGGCCGCGTCTTCTTCGTCGGCGATTGCGCCCACCAGGTTTCGCCGTTCGGGGCGCGTGGCGCTAATTCCGGCATCCAGGACACCGACAATTTGATCTGGAAGCTGAAGCTGGTGATGGACGGCAAGGCGCCCCCATCGCTGCTTGACACCTACAGCGCCGAGCGCACCTGGGGCGCCGACGAGAATTTGATGAACTCGACCCGGTCCACCGATTTCATCACGCCGAAATCCAAGACCAGCCTGACCTTCAGAAACGCCACCCTGGGCTTGGCGCGCAAGCATGCTTTCGCCCGTGCCCTGGTCAATTCCGGCCGTTTGTCGGTGCCGTGCTTCTATAACGAATCCAGCCTCAATACCCCCGACCGCGACGCCTTTTCCGGCGACATGGTCCCCGGCGCCCCCATGGACGACGCCTCCATCACGGTGGCGGGGGAAGACGGTTGGCTGTTGGACCATGTGGGCAACAAGTTCATCGCCTTGGTCTATGCCCCCGACGAAGCCCCCAGCGGCGCGGCCGAACTGGCGGGTCTGCCCATTCCCGTGACCACCATCGCGGTGGTGCCGGCAGGGGCCAAAGCGCCCCAGGGCATGGTGGCGTTCGAGGACGTTCGCGGCACTTTCGCCAAGACCTATGACGCCAAGCCGGGCAGCACCTGGCTGCTGCGTCCCGACCAGCACGTGACCGCCCGCTGGCGGTCCTTCGACGCCGCCGCCATCCGCGCCGCCCTGGCGCGCGCCACCTGCAACGCATAAGGGGAGACGACCCATGTCGCTGATCACCACTCCCAATTTCTATAAGACCGGCAAGCGCTATTTCCGCGACTTCAGCCCCAATGACGATTTCTACGAAATGCTGATCGACACCCATCGCGACCTGTCGGACGAGCAAAGCAACATGGTCAACGCCAAGCTGATCCTGCTGTTGGCCAACCATATCGGCGACATGGACGTGTTGGCCGAGGCCTTGGCGGCCGCCCGCGAAGATTTGTGATCGCAACGGCCGCCGGACGATCAGCGTGCGGCGGCCGTCCCCAACAAGGAAGACAGACGTATGAAGCTGGCATCTCTGAAGCAAGGCGGTCGTGACGGCACTTTGGTGGTGGTCAACCGCGACCTGACGCGTTGCGTCGCCGTTCCCGACATCGTGTCCACCTTGCAGGCCGCCTTGGACGATTGGGACGCGGTCTTGCCGAAATTGCAGGCGGTGTCCAACAGTCTGAACGCCGGCGGTTACGTGGACGCCCTGGATTTCGATCCCGCCGCCTGTCATTCGCCCTTGCCCCGGGCTTATCAATGGGCCGACGGTTCGGCCTATATCAACCATGTGGAATTGGTGCGCAAGGCACGCGGTGCCACGCTTCCGCCGGAATTCCTGACCGACCCGCTGATGTACCAGGGCGGTTCCGATTCCTTTGTCGGTCCGCGCGACCCCATCTTCGCCCTGTCCGAGGATTGGGGCATCGATCTGGAAGCCGAAGTGGCGGTGATCACCGGTGACCTGCCCATGGGGGCCAGCCTTGAACAGGCGGCTCAATCCATTCGACTGGTGTTGTTGGTCAACGACGTGTCGTTGCGCAACCTGATCCCGGCGGAATTGGCCAAGGGTTTCGGCTTCGTGCAATCCAAGCCGGCCAGCGCCTTTTCCCCCGTCGCCGTGACGCCGGACGAATTGGGCCAATACTGGGACGGCGACAAGCTGTCGCTGCCTTTGGAAGTCACCATCAACGACAAGCCCTTCGGCCGTCCCAATGCCGGCATCGACATGACCTTTTCCTTCCCGCAACTGGTGGCCCATCTGGCCAAGACCCGCGACCTGGAAGCCGGTTCCATCATCGGATCGGGCACTGTGTCCAACAAGCAGGGCGACCTGTTCGGGTCCAGCATCGACAATGGCGGTGTGGGTTATTGCTGCATCGCCGAGATCCGCATGTACGAAACCATCGAAGCGGGTTCGCCCAAGACCGGCTTCCTGAAATTCGGCGACCGCGTGGTCATCGACATGAAGGACGGGCAGGGGGCGTCCATCTTTGGTGCCATCGACCAGGTGGTGAGCCGGCGATGACCCGGCTTTACACCTATTTCCGCTCGTCGGCGGCCTATCGGGTGCGCATCGCGCTGAACCTGAAGGGGTTGGAATACGAAGCGGTGGCGGTGCATCTGCTGAAGGAGGGCGGCCAGCAGAAAAAGCCCGAATATCTGGCGCTCAACCCGCAAGGTCTGGTCCCGGCGCTTGACGTGGACGGCCATGTTCTGGGCCAGTCCCTGGCCATCATGGAATATCTGGACGAAACCCGCCCGCAACCGCCCTTGCTGCCCGCCGACCCGTTGGGTCGCGCCCGGGTGCGCGCCATCGCCCAGGCCATCGCCTGCGACATCCACCCCATCAACAATCTGCGGGTGCTGCAATATCTGTCGGGGCAGCTTGGCCTGGATCAGGCGGCCAAGGACGAATGGTACCGCCATTGGGTGCAGAGCGGTCTGCAAGCGGTCGAGGCCATGCTGAGTGACAAGGGCCAGTTCTGCCATGGCGACCGCCCCGGTTTGGCCGATTGCTGTCTGGTGCCCCAGGTGTTCAACGCCCGGCGGTTCCAGTGTGATTTGTCGGTGCTGCCCAAGATCATGGCGATCAGCGAACGCTGCGAAGCCTTGCCCGCCTTTGCCCAGGCCGCACCCGCCAACCAGCCTGATTTCGAATGATTCCAGATCCGCTTCGTCATGCGGGCAGGAGTTATTGATTGTGAAAACATTACACCCCTGTCATATTAGAATTATAATATATGACAAGGGGTGAGATGATGAACTCTCAATTCGACGGCCGCTTGGGTCGCCGTGATCTGCTGCGTCTGCTGGGGGCCGGTGGTGTCGCCGCCGGGACCGGGCTGATGCTGCCCAAGCAAGGCCAAGCCGCCACCCAAATCGCCGGCAAGGGCGCCAAGATCGTCATCGCCGGCGCGGGAGCCGCCGGTCTGTCCATGGCGTCGCGTCTGGCCCAGCGTCTGGACGGCGCCACCATCACCATCATCGACGGCCGCAAGGCCCATTACTACCAGCCGGGTTTCACCCTGGTGGCCGGCGGTATCAAGTCCAAGGATTACGTCACCTCGACCACCGCGGAATACCTGCCCAAATCGGTGAGCTGGATCGAAGAGGCGGTGGCCGAGTTCGACCCCGAAGGCAACAAGGTGGTGACCGCGTCGGGCAAGGCAGTGCCTTATGATTACCTGGTGGTGGCCACCGGCATGAAGCTGGATTATGCCGCCATCGAAGGCATGGACATGAACCGTATCGGCCAGGACGGCCTGGGCAGCATCTATGCCAGCCCCGACGCCGCCCACGCCACCTGGGGCGCCATGTCGAAATTCGTCGAAGCCGGCGGTGTCGGCCTGTTCGGCCGTCCCAACACCGAGATGAAATGTGCCGGTGCGCCGCTGAAATACACCTTCATCACCGAAGACCGTCTGCGCCGGGCCGGCAATCGCGGCAAGGCCGAAATCGTCTATGCCGCCAACAACAAGGCGCTGTTCTCGGTGCCGATCGTCGCCGAAAAGGTGCGCATGTTGTTCAAGGATCGTGGCGTCAAGACCCATTACGACCACGTGCAGACCGGTATCGACCTGGGGCGCAAGGTGGCGATCTACAACACCCCCAACGGCCCGACCGAGATCAAGTACGACTTCATCAACGTCATCCCGCCCATGCGGGCTCCCGACGCGGTGCGCAATTCGTCGCTGCGCTGGCAGGAAGGCGGTTTCGCCGCCGATGGCTGGATGGAAGTGGACAAGGCGACGCTTCGCCACAAGCGCTTCGCCAATGTCTTCGGGGTCGGCGACATCGCCGGCGTGCCCAAGGGCAAGACGGCGGCCAGCGTCAAGTGGCAGGTGCCGGTGGCCGCCGACCATCTGGTCGCCGACATCGCCGGGACCAAGTCTGATGCCGTCTATAACGGCTATACCTCGTGCCCGCTGATCACCCAACTGGGTCGGGCCATGCTGGTGGAATTCGACTACAACAACGATCTGGTGCCGTCCTTCCCCGGCGTCGTCGCACCGTTGGAAGAGCTGTGGATCACCTGGGTGATGAAGACCATGGCGTTGAAGCCCACCTATCTGACCATGCTGCGCGGCCAAGCGTAAGAAACAAGGGAGAATGAACCATGAAGGACCTTGATCCCTTCGTCTTCTTGATGGTGTTCCAGGAAATGCTGGGTCCGGTCTTGTGGATCCTGGTGGCCCTGGCCCTGTTCGGCCTGATCGGTTTCGCCGTCGTCTTCCTGCGCGAAGGCAAGATGGACAGCCGCCGTCTGGTCCGTTCGGAACTGATCGGTGTGGTGGGCGGTGTCGCCGCCTTGGTGCTGGCCGCCAAGTTCACCGTGTCGGGCTTCACCGATGCCGGCGGTCCGGTGGACTGGCTGCTGGTCGGTCTGATCTGGGGCGTCGGTCTGGCCGGCACCACCATCCTGGCTTATGCCGTCCAGGGCTTGCTGCCGTGCCGTCGATGCGGCTGATGGTTAAAACCAAATCCCGATGAGTGGAACTCATCGGGATTTGGTTAGGCCCAAGGGGCCGCGCGGCTTATGCCGCGGCAGGCAAGGGTTTCGGAGAAACCCGCCCGCCGCCTGAGGGCTTCGGTGATCGGTTCCGATCACCGAGACATGGTATAAGTCTTGAAACAAGACGCCCGCTGGTTTCGGCCAGCGGGCGTTTTCGTTTCAGGCCACCTGACGGGCCGGCTCGACCGGGGGCGGGGGGGCGGCTTCGGTTTCCATATGGACATGGAAACAGCGTTGGCACCACAGCACCGGGGCCAGCTTGCGGTCGCGGCTGACCCGGTGGCGGGTGCGGCTGCCGCAGGCCGGGCAAAGGTGGAATTCGTCGTGCTGATGGTCGGTCATGGTACTCGTGTCCTTGGATGGGCATCTGATATGCCTGTCCAAGACGGCATGCAAGCGACCAAATTGTGAAAAAGTCAGGGCAAAGCAGGCTTTGCCGGCCCTGACAGCTTGGCCCGCAGGCGTTCGAACCACAGATACAGCACCGGGGTGATGTACAGGGTCAGCGCCTGGCTGACCACCAGACCGCCCACCACCGACAGGCCCAGGGGCTGGCGCAGCTCGGCCGCGGCGCCATGGCCCAGGGCGATGGGCAAGGTGCCCATGATGGCGGCCATGGTGGTCATCATGATGGGGCGGAAGCGCAGCAGACAGGCTTGGCGGATGGCTTCGTGCGGCGGCAGGTTCTGGCCGCGCTGCGCCTCAAGCGCGAAGTCGATCATCATGATGGCGTTCTTCTTGACGATGCCGATCAGCATCAACACGCCGATCATGGCGATCACCGACAATTCCTGGCGGAACACCATCAATGTCGCCAAGGCGCCGACGGCGGCCGACGGCAGACCGGACAGGATGGTCACCGGATGGATCAGGCTTTCGTACAGCACGCCCAGGATCACATAGATCACCACCACGGCGGCCAGCAGCAAGATGCCCTGGTTGCCCAGGCTTTCCTGGAACACCTTGGCGGTGCCGGCGAAGCTGCCGGTGATGCCGGCGGGCATGGTCATTTCGGCCTGCACGTCCTTGATGCGTTCGGCCGCCTGACCCAACGACACGCCCGGCGCCAGATTGAAGGCGATGGTGACGGCGGGCAGCTGGCTTTGGTGGTTGATGACCAAGGGGCCGACGATGCGGCCGATTTCGGCCACCGCGTCCAAGGGCACCAGCGGGCCGTCCTTGGACCGCACCTTCAGCTTGGCCAGGGCCGAAAGATCGGCCTGGAAGCGGGGGTCCATTTCCAAGATCACCGCGTAATCGGCGATGGTGGCGTAGATGGTCGAGACTTCACGCGACCCATAGGCCGAATAAAGCGCGCTGCGCACCGCTTCCTGGTCGATCCCCAGGGCGGCGGCCTTGTCGCGGTTGACCGCGACCAGGGCCTGCGGGCTTTTGATCTGCAGGTCGCTGGTGACGTCTTGGACCAAGTGTTCCTTGGTCAGCCGCGCGGTCAGGGCGTCGGCGAAGGCGTAAAGCTCGGCCTGGTTGATGCCTTCCAAGGTGTATTGGTATTGGCTTTTCGAGCCGCGGCCACCCAAGTTCAGGGTCTGTACCGGGACGATGAAGACGTTGATCCCGGGCCGTCCAGCGGTCTTCTTGCGCAATTGCTGGATCACCTGCTCGACCTTGGGGCGCTTGTCGCGGTCCACCAGATTGACGAACATGCGTCCCGCATTGGCGGCGCTGGAGATGCCCGACACCCCCACCGCCGAGGTGACGGTGGCGACGTAAGGATCGGCGCCGACGATGGCGGCCACTTGCTTTTGCTCTTCCGCCATGGCGGCGAAGGAAATGTCCTGGGCGGCTTCGGTCTGGATGAAGATCTGACCGGTGTCCTCGGTGGGGAAAAAGCCCTTGGGCACTTCGCGGGCCAGCCATACGGTCGCCAGCACGGTGGCGATGCCCAAGCCCAGCATGGCCAGACCATGGGACAGCACCCAGTCCAGGGAATTGCGATAGCCGTTCAGCACGCGCTCGAACCCCTGTTCCAGCAGCTTTTCCAGCCGTCCGGCCTGGGTGCCGTGTTCGGGGCGCAGCCAGCGGGCGCACATCACCGGGGTGAGCGTCAGGGACAAAAGACCGGAAATGCCGATGGCCAGGGTCACCACCACGGCGAATTCGTGGAACATGCGGCCGATGACGCCGCCCATCAGCAAGATGGGAATGAACACCGCGACCAGCGACACGGTGATGGACAAGATGGTGAAGCCGATTTCGCGGGCGCCACGAAGCGCCGCTTCGAACGGTTTCATGCCGTCGTCCACATGGCGCTGGATGTTTTCCAGCATGACGATGGCGTCGTCCACCACCAGCCCCACCGACAACGTCAGGCCCAGCAGCGAGATGTTGTCGAGCGAGAAGCCCAGCAACGCCATGGCCCCCAAGGTGGCGATCAACGACACCGGCAGCACGATGGTGGGGATGAGGGTGGCCGACAGCCGGCGCAGGAAGACGAAGATCACCATCACCACCAAGGCGATGGTCAGGCCGAAGGTGAACTGGACGTCGACGATGGCGTCGCGGATGGACCGCGAACGGTCGTTCATCACCTGGACGTCGACGGTGGGGGGCAGCGCTTCCTTGATGCTGGGCATCAGGGCGCGGACGTTGTCGACCACGTCCACGGTGTTGGCCTCGGGCTGGCGCTGCACCGCCAAGACGATGGCGCGGGTGCCGTTGAACCACGACGCGGTGCGGTTGTTTTCCACCGAATCCGACACCTTGGCCACGTCCTTCAGCCGTACCGGGGCGCCGTCGCGCCACGCCACCGCCAATTCGGAAAACGCCTGGGCGTCGGCTAATTGGGCGTTGGATTGCAGCGACAATTGCTGGCGCGGCCCGTTCAGCACGCCGAGTGGCGAATTGGAATTGGCCGCTTTGATGGCATTGCTGAGCTCGTCGACGCCGATATTGCGCGACGCCAAGGCATCGGGGTCCATCTGGATGCGCACGGCGTATTTCTGGCTGCCATAGACCAGCACCTGGGCGACGCCGGACAAGCGCGAGATCCGCGGCAACAAGATGGTCTGGGCGTAATCGTCCAAGGTGGACAGCGGCACGGTGGGTGACGACAGCGCCAGCAGCACCACCGGCGAATCCGACGGGTTGACCTTGCGATAGGACGGCGGTGTGGTCATCTCGGTGGGCAGGCGGCGCTGGGCCCGGGTGATGGCGGCTTGGACGTCCTGGGCGGCGCCGTCGATGTCGCGGTTCAGGGTGAAGGTCAAGGTGATGGAGGTGGTGCCCAGGCCGGATGTCGAGGTGATGGTGTCCAGTCCGGCGATGGTGGAAAATTCGCGTTCCAGCGGTGCCGCCACCGACGACGCCATGGTGTCGGGACTGGCGCCGGCCAGGCTGGCCGAGACGCTGATGGTGGGGAAGTCCACATTGGGCAGCGACGCCACCGGCAATTGGCGCCAGCCGACGATGCCGCCGAACACCAGCACCAGGGTCAGCAACAAAGTGGCGATGGGGCGGCGGATGAAGACTTCCGAGAAGTTCATTACTTTGTCGCCTGGGATTGGGGTGCCAGGGGCTGGGCGGCCTGGGATTTGGTTTCGACCACTTTCAGGCCGGGGGCCAGACGCATCTGGCCTTGGGTCACCACCTTGTCACCGGCGGTCAGACCCTTGGCGATGACGGCGGTGCCGTCAACCACACGATCGACGCTGACCAGACGGATATCGGCCTTGGCATTGTCGTCGATGGTGAAGACGAAGGTGCCGTTCTGACCACTTTGCACCGCTTCCGCCGGGATGGTCAGGGCCTGTTCCTCGGTGCCCAGGATCAGGGTGACATTGACGAACTGCCCTGGCCACAGCCTTGTGTCGTCATTGGCGAAACTGGCCTTCAGGCCGATGGTGCCGGTGGCGGTGTCGATGGCCGAATCGATGAAGCTGAGCTTGCCCACCGCGTTCAGCCCGGGATCGGACGCCGAGGTCACGGTCACTTCCAGCGGCCCGGTCGCCATGGCGGCGCGGATGCGCGGCAGGTTGGCCTCGGCCACCGAGAAGGCGACGTTGATGGGGCGCAACTGGGTGATGGTGACCATGGATTGGGAATCGCCGGGCTTGGCCAGCGATCCCAGCTTGGCGTTGATCACCCCGGTGCGGCCGGGGACCAGCGCCTTGATGGTGGCATAGCCGATGGTCAGCTTGGCGTTGTCGATGGCGGCCAGGTCCGACTTGACCGCCGCCTGGGCCTGGGCGGCGTCGGCCAGCGCCTGTTCGACCTTTTGCTTGGTGGCGGTCCCGGCCTTCAGCAATTCCTGATAACGGGCGAGGTCGGCCTGGGCGCGGTCCAGACTGGCCTTGTCGCGGGCCAGATTGGCCTCGGCCTGACGTTTGTTGGCCTCGGCGGTGCGGGCGTCCAGGGTAAACAAAACTTGTCCCTGGGTGACCTCTTGTCCCTCGACGATGTGGACGTCCAGGACCTCGCCCTCGACGCGCGGGCGGACAGCCACCATGGCCACCGCCTGGACGTTGCCCACCGCTTCCACCCGGATCGGCATGGGGCGCGGCGCCGCCGCCACGGCGACCACCGGAACCGGCCGGCTTTCGGTCGGTGGCGGCGGCGCCTTGGTGGCCGAAAAGTACCATCCGGCGCCGGCGATGACGGCGAGCGACAGGGCGATGATCGAGGTGCGGGACATTTTCATGGGCTCATCATGACATTAGCCCGTCTTCCGTCAACGGGACTTGGGTAACGGATGGTAACGGGGGTAAAACTGTCACTTTGTTGCAATGCAACATTTGTGTTGAAATATTGTGGAAATCCGTTATGGTGCGGGCATGCTGCATTGCGGCGTAAAAAGCCGCGTGGCGATAACTAACGATCACCCGAGACCGACCAGAGGGAAACATGATGCCGACCGCCAACTTCGAACAGATCGCTGCCGCTACCAAGGCCAATGCCGAAGCCCTGACCAAGAGCGGCAACGCCGCCATCGCCGGCTATCAGGAACTGGCCAAGGCTTATCAGGCTCTGGCCACCAAGAACGCCGAAAAGCTGACCTCGTCCATCCAAGCTCTGGCCGGCGTCAAGACCCCCGCCGAATTCATCGAGCTGCAGCAGAAGCTGGTCAAGGAAGGCGTCGAATCCGCCGTCGCCGACAGCAAGAACATCGCCGAGCTGACCCAGTCGGTGTTCACCCAGGCTTTCGAACCGGTGAAGAGCCAGATCGAAACCCTGCAGAAGTCGGTCGCCAAGTAAGCGACTCCCTTCGGGTTTGAAAAGGCCGCGTCCCCCAGGGGCGCGGCCTTTTTGTTTTATACCCCCGCCTGCGCGGGGGCGACGGTTAAAGCCTTGACGGCATGCTGCAGGGCGGATTTTACGCTTACCCTTTGGGGCGTTTGTCGATCACCCGTTTGGCCTTGCCCATGGACCGTTCGATGCCGCCCGGCGCCACCACGTTGACGCGGGTCGACACCCCGATCAACGCCTTGATGTGATGCGACAGGTCGGCGGCGGCGGCACCACAGGCGGCGTCGTCGAAGGGTTGGTCGGGGCGCATTTCCACGTTGACCGCCAATTCGTCCAGATGGCCGCTCCGGCTGATTTCCAGCTGGTAATGGGGGGCCAGACGCCAATCCTTCAAGATCAGTTCCTCGATCTGGGTGGGGAAGACGTTGACCCCCCGGATGATCAGCATGTCGTCGGAGCGTCCGGTGATCTTGCCCATGCGCCTGAACGACCGCGCCGTGCCCGGCAACAACCGGGTCAGGTCACGGGTGCGGTAACGGATGATGGGCAGGGCTTCCTTGGTCAGGCTGGTGAACACCAACTCGCCCATCTCGCCGTCGGGCAGCACGCGACCGGTCTCGGGGTCGATGATCTCGGGATAGAAATGGTCTTCCCACAGATGCAGGCCATCCTTGGATTCGATGCATTCATTGGCGACGCCGGGGCCGATGACTTCCGACAGGCCATAGATGTCCACCGCGTCGATGCCGACCCTGCCTTCGATTTCGGCGCGCATGGAATCGGTCCACGGCTCGGCGCCGAAGATGCCGATTTCCAAGGAACAACTGTCCGGCCCCATGCCCTGGCGTTCCATCTCGTCGGCCAGGGCCAGCATGTAGCTGGGGGTGACCATGATGATCTGTGGCTGGAAATCGGCGATCAACTGCACCTGCTTTTCGGTCTGGCCGCCCGACATGGGGATGACGGTGCAGCCCAAACGTTCGGCGCCGTAATGGGCGCCCAAGCCGCCGGTGAACAGCCCGTATCCGTAAGAGATGTGGCAGCGGTCGCCGGGCAGGCCGCCGGCGGCGCGGATCGAGCGCGCCACCATGTCCGCCCACATGGAAATGTCGTTCTTGGTATAGCCGACCACCGTGGGCTTGCCGGTGGTGCCGGAACTGGCATGGACCCGCACCACCTGATCCATGGGCACGGCGAACATGCCGAAGGGATAGGTCTGGCGCAGATCTTCCTTGGTGGTGAAGGGAAAGCGCGACAGGTCGGACAAGGTTTTCAGATGATCGGGATGGGCATCGGCCGCCTGACATTTGCCCCGGAAATGGGCGACGTTGTCATAGGCATGACGGATGGACCATTGCAGCCGTGACAATTGCAGCGCCGCGATTTCGTCGCGGCTGGCGGTTTCGATGGGGTCCAGCAGATGGCGGGGCGCGCCCTGTCGGCGTGATGCGGATTGGCTCACTGTTTCCTCCGATGTCTCGGTCTGTTCCCACCTGGGGGTGGGCCGCCGAATTGTCGGGTCAGTGTACACGACCCAGGATTTCAGCGCGAGGCCGGCCATGCTTGGAAAGTGTGCAAAACATGAAGGATTCCGCCATGTTTAAACCGCTTGCATGCTAAACGGTCAGGCAGTACGGTCATGCCGTGGTAATGGTGGGGTAAAGGAAGCCGTAAGGTGACCTTGATAAAACAAATCGTCGCCAGGTTTTTGTCGGTGGTGTTCACCGGAATGAGCTTGGCGGAAATTATCGATATCTTAGTTCCAAACAGGCAATCGGCTTTCGTGCAGCGGCGTCGCGCCCTGCTGATCCTGTCGCGTGTGCGTCTGGTGGCGTTTACCTTCGCCATCCTGACCCCGCTGTGGATCCCGGTCGACCTGATGATCTTCGAGCGCGCCCTGGGCATGTACCTGGCGGCCTTGCGCGTCTTGGCGTCCATCGCCTTCGTGCTGCTGGGGCTGTCTTATCGCAGCGCCGATTCCATCTCCATCGCCCGTTGGGGCCTGGTGTGGCTGCTGTCCATTCCCACCGTGTTCTTCCTGATCAGCCATCCGTTGCTGGCGCAATTCGCCATCACCGATCCGGCCCAGCAGGTGATCGCCGCCGGCTATGCCTTCCTGCCCTTCGTCATGGTGGCCGGGCTGTCGGTGTTCCCCATCACCGCCCTGGAAGGGGCGGCGTTGTCGACGCCGTTGCTTTTGGCTTATTTGCTGACCGGCATCCTGGGCTATCAGTTGCTGCCCTTCGCCTCGCATCTGGGGGCGCAATGGCTGTTGCTGCTGCTGGCGGTGGTGTCGACGCTGTCGGGCATGAGCCAACTGCATTTCATGAGCCAGTTGGTGGACCAGTCGTCCCACGATGGTCTGACCCGGGCTTATAACCGCCGTGTCGGTGAAGAAATCGTCGCGCAGCAATTCCTGACCGCGGTGCGGTCCAGCGGACCGCTGTCCCTGGCCTTCGTCGATCTGGACAATTTCAAGTCCATCAATGACCGCTATGGCCACGAAGAAGGCGACAACACCTTGCGCAACGCTTCCGCCGCGCTTCGCAAGGTTCTGCGCCGGGGCGACGTGCTGGTCCGTTGGGGCGGTGAGGAATTCCTGGCCCTGATGCCTAACACCGATGCCGAGGGCGCCCGGATCGCCTTGTCGCGTCTGCGTGATGCCGGTTTGGGGACGCGTCCCGACGGTTCGCCGGTGACCGCTTCCATCGGTGTGGCCGAACGGTTGGCCGACGGTGCCTCGGCTTGGTCGGAGCTGGTGGAAAAGGCCGACCAGCGCATGTACATGGCCAAGCAAAGCGGCAAGGACAAGGTGATCGGCATCGGCAACCAAGTGCTGGTGGACAGCCGGGCCAAGGCGTGACGGCGGGCTGAGTTACGCTGCTTGAGCGACGGCCCCCACCTGCAGGGCCACCGTTTCCGCCAGTTTGCGCCGGGCCTGGGTGCCGGGGCGGACCGTCAGCGAAAACCACACCGGCGACAATTCCGGCAAGCCGTGGGCTGCGGCATCCAAGACCCTGATGTCGGGATGGGCGGCGCTTTGCCCCAGGGGCGCCACCGCCATGCCGGCGGCCACCGCCGCTTGCACCCCGGCCAGGCTGGGGCTGACATAGGCCACCCGCCAGGGGCGTCCCATGCGGTCCAGCCGTTCCACCACCTGACGGCGGAACAGGCAGCCCTGGGGGAACAGGGCCAGCGGCACCGGTTCCAACCGGGGCAGGGGATGATGGGCCGCGCCGCACCACGTCAAGCGTTCCTGCCACGATCCGAAGGCTCCGGCCACCGGCTCGTCCACCTTGAAAAGCGCCACATCCAATTCACCCTGGTCGTAATCGGCGCGCAGCCGCACCGACAAATCGGCGCGTACGTCCAGGCGCACTTGGGGGTTGGCCCGTGAAAACGCCGCCAGCACGCCGGGCAGGTGGCGGCCGGCGAAATCCTCGGAAACGCCGAAACGGATGATCTCGCCGCTTTCCTTGCGCACTAAAAGCGCCCGGGCTTCTTCGTCCAACGCCATCATCCGACGTGCATAGGTCAACAAGGTCTCGCCGGCACTGGTCAGCGCCACGCCGCGCCCCTGGCGGATCAACAAGGCCTGCCCCACCTGATCTTCCAGGCGCTTGATCTGTTGGCTGATGGTCGACTGGGTGCGGTTCAGGCGTTCGCCGGCGCGGGTGAAGCCGCCGCAATCGACGGTGCCGACAAAGGTGCGCAGCAATTCAAGGTCCAGGCTGCTCATGGCATCATCATTCATAAACGTGATGAAAAGTATATTATCATCTAATTTCCAAATGTCACGACCAGGGGCTAATCTTGGCGTCAGACAACAAGAAACAGGGGCGCTTCCATGATCGCAATCCTTCGTCAAAACACCTCGTTGCCCTGGCTGATCGCCATTTTCTGCCTGATCTGGTCGTCGGTTTTCGCGGTGGCCCGCCTGGGCCTGGCCCATGCGCCGCCGCTGACCTTGTTGTCGGTGCGTTTCGGCTTGGCGGCGCTGATCACTTTGGGGCTGGCCTTGGTGTTGCGCGAACGCCTGCCGCGCGGTCGCGATTTGTGGGGGCTGGCGGCCATCGGAGTGTCCAGTCACGCCATCTATTTGGGGCTGTCTTATTTGGGCATGCGTCATGTGCCGGCCGGTTTGACCGCCATCATCGTCAGCGCCAATCCGGTGCTGACCGCCTGTCTGGCGGCGCTGCTGCTGGATGAGCGCCTGTCCATCCGCAAGGTGCTGGGGTTGGGCCTGGGGGTGGTGGGCGTCGGCTTCATCCTGCGCCATCGGGTGTTGGCCGGCACCGACGACGCGATGGATCTGCTGTGGCCCTTGGGCGCTTTGGTGGCGTTGTCGGGCGGCGCCGTGTTGTTCAAGCGGCTGGGGGTGAAAAGCGGCGGCTTCGGCGGTCTGTCGGTGCAGTTGGCCGCCGCCTCGGCCTTCCTGGCCGGGCCGGCCTGGGTGGTCGAAGGCGGGCTGGCCTCGGTGGACGCCACCGGCGAGTTCTGGTTCTCGCTGGCCTATCAGGCGGTGCTGGCCTCGGTCATCGCTTACGCCATCTGGTTCCATCTGCTGAAGGTCAGCACCGCCACCGCCGCCAGCGCCTGGCACTTCCTGATCCCGCCCTTGGGGGTGTTGTTCGGCTGGCTGATCATGGACGAGACGGTGATGTGGGCGGATTTCGCCGGCATCGTCCCGGTGGCGGCGGGGATCTGGTTGGTCACCCGATCTGGAACACCGCTTCGATTTCGACCGCAACGTTAAGCGGCAAAGAGGGCGCGCCGACAGCGACGCGGGCATGACGGCCTGCGTCGCCCAGCACGTCCACCATCAGGTCCGAGGCGCCGTTGACCACCTTGGGCTGGTCGGTGAAGTTGGGCGTGCTGGCGACGAAGGCGGTCAGGCGCACCAGACGTTTGACGCGATCCAAATCGCCGTCGCAGGCGGCCTTGGCCTGGGCCAGCAGGTTCAGCGCGCACAGACGGGCGGCGCGCACGCCGTCTTCCACGCTGACCTCGGCGCCCAAATGGCCCAGTACCACGGGTTTGCCGTTTTCCATGGGCAATTGCCCCGAGACGAAGACCAGATCGCCCACCACCACATAAGGCACGTAATTGGCCACCGCCACCGCCGGCACCGGCAGCGTGATGCCCAATTGCGCGAGGCGCTGATCGATCGAGTTGCTCATGGTCGTTCTCCGTTTGGTGGGCGCCCAAATTAGGGGAGGCCTTGGGTTCTTGTCTTGTGGATTCTATGGGTGTATAGCTGACCTATATAACG
Organism: Rhodospirillaceae bacterium UBA6219; assembly: GCA_002435715.1. Classification (GTDB taxonomy): domain Bacteria; phylum Pseudomonadota; class Alphaproteobacteria; order Rhodospirillales; family Magnetospirillaceae; genus Magnetospirillum. Next base: position 57,523 of record DISD01000096.1, read on the forward strand.
GTTTGCGCTGCACAAGAGACTTTCAGCCCTATGTTCATCCTGACGGATTTGGAAATCGAGGCCCTTTACCTGTCTTTGCTGGTGTCCGGCTGGGCGGTGGTGGGTTCGTTGCCGTTGGGGATCGGCTGCGCCTGGCTGCTGGCGCGCCGTGACTTTCCCGGCAAAAGTCTGGTGGACGGGCTGATCCATTTGCCCTTGGTGTTGCCGCCGGTGGTGGTGGGCTATTTTCTGCTGGTGCTGATGGGGCGCCGCGGCGTCATCGGGTCGGCGCTTTACGACTGGTTCGGCATTTCGGTGGCCTTCACCTGGAAGGGCGCCGCCATCGCTTCGGCGGTGATCGCCTTTCCGTTGATGGTCCGTGCCATCCGTCTGTCGCTGGAAGGTGTGGATCGCGGTTTGGAACAAGCGGCCCGCACCTTGGGATGTGGTCCCTTCGCCACCTTCTTCACGGTGACGTTACCCTTGGTGATGCCGGGCATCCTGACCGGGGTGATCCTGGCCTTCGCCCGCTCGCTGTCGGAATTCGGCGCCACCATCACCTTCGTTTCCAACATCCCCGGCGAGACCCGCACCCTGCCCATCGCCCTTTACGCCCTGACCCAGATTCCGGGCGAGGACGCGGCGGCGTTGCGTCTGTGCATCATTTCGGTGGTCGTGGCCTTCGTGGCGCTTATGGCCTCGGAAATCCTGTCGCGCCGGGTCCAGGCCCGGTTGAAGGGGTAAGGCCATGCTGGATCTGTCCGTCATCCGCCAGCAAGGCAGCTTCCGCGTCGATGTCTCCATGAAGACCGGGGCCGGGGTGACCGCCTTGTTCGGCCCGTCCGGGTCGGGCAAGACCTCGGTGATCAACATGGTGGCCGGCTTGGCCCGTCCCGACCAGGGCCGGATCGAGGTGGACGGCCGGGTGCTGTTCGATTCCCAGCAAAAAGTCGACATCGCGCCGGAACACCGTCGTTTGGGCTATGTGTTCCAGGACGGCCGCTTGTTCCCGCATCTGTCGGTGCGCGCCAATCTGAATTTCGGCCGCGACCGGGTGCCCGAATCCGAACGCAAGGTGGAATTCGACGCCGTCATCGACGTGTTGGGCATCGAGCATCTGCTGGACCGTCGCCCGGCCTTGCTGTCAGGCGGCGAGAAACAGCGTGTGGCCATCGGTCGCGCGCTTTTGGCCAGTCCGCGCATCTTGTTGATGGACGAGCCCCTGGCCGCCCTGGACGCCAACCGCAAGGCCGAGCTGTTGCCGTTCATCGGGGCGTTGTCCAAGCGGTTCCATATTCCCATCGTCTATGTCAGCCATTCCATGGACGAGGTCTTAAGTCTGGCCGACACATTGGTGCTGATGGACCAGGGCAAGATGGCGGCCATCGGTCCCACCGAAGACTTGCTGTCGCGCCCTGAATTACGGCCGTTGACCGGTCGTTGGGAAGCCGGCTCGGTGATCCGCGCCAAGGTGGAAGGTCACGACAAGCAGGAAGGCATGACCCGCTTGCGCTTTGCCGGCGGTTCTTTGGTCATGGCCCGCAACCATCTGGCTTTGGGCTCGACCGTGCGGCTGCGCGTCCACGCCAGCGACGTGGCCATCGCCTTGGACCATCCCGGCCGGGTGTCGGTCCGCAACGTGTTGCCGGCCAAGGTGGTGTCGGTCCGCCAGGTGGACCCCAGTCTGGTGGACGTCATCCTGGCATGTGGGGAAACCCAATTGTGGGCGCAGATTTCAGGATGTGCCCAGGCTGATTTGGATTTGAAACCGGGTGCCGATGTTTACGCCATGGTCAAGGCGCTGACCATCGCCCGCGGAGAGGTCGCCGAAACCGGAGAGACGTGATGAAGATCGCCATCGCCACCCAGGACATGACCCATGTGGACGCACATCTGGGCTGGGCGCGGCATCTTCTGATCTTCGATGTTTCCGCCGAAGGCTATCGTTATGTGGCGACCCGGGCTTTCCGCCAGGGGCTGGCCCAGGATGGCGACCACGACAAGCTGGGGCCGCGTATCCGGGCGTTGCGCGGCTGTTCCATGGTCTTCGTCGTCGATGTGGGGCCGGAAGGCGAGGCCGGCTTGGCCCGCGCCCGCGTCGTCCCCATGCGGGCCTATGCCGGCAAGCCCATCGTCAACGCCCTGGACGCCCTGCGCGACGGTTTAAGGCGCAATCCGCGCGGCTGGCTGCGGCGCGAGCAGCAAAAGGACCATTTCAGTAAAGCCGCCGCCGAAAGGCGAGAGCAGAACCGGTCAAGGTGACCGCCGCGATCACCAGCATGGGCCAGATGCTGTCCCAGGCCTGGGCCGGACCGATGCCTTTGAGGAACAATCCCCAGATCAGATGCAGGAAGTGGCGCACCGGATTGGCCAGGGTCACCACTTGCAGCCAGTCGGGCATGTTTTCCACCGGGGTGGCGAAGCCCGACAGGATCATGGTCGGCACCAAAAAGAAGAACGCCCCCAAGATGGCTTGCTGCTGGGTGCTGCACAGCGCCGAGATGAACAACCCCACCCCGATCACCGAGGCGACGAAGGCCACCACCGCGGCATAGACCAGGACCAGCGAGGCGGTCATCGGCACCTCGAACCACCAACTGGACACCACGATGATGATGGTGCTTTCGATCAGCCCGATCAGCAGCGCCGGCATGGTCTTGCCGACCAGGATTTCCCACGGTCGCAAGGGGGTGACCAGCAATTGCTCGAACGTCCCCAGTTCACGTTCGCGGGCCACCGACAGCGCGGTGACCACCAGCGCCACCACCTGGGTCAGCACGCCGACCAATCCGGGCACCACCACCCAGATGCTTTCCAAATTGGGATTGAACCACGACCGGGTCACCAGGGGCGGAATCCGGGTTCCCGGCGCTAATTGGGTGTTGTGGGCGGTGACGATGTTTTGCAGATAGCCCGACACGATCTGGGCGCTGTTCGAGCGTCTTCCGTCCAAGATCACCTGGACGCTGGCGCCGCCACCTTGTTCGACCTTGCGGCTGAAATCCTGGGGAATGCGCAACGCCACCATCGCCCGGCGCGAATCGATGGCGTCGCGCAATTGCTCTTCGGTGCCGACCACCACCAGATCGGAAAAAACCGGGGCACCGGCGACCCGGGCCACCAATTCCCGCGCCGCCAATCCGCCATCCAGGTTCAGCAGCGCCAGCGACGCCTGTTTGACGTCATAGGTGCAGGCATAGGAAAACACCGCCAATTGCACCAAAGGCGGGATGATCATGACGAAGCGGCTTTTGGGGTCGCGCCACAGCGCCAGCATTTCCTTGATGATCAGCGATCGGATGCGGCCGAACATGGCGGTTACTCCAAGCTCTTGCGGGTGCGCTTCCAGGTCAGGGCCAGGAAAAAGGTGGCAATGGCCAGCAACGCCAGGGAATTGGGCCAGATGACGCTCCACACGTCGCCGGCCAGGAACAGCGTCTGCAAGATGGTGACGAAATAGCGCGCCGCCACGATGCGCGACAACAATTCGATGGGCAGCGGCATGCTGGACGGTTCGAAGACGAAACCCGACAGCATGAAGGCGGGCAGGAAGGCGGCGATCAACGCCACCTGACCGGCGACGAACTGGTTCTTGGCGATGGTCGAGATCAGCAAGCCCATGGCCAGCGAACAGGCCATGTAAAGCGCCGAACACAGGGTCAGCACCCACCACGAGCCCCTAAACGGCACGTCGTAGACACTCATTCCCACCAGCACCGACAGCGCCATGCCGCCCATGCCGAGGACGAAATAAGGCGCCAGCTTGCCCACCAGCAGCTCGAAGCGGCCGACCGGGGTGGCGATCAACGCCTCCATGGTGCCGCGCTCCCATTCGCGGGCCACCACCAGGGCGGTCAGGATGGTGCCGGTCAGCGTCATGATGATGGCGATCAGACCGGGGATCAGGAAATGCCGTGATTCGAGGGCCGGGTTGAACCACACACGGCTTTCCACGCTGATGGGCAAAGTGATGGATTGGGCGGCGGAGCGGGCTTCATAGGCCAGCCATTTGGCCCACACCCCTTCCACATAGCCCTTGGCCAGCCGGGCGGTGTTGGCGTCGGTACCGTCCAACAGCACCTGGATGGGGGCTTCGGCGCCCCGGTTCAATCGGGATTCGAAATCGTTGGCCAGCAGCAATGCGGCCCGGTACTGCCCCGAGATCAGACCGGCTTCGGCATCCTGGCGCAGGCGCACTTCGTCGACGACGAAGAAGGGCGAGGCCCGAAAGGCGGCAACCAGTGACTGGGCCTTGGGGGTGGATTGTTCCAGCACCACCGCCATGCGGATGTCCTTGGCGTCCAGCGACACGCCGAAGCCGATCAGCAACAGCAGCACCAAGGGCAGGGCGAAGGCGATGTACAGGCTGGACGGATCACGGCGGATCTGCAGCGCTTCCTTGGCCATCAGGGCGATCAGGCGGCGGGGTTTCATCATCTGTCGGCCTCCTCGACCAAGGCGATGAAGGCGTCTTCCAGCGTGGGGTCGGGACGGGTTTCGCTGCGGGCGCGGGCCTTGATCTGGTCAGGCGTGCCGATGGCGATCAGCTTGCCGGCATAGACGATGCCGATGCGGTCGCAATATTCGGCTTCGTCCAGGAAATGGGTGGTGACCAGGACCGACACGCCCTGGGCCGCCATGGCATTGATGTGCGACCAGAATTCGCGGCGCACCAAGGGATCGACGCCGGATGTGGGTTCGTCCAGGAACAAGGTGTCGGGGCCGTGCATGATGGCGCAGGCCAGGGCCAGACGCTGCTTGAAGCCCAAGGGCAGGGTGCCGGCATCGGACCCGGCCAGGGATTCCAGGCCAAAGACCTTTTCCATGGTGGCGATGGTTTGTCGCTTGGTGCTTCCCGTCAGCCCATAGATGCCGGCGAAGAAGTTCAGGTTCTGGCGGACCGACAATTCCGGGTAAAGCGAGAATTTCTGCGACATGTAGCCCAGGCGTTGGCGACCTTGGGCTGCGGCTTTCGCCAGGTCCAGACCGCCCACCAGCGCCTTGCCCGAGCTTGCCGGCAACAGGCCGCACAGCATGCGGAAGGTGGTGGACTTGCCGGCGCCGTTAGGCCCCAACAGGCCGAAGATTTCGCCTTGCTTGACGTCGAAGCTGACATGGTCGACGGCGGTGAAGTCGCCGAAGCGGCGCACCAGATCGTCGGCGCGCACCGCGATGCCGTCGGCATGGGACGGCGGATGGGGGCGGGGTGGCAAGGCGGGGATGGGGCCGGTGTCTTCCAGCAGGGTGACGAAGGCGTCCTCGAAGCGTGGTGCCACCGGTTCCAAGGTGCAGTCGGGCAGATCGGGGGGCAAGGAACCGGCGTGCAGCACCAACCTGACGCTGGCGCCCTGGATCAGCGCGTCACGCACATTTGCATTGGCGGCGGCCAAGCTTTGCAGCTTACGGCGCTCGCCCCCCTTGGCGACGAAGCAGCGCCCGGCGACGCGGGCGGTCAATTGCGCCGGCGGGCCGTCATGCAGCAATTGGCCCTTGTCCATCAGCAGCACATGGTCGCAGCGTTCGGCTTCGTCCAGATAAGCGGTGCTCCACACCACCGCCACGCCCTGGGTCGCCAGATCGCCGACCATGGTCCAAAGCTGCCGGCGCGACACCGGGTCGACGCCGACGCTGGGTTCATCCAGCAACAACACGTCGGGCTTGGCCAACAGGGCGCAGGCCAGCCCCAGTTTCTGCTTCATGCCGCCCGACAACTTGCCGGCCAGCCGGGTCTGGAAACCGTCCAATCCGGCGAAACCCAGCAGACGGGCGAAGGTGGCGGGTTGGTCGGCGGGGGGCAGTTCCCGCAATTCGGCGTAAAGCCGCATGTTCTCGGCCACCGTCAGATCTTCGTACAGGCCGAAGCGTTGCGGCATGGTGCCGATGCTGCCGATGACGGCGATGGTGCCCTGGTCCGGCTTCATCAACCCGGCCATCAGCCGCATCAAGGTGGTCTTGCCGGAACCGTCGGCGCCGACCAGACCGGTGATGCGGCCGCTTTCGATCCGGGCGGAAAGCTGGCGAATGGCGGGGGTGCGACCGAAAGATTTGCCCACCCCATCCAGGGTGATGGCGGCGGACATCACTTTTGTGCCGTGTTCAGGTGCAAGGTCACCGGCATGCCCTGGCGCAGGGATTCGTCCGGGTCGGACACCACGATGCGCAGGCGATAGACCAACGACGTGCGCAATTCACGGGTTTCCACCGATTTCGGCGTGAACTCGGCCACCGGCGAGATGAAGCCCACCTGACCGTGATAAGACCGCCCGCCATCGGTGACGATGTCGGCCGCCATGCCGGGCTGAACCTTGCCCAAATCGGGCTCGGCCACCCAGGCGCGCACCTGCATGGGCGACGACAGCGCCAATGTGGCGACCGTCGAGCCGGGCAGGGTCATGGAGCCGGGTTCGCGCACCCGGGTCATCACCACGCCGTCCGACGGTGCGTTCAGCACCGCATCGGCCAGCCGTCGGCGCATCAGATCCAAGGTGGCGCGTTCGCCGTCCACTTGGGCGCGGGCGATGGTGATGTCTTCTTCGCGGAAGCCTTGGCGCGACAGGTCCAGGGCTTGGCGGGCGCGTGACGCGCTGGCCTCGGCCTGACGCAGCACATTGCGAGCATCGTCCAGCGCCTGGCGGGAAATGGTGGAATCCACCGGCAACGCCGACCGGCGGTCATAGGTGGCGCGCGCGTTAGTCAGCGCCGCCTCGGCCTTTTCCAGTTCGGCCTTGGCCTGGGCGATTTCTTGCGGGCGGTTGCCGGCTTCCAGCTTGGCCAGTTGCGCCTCTTGCGCCGCCAGTCGGGATTCGGCCACCCGCACCGCATCCTTCAGGTAGCCGTCATCCAGTTCGGCCACCACCTGGCCGGTGGTGACGCGGTCGCCTTCTTCCACCAGCAACTTGGCCAGACGGCCTTCGACGCGGAAGGACAAATCCACCTGGCGGACGTCCACGTTGCCGGACAGGGTCAGCACCCCCGTGTCGGCGACGGGGCGGTGGCTCAGCCACCAGCCGCCCCCGGCCAAGCCCGCCAAAACGGCAACGGCGATCACGGGTTTGCGGTTCATGGCATCCTCCAAAGCAAACTGTACGGTTCAGTTCAGTTTGAAAAGTATATACCACTGTACCGCCAAGGGAAGGTTAACCAATGCTGTTTTCCACATGTCTTCGTTGCAAAGATGACGCTGACGGCCGGGGGCGGCGCTTAGGCGACCAGCAAAGGTGACGCGGTCGTGCGTCCCGATTGCATGTCCTGGTGCGCCCGGGCCGCGTCGGCCAAGGCGTATTGCGCCCCCAGGCTCAGTCGCAGGCCGTCGGAGAGTACGGCGAACAGCGCTTGGGCCGCTTGGGTGTAACTTTGGGGATCCGCCGCATAGGCGAAGACGCTGGGGCGGGACAAAGTCAACGACCGGCGCGGTCCGATCTCGCCGAGCGGCATCGGGGCGATGGGGCCGCCGGCCTGACCAATGCTGGCGATCAGGCCGAAGGGGCGGACGCAATCCAGTGTGCGGGGCAAGGTTTCACCGCCGATGCCATCGAAGGCGGCATCGACCCCCTGGCCGTCGGTCAAGTCTCGGGTGGCGGCGACGAAATCCTGGTCCTTGTACAAGATGGCGTGGTCCAGGCCGTGGTCGTGGGCCAGTTCGGCCTTTTCCGGCGATCCCACGGTGCCGATGGTGACGGCGCCCAAGCGCTTGGCCCATTGGGTCAGGATCAGCCCCAGGCCTCCGGCGGCGGCATGGATCAGCACGGTTTGACCTTGGGTGATGTGGCCGACCCGATGAAGCAGCATATGGGCGGTGATACCGCGCAGCATGTTGGCGGCGGCCTGGTGGACGTCCACATGATGGGGCAAAGCGATGGCGCGGTGGGCGGGCAAGTTGCGGGCCTGGGCATAGCTGCCCACCGGTAAGCCGGCATAGGCCACTTTGTCGCCCACCCGCAAGGAATGGACGTCGGCGCCCACCGCCACCACCGTGCCGGCGCCTTCGACACCGGGAATGGCCGGAAATTGGGGCAAGGGATAAAGGCCGCTGCGGTGATAGATGTCGACGAAATTGACGCCGATGGCCGCGTGTTCGATTTGTACTTCTCCCGCTGCCGGTGGCGGCAAGGGAACGTCTTCAAGCTGCAAGACCTCGGGTCCGCCGGGTTGGGTGACAATGATGGCTTTGACCATTTCGGGCTCCTTGGTGAATTGACCAAGGACAGGCTAGACCGCCCTTCAATTACGCGCTATTCCACATATTAGCGCATCAAATGTGGAAAAATGCCCATGAACTGGGAAGACTTGCGTCACTTCGTGGTTCTGGCCCAGACAGGCAGCCTTTCCGAGGCGGCGCGTCACCTGGGGGTGGACCATACCACCGTGGCGCGCCGGGTGGCGGCGTTGGAGACGGCGCTGAAGGTTCGGTTGGTGGACCGTCTGCCGCGCGCTTACCTGTTGACCGAGGATGGCGAGCGCATCGCCCAACTTGCCCGCGGCATGGACGAGCAGGCGCATGCGGTCATGCGCACCGCCAGTGCCGCCGACCCGTCTTTGGTGGGTTGTGTGCGGGTCAGTGCCCCGCCGGTCTTCGCCAGCGTGGTGCTGGCGCCTGGCCTGGGCGGGCTGGCGACCGACCACCCCGGCCTGGTGGTCGAGCTGGCGGGGGAAAGCCATACCGCCGCCTTGGAGCGGCGCGAGGCGGACATCGCCTTGCGCCTGTTGGAGCCCGCCGGTGAAGGCCTGGTCGTGCGCAAGCTCTGTGAACTGAGTTATTCCCTCTATGCCGCGCCGTCTTATGCGCAAGATCGCGATCCGGCCGAGTATCGTTTCGTCGCTTATGACAGCAGTCTGGAACAGGTGCCGCAACAAAGGTGGCTGATGCAGGTCGCCGGCCCACGGCCGGTGGTGTTTCGCAGCAACGATGCCGCCAGTCTGGCGTCGGCCACCCGCGCCGGGCTGGGGGTGGCGGTCCTGCCCGACTTTCTCGCCCATGCCGATCCCGGTTTGGTCCGCCTTGCGCCCCCCGTCGGAATCCTTCCGCCCAGCCGTCCCTTGTGGCTGGTGGTCCACGAGGATTTGCGGCGTTCGGCCCGGGTTCGGCTGGTGATGGATTTCCTGATCGCCATGCTATCGGCACCGGTCTTTGGAGGAGGGGCAAAGCGATGACGTGGCGTTGGCGGAAAGTTGTGGCATAAGGGGCGCCTTTCTTGCCATTGGAACCCGTGACCCCATGATCCGCTTCGAGAACATCACCAAGCAGAACAGCCATCGCATTCTTTTCCTGGAAGCCTCGGCGGCGTTGAACCGGGGGGAAAAGGTCGGTCTGGTGGGGCCCAACGGCGCCGGCAAGACCACGTTGTTCCGCATGATCGCCGGGGAAGAGGAACCCGATGACGGTCAGGTTTCCATCGAGAAGCAGGTGAGCGTCGGCTATTTCAACCAGGATGTGGGCGAAATGTCAGGGCGTTCGGCGGTGGCCGAGGTGATGAACGGCGCCGGCCCCATCAGCGAGATCGCCGCCGAGCTGAAGGAACTGGAAACCGCCATGTGCGATCCCGACCGCGACGACATGGACGCGGTGATCGAACGTTACGGCGAAGTGCAGGCCCGGTTCGAGGAACTGGGCGGCTATGAACTGGAAGGCCGCGCCCGCGAGGTTCTGGACGGCCTGTCCTTCAGCCAGGAAATGATGGACGGCGACGTCGGCAAGCTGTCGGGCGGCTGGAAGATGCGTGTGGCCTTGGCCCGCATCCTTTTGATGCGTCCCGACGCCATGCTGCTGGACGAACCCAGCAACCACTTGGATCTGGAAAGCCTGATCTGGTTGGAAGGCTTCCTGAAAACCTATGACGGGGCGTTGCTGATGACGTCGCACGATCGCGAGTTCATGAACCGCATCGTCAACAAGATCATCGAAATCGACGAAGGCTCGCTGAATTCCTATTCCGGCGATTTCACCTTCTACGAACAGCAACGGGCGATGAACGAAAAGCAGGCCCAGGCCCAGTTCGAGCGCCAGCAGGCCATGCTGGCCAAGGAAATCAAGTTCATCGAACGCTTCAAGGCCCGGGCGTCCCACGCCGCCCAGGTGCAAAGCCGGGTGAAGAAGCTGGACAAGATCGAAAAGATCGAACCGCCGCGCCGCCGCCATGTGGTGGCCTTCGACTTCCCCCCGGCTCCGCGTTCCGGCGAGGACGTGGCGGTGCTGAAGAACGTGCACAAGGCCTATGGCACCAAGGTCATCTATGACGGTTTCGACTTCACCATCCGCCGCAAGGAACGCTGGTGCGTCATGGGCGTCAACGGCGCCGGCAAGTCGACTTTGCTGAAGCTGATCGCCACCGATGCCCAGCCCGACCAAGGGACTGTCACCGTCGGCGCCAGCGTCAAGATGGGTTATTTCTCGCAGCACGCCATGGAACGCCTGGACGGTACGTTGACGGTGTTCGAGCAATTGGAAGCGTCGTTCCCCACTGCCAACCAGGGATCGCTCCGGGCTTTGGCCGGGTGTTTCGGCTTTTCCGGCGACGACGTGGAAAAGAAATGCCGGGTGCTGTCAGGGGGCGAAAAGGCCCGTCTGGTCATGGCCATCATGCTGTTCAACCCGCCCAATTTCCTGGTGCTGGATGAACCGACCAACCACTTGGACATGGACACCAAGGAAATGTTGGTCAAAGCCCTGGCGTCCTATGAAGGCACCATGCTGTTCGTCTCGCACGATCGTCACTTCCTGGCGGCTTTGTCCAACCGGGTGTTGGAACTGACCCCCGACGGCGTGCACCAATATGCCGGCGGCTATACCGAATACGTGGCGCGTACCGGCCACGAGGCGCCGGGGCTGCACGGCTGAACTTCAGCCCAGCAGTTTCTGACGCACCGAGCACAGCAGGTCGGTCAGGCTGTCCATGCTGACATGGTCGCTGTCCATCAATTGCCGCAGGGTCACGTCGCCCAGGATTTCCGCCAGCGGCGGTTCGGATGCCCAGCTCGAGGTGGACAGATCAAGCTGAAGGTCGTTTTGCTGTAACGAGATCATCGGACACCTTCTTTCATTGTGAAGTGGGAAGAGGCCGCCAGGGGAGGGGGCAAGCTGGCGGCCTCTTCTCCGTCATCTGCCGCTAAGCGGCAGAACTCAAGCCCGCGCGGCGTCTGGAGTCACCGACGTGTGCTCGGCACACAGCGGGCCCGTCACGGGCCGGCCTTCGGCCCGATCACCTACCTAAAACCGCCGGTGACGTGCAGGGTTTCACCGGTGATGTAGGACGCGTCGTCGGATGCCAGGAAGGCCACCGTCGCGGCGATTTCCTCGGCTTTGCCGACGCGGCCCATGGGGGTGACGCTTTCGATCCAGCCGCGCATGTCGCCTTCGTGCATCCCTGCCGCGATCACCCCTTCGGTGACGATCATGCCGGGATTGACGGCGTTCACCCGGATCTGGCGCGCCGCCAATTCCTTGGACAGCACCATGGTGATGGCGTCCACCGACGCCTTGGTCGCGGTATAGACGACGGTGTTGGGCGGCGTGATGGTCGACACGCCCGAACTGATGTTGACGATGGCGCCGCCCTTGGTGCTGAAGTGACGGACCGCCTGTTGCGACACCAGCAACAGCCCCAGCACGTTGACATTGAACTGGCTGTGGAAATGCTCGGGGGTCAGGGTGTCCAAGGCCGAGAACGCATAGATACCGGCATTGTTGACCAGGATGTCGATGGGGCCCAGCGCCTGGGCGGTCTCGGCCGCCAGCTTTTCCGCCTGGGCCAGATCGCTGACATTGCCATGCAATGCCACCGCCTTGCCGCCCTGGGAGATGATCTCGGCCACCACACGGTCGGCGCCATCCTTGCTGGCGCTGTAATTGACCGCCACGGCAGCACCGTCAGCGGCCAGCCGCAGAGCGATGGCGGCGCCGATCCCCTTGGAAGCGCCGGTGACCAGGGCGACTTTGCCGTTCAGTTTCTTGCTCATGCTGTCTCTCTTTCGTCGGATCGGGGAAGGGAGAGTTCGTTAATTCCGTAGTTCGATATTATTGAACTATTGAAGCATGTCAAGCCTCCTGTTAAAGTCCCCCTCATGGTTCAATTCGTTCACCCGTCCCGCGACGACATCACCCTGGAAGGCATTCTTGAAGCGCTTTCCGACCCCATGCGCCTGCGCATCGTCCGCGCCCTGGTCGCCCAACAAGGCTGCATGTCGTGCACCGAGGCCGCGCCTTGCCCCGACATGGCCAAGTCAACGCTCTCCAACCACTTCCGCATCCTGCGCCAAGCCGGTCTGGTGATGACGTCTAAAAAAGGCGTGGAGCATCGCAATGTCATCCGCCTGGACGACATCGAAGCCCGGTTCCCCGGCTTGCTGAAGATGATCTTGGGGTTTTATGACGCGGAGAAGGCGGGGTAGGGGGATTTGTTTGAATGCCCAATATGGGCCGGAAGGGGACGGGCGGGTTTCGGAGACGGGGACGGTGGAATCGCCTCTCACAGCGAGTGCCGTGCCACCGAAGTCCGGTGCGGTTCAGGTCATCTATCCCCGGGTGGGACCCAAATTGGATGAAACGTCCAAGGCTGGTTGCGATCTGGCGGATCACAGCATCCGGTCGAGAATCCGCCCGGCTGGGCCGCGGTCGAACAGCCGGTGCTTGACCACCCCGGCCACATGCAAAGCCACCAGGGCCAGCAGGCCATAGGCCAGGATCGCATGTGCCGCCGCAAAGACGCCCGAGGCCGCTTCGTCCTTGGCCAGAAGCTCAGGCAGAGACGTGAAAAAGAACGGCACGCCGTCGCTTTCCGGATAGGTGCTCGACAGGCCGTACCCCGCCACCGGAACGGCGATCATCAGTACATAGAACAATTTGTGGGTGATCGTGAAGATCGTCTGTTCCCAGGGCTTCAGCGCGGCTGGTTCCGGCACGCCGCCCCGTCCTTTCAGCGCCAGTTGCACCACGGCCAGGATCAGGACCAGGATGCCGAACTGTTTGTGGTTGGGGTACAGCACGCTGAACTTGCCGGGGAAATCATCGGCAACGGTCGTCATCAGAATGCCCACTGCCAGCAACGCGATGATGATGGCGGCACGGGTCCAATGAACCACCCGCATGGCAAGGGAGTATTTCTGAGGAGAAGGCGAACTGGACATGGTGCTTCTTGACCTTGGCTGGGGTTTCATTCGACGGCTGATGGTGCACCGCCACCCAGCGCCTTGTACAAGCCGATGGCGTTGCCGATTTCCTCACGCTTCAGGTCCAACCGGATCTGGCGCGCGGCGTAAAGCTGGCGTTGGGCGTCCAGCAATTCCAGACGCCCCTCCAGGCCGGCGCGGTAGCGCAGGGTGGACAACGCGACTCGACGCTCGGCCGAGGCCACGGTGCGGTTCTGGGCCTCGATCTGGCGGCTGTAGGTGGCGCTGCCGGCCAGACCGTCGGAAACCTCGCGGAAGGCCGTCTGGATGGCGCGTTCATATTCGGCGACGGCTTCGGATTTGCGGATTTCCGCCAGCCGCAACTCGGCTTGTAACTGACCGCCCATGAACAGCGGTAGAGTGATTTGGGGGACGAAGCTCCACATCCGCTGCTCGCCTTGGAAAAGGCTGCCGAGGACCGGGCTGGCGTAACCCAGCGAGGTCGTCAATGACAGCCGTGGAAAGAAGGCGGCACGGGCCGCGCCGATATTGGCGTTGGCGGCCACCAGATTGTGTTCCGCCTGACGAATGTCGGGCCGACGGGTCAGCAGGTCCGAGGGCAACCCAGCGGGCAGGTGGGTTCGCACCGCGTTTCCGTCCAGTGATCCGGGGGGCGGCAGGTCGTCGGGCAAGGCCGTTCCCACCAGCAGGGTCAGGGCGTTGGTGGCTCGCGCCAGAATCCGTGCGCGCCCTTCCACATCGGCTTCGGCGGTGGCGATTTGGCCTTCCGCCTGTGCGACATCCAGGGCACTGTTCTGGTCGGCGGCCTTTAGACGGCGCGCCAGCTCCAGGGATTGTCGCCAATCCGCCAGTGTGCGCCCGGCCAGCTCCAGTTGTTCCTGGGCCAGACGTTCGGCGAAATAACTGTCGGCCACCGTGCCTATCAGGGCGATTTGGGCCGAACGCCGCCCTTCCTCGCTGGCCAGATAGCGGGCGAACGCTACTTCCGACAATGATCGGACCCGTCCGAACAGATCGATCTCGAAGGCGCTGATTCCCATGTCCAGGCTGTGCTGGGTCTGGAGGCGTCCGGGTGTGGCGGGGTCGGCCCGGGTGTCGGCGGCGGTCCGCTGGCGGGTGACACCGGCGGTGGTGCTGACCGACGGCAGCCGGGCGGCCCGCTGGATGTTGTATTGTGCCTGTACCGCCTCGACGTTCAACGCTGCCAAACGCAGGTCACGGTTGTTCAGCAAGGCCATCTCGATAAGCCGTTGCAGGCGTGGATCGCCGAACATGGTGCGCCAGTCCAGATCGGAGGCGATCTCCCCGCCTGGGGCCGTCGTCGGTGAAGGGTAGGCATTTGGTACCGGCAGATCCGGGTTGGCCAGATCTGGTGTCAGGGAACAGGCTGACAGAGCCAGCGACAATGTAACGATGGTCAAACGCATGGCATCAATCCCGACGCGGCGGAGTAGCGCGACGCTCGGCACGCAGCCAGCCTTGCAGCTTTTCCTGGCCGCCGATGACGAAGACGAAGAAGGCGGGAACGAAGAACACCGCCAGCACGGTAGCAAACAGCATGCCGCCGAACACGCCGGTGCCGATGGCGTTCTGGGTCTCGGCGCTGGCGCCCTGGGCGAGCATCAACGGCACCACCCCTAAACCAAATGCCAGTGAAGTCATCAGGATCGGGCGCAACCGTAGACGTGCCGCGGTCACAGCGGATTCCAGCAATCCCTTGCCCTCGGCGTGCAGTTGTCGGGCGAACTCGACGATCAGGATGGCGTTCTTGGCCGACAGGCCGATCACCGTGATCATGCCGACCTTGAAGAAGACGTCGTTGGGCATGTCGCGCAACATCACCGCCGTCACCGCGCCCAATAGGCCGAGCGGCACCACCAGCATCACCGACAGCGGGATCGACCAGCTTTCGTAAAGGGCCGCCAAAACCAGGAAGACCACCAGCATGGACAGGGCCATCAGCATCGGCGCCTGTGCCGCCGATTGGCGTTCCTGTAGCGATTGGCCGGTCCATTCCACGGCGAAGCCGGGGGGCAATTGGGCCGCCAAGCGTTCCATCTCGGCCATGGCTTCACCGCTGGACACGCCGGGCGCCGGGCTGCCGGAAATGCGTGCCGAGGGGAACCCCTGGTAGCGTGCGAATTGCAGCGGCGTATCCTCCCATACCGGAATCACCACCTCGGACAACGGCACCATTCCGCCATTGGCATTGCGCAGGTACAGCCGCAGCACGTCGTCCACTTGCATACGGGCGGGAGCATCGGCCTGAATAATCACCTGCTGCATGCGCCCGGCATTGGGGAAGTCGTTGACATAGAGCGAGCCCAGGGCCGCCGTCAGGGTGTCGCTGATGGTGGTGAACGGCACCCCCAGGGCCTCGGCTTTTTGCCGGTCGATGTTCAGGCGGATGCCGGCACCATCGGGCAAACCGTCGGAATAGACGCCGAAGACCACTTTGCTTTGCCCTGCCAGTTCCAGCAACTTTGACTCGGCGGTTCTGAGGGCCGCCTGACCTTGGCCGGCGCGGTCCTGAAGACGCAGGGTGAAGCCGGACGAGGTTCCCATTTCCTCGATGGCCGGCGGCAGCAAGCTCATCACCGTGCCTTCGGTGGTATCGGCCATGGCCTGCTGGGCGCGTTGGGCCTCGGCGGCGGCGGTGGCGCCACCGCGCTGGTCCCAATCCTTGAGCATGGTGAAGGCCATCGCGGTATTGGCGCCCGAGCCGGAGAAGCCGAAGCCCAGGATCGACAGGTTCGAGTCCACCGCGGGCCGTGTGGCGGTATGCGCCTCGAACTTACGCACCAGATCCAGCGTGCGTTCCTGGGTGGCGTCCGACGGCAATTGGAACGACGTCATGAAATACCCTTGGTCCTCCTCGGGCAGAAAGGCCGAGGGCAGGACCGAGAACGCCAAACCCAGCAGCATCACGAGGACGGCGAAGGCGGCCATCATGCGGCCGCTGCGGCGCACCAGGGCGGCGACCCGGCTTTCATAGGAGCGGGTGATGTGGTCAAAGCGGCGATTGAACCAGCCGAAAAAGCCGCCCTTGGCGTGATGGCCGGGATCGACGGGTTTCAGCAGGGTGGCGCACAGGGCCGGAGTCAGGCTGAGGGCCAGGAAGGCCGAAAACAGGATGGATACCGCCATGGACAGGGTGAATTGGCGATAGATCACCCCGACCGAGCCTCCAGCCAACGCCATGGGGATGAACACCGCCGTCAGCACCAGGGTGATGCCGATTACCGCGCCGGTGATTTCCGTCATCGCCTTGACCGTCGCATCCTTGGGCGACAATCCTTCGGTCGCCATCAGGCGTTCGACGTTCTCCACCACGACGATGGCGTCATCGACGATAATGCCGATGGCCAGCACCATGCCGAACATGGTCAGCACGTTGATGGAGAACCCGGCAGCCAGCATGATCGTGAACGTTCCCAGCAGGGCGATCGGGGCGACGATGGCCGGGATCAGGGTGTAGCGGATGTTTTGCAGGAACAGCAGCATGACCAGGAACACCAGCACCATGGCCTCAACCAGGGTGTGAATGACCTTTTCAATGGAAATCTTGACGAAGGGCGCGGTGTCGAACGGTGTCGCATAGGTCATGCCCGTTGGCATGACGCGGCTGAGTTCAGCCAGCCGCGTCTTGACGCTTGCGGCCGTGCGCACGGCGTTGGCGCCAGGGGCCAATTGCACGGCGGCGACGGTGGAGACGTGACCGTTCTCGCGGTTGGCGAAGCTGTAGGTCTGTGCCCCCAGTTCCACTCGCGCCACGTTGCCCAGCGTCACCTTGGAGCCGTCGGCATTGGCGCGCAGCACGATGGCGGCGAATTCCTCGGGCGTCTGCAATTGGCCCTGTACTGTTAACGGAACGCTCACCCGCTGTCCCGGAACAATCGGCGCGTCGCCAACCCGGCCGGGGGCGATCTGGGCGTTCTGCTGGGTGATGGCCGCCGACAGATCGCCCATGGTCAGGCCGAAGGCGAGCAGCCGCGACGGGTCCACCCAGACGCGCAAGGCCTGTTCGGCCCCGAAGAGCTGCACGCGGCCGACGCCGTCGATGCGGCGCAGTTCCTCGATGATGTTGCGGGCCAGATAATCGCTCAGGGCCGTTTCGTCGAAGCGGCCATCTTCGGATTTCAGGCTGACCAGCATCAAAAAGCCCGAGGAGGCGGATTCCACGGTCAGGCCGTTTTGCCGCACCGCTTGCGGCAGCCGCGGTTCAATAGCTTTCAGGCGGTTCTGCACGTCCACCTGCGCCATCTCGGGATTGGTTCCCGGTTTGAAGGTGACGGTGACCTGGGCGGTGCCCGAGGTGTCGGCCGTGGATTCGAAATACAGCAGGTTCTTGACGCCCGACAATTCGCGCTCGATCAGGCCCAGCACCGAATCGTTCATGGTCTGGGGCGTGGCGCCGGGATAGCTGGCATAGATGCTGACCGTCGGCGGCGCCACCGAGGGATAGCGGGCGATGGGCAGTTGCGGCAGGGCGATCAGGCCCAGCAGGATGATGAACAGGGCGACGACCCAGGCGAAGACCGGGCGGTGGATGAAAAAGAACGGCATTTTGACGGTGCTCCTGGCGTCTCAGCGCGCGGTCATGTCAGTGGGTTGCCAGTCGCGCGGCGCGACGATGGCGCCTTCGCTCAACCGTTCAACTCCCTCGACCACGACCCGCTGCCCGGCCTCGAGACCCGCGCGGATGCGATAGTGGCGTTCGATCAATTCGCCCAGTTCCACGGGCTGGGTGTGTACGGCATCCCCTTCGCCGATCACCCAGACTTGCGGCTTGCCGCCGACGCGGGTGACCGCCTGCTGCGGCACCATCAGGGAATCGGCGTAACTGGCTCGCGGCACCCGGGCACGCACGAACATGCCGGGCAGCAGGTCGTACCGGGCGTTGTCAACCAGTATTCGGAGCAACACGTCGCCGGTACCGGCATCGACGCTGATGCCGGAAAACAGAATGCGCCCCTCGATTTCATAGGGAGTTCCATCACTCCGCAATACCGTTACCGGCAGATCGGAATTGCTGTCCGCCGCCTGCGACGCCAGCACTTGGCGCACCGCATCGAGCGAGGTCGCGGGCTGGCGCACGTCCACATAGACTTGATCCACTTGCTGGATACGGGCCATCGGGTTGGCGTCAGTGGGGGAGACCAACGCGCCCTCGGTGACCAGGGCCTGGTCGATGCGGCCCGAGATCGGCGCGTCCACCGTGGCGAATTTCAGCTCCAATTGGCGCCGTGCCAGGGTCGCGCGGGCCTGGGCGACGTCCGCCAATGCCTGGTCACGTTGTGAAACCGCGTCATCATAGGTTTGGCGGCTGATGGCTTCGGCCTGTACTAACGGTTCCAGGCGTCGGGTCTGCACCTGTGCCCTGACCAGCGCCGCTTCGGCATGCTGTAGCCCGGCGGCCGCCATTTCGGTGTCCGCCTTGAATGGAGCGGAGTTGAGCTGGAACAGCGGATCGCCAGCCCGGATTTCCGCGCCTTGCTCGAACAGGCGCTGACGGACGATGCCGCTGACTTGGGCGCGGATTTCCGCCACGCGCAATGCGGCGACACGCCCCGGCAGGTCCTCGATCAGGTCCACTCGAGATGGAACCAGCGTCATCGCCGCCACCGTCACGGGCGGCGGCGGCGGTTCTGGGGCGACATCGTCGCAGCCGGTCAGGGCGATCACCACCGTGGCAAGCAGCGCGCTGTCGCGGAAAAGACGTCCGGTCCTCATGCATCGACCTTTCTAGGGGGAAGAACGCAGAAACAGCGCGCACCCTAGACCGGCAGGATGGCGTTTCCGTCGAGCCTTTATGGAGATACAGTGGAGACGGAATTTAATTGCGCGGACCTGTCATGTCTCACCCGCTCGCCGAGCCTCAGTCCCTGGTGTTGATCGCCGAGGATGAACCCGAGATCGCTGACATCCTGTCCGCCTATTTGCAGCGGAATGGTTTGCGCAGCGTGCACGCGGCCGATGGCTGCCGTGCGTTGGACCTGCACCTGTCGCTTAAACCGGACTTGATCGTGCTGGATGTGCAGATGCCGCGTATGGACGGTTGGCAGGTGCTGGCGGAGGTGCGCCATCGTGGTGACACGCCTGTCATCATGCTGACCGCCTTGGATCAGGACATGGACAAGCTGATGGGATTACGGATCGGTGCTGACGATTATGTCGTCAAGCCGTTCAACCCGGCGGAAGTGGTCGCCCGCATTCAGGCGGTATTGCGCCGCACCCGTCCCGGCGGCGACCAGCCGTCCCGACGTTTCATTCGGCTGGGTCGATTGCAGGCCGATCTGGAAAACCACGAGATCACGGTGCATGACGAAGACGGTTTTCTTCCTCTCTCGTTGACCCTGACCGAGTTCAAGATTCTGGTCCATTTGATGCGGGCGCCACGCCGGGTTTTCGGGCGCGAGGAATTGCTGGTCGCCTGCCTGCCCGAGGGCGAGGCCTTGGAACGTACGGTGGACAGCCATGTCAGTAAGTTGCGCAAGAAGCTGGAAGCGGTGGGGCTGGCGGGCGTTCCGGCCAGCGTGCGCGGGGTAGGCTACCGGTTGGGAGACGTGCCTTGAGGGAGGCCGGCAGCCTTAGCCGCCGGATCATCCGCTCCATGGTCTCGCTGGCACTGGTGACTACCTTGCTGTCACTGCTTGGGTCCTACGCCTTTTATGCCGTCTGGTTCCTGCTGTCCCCGGGCAGTTTTCCCGACGCCGACAGCGCCGGCAGTTATTGGCTGCCGACGCCGCTGGAATGGGGGTGGATGGCCTTGACCATTGCCGTGGCTCTGGGCGCCGCCCTTCTGTTCGCGTTGAAACTGTCGAAGCCGATCGTCGCGCCGCTCAACGCGGTGGCGGAAAGCCTGCGCCAGGTGGCGCAAGGCAATCTGTCGGTCCGCGCCGGCGGCGACGAAAACCCGCACGGCGAGGCGGCGCAACTGGTCCGTGATTTCAATGCCATGGCCGAACGACTGGAACGCATGGACCACGAACGCCGGTTCTGGAACGCGGCCATCGCACATGAATTGCGCACGCCGGTCACGGTGCTGCGCGGCCGTCTGCAAGGACTGACCGAAGGCGTGTTCGAACCGTCCCCAGCGCTGTTCTGCTCATTGCTGACGCAGGTCGAGGGATTGGGGCGGTTGATCGAGGATCTCCGCCTGCTCGGGCTGGCCGAGAACGGACGGCTGGAATTGCGCCAGGAACTGACGGACCTCGAGGCCGAAGTGACGGCGGTGGTGCGGGCCATCGAACCCAGCCTTCAAGAAGCGGGTTTCACCGTGTCCTGCCATGTGGACGCGCAACAAGTGCTGTGCGATCCAGTCCGGATGCGCCAGGCATTGCTGGCGCTGCTGGAAAACGCTTTGCGTCACGCCGTTCCCGGACCTCTGCGTATTCAGGTTCGTATCCTTGGGGGAAACTGCCATCTGTTGGTGGAGGATTGCGGTCCCGGCGTGCCTGATACCCTGGCGGCCCAGATTTTCGAAGCGTTTCAGCGGGGCGCCTCCCACGGTCATGGCAGCGGGTTGGGTTTGGCTGTGGTCCAGGCCATTGCCCGCGCCCATGGCGGCGACGTAATCTGCCGTCCGTCGATGCTCGGCGGCACCGCGTTTGACCTCTGCTGGCCAGTCTAGAGTAGCGTACGAGCGCCGCTGGCGGCTGCGCCGGAAGCCGCCGTCATCGCGGCCGTCCCAGAGGATGTCGTGCTCGTCGGCGCTCTTGTGGCAGCGGACGCAGTTCTCGTAATCGCGGATGCCCTCCTCCAGGTGCTCCTCGGCGATCTTGCCCCGGCTGTGCTCATGGCAGCCGTAGCAGGTGTACTGCTTGTAATCCTGGCCGGTGTGGCAGGTGGCGCATTTGACGTTGTGGTCGCGGTCGAGAATGAAATAGCGGGCATGGTCGAAGGTGGCCGGCTTCCACCGCTCCTGCGCGTGGCAGGCGATGCAGTCATCCTGCTTGAGCTTCTGATGGAAGGCGGCCTATCCACTCGCTGCCGCCCATAAACAACCCATAAAGACTCTTTCCGTATTCCGCATGGAACCTTAACGCCCTTCGGCGCGAAGGTCAGGCTGTCGTTCTGACCTTCAACCGGAGAGCCATCATGTTCGACGTGCTGTTCCTGGCCGTAATCGTCGCCTTCTTCGCTGGCTGCGCCCTGCTGGTGCGCACCTGCGAGCGGATGTGAGGGATGTGCTCATGTCCGACATCGACCTCCTTGGCATCGCGCTAGGCGGTGCCGCCATCATCGGCCTGCTGGCCTATCTCGGTTATGTGCTGATCCACCCCGAGCGGTTTTAGGAGGCCACCATGGACGCCACTGGAATCCTGCAAATTCTGCTTTATATCGCCATCATCGTGGCGCTGACGCCGCTGGCGGGCGGCTACATGGCGCGGCTGTTCGAGGGCAAGCTCACCTTCCTGGCCTGGATCGAACGCCCCATCTACCGGCTGTGCGGCACCTCGGCCGACCGCGAGCAGCATTGGACCGGCTACGCCCTGTCGCTACTGGTCTTCAACATGGTCGGTGCCCTGGCGCTTTACGGCTTGCAACGTCTGCAAGTCTGGTTGCCGCTGAACCCAGGCGGAATGGCGGCGGTGCCCGCCGACCTGTCCTTCAATACCGCCGTCAGCTTCGTCACCAACACCAACTGGCAGGCCTATGGCGGTGAGACCACCATGAGCTATCTGACCCAGATGGCCGGGCTGTCAGTGCAGAACTTCGTCTCCGCCGCTACCGGCATCGTCGTGGCGGTGGTGCTGATCCGGGGCTTCGCTCGGCATTCGGCGCGCACGGTGGGGAACTTCACCGTCGATCTCACCCGCACGGTGCTGTACCTGCTGCTGCCCGTCTGCATCGTCGGTGCGCTGGTGCTGGTGTGGCTGGGCGTACCGCAGAATCTGTCGTCTTATGTCGAGGCGACCACATTGGAGGGTGGCAAGCAGATCATCGCCCAAGGGCCGGTGGCCAGCCAGATGATGATCAAGCATTTGGGCACCAATGGCGGTGGCTTCTTCAACGTCAACGCCGCCCATCCCTACGAGAATCCCAGCGCCGTGGTGAACCTGATCCACATGGTGGCGATCTTCGTGCTTGGCGCAGGGCTGACCAACACTTTCGGCCGCATGATCGGCGACACCCGCCAGGGTTGGGCCATCCTGGCCGCCATGGGGCTGCTGTTCGTGGCCGGCGTCGGTGTCACCACTTGGGCTGACGCGGCGGGCAACCCGGCGCTGACCGCCATCGGCGTCGATCAGACGCTTTCGCCCTGGCAGGCGGGGGGCAACATGGAAGGCAAGGAGGTCCGCTTCGGCACCGCCCTGTCCGCTCTGTTCGCCACCATCACCACGGCGGCCAGTTGCGGCGCGGTGATCGCCATGCACGACAGCCTGATGCCGCTGGCCGGGCTGGTCCCCATGGTCAACATGATGCTGGGCGAGGTCGTCGTCGGCGGTGTCGGCGCCGGTCTGTACGGCATGCTGGTCTTCGTCATCCTGACCGTGTTCATCGCCGGGCTGATGGTCGGCCGTACGCCGGAATACGTGGGCAAGAAGATCGAGGCCAAGGAAATCAAGCTGGCGGTCATCGTCATCCTGGTCTTCCCGGTTGGCATCCTCGGCCTGGGCGCCGTGGCGCTGTTGGCCGGCCCCAGCGCCATTGCGGGGTCGGGGCCGCATGGGCTGTCGCAATTGCTCTATGCCTATACCTCGGCGACGGCCAACAACGGCTCGGCCTTCGCGAGCTTCGGCGCCAACACGGTGCTGCACAACACCTTGCTGGGCCTGGCCATGTTGCTGGGACGCTTCGTGGTGATCGTCCCCACCCTTGCCATCGCCGGGGCGGTCGCCGCCAAGAAGACCGTTCCGCCATCATCGGGCACCTTCCCCACCCATGGTTGGCTGTTCGTCGGCCTGCTGGTGGCGGTGGTGCTGGTGGTCGGCGGCCTGACCTTCTTCCCTGTCCTAGCCCTCGGGCCGGTGGTCGAGCACCTGTCGCTCGCGTCCGGCACCTTGTTCTGAGGAGCCTTTCATGAGTATCCATCGTCCCCAAGGGCTGGCGGCTTTCGACCGTGCCATCGTGGTCCAGGCCTCCGTCGATGCCATCAAGAAGCTCGACCCGCGCCAATTGGTGCGCAATCCGGTGATGTTCGCCACCGCGCTGGTGGCTCTGGTCGCCACTGTCCTGACCGCGCGCGGTGGGACGCATGTCGGCGTCATGATTCAGATCAGCGCCTGGCTGTGGTTCACCGTGTTGTTCGCCAACTTCGCCGAAGCCATCGCCGAAGGGCGCGGCAAGGCGCAGGCGGCGTCCTTGCGCAAGACCAAGACCGAGGCCGTGGCGAAACGCGTGACCTCCGCCGACGCCGTCGCGTTCGAAACCATCCCGGCCCAGCGCCTGCGAGCGGGCGACTTGGTGGTGTGCGAGCCGGGCGACGTGATCCCCGGCGACGGCGACGTGGTGGCAGGCATCGCCACGGTGGACGAAAGCGCCATCACCGGCGAGTCCGCCCCGGTCATCCGTGAATCGGGCGGTGACCGTTCGGCGGTGACCGGCGGCACCCGTGTGGTCTCTGACCGCATCGTGGTGCAGATCACCGTCAATCCCGGCGAAAGCTTCCTTGACCGCATGATTACCCTGGTCGAGGGCGCCAAGCGCCAGAAGACCCCCAACGAGATCGCCCTGACCATCCTATTGGTGGGGATGACGCTGATCTTTCTGTTCGTCGTCGCCTCTCTGCCGGTGTTCGCCTCGTATTCGGGGGCGGCGGTGCCGGTGGTGTTCCTGGCGGCACTGTTCGTCACCTTGATCCCCACCACCATCGGCGGCCTACTGTCCGCTATCGGCATCGCCGGCATGGACCGGTTGGTGAAGTTCAACGTCATCGCCAAGTCGGGCCGCGCCGTCGAGGCGGCGGGCGACATCGACGTGCTGCTGCTGGACAAGACCGGCACCATTACGCTGGGCGCCCGGCAAGCGGCCGAGTTCCTGCCGCTGTCCGAAATCAGCGAGCGCGAACTGGCGGAAGCGGCATATCTGTCGTCGCTGGCCGATGATACCCCGGAAGGCAAATCCATCATCGCCCTGGCCCGCACTCGCTTCGGCCTGGCCGAGCCGGATCGTGCCGGCATGAGCTTCGTGCCCTTCACCGCCCAGACCCGCATGAGCGGCGTCAACATCAACGGTGGCTCGTGGGGGGGCGTGATGAGCGCGGTCAGCGAAATCCGCAAGGGCGCTTCCGACGCCATCACCAATTATGTGGCCGAACGTTCCGGTCGTACCCCGGGTGGGGTGCCCAAGGAACTGAACCATCTGGTGGAACGGGTGGCGAAGTCGGGCGGCACACCGCTGGTGGTGGCCCGCGACGGGCGCCCGCTGGGCGTCATCCATCTCAAGGACATCATCAAGCCCAACATCCGCGAGCGCTTCGCCACCTTGCGGGCCATGGGCATCAAGACGGTGATGATCACCGGCGACAACCCGCTGACCGCCGCCGCCATCGCCGCCGAGGCGGGGGTGGACGACTTCCTGGCCGAAGCCACGCCGGAAAAGAAGCTGGAACTGATCCGCGACTACCAGCAGGGCGGCCGTCTGGTCGCCATGTGCGGCGACGGTTCCAACGACGCGCCCGCTTTGGCCCAGGCCGATGTCGGTGTCGCCATGAACACCGGTACCCAGGCGGCGCGCGAGGCCGGCAACATGGTGGATTTGGAAAGCGACCCCACCAAGCTCATCGAGATCGTGATGATCGGCAAGCAATTGCTGATGAGCCGGGGGGCGCTGACCACCTTCTCCATCGCCAACGACGTGGCCAAGTACTTCGCCATCATCCCGGCGCTGTTCCTGGCGTCCTATCCGCAACTCCAGGCGTTGAACGTCATGCACCTGGCCAGCCCGCAATCGGCGGTGCTGTCGGCCATCATCTTCAACGCGCTGATCATCATCGCCCTGATCCCGTTGGCGCTGAAGGGAGTGCGCTACCGCCCGGCCGGGGCTGAAGCGCTGTTGAAGCGCAACCTGCTCGTCTACGGCCTGGGCGGGCTGGTGGTGCCGTTCGTCGGCATCAAGCTGATCGATCTGGCTGTCGCCGCCATTGGGCTGGCGTGAACGGAGGTTTCATCATGTGGACTTATTTACGCTCCGCCTTTGTCCTGGTCGTGGTCATGACCGCGTTCACCGGGTTGGCTTATCCGCTGGCCGTCACCGGCCTGGCCAATCTGGCGTTCCCCTGGCAGGCGTCAGGCAGTCTGATCGTAAAGGATGGCCAAGTGGTCGGCTCGGCCCTGATCGGCCAAAAGTTCAACCACCCCGCCTATTTCCACGGCCGCCCCTCGGCGGCGGGTGAAGGCTATGACGCCGCCAATTCCGCCGGCAGCAACCTGGCGCCCAGCAGCCGCAAGCTGATAGACGACGTGGCCGCCCGCGTCGCCGCCGAACGCCAAGCCAATCCCGACGAAAAGAGACCGGTGCCCGCCGATCTGGTGACCGCCTCGGCATCGGGTCTCGACCCCCATGTCATGCCAGCCAGCGCCGCCTATCAGCTCAAGCGGGTGGCCGCCCATCGTCAGGTCCCGGTTGAGGACGTTGGCAAACTGGTGGTCGAAAATACGGAAGGCCGCGACTTCGGCTTGCTCGGCGAGCCACGCATCAACGTGCTGAAGCTCAATATGGCGCTGGACGAGCGGTGGCCGCTGCGCTGACCAGGAGGCAGAGATGAGCCGGATCTTTCTGGCCTTGGCCGCCCTCGGCATATTGCTTTTGCTGCTGGCCGGAGTGACGGACCAACGGGCGCCGTCCCCACCGTCCCAGGATTTGGCCTATTTCCATGCGATGTCGGGGCATGCGTCCGCGTCTTTGGAGCTGAGCGACGCCAGCATGCAGGTCAAGGCGGTGGCGGCCCGACGCCATGTCTTGGTCGCGGATGTGCATCGCCTTCTGCAAGACTATACGGACAACATGCCGGGGGTTCCCCTGGCGGATCGCCGGGTGGACTTGAACGGCTTGAACCAAAAGCTGGACGAATTATGGCCGATGAAGTGAAGTCTGTTCATGAGTGACGACGAAGCCAGACCTTCGCCCGAAGCCCTTCTCGCCGAAGCCGCGCGAGAAGGGCGTGGGCGTTTGAAGATCTTCCTGGGCGCCGCCCCCGGCGTCGGCAAGACCTATGCCATGCTGGAGACCGCCCACGAGCGCCGGCGCGAAGGCATCGACGTGGTGGTGGCGGTGGTCGAGACCCATGGCCGCAAGGAGACCGAAGCACTGGTCGCCGGGCTGAATGTGCAGCCCCGCCGCGAGGTTCGTTACCGCGACCGCGCCTTCAACGAAATGGACCTGGATGGCCTGCTGGCGCGCCGCCCCAAGATCGCCTTGGTGGACGAATTCGCCCATACCAACGTGCCGGGCTCGCGGCATGTGAAGCGCTGGCAGGACGTCGAGGAACTGCTGGCGGTGGGCATCGACGTCTACACTACGCTGAACATCCAGCACATCGAGAGCCTGAACGATGTGGTCGAGCAGATTTCCGGCGTCAAGGTTCGCGAAACCGTGCCCGACAGCGTGTTCGCCTCCGCCGAAGAGATCGAACTGATCGATCTGCCGCCCGAGGATCTGATCAAGCGCCTGCACGAGGGCAAGGTGTACGTCCCCGAGCAGGCGCGGCGGGCCACCCACCATTTCTTTTCGCCCGGCAACCTGACGGCGTTGCGCGAGATGGCGCTGCGCCATGCCGCCGAACGCGTCGACCGCCAGATGGTCGATTACATGCGGGCCCACGCCATCGCCGGGCCGTGGCCCGCCCGCGAGCGTGTGCTGGTGTGCATCGACGAAAAGGTGGACGCCCAGCGTCTGGTGCGGGTCGCCAAGCGTTCGGCGGAACGGCGCGGCGCAGCCTGGGTGGCGGCGACGGTCGAGACCTCGCGCACTTATTCCCTGACCGAGGCCGAGAAGGACCGCATCGACGAGGCCATGCGGCTGGCCGAGCAATTGGGCGGCGAGACGGTGACGCTGCAGGGCGACGACGTTGTGGCGACCGTCCTGGCCTTCGCCCGCGAGCGCAACGCCACCCAGATCGTCGTCGGGCGCACCCGCCGGGGGCGATGGAGCCTGGGCAAGTCGGTGACCGACCGGTTGATCGCCGAGACCGGCGACATCACCGTGCTGGTGGTCGGCGGAAGTCACGACAGCAAGCCCAAGCTCGTTGCCACACCCACCCCCATGGCCTTGCGGGATTGGCTCAATCTTGCATTCGCCGTCGCCGTGACCGGCGCCGCCACCGGCGTCGGGTTCGCCATCGACAAAATCGGCCTGCCCATCGCCAATATCTCCGTCGCCTATCTGATGGCGGTGCTGCTGGTGGCTCTCAAAGGGGGGCTGCGCCCGGCTATCTTGACCTCGGTGGCCAGCTTCCTGGCTTTCAATTTCCTATTCACCGAGCCGCGCTACACCTTCGCCATCACCGACACCCAGAACATCCTGACCGTGGTGTTCTTCCTGATCGCCTCGGTGGTGGTCAGCAACATGGCCGCCCGGCTGCGGGCCCAGATGCAGGCCACCAAGGAAAGCGCCCGTCGCACCGGCAACCTCTATGATTTCGGCCGCAAAATCACCGCCGCCGCCACTTTGGACGACGTGTTGTGGGCCGTCGTCCACCATGTCGCCGCCACCATTCACGGCAAGTCGCTGGTATTGATGCCCGCCGATAACGGCCTTTCCATCGCCGCCGGCTACCCGCCCGAGGACGAACTGGACGACAAATCCGCCGCCGCCGCCGAATGGGCCTGGGCCCATGGCAAGATCGCCGGGCGCGGTTCCACCACTCTGCCGGTGGCGCTGTGGCTGTTCATCCCCTTGAAGACCGGGCGCGGTCCGGTCGGCGTCCTTGGCGTGCAGATGCTGGAAGACGCCGATATACCAAGCCCAGATCAGATGCGCCTGCTGGAGACCCTGGCCGACCAGGCCGCGGTGGCCGTCGAACGCACCCTTCTGGTGTCCGACATCGAGACGGCGCGGCTGGCCACCGAGCGCGAACGCCTGCGCTCGGCCCTGTTGTCGTCGCTGTCGCACGATTTGCGCACGCCCTTGGTGTCGATCATGGGGGCGGCTTCCAGCCTGATCAGCTATGACGAGGCATTGGATTCCGACAGTCGGCGCGAGCTTGCCCAGACCATCCAGGACGAGGCGGAACGCCTGAACCGCTTCGTCCAGAACCTTCTCGACATGACCAAGCTGGGGGCGGGGGCGTTGAAGCCCCGGGTGGATTGGGCCGATCTGCACGACATCGCCGGGGCGGCGGTGGAGCGGGCGAAACGTCTGACCCGCGCCCATACCATCGTGGTCGAGATCGCCGACGACATGCCGTTGCTGTGCGTCGATGCCGTGCTGATGGAACAGGTGTTCTTTAACCTGATCGACAACGCCTGCAAGTACAGCCCGCCGAACACGGCGGTGAAGGTGTGGGCGATCCGGACGCCCAAGCACATCGCCATCGAGGTCGCCGACCAGGGGCCGGGCATTCCGCCCGACGACCGGGAGCGGGTGTTCGACATGTTCTACCGGGTCAACCAGTCCGACAGCCAATCGGGCACAGGCCTGGGCCTGGCCATCTGCCAGGGCATCATCGAGGCCCATGGCGGCACCATCCACGCCGAACCGGGCTTGCATGGCGCCGGCACCTGCATTGTCATTCATCTGCCCCTGCCACCCGAACCCGCCTTCCCCGAGGCCAATCCATGACCGCTCGCATCCTGGTCGTCGATGACGAACCGCAAATCCGCAAGTTTCTGCGCATCTCGCTGGGGGCGAACGGCTATGACGTGCTGGAGGCGGAGACCGGCGCCGCCGGTATCGAGGCGGCGCGCGCACAAGCACCCGACCTGCTGGTGCTCGACCTCGGCTTGCCCGACCTGGACGGCCAGGAGGTCGTCAGCGCGGTGCGGGAGTTCTCGGCCATGCCGATCATCATCCTGTCGGTGCGCGCCGACGAGTTCGACAAGGTGGAGGCGCTGGACCGGGGCGCCAACGACTACGTGGTGAAACCGTTCGGCATTGCCGAACTGATGGCGCGGGTGCGGGCGGTGCTGCGGTCACGGGCACCCCAGGAGACCGAGGACGTGCTGGTCGCTGGGCCGGTGACCATCGACCTCGGGCGGCGTATCGTCACCAAGGGCGGGAACGAAGTCCATCTGTCCAAGAAGGAATGGGAATTGCTGGCCTTCATGGCCCGCCGTCCCGACCATGTGCTGACCCACCGGCAAATCCTCAAGGAGGTGTGGGGACCGGCCCATGTGGATGACACCGCCTACCTACGGGTCTACGTCAACCAGCTAAGGCAGAAGCTAGAGGATGATGCCGGCCATCCGACAATGATTGTGACTGATCCGGGGGTTGGGTATCGGCTGAAGGGCGGCGGGTGACGCTGCCTCATCGCAAGCAGAACTCCTCGTCGTTGAAACCGAGGAGTTCTCTCCCGCGTTATATTTCTGTGCTTTCCGCGAGATGCAGCGCGTCCTCTATATCGACGCCAAGGTAGCGGACCGTGCTCTCGATTTTTGTGTGGCCAAGCAATATCTGCACGGCGCGCAAATTGCCTGTCTGCTTGTAGATGATGGACGCCTTGGTGCGGCGTAGAGAATGCGTCCCGTAGTCTTCTGGACGCAGACCGATCCCGGTCACCCATTCATCAACCAGACGCGCATACTGCCGGGTGCTGATATGCTTGGCGTGGTTGATCCTGCTGGGAAACACGAAATCTTCAACCGTCCCTCCTCGATGTTCGAGCCAAGCAAGAATGCTGTTGCGAGCATGTTCAAGGAGCTCGAACTGAACGGGGCGACCGGTCTTTTGTTGAACGACAATCGCTCGGGAGCGAACCCGACCGCCGCTAATAAGATCGCCAATCTTCATTTTGACGACATCGCATCCGCGAAGTTTGCTGTCGATCGCCAAATCAAACATTGCACGGTCGCGCAGGCGGCGCTCTTGATCCAACCAGAACCGGATAGCCCAGACCTGCTGCGGCTTCAGCGCGCGCTTGGCACCAATCTTTCGTCCTGCGTTCCATGGGCGCTGATCTTTTACGCATGGATCATATTCTGAATGTCCCATAGCCTTTCTCCTTTGGCCAATAGTGACCAGATGGATGGTATAGCCTCGGGGCGTCCGCTTTCTGGATATACGGAAATCGCCTTGAACGTCTTGCATGGGCGCAAAGCCGTCCCGCTATGGGTATCGGTAGAGCATCACGCTGCCCTGAATCCCCCTCTTCGAACCCGGTTGAAAACAGGGTGATTCCCCCGGCCCAGCCGGCGCGTCTAAGTCTTCTTCTTGGTGGCCGTCCCGTCAAAGGGGGTTTGGCTCAGCGCAGCCGTCTCGCCCTCGACCTTCAGCGTCTGGGCATATTGCTGTCGCCATTCGCTGTCGGTCTGGCCGGAACGCTTGCGCGCCCGGGCGCGTTTCACGCATTCCGCGATCATCTTGTCGGTCGCGCTCTGCTTCTTGGGCGCCTGTGCAGGCTTCTTGACCTTGGGCATGGACTCTTCCACGGGCTCTGCTGGGATGATTCCCAAAGGAAAGTCAGCATGCGCTCTTGGTCCTGAAAGAGTCCACTGAACTCGGCCGCGCGGGACTCTCCCCCCAAACAAAAAGGCCGGCTTTCTTGCGAAAGCCGGCCTTTGCAGCCTGGAGTCGAAGAGAGGTTGAGACGACCCCCGGCTTATGGCGTCACGAGCAGCCGGTGGTGCCGCCGCAAGTGTCGCATTTCAGGCAGGTGCCGTTACGCACCAGGGTAAAATTGCCGCATTCGGGGCAGGCGTCGCCTTCGTAACCCTTCATGCGGGCCTTCTTGATTTCCTCGGCGCGGGCGTCGAAGGCCTGGATGGCGGTTTCGGCGTCCACCGACAGGGCCACCTGCGAGGTGGTGACGCTGGTGGTGGCAACATCGGTGGCCATGGCGGTGGCGGCGCCGCCACCATTACCGCCCGACACCACCAGGAACTTGGACCGCACGTAACCCTTCGACGTCACGCGTTCCACCACGGCGGCCGCCTTTTCCAACTGGCCTTCGGCATTGCCGCGACCCACCGTGTCGGGGGTCAGATCGGCCGGTTCCACATGGGCCAGGTCGTTGCGCGACAGATAGGAAATGGCCAGTTCGCGGAAGATGTAATCCAGGATCGAGGTGGCCATCTTGATGGTTTCGTTGCCTTCCACCATGCCTTGCGGCTCGAAGCGGGTGAAGGTGAAGGCCTCGACGAATTCCTCCAGCGGCACGCCGTATTGCAGGCCGATGGACACGGCGATGGCGAAGTTGTTCATCATGGCGCGGAAGGCGGCGCCTTCCTTGTGCATGTCGATGAAGATCTCGCCGACCTTGCCGTCTTCGTATTCGCCGGTGCGCAAGTAAACCTTGTGACCGCCGACCATGGCCTTTTGGGTGTAGCCCTTGCGGCGGTCGGGCAGCTTGGCGCGGCGGGCCGCGATGACCCGCTCGACGATGCGTTCGGCGACGATCTCGGCCCGCGCCGCCAACGGCTTGTCGGCGATGTCTTCTTCCAGCGCGCCGGCATCGTCCAGCAGGGCGGCCTGCAAGGGCTGGCTGAGTTTCGAACCATCACGATACAGCGCATTGGCCTTCAGACCCAGACGCCAGGACAGCATATAGGCCGCCTTGCAATCCTCGACGCTGGCCGAGTTGGGCATGTTGATGGTCTTGGAAATGGCCCCCGAGATGAAGGGCTGGGCGGCGGCCATCATGTGGATGTGGCTTTGCGCCGACAGGAAGCGCTTGCCGACCTTGCCGCAGGGGCTGGCACAATCGAACACCGGCAGATGCTCGGCCTTCAGGAAGGGGGCGCCTTCCAGGGTCATGGCACCAGTGCAATAGGTGTTGGCGGCGTCGATGTCGTGCTTGGAAAAGCCCAGGAACGACAGCAGGTCGAAGGACAGATCGTCCAACTGGGCCGGGGTCGCCTTCAGCACATCGGTGCAGAACTCGGCACCCAAAGTGTACTTGTTGAAGACGAACTTGATGTCGAAAGCGGCTTCCAGGGATTGCTCGATCTTTTCCAGCACTTCGTCGGTGAAGCCCTTGGCGCGCAGCTTGTCGTGGTTGATGCCGGGCGCGTCGCGCAGCGTGGCGTGACCGACGGCGTAACGGATGATCTCGGCGATGTCGCTTTCAGAATAACCCAGCGTGCGCAGGGCTTCGGGGACCATGCGGTTGATGATCTTGAAGTAACCGCCACCGGCCAGCTTCTTGAACTTCACCAGGGCGAAGTCGGGCTCGATGCCGGTGGTGTCGCAATCCATCACCAGACCGATGGTGCCGGTCGGCGCCACCACGGTGGCCTGGGCGTTGCGGAAGCCGTGCTTTTCACCCAGTTCCAGAACATGGTCCCAGGACAGACGGGCGGCAGCCACCAGCGACTGGTCGGGGCAATTGTCGGCGTCCAGCGGCACCGGCGAAATGTCCAGGCCTTCATAGCCCGAGGTCAGGCCATAAGCGGCGCGGCGATGGTTGCGCATGACGCGCAGCATGGCCGTGGCATTGGCGGCATAGCCGGGGAAGGCGCCCAGTTCCGCCGACATCTCGGCGGACGTGACATAGGCTTCGCCGGTCATCAGCGCCGAGATGGCACCGGTCAGCGCCCGGCCGGTTTCGCTGTCATAAGGAATGCCCGAAGCCATCAGCAGGCCGCCGATATTGGCGAAGCCCAGACCCAAGGTGCGGAAGTCATAGGACAACTGGGCGATCTTTTCCGACGGGAACTGCGCCATGGTCACCGAGATTTCCAGCACCATGGTCCACAGGCGGCAGGCATGGCGGAAACCATCGATGTCGAACGATCCGTCCTTGCGGCGGAACGACAACAGGTTCAGGGACGCCAGATTGCAGGCGGTGTCGTCCAGGAACATGTATTCCGAACAGGGATTGGACGCGTTGATGCGGCCCGATTCGGGGCAGGTGTGCCAGTCGTTGATGGTGGTGTCGAACTGGATGCCCGGATCGGCGCAGGCCCAGGCGGCTTCACCGATCTTTTCCCACAGCTCGCGGGCCTTGACACTTTTCTTGACCTTGTCGCTGGTGCGGTGCTTCAGCACCCAGTCGTCGTCCTCGATCACCGCGTTCAGGAAGTCGTCGGTGACGCGCACGGTGTTGTTGGAATTCTGGCCAGACACGGTCAGATAGGCTTCCGAATCCCAATCGGTGTTGAATTCGGGGAAGGCGATGTCGAAGTAACCCTGGCGGGCGAACTGGATCATGCGCTGGATATAATTTTCCGGCACCATCACCGCACGGGCGGCCAGAATGGCCTTACGCAGGCGCTTATTGGCCTTGGGGTCGAAGCGGGCGTCGGAATCGGCAGCGCCGTCCCATTCACGCAGCGACGCCATGACTTCACCCAGATGCTTCTTGGCCAGTTTGGAACCGGCGACCAGGGCGGCGACCTTCTGTTCCTCGACCACCTTCCAATTGATGAAGGCTTCGATATCGGGGTGGTCGACGTCGACCACCACCATCTTGGCGGCGCGACGGGTGGTGCCGCCCGACTTGATGGCGCCGGCGGCGCGGTCGCCGATCTTCAAAAAGCTCATCAGGCCCGACGACTTGCCGCCGCCGGACAGGCGTTCGCCTTCGCCGCGCAGCTTGGTGAAGTTGGTGCCGGTGCCCGAACCGTATTTGAACAGGCGCGCTTCGCGCACCCACAGATCCATGATGCCGCCTTCGTTCACCAGATCGTCCTCGATGGACTGGATGAAGCAGGCGTGCGGCTGCGGATGTTCATAGGACGACTTGGAACGGGTCAGCTTGCCCGATTTGTAGTCCACATAGAAGTGACCCTGGCCGGGGCCGTCGATGCCATAGGCCCAATGCAGACCGGTGTTGAACCATTGCGGCGAATTGGGCGCGCCCATCTGGCTGGCCAGCATGAAGGCCATTTCGTCGCGGAAGGTCTGGGCGTCGTCTTCCGAGGTGAAATAGCCACCCTTCCAACCCCAATAAGTCCATGTGCCGGCCAGACGGTCGAAGACCTGGGTGGCGCTGGTTTCACCGCTGTAACGTTGCTCGACCGGCAGCGCCTTCAGGGCTTCCTGGTCGGGTTCGTGGCGCTGCAGCCATTCGGGCACGCCCTTTTCGGCGACGCGCTTCAGGCGGCTGGGAACGCCGGCCTTGCGGAAATACTTTTGCGCCAAAACGTCGCAGGCCACCTGCGACCAGGTGGCGGGGACGTCGATGTCCTTGGCCTGGAAGACGATCGAGCCGTCGGGATTGCGGATTTCACTGGTCGCCTTGCGGAAGTCGATACCCGCATATGCGGTCTTACCGGACTTGGTGAAGTGACGCTGGACGCGCATGGGTTCCCCTTTGTTGTCTTAAGTGTGGCACCAACCATCCCCGCAGGCGGCGAATGCGAAAAGGCGGGAATCCGCAAGGATTCCACCGCTTTGCGCTGCTCACAATATCTTGTGGCTCGCCCCCGACCGAGACGCAGATTATGCCAATGGGGGTGGCGCATCAACCACATTTTGTCATCGGGATGACTTTTTCACACAGCATATAGTTCGAATAATTATCGCTTTTTATGGGTTTTGAATCCGACCCCGGAAGCGCTGGACGGATGGCCCGGCTTTTGCCATAGTCCGGCCCTTGAGAGACTTCCTTTCCATAAGAACAACGAGGGCGTTATGGCCGGCTTTGGTACTCTGCTGTTCACCTGGCTCAAGGGCAAATTGGTCGGCACCGACACCGCCGGCAATCGCTATTATATCGAGCGCAGCCCCGCCAAGGGCTGTCGCGCCCGGCGCTGGGTCATCTATAGCGGTGTGACCGACGCTTCGGCGGTGCCCGCCGAATGGCATGCCTGGCTGCACCACACCGTGGACGCGCCGCTGACCGATGCCGAACGTCGCGCCTGGCAAAAGCCGCACGCCATCAACTCCACCGGCACTTCGGGTGCCTATCTGCCGCCCGGTCACCAATTGCGCGGTGGCCAGCGCGACCGCGCCACCGGCGATTACGAGGCTTGGCAGCCCTGATCCGACGGGAATAGGGGAACTGACATGGTCACCAAGGGCGGACATCGTGACACCGTAACCGGCGCCGTCGTCGTCGCTGTGGCGGCGTTGTTGCTGGGCTTGGTGTACATCAAGGATGCCCGCAAGTCGGAAGACGCGGGTTATTCCGTCCTGGCGCGTTTCAACCGTTTGGACGGGGTCTCCGTCGGCACGCCGGTGCGGCTGTCCGGGGTCAAGATCGGCGCTGTCGCCGAACAAAGCCTTGATCCGGATTTCCGCGCCGTCACCCGTTTGCGCATCGACCAGGATGTGGGGTTGCCCGCCGATTCGTCGGCCGCCATCCGCACCGACGGCTTGCTGGGCAGTAAATATATCGAGATCGGCCCCGGCGGCGACGACGACATGCTGAAAAGCGGCGATTCCATCCTCTATACCCAGGATTCCATGGTGATCGAGGAATTGATGGAAAAGATCATCGAGCAGGGCAAGGGCAAGCGCGGTTATGCCGGCCGTGCCGTTCCCTCGGTCACCAACTAAGCCAGCCCTTGGGGGACATCATGGGACGCAATCTCATCGAAACGATCATGGGCGCGGTGGTGCTGGCGGTGGCCGGGTTCTTCCTGGTTTTCGCTTGGCGCCATGCCGGCATGGACGAAATCAAGGGCTATACCATCACCGCCCAATTCGCCGGGATCGGCGGCCTGGATGACGGCGCCGACGTGCGCATCAACGGCATCAAGGTGGGTAACGTGGTCAGCCAGGGGCTGGACCCGGTGACTTATAACGCCAAGGTCAAGATGATCATTTCCAATGACATCCGGCTGCCCACCGACACCGAGGCCAGCATCACCGCCGAAGGTCTGCTGGGCGGCAAGTACGTCAAGCTGATTCCCGGCCATGCCGGTGAACGCTTGGCCGAAGGCGCTGAATTGTCCAAGACCAAGGATTACAAATCCATCGAGGAAATGGTTGGCCAGTTGATCTTCCTGGCCACCGCCGACAGTCCGCCGGCGACGCCGGCCGTTCCGGTGGCGCCTCCGACGGAAGCATCCGGCCAATGATGAAAAAGCTGCTGGGATCAATGGCCGCGGTGCTGGTGGCGGTGCCGGCCTGGGCGCAGCAGGTCCCCGAATTGTCGCTGGACATGGCGGTTTTGGGCGGTCTGGACAAGATCACCGCCCGGGTGGTGACCATCGAGGCCCCGGTGGGCCAACCGGTGCGTTTCGGCACCCTGGAAATCGTCGCGCGCGCCTGCAAGAAGCGTCGGCCCGAGGAAAACCCCGAAAGCGCCGCCTTTCTGGACATCTGGGACATCAAGCAGGGCCAGCCGGCACAAGGCGTGTTCCGCGGCTGGATGTTCGCCTCCAGCCCGGCGCTGTCGGCCATGGAACACGCGGTCTATGACGTGTGGGTCCTGGATTGCCGCAAGGCGTCGTAAAGGGTTATTGCGGGCTCTCGCCCGCGCCCAGTTGGGCCGATGCCCCTTTTATCAATAAAAAGACCGAGGTTTGGAGACCGCGTCTCCAAGCAGGGTGCGGGGCGGCAGCCCCGCATGGGCGTTTCTTAAGCCCGCAGTTCCATTTTAATCGGGCCATCCGCTCGGCCGTGGATGAACTGGTCGACGAATTCGTTGCCCGAATGGTCGATGTCCTTGGCGTTCCCCACCCAGATCAGGCGGCCCTTGTACAACATGGCGATGCGGTCGGCGATCTTGCGGGCCGAAGCCATGTCATGGGTGATGGACAGCGTCGTCGCCCCCAATTCCTTGGTGCATTTGACGATCAGATCGTTGATCACGTCGGCCATGATCGGGTCCAGCCCAGTGGTGGGCTCGTCGAAAAAGATGATTTCCGGGCTGGTGGCGATGGCGCGGGCCAAGGCGACGCGCTTTTGCATGCCGCCCGACAATTCCGCCGGAAACAGCTCGCCCGCCGATTCGGCCAAGCCCACGGCGGCCAGTTTCTCGATGGCGATGTCCTTGGCCTGAACACGGTTCATGCCGCGCCCCTGGACCAGACCGAAGGCGACGTTTTCCCACACCCGCAGCGAATCGAAAAGTGCGGAGCCCTGGAACAGCATGCCGAATTTCAGCATCATGCGGTCGCGGTCCTTGGAGCGCATGCCGATGACTTCCTCGCCGTCCACTTTGATGGAACCGCGTTCGGGCCGCAAAATGCCCAGGACGGATTTCAGCATCACCGACTTGCCGGTACCCGACCCGCCGATCACCACCACCGATTCGCCCTTTTGGATGGACAGGTCGATGCCGTCCAACACCACCTTTTTACCAAAGGATTTGTGGACGTCTGAAAGGACGATCTTGGCCGGGGCGCTCATGGTCATTTCCCGAAATAAAGGGCGGTGATGACATAGTTGAAGATCAGGATCATGATCGCCGCCGACACCACCGAATTGGTGGTTGCCGCACCCACGCCCTGGGCGCCGCCACGCGAATAATAACCGTTGTAGCAGCCCATCAGCGAGATCACGAAGCCGAAGACGGCGGCCTTGGTCAGGCCGGAAATCACGTCCAGCGGTTCCAGGTATTCCCAGGTGCGCGCCAGATAGGATGACGGGTTGAAGCCCAGCTTGTAGACGCCGACGATATAGCCGCCGAACACGCCGATGATGTCGGCCACCAACACCAGACAGGGCACCATCAAGAGGCCGGCCAACAGGCGCGGCGCCACCAGATATTTGAAGGGATTGGTGGAAAGGGTGGTCAAAGCGTCGATCTGTTCGGTCACCCGCATGGTGCCGATCTCGGCCGCCATCGAGGCGCCGATCCGGCCGGCCACCATCAACCCGGCCAGAACCGGGGCCAACTCGCGGGTCACCGACAGCACGACGACGGTGGCCACCGCGCCTTCGGCGGCGAAACGGGAAAAGCCGGAATAGGATTGCAGCGCCAGCACCATGCCGGTGAACACCGCGGTCAGACCGACCACCGGCAACGAGTAATAGCCGATCTCGACCATGGCCCGCAGCATCAGCCGGGGATAGAAGGGCGGACGCACGAGGTGCGAGATGGCGGTGCCGGCAAAGGCCGACAGCCGACCCACATGGGACAGGAAGGCCAGGAACACGCGGCCGATGGTCGCCAGGAATTCCATCAGACATGTCCCCCGACGTAATCGCGCAGGTAACGGCGGCCCAGGGCGGTCAGCACTTCATAGCCGATGGTTCCGGCTTCGTCGGCCAATTGGTCGGCATCGTGGCCGGGGCCGATCAATTCGATCATGGCGCCGGGATGCACCGCGTCAGCCGGAACGGCGGACACGTCGAAGGTGGTCAAATCCATGGAAATGCGCCCGACGACCGGCACTTTAACCCCCCCGATGACACCAAAACCGCAATTGCCCAGGGACCGGAACAGGCCGTCGGCATAGCCGAAGGCGACTGTCGCCACCCGACCCTTGGACGCGAAGCGATGGGTGGCACCATAGCCAACGGTCTGGGGGGTGTCAACGTCGCGAACCTGAAGGATTCTGCCGTTTAGGCGCACAACCGGGTGCAGCGGGTTGGGCTGGCCGGGGACCGGGTTCAGCCCGTAAAGGGCGGCGCCCGGGCGGGTCAGGTCGAAATGGAAATCGCTTCCCAGGAAGATGGTGGAACTGGCGGCCAGGGACCGGGGGGCCGGGATCATCAGATCGGCGGTCATCGCCTGGAAGGCGGCCAATTGCTCGGGATTCTTGTCATGCCCGGGCTCGTCGGCGCAGGCCATGTGGCTCATCACCAAGGCGACGTCGATGCCGTCCAGATGCCGTTTGTCGGTGGCCAGCAAGTGCACCGCCTTGGTATCCAGGCCCAAACGGCTCATGCCGGTGTCCAAATGCAGGGCGGCGGGCAAGGACTTGCTTTGGGCATGGGCGAAACCGGCCCACAACCCCACCTGATCGGGGCTGTTCAACACCGGGATCAAATCGTGTTCGGTGAAATCGGCTCCGGTGCCCGGCAACACGCCGCCCAGGACGAAGATGCGGGCCTTGCCCACATGGGGGCGCAAGCTGATGCCTTCGTCGATGGTGGCGACGAAGAAGGTCTTGCAGCCCGCCGCCAACAAGGTCTTGGCCACCTGGGGGGCGCCCAGGCCATAGGAATCGGCCTTGACCACCCCGGCCGCCTCGGCGCCAGGGGCAAGGGCGGCCAGTAAGCGCCAATTGGCGGCGATGGCATCCAGATCGACGGTCAAAATACCGGTGGCGCGGTCGTGGGCGGTCATTGGATCAGAACCCCGGTTCCTCGTAATGGTCGTCGGTGATCAGATTGCCGAACTTGGTGAACTCGCCCTGGAAGGCCAGTCGCACCGTGCCGACCGGGCCGTGACGCTGCTTGGCGATGATCACTTCGGCGGTGTTCCACACCATCTCGCAGCGTTCCTGCCATTTGGCGTGGCGTTCGTTGAACTTTTCCTGGGTTTCTTCCGGGCGTTGGCCGGGCTCGGCGCGTTCCAGGTAATATTGTTCGCGGAACACGAACATGACCACGTCGGCGTCCTGTTCGATCGAGCCCGATTCACGCAAGTCGGACAATTGCGGGCGTTTGTCTTCGCGCTGTTCGACGGCGCGTGACAACTGGGACAGGGCGATCACCGGAACGTCCAGTTCCTTGGCCAGGGCCTTCAGTCCACGGGTGATTTCCGACACTTCCTGCACGCGGCTTTCGCTGGTCGATCCCGACCCGCGCAGCAATTGCAGATAGTCGACGACGATCAGGCCCAAGCCCTGTTGACGCTTCAGGCGGCGCGAGCGGGTGCGCACGGCGGAAATGGACAAAGCCGGGGTGTCGTCGATATGCAGCGGCAGGCGGTGCAGTTCTTGGGCGGCGACCACCAGACGCTCGAATTCCTCGTTGCTCATCTCGCCTTGGCGGATCTTGTGCGACGAGATTTCTGCGGCTTCCGCCAAGATACGCAGGGCCAACTGTTCCGACGACATTTCCAGCGAGAAGAAGGCGACGACGGCGCCGTCCACCGCCTTTTTGTTGCCCAGCGCGTCCACTTCCTCGCGGTAGGCCTTGGCGGCGTTATAAGCGATGTTGGTGGCGAGCGAGGTCTTACCCATGGACGGACGGCCGGCCAGGATCAGCAAGTCCGAGGGATGCAGCCCGCCCAGCTTCTTGTCCATGTCGATCAGCCCGGTGGGCACGCCCGACAACTGGCCCTGGCGCTTATGGGCGAATTCGGCCTGCTTGACCGCTTCCACCAGCACTTGGCCGAAGCTTTCAAAGCCGCCCTCGGTCTGCCCCGTGGTGGCCAGTTCGTAAAGCTGCGCTTCCGCCCGGCCGATCTGTTCCATGGCCGGTTCTTCGATCTTCGGATTATGGGCGTTGTTGACCAGATTTTCGCCCAGCTCGATCAATTCACGGCGCAGATGCAGATCGTGGATCAGCTTGGCGTAATCTTCCGAATCGATGACCGACACCACAGCATTGGCCAATTGCGCCAGATAGGTGGTGCCGCCCAGTTCTTCCAACCCGCCGTCATTGGCGAAATAGGTGGTCAGCGTCACCGGATTGGCGATCTGGCCGCGCTCGATCAGCTTTTGGCAGGCGGCGAAGACGCGGCCATGGGTGGGATCGGCGAAATGTTCGGGACGCAGATATTCCGACACCCGCTCGAAGGTGCGGTTGTTCAGCAAGATGGCGCCCAACAACGCCTGTTCCGCCTCGTAATTATGGGGCGGCGTGCGATAGGCGGGAAGATCTTCCGGGTTCGACATGGCCGAACCCTAGCAGGGCCGGGCAGGGTGGGAAAGGGTCAATCGCCGGCCAGCTGGCGTTCCCTTTCGAACATGTAGTCCCGGGTCAGTGGAACGGCATGACGATGCTTGGCGAGCTGGATCTGGAACACCATCAGCGACATGCGACGGAAGCCGATTTCGCAGGCCGACAGATAAGCTTCCCACATGCGGCAGAAGCGTTCGTCGTAAAGCGCGGCGGCTTCGGCCCGGCGTTCGGTGAAGCGTCGGCGCCAGGCCAGCAGGGTCTCGGCGTAATGGACGCGCAGCACTTCCACGTCGGTGGTCCACAGCCGGGCCTTTTCCACCGCCGGCAACACCTGACCCAAAGAGGGCGTGAACGAACCGGGGAAGATGTGGCGCTGAATCCACGGATTGGACGACCCGTAATCGTATTCACCCACCGAATGGACCAGGGCCACCCCGTCATCGGTCAACAAGTCGCGCACCTTGCGGAAATACTGGCGGTAATGGGGCGGACCCACGTGCTCGAACATGCCGACGCTGACGATGCGGTCGAATTTCTCGGAAAGCTTGCGATAGTCCAAAAGCTGAAACTGCACCCGGTCGGACAGGCCGGATTCCTCGGCGCGGCGGCGGGCGACCTCTAGCTGCTCCTTGGACAGGGTCACCCCCACCACCTTGACGTCGGCGGTCTTGGCCAATTGGATGGCCATGCCGCCCCAGCCGCTGCCGATATCCAGGATTTTCTGGCCGTCGCGCACATCCAGCTTGGCGATGATGTGGTGCTTCTTGGCGATCTGCGCCTGTTCCAGGCTGTCATCCGGGGAACGGAAATAGGCGCAGGAATATTGCAGGTCGTCGTCCAGGAACAACCGGAACAGGTTTTCGTGCAGGTCGTAATGGTGCGAGACGCGCTTTTGTGCCAGATGCGCCGGGTTCCAGCGTTGCCAGAACAAAAACGCCCGGCCGATGCCGCGATAGATTTTGTGCACGGGGTTCA
Organism: Rhodospirillaceae bacterium UBA6219; assembly: GCA_002435715.1. Lineage (GTDB taxonomy): Bacteria > Pseudomonadota > Alphaproteobacteria > Rhodospirillales > Magnetospirillaceae > Magnetospirillum. Next base: position 99,334 of record DISD01000096.1, read on the forward strand.
TGCCGCCATCGGCGACATTGGCGCAGCAGACATCCAGGAAATCGTGGAAGCTGCCTTCCTCCATCACCAGATGGCCGTCGGTATAGGCTTCCAGCAGGTGATAATCGGGGGCCAGCACGATGCGGCGTTCGGCCTTGGCATCACGGATACGGGCCACCGCCACCGGCGGCGTGCCGTCGCCGTAATGGTGCTTGGCACCGGTGCTGTCGATGACCGCCAGGGATCCCTGGCTGATCAGGTTGGAAAACAGCAGGTCCAGAAGGTTCATGGTCATGGTTCCCCCGGTACTCACCCCGACTGCATGGTGGCGGCAAGTGGCAAATTGGGAAACACAACCATAAGTTATAGTGCAAACGACACAAGCGGCGGACGGTTTCCCATCCGCCGCTTGGCGAAAGCTTGCAGGTTGGAAAGAGGCTTAGGCCTCTTCCACGACCTCTTCCACTTCTTCTTCAACGATCTCTTCGACCACTTCCTCGACCTCGGCCTCGGCCTCGGCGGCTTCGGCGGCGGCAGCGGCGCGTTCGGCTTCTTCCTGCGAACGGGCGACGGTGATCACCACGGTGACCGCCACTTCCGGGTGCAGGGCGACGCGGACCGGGTAGGAACCCAGGGTCTTGATCGGGCTGTCCAGGTTGACCTGGCGGCGTTCGACGGTGTAGCCGGATTCCTTGATGGCGTCGGCGACGTCACGACCGGAAACCGAACCGTACAGCTGACCGCTTTCGCCAGCCTGACGAACCATCAGGACCTTCAGACCGTCCATCTTGACGGCGACGGCCTGGGCCTCGTCACGGCGCTTGAGGTTCAGGGCCTCAAGCTGAACACGCTGCGTTTCGAAGAAGGCAAGGTTGCCCTTGCTGGCGCGCAGCGCCTTCTTCTGGGGCAGCAGAAAATTGCGGGCGAAGCCAGGCTTGACCTTGACCACGTCGCCCATCTGACCGAGCTTCTCGATCCTTTCGAGCAGGATGACTTCCATCTTAACCCTCCATACCGCCGCCGCTGTCGCCGCGGCGGAACCTCATCGTCCAGAATCTCACCATCCCCAGTACGGCGACGGCCAAGGCCGCCCACACGAATACCAGGGCCAGCAACCCATATGTCGCGGCAAGGATCATCCTTGCCTGGGGCTTGCCCGCCACCCATTGGTGAATACCCGCCAATCCCAGGAACATGAACGGGATCAGCGCCACCAGGGCAACGTTGCCACCCACATATCCGACGTCGCCATCGGACAAGCGGGACGCCACGGCCGCCACAGCCAGGACCAGGGCCAGCCAATCGGGCAGACGAAGCTGCCGATAGGCCGGCGACGGCCGGCGATTGCGGCCCAGCCTGACCAGCAAGGCCTGCGCCCAGGTGGCGTTGGCGACGATCATCACCAGCCATGATGCGGACACCATGGCGGGGAAGAACGTGGCCCACCACCCTGCCACCTGCGGCCGCTGTTCCTGCGGCAGTTCGGTGGACAGAAGGTCCAAGGCGCGATCCCTTCGGGGTGCCCCGTCACCAGGAAGGCGCCGATCATGATCAGCCCCAAGATGGTGGCGGTCAGCCATGCCAGGACCAGGCCCGGCGGGTACCACTCGGTCGGGCCATCTTGCGGCTGTCGCCACATCATGGCCCGGTTACACACCACCCAGGATGGCAAAGCGGCGGCGACCAGATAGGACAGGGCGGAAATTTCGCCAAATCCCAAGGTCACGACGACCATTCCAACCAGCCCGGCGGTGACCGAGGCTCCTATGCCCACACCCAGGCCGGCCATCATGACCGGCAGGGGCGCCACATAGGACAGTACAAACCCAAAAGCGATGCCTTTGACCACCGACAGGAACAGGAGCGCACTCAGCAGTCCCGCCGCCAGCCCAAGGCCGAGTTGCCGTATCACCGGCAAGACAAACTGCTTACTTCACCACGTAGGGCAGCAGACCCAAGAAGCGGGCGCGCTTGATGGCCTGGGCCAGTTCGCGTTGCTTCTTGGCCGACACCGCGGTGATGCGGCTCGGCACGATCTTGCCACGCTCGGAAATGAAGCGGCTCAGCAGCTTGGTGTCCTTGTAGTCGATCTTCGGCGCGCCCTCGCCCGAGAACGGGCAGGTCTTGCGGCGGCGGAAGAACGGACGGCGGGCGCCGGCGGTGGTCGTCGGACGCGGACGTTCAGTCTTGACTTCGCTCATCACTCACCTCCCTCGGAACGACGCGGACGGTCCTCACGGGGACGATCTTCACGGGGGCCACGGTCGCCGAAGCCACGATCTTCGCGGCGCGGACGTTCGTCGCGGCTGTTCTTGGCCTGCATCATGGCCGACGGACCTTCTTCCAGTTCGTCGACGCGGATGGTCAGGACGCGCAGGATGTCTTCGTTCAGCGACATCTGGCGTTCCATTTCCTTGACCGCGGCCGAGGGGGAATCCAGGTTCAGCAGAACGTAGTGCGCCTTGCGGTTCTTCTTGACCCGATAAGCGATGTTGCGCAGGCCCCAGAATTCCTTCTTGGCGACGGAGCCGCCGCCCTGGGCCAACACACCGGCCATCTCGTCGATCAGGGTTTCGACCTGCGGGGCCGAAACTTCCTGACGCGCGAGAATCACGCATTCATAAAAAGGCATTCAATAATCCCTTCTGGCTTTTCTCTTCCAAACGCCGTCACCATGACGACGCAGGCATAGCCGTTCGGCCTTTGCGGCGCGACCGGCAAGGGTGGAAGGCGGGGAATATACACGAATCGGCCCTGGGTGCAAGCACAACAGGAGGTGATGGCGTTAAAGGGCGATTCCTTCGTGCAGCAACAGCCCGATCAGCTCGAAATCGCGCCGGATCATGTCGAAGGCGATCAATTGCGCACCCAGGCTGTCCAAGGCTTTGGCCATGTCCTCGCCCTGGGCGATGGCGTTGCGGATTTCCATGGCTTGATGCAAAAAGGCGACGTGTTCGGTCACGTGGGCGTCCCGATGTTCCACCGCCAGCGGCAGGGACAGGCGTTCCATCAGGCGTTCTTCCAACTGGGCGTGTCGGGCGAATTGGTCCAGCCAGTCGTCCAACAGGTCCAGGATCGCGGGGGAAGCGCCATTGCCGATGACGGCTTGCTGGATCGCGGCTAAGTCGTCCACCAGCTTGCGGTGGTGGTGATCCATGTCGGCGTGACCGACGCGATAGGTTTCTGACCAGATGGCGGGGGGCAAAAGTAAGTCTCCTAGAGGCGGGCTCACCTTGAGGTTAATCGAATATGAATTCAATATAACCAAAGAGTGATGTGTTGGTGGCATCAACCGCACGCCACGCTTGACAGGGGCGGGGTTCATGCCTTTCTTCTCGGCACCGATTTCCACCCCGATGGAGGGACCATCATGACCCGCGCTTTCGTCTTCCCCGGCCAGGGCTCGCAGGCCGTCGGCATGGGCCGCGAACTGGCCGATTCCTTCGCCGAGGCCCGTCACGTCTTCCAGGAAGTGGACGAGGCGCTGTCGCAGAACCTTTCGAAGCTGATGTTCGAAGGCCCCGAGGACACCTTGACCCTGACCGAAAACGCCCAGCCGGCGTTGATGGCCATGTCGGTGGCGGTGGTCCGCGTGCTGGAAGGTCAGGGGCAGCTGGACTTGGCCAAGACCGCGTCCTTCGTCGCCGGCCATTCCCTGGGCGAATATTCCGCCCTGGCCGCTGCCGGCACCTTTTCCCTGGCCGACACCGCGCGTCTGTTGAAGCTGCGCGGCCAAAGCATGCAAAAGGCGGTGCCGGTGGGTGTCGGCGCCATGGCCGCCCTGCTGGGCAGCGAATATGAGCAGGCCAAGGAAATCGCCGCCGAAGCCGCCGGCGATCAGGTCTGCGAAGCCGCCAACGACAACGGCGCCGGCCAGGTGGTGGTGTCAGGTCATAAGGAAGCGGTGGAACGCGCCATGAAGCTGGCCGCCGACAGGGGGATCAAGCGCGCCGTGCTGCTGCCGGTGTCCGCGCCTTTCCATTGCGCCCTGATGCAGCCCGCCGCCGACGCCATGGCCGAAGCCTTGGCCGGCGTCACCATGAACGCGCCCAAGGTGCCGCTGGTGGCCAATGTGGTGGCCAGCGCGGTGACCGACCCGGAAGTCATCCGCGATCTGCTGGTCAAGCAGGTGACCGGCACCGTGCGCTGGCGCGAAGGCGTCCTTTATATGAAGGTGCAGGGCGTCACTCAATTGGTCGAGCTGGGCGCCGGCAAGGTGCTGTCGGGTCTGGCCAAGCGTATCGACAAGGAATTGTCGGGGGTCGCCGTCGGCACCCCGGCCGACATCGAAGCCTTCCTGGCTTCCCTGTAACCACGGATGGGCGTCATGCCCGGGCTTGACCCGGGCATCCTTGCCGCCGCTAACATGGATCGCCGGGTCAAGCCCGGCGAAGACGATGCGGTGGGGCGCAACTTTGACTTAAAAGGGGAAACACCATGTTCGATTTGACCGGCAAGACCGCGCTGGTGACCGGCGCTTCGGGCGGCATCGGCGGCGCCATCGCCAAGGCTTTGCATGACGCGGGCGCCACCGTCGCCATCCACGGCACCCGTCGTGAAGCCCTGGACGCTCTGGCCGCCGAACTGAAGGATCGGGTGCACGTCTTGCCCGCCAATCTGTCCAAGGCGGAAGAGGTCGAGCAACTGGCCAAGGACGCCGAGGCCGCTTTGGGCGGTTCCTTGGATATCTTGGTCAACAATGCCGGCATCACCAAGGACGGCTTGGTCATGCGCATGAAGGACGAAGACTGGGACGCGGTGATCAACGTCAACCTGACCGCCGCCTTCCGTCTGTGCCGCGCCGCCATCAAGGGTATGATGAAGCGCCGTTCCGGCCGCATCATCAACATCACCTCCATCGTCGGCGTCACCGGCAATCCCGGCCAGGTCAATTACTGCGCGTCCAAGGCCGGCATGATCGGCATGACCAAGTCGTTGGCCCAGGAAGTGGCCAGCCGCAACGTCACCGTCAACGCCGTGGCGCCGGGTTTCATCGCCACCGCCATGACCGACGAACTGAACGACGAGCAAAAGGCCCGCATCAACAGCCAGATCCCCGCCGGCCGCATGGGCTCGGCCGAGGAAATCGCCGCCGCCGTGCTGTATCTGGCCTCAAGCGAGGCGGCCTATGTCACCGGTCAAACCCTGCACGTCAACGGCGGCATGGCGATGATCTAGGGCTTTTCGCCCAACAAGTTTCAACAGCTTGTGTTCCAGTGCTGGTCAAGCTTGGAAAAGTGTGCTAGGTACGGGCCACTTTCCGCCATGAGGGGGCTTCGGCGCCCGAGTAGCGGACGCAAGTTTCATCCACATGGCATACCTTGAGGGAATTCAAATGAGCGACGTCGCCGAGCGGGTTAAGAAGATTGTCGTCGAGCATCTGGGCGTGGAAGAGGCCAAGGTGACCGAAAACGCCAGCTTCATCGACGACCTGGGCGCCGACAGCCTCGACACCGTCGAGCTGGTCATGGCTTTTGAGGAAGAATTTGGCTGCGAAATCCCCGATGACGCCGCTGAAAAGATCCTGACCGTCAAGGACGCGATCGACTTCATTTCGAAGGCCGCGTAACAACAGGTCAAGGGGCGCCGTCACCCGCAATGGGTCCGGCGCCCTTTCTCTAAGTAACAACAGGAAATTGCGCATGAGACGAGTCGTCGTCACCGGTCTTGGCATCGTCAGCCCGCTGGGTTGTGGCGCCGAGCACGTCTGGAAGCGCCTGATCAATGCCGAATCCGGCATTCGCGCCATCGAACATTTCGAGGTCTCCGACCTGCCGGCCCGGGTTGCCGGCGTGGTGCCGCGCGGTACCGGCGAAGGTGAACTGGACCTGGATGCCGTGGCTCCGGCCAAGGAACGCCGCCGCATGGACGATTTCATCGTCTATGGTCTGGCTGCCGCTGATCAGGCAATCGCCGATTCCGGCTGGACCCCCAGCGATGACGAAAGCCTGGAACGGACCGGCGTGATGATCGGTTCCGGCATCGGCGGTCTGCCCGCCATTGCCGAAGGCGCTTTGACCTTGAAGGAATCGGGCCCCCGCCGGGTGTCGCCGTTCTTCATTCCGTCGGCGCTGATCAATCTGGTTTCCGGCCACGTGTCCATCAAGTACGGCTTCAAGGGCCCGAACCATGCCGTGGTCACTGCCTGCGCCACCGGCGCCCACGCCATCGGCGACGCCGCCCGCCTGATCATGTTCGGCGACGCCGACGTGATGGTGGCCGGTGGCACTGAAGCCGCCGTGTCGCGTCTGGGTGTGGCCGGTTTCGCCGCCTGCAAGGCGCTTTCGACCGCCCGCAACGACGAGCCGACCAAGGCTTCGCGTCCGTGGGACAAGGACCGTGACGGCTTCGTCATGGGGGAGGGCGCTGGTGTAGTGGTTCTGGAAGAACTGGAACACGCCAAGGCCCGTGGCGCCAAGATTTACGGCGAAGTGGTCGGTTACGGCATGTCCGGCGACGCCCACCACATCACCGCCCCGGCCGAAGACGGCAACGGTGCTTTCCGCGCCATGAAGGCCGCCTTGGCCCGTGCCGAAATCAGCCCCGGTGAAGTGGATTACATCAACGCGCATGGCACCGCCACCATGGGTGACGTCATCGAACTGGGCGCGGTCAAGCGTCTGTTCGGCAACGCCGTGGAAACCGTGTCCATGAGCTCGACCAAGTCGGCCATCGGTCACCTGTTGGGTGCCGCCGGCGCGGTGGAAGCCATCTTCTGTCTGCTGGCCATTCGCGACCAGATCGTGCCGCCGACCCTGAACCTGGATAATCCGGACGAAGGCTGCGACATGGATCTGGTGGCCCATCAGGCCAAGAAGCGTCCGGTCAAGATCGCCATGTCGAATTCCTTCGGCTTTGGCGGCACCAACGCTTCGGTGATCTTCAAGGCCGTCGAGTAAGAGGCCCGAACGATCGGTTTTGCGAAAGGCCCCCGTGCTGCGGCATGGGGGCCTTTTTGCTTCAGGGGACGACACATGCGTTTTCTTCTTCGGCTGTTCCTGGTTCTGTGCGTCTTGGCCATTGCTGGCGGCACCTTCCTGGCGCTGGACGGTCATCGCCGTTTCACCGGCCCGGGGCCGCTTGCCGATAAACTGGTGCTGGTGGTGCCCAAGGGGGCGGGGCTGGACGCCATCGCCCGCAAGCTGGAAGCCGCTGGCGTGGTCCACGACCGCTATTCCTTCATGATCGGCACCAAGCTGCGCAAGGTGGTGCTGAAGGCCGGCGAATACGAGTTCCCGCCCGCCATCAGCGGCGAAGAGGTGATGACCATGATCGGCGAGGGGCGCACGTTGAAGCATCGCCTGACCATCGCCGAGGGCCTGACGGTCAAGCAGATCATCGTCGAGGTGGAACAGGCCGATTTCCTGTCGGGCCGGGTGACCAAGCTGCCGCCGGAAGGCTGGCTGCTGCCGGAAACCTGGGTGCTGTCCCGCGACGACGATCGGGGCGAGCTGGTGGCGCGGATGGAAAAATCCATGCGTCAGACCTTGGATGAATTGTGGGCCAAGCGCGCCGCCGATCTGCCGCTGAAAAGTCCCGAGGAAGCTTTGATCCTGGCCTCGGTGGTGGAACGTGAAACCGGCATTGCCGCCGAACGGCCCATGGTGGCCGGGGTCTTCGTCAACCGATTGCGGTTGGGCATGCGCCTGCAATCGGACCCGACGGTGATCTATGGCCTGTCCGAGGGCTTGGGGGTGATGGACCGGCCGTTGACCCGCGCCGATCTGGAAAGGCCCCATGCCTGGAACACTTATGTCATCGACCGCCTGCCCAAAACCCCCATCGCCAATCCCGGCCGTGCCAGCCTGGAAGCCGTGTTGAACCCGGCCAAGACCGACGCGCTGTATTTCGTTGCCGACGGATCGGGCGGGCATCGCTTCGCCAAGTCGTTGGACGAACACAATGCCAATGTCAGCAATTGGCGACGGGTGGAAAAGGACCGCAAGGGCAAGTAACCGGCCATGCTGTTTGCTCATGGGGCCATGCGTTCATGGGCCCATGCGTTTTGTCCATTGCTGATCCCGGGGCACGCGGGTCTAGGCTGGACGTGATCTTAATCTTCTCAGGATCACGTCCATGCCCGACAAAGCCATGTTCCGCCGCCTGATGGCGGCGCTGCCCCATGAAGGGGAAAAGCGCTATCACGTCGACGAGATGTCCATGCTGGTCACCCGCCACGACCAGCCCTATACCCTGATTTCAGTGATGGTGAAGACCCCCGGCCATTCCGGCTGGGTGACCGCCGAGCTGGATGCCGGCGAGGTGACGCTGCACCATCCGCGCAATCTGGAACTGGTGGACAAAGCTCTGGACGTGTTCCTGGCCTGATCAGGCGTGCCGCCACACTTTCACGGCCGAGATCACCAAGATGGTCGCTAGGGCTGGCAACAACACGGCATTGGGCACCAGACCCAGGGCTTGGGCACCGGCATAGGCGCCGACCAGCGACCCCGCCGCCATCACCATGACGAAGCGTTTGTTGGCTTTCAGCACGGCAAAGCTTTGATCGCGGCTGTAGCGTGCGAAGCCGACGATCATGGTGGGCAGGCTGACGGCCAAGGACAGGCTACCGGCCAATTTGATGTCGACGCCGAACAGCAGCACCAAAGTGGGGATCAGCATTTCACCGCCCGCCACCCCTAGAAGTGAGGCGAAGATGCCGATGACCAGACCGGCGCCGATGCCTGCGAGGTAAAGGGCGACGCCTTGGAAGGGCGGGGAGGCGGTGGCGCTGTCATGGCCCAGCCACAGCACCGCCGCGATGACCAGCAGCATGACGGCGATGATCTTGTAAAGCAGGTCCGAGCGCAGGCGGATGGCCCAGCCGGCGCCCAGCCACGCCCCCAACATGGATCCGGCCAGCAAGTTGACGATGACCGGCCAATGGCCCGTGACTTGCTGCCAGGGTACGGCGCTTGCGCGGAAGGGCAGGGCCGAGGCGACGACGATCAGGCTCATGGCCTTGTTCAGGATCACCGCTTCCAGCGCAGCGAAGCGGAACAGCCCAATCAGCAGCGGCAGGCGGAATTCAGCGCCGCCCAAGCCGATCAAACCACCCAGGGCGCCGATGATGGCACCGCCGCTGAAGGCGGCGGTGCTGCTTTGGGATTTGGCGATCGTTGTCATGTTTGCTCCACTCAAGGAAGATGGTCCTTGAATAAGCAATAATTGGGCCGCTTACGCTTCCAGCTTCTTCAGCATGTCGGCGGTGATCAAGGTGATGCCCTTTTCCGAACGATAGAAGCGCTTGGCATCCAATGCCGCATCGTCGCCCACCACCAGACCGGGGGGGATGACGCAACCCTGGTCGACGATGCACTTCTTCAGTTTGGCGTGGCGGCCGATGTCGCAATCGGGCAGCACCACCGAATCTTCCACCAGACAATAGGAATTGACCCGGACGTTGGAATAAAGCAGCGAGCGGCGGACCACCGCGCCCGAGATGATGCAGCCGCCCGACACCATGGAATCGACGGCCATGCCGCGCCTTGTGTCGGAATCGAAGACGAACTTGGCCGGCGGCAACTGGGCCTGATAAGTCCAGATGGGCCAGGTGTCGTCATAGATGTTCAAGGACGGCGTCACCGTGGTCAGGTCGATATTGGCTTCCCAATAGGCGTCCACGGTGCCCACATCGCGCCAGTAATGTTCACGCGCCCCGTCATGCATGACGCAGGAATGGCCGAAGCGGTGGGCCAGCACCTTGGCCTTGCCGATCAGGGACGGGATGATGTTCTTGCCGAAATCGTTCTCGCTGCCCACCTGTTCGGCATCGATCTTCAACTGGTCGTACAGGAACTGGGCGCTGAACATATAGATGCCCATGCTGGCCAGGGCGACGTCGTCGCGGCCGGGAACCGGCTGGGGATTTTCGGGCTTCTCGTCAAAGCGGATGACGTTTTCGGCATTGTCCACCGCCATGACGCCAAAGCCCTTGGCGTCTTCCAGCGGCACTTCCAGACAGGCGACGGTGACGTCGGCGCCTTCCGCCAGATGGTGGGCCAGCATTTTGCCGTAATCCATCTTGTAGACGTGGTCGCCGGCCAGGATCAGCACGAATTCCGGTCCGTGGGCGCGAATGATGTCCAGGTTCTGATAGACCGCGTCGGCGGTGCCCTTGTACCAGGCCTCGCCATCGGTGCGCTGCTGGGCGGGCAGCAATTCGATGAATTCGTTGAACTCGCCGCGCAGGAAGCCCCAGCCGCGCTGGATGTGCTGGATCAGGCTGTGGGCCTTGTACTGGGTCAGCACGCCGATGCGACGAATGCCCGAATTGATGCAGTTGGAGAGCGCGAAATCGACGATGCGGAATTTTCCGGCAAACGGGACGGCAGGCTTGGCGTGCCAATCGGTCAGCGCTTTGAGGCGCGAGCCGCGACCACCGGCCAGGACCAGCGCCAAGGTGCGGCGCAGGCGAAGGTTGACTTCCAAATCCACGGGTTGTCCATCCTGCGACACGCTCATCTCCTCCCTCCCGGGTTTTTGGGTGATGCCCCCCCAAAGGCAAGACAGGCGGACCGTGCCACAGTTTCCGTCCGGCGGCAACCGCGCCTCGCTCGTGGCTGGGACGTGCCGGTTGCGGCTTTCCCGCTACGCTCGCATGGGTTAGGCTTTGATAATCGCCGCCAGCATGCGAGGAAGGCCCCATGCGTATCTTGTTCGCCGCGTCCGAAGTATACCCCTTGGTCAAGACCGGGGGGCTGGCCGACGTGGCCGGTGCGCTGCCGGCGGCCCTGATCGAAGCCGGTCACGAAGTTCGGGTGTTGTTGCCGGGCTATCCGCAAGCCCTGGCCAAGGCCGAAGGCAAACGTCAGGTGGCCAGTTTCGGCGACCCCTTGGGGGTGGGCGGTGAAGCCAAGTTGGTTTCCGCCAAGCTGCCGGGCTCGGGGGTGCCGGTGTGGCTGCTGGATTGCCCGGCCCTGTATGACCGCGCCGGCGGTCCTTATGTGGACGAAAGCGGCGTCGATTATCTGGACAACCCGCTGCGCTTTGGCCTGCTGTCCTGGGTGGCGGCCCGTCTGTGTAGCGACGATTCGCCGGTCAAGTGGCGGCCCCAGGTGCTGCATTGCCATGATTGGCAAACCGGTCTGGCCCCGGCCTATCTGAAGGCGTGGGCGGTGGAAACGCCGCCGATGACCGTGTTCACCATCCACAACATCGCCTATCAGGGCCAGTATCCCGCCGACACCCTGGAACGCCTGGGGCTGCCGTGGTCGCTGTTCACCATGGATGGGTTGGAATATTGGGGCGACATGTCGTTCCTGAAATCCGGTCTGGTCTATGCCGACAAATTGACCACCGTCAGCCCGCGTTATGCCCGCGAAATCCAGTCGCCGGCTTTCGGCTGCGGCATGGAGGGGGTGTTGTCCTGGCGTGCCGCCGATCTGGTCGGCATCCTGAACGGGGCCGATTACGGGGTGTGGAACCCGGCCACCGATTCCTTGCTGGCCAAGACCTATGGGGTCGGCGATTTCGCCGCCGGCAAGGCCGCCAACAAGGCGGCGCTGCAACAGGCGCTGGGTCTGGAAATGGATTCCCAGGCGCCGTTGATGGTGATCATCAGCCGTCTGGCCGACCAAAAGGGCATGGACATGGTGTTGTCCACCTTGCCGGCGCTGCTGCGCCAAGGGGCGCAACTGGCGGTGCTGGGGGCGGGGGACCGCGCCCTGGAACAAGGTTTCCAATCGGCGGCTTTGGGCTCGCCGCGCCGGGTCGCCGTCACCATCGGCTATTCGGAAGAACTGGCGCACCGGCTGTTGGGCGGCGGCGACATGCTGCTGATGCCGTCGCGTTTCGAACCCTGCGGCCTGACCCAGTTCTATGCCATGCATTACGGCACCGTTCCGGTGGTCCATGCCACTGGGGGCCTGGCTGACACCGTGGTGGATTGCAGCTATGACGGATTGATGAGCGGCACCGGCACCGGTTTCGTCTTCGAACACGCCAATGCCGGCGCCTTCCAATGGTGCATGGAACGGGCCATCGCCAGCTTCGCCAATACCGACCAATGGCGCCGCATCCAGACCACCGGCATGGCGCAGAACTTCGACTGGTCGCGTTCGGCCGGACGCTATGGGCAGCTTTACGAGAGCATGGTGAATCCATGAAACGGGACGGACTTGCGCTGATCGCCGACATGGGCGGCACCAATGTGCGTTTCGCCCTGGTGGACGAAAACGGCGCCATTGGTCCCGACATGGTGCTGCAATGCGCCGATCATACCGGCCCCGATGCCGCCGCCCAGGTATTCCTGGCGGCGCGCGGGGGTGCCAAGCCGGTGCGCGGCGCCTTCGCCGTGGCGTCGCCGGTGACCGGCGACATGATCGAGATGACCAATTCGTCGTGGCGGTTTTCCGTCCATCACGTCCAGCGCCAACTGGGTTTGGCCGAATTGAAGGTGGTCAACGACTTCACCGCCGCGGCGCTGTCGGTGCCGCATCTGGGAGCCAACCATCTGATGAAGCTGGGCGGCGCCGAGCCGGTGTCCGGGGCGCCCATCGCCGTGTTGGGGCCGGGGACCGGGTTGGGGGTGTCCGGACTGGTCGCCGATTCCACCGGGCGATGGACCGCTTTGGCCACCGAGGGCGGTCACGTCACCATGGCCGCCACCGACGACACCGAGGCCCAGGTCTTGGCGCAATTGCGGCGCCGATTCGGCCATGTTTCCGCCGAACGGGTGCTGTCGGGGCCGGGGTTGCTGAATTTGTACGAAGCGGTGGCGGCGATCCAAGGCCTGCCGGCGTCCTATTCCACCGCCGAAGCGGTGTCCAGCCATGGGCTGGACGGTTCGTGTCCGATTTGTCGTCAGGCGCTGAACCTGTTCTTCGCCATGCTGGGCACGGTGGCGGGCAACCTGGCGTTGAGCTTGGGGGCGCGGGGCGGGGTCTATGTGGCCGGGGGGATCTTGCCGCGCATGGCCCAGGCGTTCTTCGCTTCGGAATTTCGCCGGCGTTTTGAAGCCAAGGGGCGGTTCGCCGGTTATCTGTCCGCCATTCCCACTTGGCTGGTCACCCATCCGGAACCGGCCTTTGCCGGTTTGGCGGCGCTGAGCGCGGAAGCTTGATTTACTGGGGCAGCTTGACCGGGGCTTCGCTGTTCATGCCGATCAGGTTGTTCAGCTTTTCCGGCGGCAAAAAGCCGTTGGCCGGGGAAAACACCACGGCGATGGCGATCGCCGCCCCATAAAGGGCACCAAGGGCCAGCAAGCGAATAACACGATCAGCAGGGGCGGTCGCCATGGAACGTGGCCTTACCATAAAGTATAAAAAACTGTGCGTGGTATAGTGATTCCCGTTCGCAGCGTCAAGGGGAAGCTGCAACAATCATGTTGGTTTTCCGACTCTTTGCGTCACAACCCGTGGGTTGATGTAAGGGGCGGACCGTCCTAGCATAGAGGTGGGGTACGAGTGGGGACGATGAATGGGTTCGATTAAAAAGGCCGAGGTGACCACCGGGGTTTGGTGGGTGGAAATCGCCGAAGCCAATCTACGAATTTTGTGCGGCTGTCCCGCCGACGTGGTCAAACATCTGATGAAGCGCGGCTTGATCACGACGGTCGAGCGCGACGGCGTCAGCTATGAAACCGGCCCCAACGCCATCTTGTTGTCCGACGTCATGGTGCAGAACGGCACTTTCAGCAATCTGGGCGAGTTCCCGGTGCTGCAGATGCTGTACCGCCAAGGCATGATCATTCCCGACCATCCCGGCAATACCGGGGCCAAGCCGTTGCTGATCGGCTCGGCCGAGCAGGTTCGGGCGCAGTTGCAATACATCTATCGCGGCAATTACGGCCTGATCAACGAAGAGGAATTGATCGAAGCCGGTGCCACCGCGCAGCAGGCCAAGGACCTGATGCGCATGAAGCTGAAATTCGCTTTCGGCCGCATCCGTCATCCCCAGGAATTGCTCGACACCCTGAATGTCGATGCCGAACCGGTGGAGATCCGGGGCGGTGTCACCATCCGCCGGGTCCGCCTGAACACCTTCGAGATCTGTCATGGCGGCGATTGCGTCACCGTCGATCTGACCCTGCCGCCGTTCGAAACCTATGAATGCCCGTATCCGCTGGGTTTCTACAACATGCAGCGCGATTACTTTTCCGTGGTGCATTCGGGTGAAGGCGACGGCTGGGACATCAACCGCCCGTCCATGGGCGCCATCCTGATGTTCCAGGGCCGGGTCTATCTGATCGACGCCGGTCCCAACATCTTGTTCACCCTTGATGCCCTGGGCATCGGCGTCAACGAGATCGACGGCATCTTCCACACCCATTCCCATGACGACCACTTTTCCGGCCTGACCACGCTGATCCGTGCCGACCACCGCATCAAATATTTCGCCACGCCGTTGGTGCGCGCCTCGGTGGCGCGCAAGATGGCGGCGCTGCTGTCCATCGAGCCCTCGGCCTTCGCCGATTACTTCGAATGCCACGATCTGGTGGAAGGCGAATGGAACGAAGTGGACGGGCTTGAGGTCCGGCCGCTGTTTTCCCCCCATCCGGTGGAAACCACCCTGTTCATGTTCCGCGCGCCCTGGGAAGACGGTTACCGGTCCTATGCCCATTGGGCCGATGTCTGCCGGTTGGAAGTGCTGCGCGACTTCGTCACCGAGGATGCCGACAAGCCCGGTATCTCCAAGGCCATGTTCCAGGCGGTGGCGGCGTCTTACGCGCTTCCTGCCAACATCAAGAAGGTGGACGTGGGCGGCGGCATGATCCACGGCGACGCCTATGATTTCCGCGACGACCGGTCGGGGCGGCTGATCCTGGCCCATACCTCGGGGAAACACACTTTGGCGCAAAAGGCCATTGGGTCCACCGCGTCGTTCGGCAATGTGGACGTGCTGATCCCGTCCAATCACGACTTCATCTGGCGCTCGGCCTTTGAATTGCTGCAGGCCTATTTCCCCGACATCGCCCATCACCAATTGCGGGTGCTGCTGAACAATCCGGTCAGCACGTTCAATCCCGGCACCATCCTGGTCAAGGAACGTCGGCCGACGGAAAATATCTATCTGTTGCTGTCGGGCAGCGTCGAGGCCCTGCACATCGACGGCGGTGCGCGTTCGGTGTTGTCGGCGGGGGCGATGATCGGCGAATTGTTCGCCCTGTTCGAGGCCCCGGTGACGGAAACCTACCGCGCGATCGGCTTCGTCAAGGCGCTGCGCATCCCCTCAAGCCTTTATCAGGATTTCGTCCGTCGTAACGATCTGTCGGCGTCCATCACCCGCATCTTCGAGAACCGCCAGTTCCTGCAACGCACTTGGCTGTTCGGCGAGGTGGTGTCGACCCGCACCTTGAACCGCATCGCCAAGGAAATGACGCTGTCGCGCATCCCCGAGGGCGAGACCATCGATATCGGCCCCGAATCGGTGGCCTTGGTGGTCACCGGCCAAGTGGGACGTTATTTGGGGGAACAGCAGTTGGAAGTGCTGCGTTTCGGCGATTTCTTCGGCGAGGAATTGTCCATCTTCTGGACGCCGTCCATGTTCCGCTTGAAGGCGTTGACCGCCACCGAGGTGTTCCTGGTCCCCGCCGGTCTGTTGGCCGGCATTCCGTCGGTGCGCTGGAAGCTGTTCGAGACC
This sequence comes from Rhodospirillaceae bacterium UBA6219, assembly GCA_002435715.1. Taxonomy (GTDB): domain Bacteria; phylum Pseudomonadota; class Alphaproteobacteria; order Rhodospirillales; family Magnetospirillaceae; genus Magnetospirillum. Next base: position 114,895 of record DISD01000096.1, read on the forward strand.
TCGGGCCGGCGCATGACCTCCATCTTCGAAAGCGAGCACGGAGCCAATGGCGGCCGTCTGCATTGGCGCGAGGAATACCGCGTCGACGTGCTGCGCCTGGACACCCAGCACCGGCGCATGTTCGAACAGGCCAACGCCATTCTGGACGCCATCAAGGCGGGCATCGGCGGCCCGGAAATCGTGCCGCTGTTCGACGCCATGGCCGAATACGCCCATTACCATTTCGGCGAGGAAGAGGCGCTGATGCTGCGCCATGCCTATCCGGAAACCGAGGGGCATCGCGCCCATCACGCTTTGCTGTCCGAACAATTGCAGGTCATGCGCCAGACCTTCAAGGACACCCCTGACCCGACCCAGATCGACTTCCTGGCCTTTTTGCAGGAATGGCTGGTCGGCCACATCCAGGAAGACGACAAGGGCTATACCCGGTTCCTGAACGACAAGGGCGTGTATTAGGGCGTGACCCAATCGGCGGCGGCCTGACCCGTTGCCCAACCCGTGGCAAAACAGGCATTCAGCAGATAGCCGCCGGTGGGGGCTTCCCAGTCCAGCATTTCACCGGCGACGAAGGTGCCGGGGCGATCCTTCAGCATCAGGGTGGGGGTCAGCGCATCAAAGCGCAATCCACCCGCCGTACTGATGGCTTCCGCCAGCGGGCGCGGGCGCTTCAGCACCACGGGTACCGCTTTCAGCGCTGCCGCCTTCGGCATGTCTTCGGCGGTCAATCCTTCGCGGGCCAGACCGGCCAGGATGCCCTTGATCCCGGCTTGGCGCTCCAGATGGTTGGCCAGGCTGCGGCTGCCGCGCGGCTTGGCCAGGGCGGCGGCCAGTTTGGCCACGTCCCAGTCGGGTTTCAAATCCAGGTGCAGAACCGCCCGTCCGTCTGTGTCGATGGCGTCGCGTAAGGCGGCGGACAGGGCATAGATGGCGCTACCTTCGATTCCGTGGCGGGTGACGACGAATTCGCCCTTGAAACGGCGTTCGCCAAAGGCCAATCCCACCGCCTTGACCGGCGATCCGGCGAAGCGGTCGCGGAAATGGTCGCTCCACTCCACCTCGAAACCGCAATTGGCCGGGCGGAAGGCGGACAGGGCGGTGGGGGGGAACAACCCGCTCCAGGCGCCGTCAGAGCCCAATTTGGGCCATGACGCGCCGCCCAGGGCCAAGATGGTGGCACCGGCGGTGACGGTCTGGTCGCCATCGGGGGTGGCGAAACGCAGGGCGCCGTGGTCGTCCCAGCCCCGCCAGCGATGGCGCGGATGGAAGCGCACCCCAAACTTGTCCAGATGCCGCAACCAGGCGCGCAGCAAGGGGGCAGCCTTGAAGTCCTTGGGGAACACCCGGCCCGACGATCCGACGAAGGTTTCGCAGCCCAGATCGGCGGCCCATTGCCGCACCTTGTCGGGGGGGAAGGCCCGCAGCATCGGCTCCAGGGTCAGGGCGGCGTCGCCGAAACGGCCCAGGAAAGCCTCGAAGGGTTCGGAATGGGTCAGGTTCAGGCCGCCGATGCCGGCGCGCAGAAACTTGCGGGCGGGCTGGGGCAGGGAATCGTACAGCGCCACACGGCGCCCCGCTTCGGCCGCCGCCTGGGCTGCCATCAAGCCGGCCGGTCCGGCGCCGATGATCGCGATGTCTTCCATGCCCCTTTCTTACGGTGCAAGCGAGATTGTGTCACCTGCTCTTGCGCGGCCATCCCGCTTGCGGCACCTTGACGTCATGAGCTTGATGAACGAAATCGACGCCACCAAACCTGACCGTCAGACCATGGCATTGTGGTTTTTGGGCCAGAATGGCTGGGTGATCAAATCCCCCGCCGGCAAGCTTTTACTGGTTGACCCCTATCTGACCGATTCGTGCCATCCGTCACGTCGGGGGCTGGACCTGCGCCGCCAAGTGCCGGTGCTGATCGCCCCACAGGATTTGCGCGCCGATATGTTGGCCTGCACCCATTCGCACAAGGATCATGCCGATCCCGACACCTTGTGTCCGGCCTGTCAGGCGGGGCGCATCGGCGGCTTTTTGGGGCCGGCCCAGACTCAGGCGGTTTTCGCCCAGGCCGGCGCCACCGAATCGGAACGCCGCGTCACTTGGCCCGGCGATGTGGTGGAACTGGGCGATATCCGCTTGCACGGCACCTTCGCCCTGCCCACCGACACGTCCGATCTGACCCATATGGGCTTTGTCGTCGAAGTGGATGACGGGCCGAAATTCTGGATCACCGGCGACACCGCCTGGTGTGACCTGTTGGCCGAATCGGGTCTTGATCATCAGCCAGACGTCATCGCCTGTCCCATCAATGGCGGTTACGCCAATCTGTCCCATTGGGAAGCCGCCGAACTGACCAAACGGGTCAATCCGCGCCTGGCCATTCCGTGCCATTACGACATGTTCGCCGACAATTCCTGTGACCCGCGCATGTTCGCCGCCAGCCTGACGGTGAAGGGGGTGGGCGACAAATATTGCCATGCCCAACCGGGCAAGAAGCTGGTGATCAGCGGGGCTTAACCTTCCAATTCCCGCCCGTCGTCACGCAGCCACACATACAGTGCCGGAATGACCAGCAGGGTCAAAGCGGTGGACGACAACAGCCCGAAGACCAGGGAAATGGCCAGACCCTGGAAGATGGGATCGGCCAGGATGAAGGCGGCGCCGATCATCGCCGCCGCGGCGGTCAGCACGATGGGCTTGAAACGCGTCGCCCCCGAATCCAGTACGGCTTGGCGGATGGAAGCCCCTTCGCCCAGACGATGGCGGATGAAATCCACCAAAAGGATGGAATTGCGCACGATGATGCCGGCCAAGGCGATGAAGCCGATCATGGAGGTGGCGGTGAACGGCGCCCCGAACAGCATGTGGCCGATGACGATGCCGATCAGGGTCAGCGGCACCGGCACCAGGATGACCAGCGGCAGGCGGAAGCTGCCAAACTGGGCGACCACCAGCAGATAGATGCCGATGATGGCCACGCCGAAAGCGGCCCCCATGTCGCGGAAGGTGACATAGGTGATTTCCCATTCGCCGTCCCACAACAGGGTCGGCGTGGACTCGTCCAGCGGCTGGCCGTGATATTTCACATTGACGCCGTCGGGCAGATTGTCTTCCACCGCGAACATGCCGTAGATCGGGGCTTCGTAACGCCCGGCCAATTCGGCCTGGATCATCTCGGCAAAGCGGCCGTCACGGCGGAAAATGGGGGGGCTGGCCGGTTCGTAGGTGACGTTGACCACGTCGCCCAGTTCCACCACGCCCTTGGCGGACGGCACCGGGGTGGTGGCCAGCAATTCACCGGGATGCTTGTCGGCCTTGGCCAGGGCGATGACGATTTCCTTGGGGTTGGCGCCTTGTCCGCGATGGGAATAACCGACGCGCACGCCGCCCATCAGCGCCTGGATGGTGTCATAGACCGCCTGTTGCTCGACACCGAAGAATTCCAGGCGTTCCTGGTCGATGCTGACCCGCAGCCGCTGCCAGGGATGGGACAGCGTGTCGTCGACGTCGACGATGAAATCCACCTTCTGGAAGGCCTCGCGCACCTGTTGCGCGGTTTTGCGACGGGTTTCGGCGTCGGGGCCATAGATTTCCGCCAGCAAAGTGGACAGGACCGGCGGTCCGGGCGGCACCTCGACCACACGAAGCACGCTGCCATCGGGCTTGTCGATGCCGGCCAGACGCTGGCGCACGTCAAGGGCAATGGCGTGACTGGGGCGCGAACGGTCGTGACGCGAGGTCAGGTTCAGCTGCAGGTCGCCCATTTCCGGGCTGGAGCGCAAATAGTAATGGCGCACCAAGCCGTTGAAGTTGAAGGGCGCGGCGGTGCCGGCATGGGCCTGGATCGAGGTCAGTTCCGGCAGGTCGGCCAATCGCTTGGCGGCATCCATCAACACCCGTTCGGTGTCTTCCACGGTGGAACCTTCCGGCAAATCCACCACCACCTGGACTTCCGACTTGTTGTCGAAGGGCAGCAACTTCACCGTCACCGCCTTGAAGCCGAACATGGACATGGCGACGAAGGTGGCGATGGTGACGCCCAGCAGCAGCTTTTTCGACCGTTGGCGTCCGTGCAGCAGGGGGGTGGCGAAACGGCGATAGAGATCGGCCAAACGGTCGGCATGGCCGTGATGTTCGATGGCACCTTGGCGCGAACGGCCGGCGATCTTCAGCAACAGCCACGGCGTGATGATCACCGCGACGAAGAACGAGAACATCATGGCCGAGGACGCGTTGGCCGGGATGGGGCTCATATAGGGGCCCATCAGGCCCGACACGAACATCATCGGCAACAGGGCGGCGACGATGGTCAGGGTGGCGACGATGGTGGGGTTGCCCACTTCCGCCACCGCCCACACCGCCACTTCGGCGCGGTCGGCGGTTTTGTCCATCTGCCAGTGCCGCACGATGTTTTCCACCACGACGATGGCGTCGTCCACCAGGATGCCGATGGAAAAGATCAGGGCGAACAGGCTGACGCGGTTGATGGTGTAACCCATCAGATGGCTGGCGAACAAAGTCAGCAAGATGGTGGTGGGCACCACCAGGGCCACCACCAGCCCTTCGCGCCAGCCCAGGGCCCAGGTGATCAGCACCACGATGGACAAAGTCGCCAGCGCCAGGTGGAACAGCAATTCGTCGGCCTTGTCGGACGCGGTTTCCCCATAATTGCGGGTCACCGTCACCGTGACGTTGTCGGGGATCAGCGTGCCCTTGACCTGTTCCAGGCGGGCCAGGGTGTCCTGGGCCACCAACACGGCGTTGGCGCCGGCCCGTTTGGCGATGGACAGGCTGACGGCGGGAACCGCTTGGCCTTTTTCGATGTGCCAGGCCCGCGCCTCGGGCTCGGCGCCGCCGGGCACCACCTTGGCCACGTCCTTCACATAGACCGGGCGACCGTCATGGCTGGCCAGCAGCAGATTGCCGATATCGGGAATACCGCTCAGCGTCTGGCCGCCCACCACCGGCAGGTGACGGCCGGCTTCGCGCACGGCGCCGACCATGAACGAGCGGTTGGCGTTTTCCACCTTGGTGACCAATTGGTTCAGCGTGATGCCGTAAAGGGCCAGGGCTTCCGGATCGGGCTCGACCCGGATCTGGTCCTTGGCGCCGCCGACGATATCGCTTTGGCCGACATTGTCGACCTTGACCAATTCGTGGCGCAGTTCCTCGGCCAGATTGTAAAGGGCATTGTCGTTCCAGCGCTCGGCGGCTTCCGGCTTGGGCGCCAGGGTCAGCACCAGGATGGCGACGTCGTTGATGCCGCGCCCGACGATCAAGGGTTCAGGGATGCCTGTGGGCAGGGCCCGGATGTTGGCCCGCACCTGTTCGTGGACGCGCAGGATGGCGGCATCTTCCGAAGTGCCGACGTCGAAACGCGCGGTCACCACCACCTGGTCGTCATAGGTCTGGGAATAGACGTGTTCCACCGCGTCGATGCCCTTGACGATGTCTTCCAAGGGCTTGGTCACCAGCTCGGCGGCGTCCACCGCCTTCAGGCCGTTGGCCGACACCATGATGTCGACCATGGGCACGCTGATCTGCGGCTCTTCCTCGCGCGGCAAGGCCGACAGCGCGATGAAGCCCACCGCCAGCGACGCCAGCAGCAGCAACGGCGTCAGCGGCGACTTGATGAAATGCTTGGCGATGGCGCCCGAAAGACCCAGCTTCATGGCGCTCACCACGTCACCAGATCGCCGTCACGCAGACCGGACAGCACCTCGACCTGATCGTCCACCGCCTGGCCCAATTGCACCACCACCGGTCCGGAATTCTGTACCGTGACGTAATCCAGGCCGAAACGGCGGGTCACCGCTTCGCGCGGGATGATGATTGTGGGGCGGCGCCCGGTGGCCACATGCACCGGGACCCGTTCACCGACGAAGAAATCGCCCAAACCTTCCACCGCCACGTCGGCGACGACGCGGCCGTCCTCGATCTGCGGATAGACCTGACGGACACTGCCCTGGCGTGGCGGCGCGTCGCCGGCCAACAGCGAACGCGGTCCCACCAACACCTTGTCCCCCACCTTCAGAAAACGGGCGTGGCGTTCGGGCAGGGCCATGCGCAGGATGTAGTTCTCGGCGGCGATCACCGCCACCGTTTCGCCGGCCATGATGACGGACCCTTGGGTCACCGGCACCTTCAGCACCACGCCGGCGGTGGGGGCCAGAACCGCGCCTTCGCCGGTCCGTTCGGCGCTGACCTGCTTTTCGGCGCGGATGGCGGCGATGGTGCGCACCGCCACGTCCAGACGGGTCCGGGCGTTGTCGACGCGGGCCTGGGTGGCGGCGCCCTTGGCCAGCAATTCCTGGGACCGGCGGAATTCGATTTCCGCCAGATCGCGTTCGGATTCGGCGGCTTTCAGCCGGGCGTCGATGCCCACGGTGGCCAAAGCCAGCTTGGGGTCGCCGATGGTGGCGATGCGCTGGCCGGCATCGACCCGGCTGCCTTCGTCCACCAGCAATCCCGACACGGTGCCGGCGATACGGGCGCGGGCCAAGACCTGGTCGACGCTTTCCACCGTGGCGAACACCGCCTTCAAATCGTCCACTTCCCGCGTCTTGACCGTCATCTCACCGGCGAAAGCGGGCACGCCGGCCAGAATCAGCGCGCATGACAGGCGAAAAGCGGACAAGGACATGAGATGATCTCCGTGAAACCTGAACCTTGACGTATATATTAGGCTGATCTAATTAACAAGGCGGTCCGAACCCTTTTGCTCCTCCTGCAAGGAAACCCTGCTATGTCCATCGATCGTGTCGTTCTTGCCTTTGCCGGTTTCGTCATTCTGGCCAGCCTGGGCCTGTCGCAGGTGCATTCTGTCAACTGGCTGTTCCTGACCGCCTTCGTTGGCCTGAACATGTTCCAGGCCGCCTTCACCGGTTTCTGCCCGCTGGCCATCATGTTGAAGAAGGTGGGCGTCAAGCCCGGCTGCGCCTTCAATTAAGAATGTAGCATCTTGATGCAAAAAGGGGGGCTTAAGCCCCCCTTTTGTCGTTTACGCCGCCGGCGTCGGGAAGATGGCCTTCAGGTCGTTCCAACCTGACGTTTGGGCGCCGCTGGCGCGCGACGCCTTGGCGGCGGCGGCCTCGATGCGGGCGATGCGTTCGCGGGTCCCCGGATGGGTGGAAAACAGCGAGGTGGTGCTGGTGTCCGATTCCGGGTGCAGCTTGATCAGGGTGCGGAAGAAGTCGTCGGCCTTGTCCGGGTCGTAGCCGGTGCGTTCGAAAATCTTCAGGATATGGGCGTCGGCTTCGAATTCGTTGTCGCGAGAATAGCCCGACAGGATCAGCGAATAAAGCGGGCCTTCCAGTGCGGTCAGCACCTGGGCGCCGATGGCGCCGGCACCGCCCATCCAAGCGCTGAGCGCCTCCTTGCCGATGCTTCCGGCCCCTTGCAGCAGGGATTGGTTGCGGATCTGCGACAGGCCATGGCCGCGATCGGCGTGGCCGACTTCGTGCGAGATGACCGAGGCCAGCTCGTCCGGTGTCGCGCAATACTTGACCAAGGCGGAATTGATGGCCAGCTTGCCGCCCGGCAGGGCCCAGGCGTTGACCTGATCGGATTTCACCATGGTGATTTCCCAGGCCAAGCTTTGGCGGTCGGCGGCCTTCAGCAAGGGCTGGGCGAACTTGCGTAGCGCCTCTTGGGCGTTGCGGTCGGGATAGGCGCCGCCCGACTTGGTCAGATAATCCTGGTAATAGGTCTGCCCCATCTGGATTTCATCGGATTCGCCCGACGAATAAGCGCTGACCACGTTGGCGGCGCCCTGGATCAGGTTGCCCAGGTTGAATTGGGCATAAGCGGGGGCGGCGACGGCGCTGGCCGCCAGGCCAGCAAGCAAGGAACGGCGATGCATGGGCTTCGTCTCAGCCTTTCTTGATCTTCAACGAGGCGATCACGTGTTCAGCTTCGGCCTTGTTCTTGTCGAAGTGATAGATCGCCGAGCCCAGATAGTGGACCACATACAGCTTGTCGTCCACCACGGCGGCGATTCCGAAACCACGTCGGCGCAATTCGTCCTTGGGGGTATAGGAATATTGGAAGCGGATGCCGGGATGGCCGTCCAGGCTGGCCGGAGCCATGTTTTCCACTTTCACCGGCACGTCACCGGCCAACTTGCCCCAGGACGTGGTGAAGAACTCGACGATTTCCCATTCGGTCATGGTCTTGGAAAAGCGAAAGGAAATCTGGTCGGGCTGGCGGTTCATCAGCTTCAGGATGAAGCTGTGGTTCTTTTCCACGTCCTGGTCTTCGAACAAGGTCTTGCCGTCCTTGATCCCCAGGTGGAAGAACAGGGAATCCATGCCGGGACCATCCTGGGTCCACAGAAAACCGTCGCGGTCGCCTTGACCGCTCCAGGTCTGGGTGGTGACTACCTCGGCCTTGTCCGACAGCTTGACGGCGCCGGGCGGAATCTTCTGCCAGGATTCGCAGGCGGACAACGCAATCAACAGCAACAGGGGCAAAAGACGGCGGGTCATTGTCAGCTTCCCAGATAATGGGTGATCAGGTCGCGGTCGCCGGCATCGGGGGCGGCATTCAGGTAGCGGCGGAAATATTCCTTGGCCAGTTCCTTCTCGCCGCGGCGCCACCGGATCGTGGCCACCATGCGAAAAGCCTCGGGCGGGGCGCCCATCGCCTCGCAGGCCTGGTGGAAATAGGACATGGACACCAATTCGTCGTCGTCCTTGGCCCGTTTACGGTACAGCTCGCCCAGGGCGTAATAGATCTGACCGGGCAACGGGTCGTCTTTCAGCAACAGTTCGAACAACGCCTTGCTTTCGCGGAACTGGCCCAGCTTGACCTCGTCCAGCAGGAAGTCCAGACGGACCCCCACCAGGGCCTGGCGCAAGCGGTCGGGCGGTGGCACCGTCGGCTTGGCGGTCTTTTCCGCCAGTTCGCGCAAGGATTTTTCCCGTTCCTCGCTGGGCGGGTGGCTGGCGACGAACAGCCGGACCGTGCGGTCCTCATAGCTTTCGTACTCGAATTCGTGCTTGGCCTTTTTCAGGTCCAAGATGCGCTTCCACACATCGGCGGCGGCGCTGGGCTCGTATCCGGCCTTGACCAGGCGGTTGAAGCCTTCCTCGTCGGATTCGCGTTCGTTGTCGCGGGAAAAGGCCTGGATGTTGCCGACCGCGATGACATGGGGCAATTCGGCGATCTGGGCCACGCCGGTGGTGGCGCCCAACAGGCCAAGAACGGCGGCCACGTCGGTGTTCTCGCGGGCATTGCGGAAACGGGCCAAGGTGTGGCGACGGGCATAATGGGTGATTTCATGACCGACGACGGCGGCCAGCTCCGATTCGGTGCGGGCGCGGATCAACAGGCCGCTCCAGATCGAGATCGCGCCATTGGGCGAGGCGGTGGCGTTGAAATGCGGCACCCGCACCACATAGGGACGCAGATCACCGCAATATTCCGCCGCCAGCTTGCACACCATGTCTGACACCAAGGCGTTGAGAGCCGGGTCGCGTACCCGGTTGGCGGAATCGCGCAGATCGGCCTCGGCCTTGTCGGCGGTCAGCCAAATGCCGGCCTCGTCGGTCTTGACGTCGGGCCGGTAGCCGGGGTTGACGGTGGCGATGCCACTGGACGAGCCGGTTTCATGGGTGACGCACCCGGCCAACAGCATGGCGGCGGCCAAGGACAGCAGCAGGCGGGGCTTCATTGGGGCAGCCCGGTCAGCAAGGTGTCGACGCTTTCCCGCGCCGAGGCCAGGTCGCGCAGGTCGCCGGATTCGCGGGCCAGCAGGTTGAACCAGACGATTTCACCGGTCTTCAGATCGACCAGCGAAGCATAGCCGACCTGCTTGCCGCCCTCCATCTGCACGCCGAACAAAATTGCCGCCGCCAGCTTCAGCGCCCGACGTCCCGACGATGTGTAGCTGTCGCGCAGCCAGACGAACAAGGCGTATTGGGAATCGGTGCTTTCCGCCAGCATGGTGGTGGCCGGACCCAAGGCCCAGTTGAACTTGCCTTCTTTGCCCGGCAGGCCGGGGGCGGGGGGGAAGGCATAGTTTTGGATGTTGATGCCGGTGACCCCGTGCAATTTCTGCAATTGCTGAAAGGTGTCGTAGTGTGGATCGTCCTGGGCCAAAGGCTGGTATTCGCTGAAGCGGGCGTTCAGCTTGGCCAGATGTTCGTTCAGCGCCGCCTTCAGGTTGCGTTGTCCGCTCAGGGTCCAATCGGCGTTCAGCTCGGTCAGCCCGCCGGCGGTCAGTTCCGACAATTCCACGTCGGCCGGCATCAACAGGATTTTCGGCTGGGCGACGTCACGGGTCAGTTTGTCGGTGGTACTGAGGGTGCGGGTGGCGCAGGCGCTGACCGACAGGGCCAAAGCGGCCACCAGAACAAGGCGAAATGATGTGAACATGGGCCCCCCTAGATGAGCGGAGGCAATCATAACGACTGAGGACGTCATCGCAACCATCATTAAGGGTGTCGTGCGGTGACATCGCGTCACAACTTGGAACAGGCCATCACTGCCCTTCCCATCAATATTCCATTAGTCTTTGTGTGTAAGACTTCCGATTGTCGGACGAACGGAAAGACCATGATTGCCGCCACCGCTTCCCATGCCAGCCAGTGTTACCCGCCGCGGGTCGAGCGGGCGGCGGCGCATGTCACTCGGGGCGAGTGGGCCTGTGGGCACGCCATCGCCAGCGGCATGATGCAATGTGCCATTGCCGGCGGTTGTCCGGCCCGCGGCGAATGCACCCACGCCGCCCAGCATATGATGGGCGTCATCCGGTCGATCCTGAACGGCTAAGGCCGGTTCAGGTGCAGGGAGATTTTGACGTCTTCCTCGACGATGTGGCGATAAAGCCAGACATTCAGGAAATGTTCGATATCGGCGGCGCTGCGCTGGTTGGTGCCCATGGCCACTTCTTCGCGGAATTCGCGGATTTCTTCCAGCAACGAGCGGTGCAGATGGGCATGGGTGGCCAAGTCGGGCAGGGCGATGTTGCGCATCACCCGTTCTTCGTGGTCGAAATGCTCGGACACCAAGGTGATCAGCTGATCCAGGCCGACCACCATTTCACCTCGGCTCAGGCCATCATGGATGCGAACAAAGAAGTCGTGGGCGGTTTCGATCAAAAGCTGGTGTTGGCGATCCACGGAGGTGACATCAGTGCTTAGAATTTCCTTCCATGACATGTTGTCCGCCTCCTGGTTGAGGCAGTGGTTGTAAAGTATTCTGCAACCAATTTGCAACGCCACCATCCCTTGAAAACAAAAAAATTTCGTCCAAGCAGCGGGCGGTTTATGATCACCGGGAAGACAAAGACGATTCAGAGATGGTCGGATGAGATTATTGGTTGCAGCGCTGACGGCATTTCTTGTTCTGCCGTCTTTGACTTCCCTGGCGGCCGAGCCGCCGATCCGGATCGGTTCTTTCTTGTCGACCACCGGCGTCATGTCGCCCATGGGAGACCCCGAGAAGAAAACCCTGGAGATGGAGGTCGAACGGCTGAACGCCGCCGGCGGCGTGCTGGGGCGTAAGCTGGAACTGGTGCTGTACGATGACGGGTCGGTGCCGGAAAAGGCCGCCACCCTGGTGCGGCGCCTGATTGAATCCGACCGGGTGGACGTGCTGGTCGGCGGGTCGGGGACGCCGACCTCGATGGCGGTGTTGGGCGTGGTGGAAAAGGCGGAAATCCCCTATCTGTCCCTCGGCGGCGGTGTCGCCATTGTCGATCCGGTGCGCAAATGGACGTTCAAGGTGCCGCAAACCGACCGTTTGGCGGCGCAAAAGGTGTTCGGCGACCTGAAGCGTCGCGGCCTGACCAAGGTGGCGTTACTGTCGGAAAATGTCGGTTTCGGCAAGTCGGGGCGCAATCAATGCGTGGAATTGGCCCCGGGGTTCGGCATCGACGTCGTCGCCGACGAAACCTATGGGCCGCGCGACCCCGATGTCACCGCGCAGCTGACCCGTATTCGCGCCACATCCGGCGTGCAGGCGCTTTTCGTTTTTGGCACCGGTCAAGGACCGGCGGTGGTCACCCGCAACATTCGCCAACTGGGCATGGATTTGCCGGTCTATCAATCCCATGGTGTGGCGTCCAAGGACTTCCTGCGTCTGGTGGGCAAGTCCGCCGACGGCATGCGCTTGCCGTCCTCCCCCTTGGCCATCGTCGAGGTTCTGCCCGACAGCCATCCGCAAAAAGCGGTGTTGAGTGCCTTCAAACGCGATTTCGAATCCCGCACCGGTGACGAGGTCAGCATGATGGCCGGCCATTCCTGGGACGCGCTGTATCTTTACCTGGACGCCGTCCGTCGCGCCGGCAGCACCGAGAAGGCCAAGGTGCGTGACGCCCTGGAAAACACCCAAGGCTTTGTCGGCCAAGGCGGCGTGTTCAGCCTCAGCGCCCAGGACCATATGGGCCTGGGTCTGGATTCCCTGCATCTGGTGGACATCAAGGACGGCGCCTGGAAACTGGCGGAATAGTCAGAACTTTGCCGTAAAAGACATCATAAGAGATTCTTGATAATCCTGGTCAACAACTGACACAAAATCTGTTGACCAAGATGACAATGATGCCGTTCCCATTATTTGGGCGTCAACGGCCAGACCATCTGAGCCTAATGCCTTTAACCTGTCGAATATGTTGTGGTAGATGGCACCTAATCTTATTCCGGCTCCGGTGTAGTGTAGGGATTTGTCGTAAAGGCTGATCGAACTGTCATGAAGCGTGATGCTGTTTTTTATACCAAAATCATAATTTATTCCGACGATGCCGCGCCAATTGTCGTTCAATGGAACGCCCCATTGCAGGTCCACGCCAATACCTTGGGACTCGTAGTCAGCATCGAAAACTAATTGCCGACGATTTGGTCCGCAACTCGTGCAGCTGAAATAACGAATCCCTCGTTGCCATTCTGGCGTGGGGCGTTGATAGTCAAGGTGAAAATACGATAGCTTGAGCCATGAATCCGAAGGTAGTTCTGGAATTCCTGCAAAAGCGTTCAATGAAACGCGCCAGGTATCGAAACGTGTCTTAAACCCCAATTCTTCATTGGTGTTTAGAGCGGTTATGTTTCCGGATACGACACCTCCCTGTATCGCCGATCCTTCCCGGATCAGGGCGATCATATTGTTGGATGTCGCGCTGCCGTAAAACTCGGAATGCTGGTGTTCGACTTGTGGGGAGGTCAGGACATACAGCCATCCGTATTTCTGGATTGGGTAACGATCGCCAAGCCAGAATTTTGCTGCATTTTCTAGTTCTAGGCCATATTCGAGCGATTGAAATGCGCTGGGGGTTTTGCGTGTCTGCGCCGACATAGTTTCGCGCTGCGACAACCTCCCTTCGTTAGACCATGTGCGTTGCCAGTAGATCAAGGGGCGCCCCGCAAACACACCCGCGCCAAATTTGGCAGACGCTGAAATTGTGGGATCGACATCGTATTCCAGTACGGTGCCATTTGCGAAACCTGGTTGATGGAATTTGAACAGGCTGCCGCTTTCCGCCAAGAAGTATTGAAACTTCAGTGGTTCGGGTTTTAAGCCCAGTGACTTCATGGAATCTGCAATGATCGGCAGATGCTTCGCGGCATCTATTGCTGATCCTTTTGCATTTTCAATTGATATGCTTGTTTTGTCGCTCCATTTATGATCGGCCTGAATGCGGTTTAGCATGAAATCTCTTACTGTTTGTTCAAATTTCTTGTCTTCTGCTTTGCAGATTGTGGGGCTGATCAGCCATGTAAATGTCATGAGTAAAGCAAAACTTTTATTTCCCCCCATAATCAGCTCCCAAACCGCATTGGATATATCGGTAACAGCACCCATTCGGCTGTCTTGAGGCTGATCCTACTCGTATCCGTGTATAAATAAACCGTAAAACTACGTAAAATTGTGCGCGGTGATAAAAAAAACGGCCTCGCTTGGAAGGCCGTTTCTGGAAGGTGTCTCGCCGATACTCAGTATGCGCGGTCGATGCAGAAGTCGATGACGTCGATCATCGCCTGCTTGATGGCCCCATCGGGGAACAGCCGCAGGGCATCGCGCGCCACTTCGCCGTAATGACGGGCCCGGGCGATGGTGTCGGCCAGGGTGCCGTGCTTTTCCATCAGCGAGAAGGCGTGCTCCAGATCACCTTCTTGCTGTTCCAACCGTTCCACGGTGCGGCGCCAGAATTCGCGTTCCTCGTCGTCGCCGCGGCGGAAGGCCAAGATGATGGGAAGCGTGATCTTGCCTTCGCGGAAATCGTCGCCCACGGTCTTGCCCAGCACCGCCTGCTTGGCCGAATAATCCAGCACGTCGTCGATCAGCTGGAAGGCGATGCCCAAATTCAGGCCATAGGAATCCAGCGCCTCTTCCTCGGCCTTGGGGCGCTCGGCGACGACGGCGCCGATGCGGCAGGCGGCGGCGAACAAGGCGGCGGTCTTCGAGCGGATGACTTCCAGATAGGAATCTTCGCTGGTGTCGGTGTCGTTGGCGGTGATCAGCTGCAACACTTCGCCTTCGGCGATCACCGAGGACGCGCGCGACAAGATGGCCAGCACCGATAGCGAACCATCTTCCACCATCAGCTCGAACGAGCGCGAGAACAGGAAGTCGCCGACCAGCACGCTGGGCTTGTTGCCGAACAAAGCGTTGGCCGAGGCCTGACCCCGGCGCAATTCGGATTCGTCGACCACGTCGTCGTGCAGCAGCGTAGCGGTGTGGATGAATTCGACGCAGGCCGCCAGCTTGATGTGGCGGTCGCCGGTATGGCCCGCCAGCTTGGCCGAGGCCAAGGTCAGAACCGGGCGCAAGCGCTTGCCGCCCGACGCGACCAAATGGCCGGCCAGTTGCGGGATCAGCTCGACCGGGCTGTGCATGCGGTCGATGATGGTGCGGTTGACCTGATCCAGGTCGTCCTTGACCAGCGACATCAGGGTATCGAAGCTTTTAGCCTTCTTGGCCCGTTCGTTTTCCAAGCTCACCACGACTACCACTCGACCACTCCTGAATTCAGCATATTCCCTGCCGCAGCGTGAACATAGGCTTGCGGCGGAAAGGCGGTCAAGCTTACATCCGCAAGAAACTCATGCAAAAGGATGCTTCCTATGCCAGCGGGTGAGGATTTTCCCACCACTTTGGACCATTTTCTGGGCGGAAGGCTGGCTTTGCGCCAACCGGTGGTCGGCTATCGCGCCGGCTCCGATCCGGTTTTCCTGGCCGCTGCCGTGACCGCGGAAATCGGGCAAACGGTGCTGGATCTGGGCAGCGGAATCGGCACCGCCGGCCTTTGTCTGCTGTCACGGGTGGCCGACATCATCGTCACCGGGTTGGAATTGCAGCCCGAACTGGCCGGGTTGGCGCTGGCCAACGCAGTTGAAAACGGTTTGGCCGATCGTTACCGGGTGATCCAGGGGTGCCTGACCAGTCGACCGCAGGAATTGCGCGGGGTGACCTTTGACCACGTCATCACCAATCCGCCCTGGTACGAACCGGGCACCATCCAGGCGCCGCGCGCCGACAGCAAGGCCATCGGCCATCTGGAGGGCGACGCCGATTTGGCCACCTGGCTGAAGGCGGCGGTCAAATATCTGCGCCCCAAGGGGCAATTATGGGTGATCCACCGTGCCGACCATGTGGGCCGCATCCTGGCCGGCTTGGAAGGCTTGAAGGTGGGCGAGATCAAGGTGGTTCCCATCTGGCCCAAAACCGACCGCGCCGCCACCCGGGTTCTGGTGACGGCGCGTAAGGATTCGAAAGCGCCCTTGGAAATGCTGCCCGGTCTGCTGGCCCATCACGATGATGGGTCATATACCGATGCGGCCCAGGCCATTTTGCGGGACGCGAAGGCCTGGAGGATTTAAACGGGGCTGCTGCCCCGCGCCCCACTTGGAGGCTAGGCCTCCAAACCACCCTTTCATTTATCAATAAAAATCAAAGGGGTCTGGGGCTCAAGGCCCCAGCTAGGTGCGGGCGAGAGCCCGCGAAAGGTTTTTCAATGGCTCAGCAGCACCGGGATTCCGGCATTGGACAACACGTGGCGGGTGACACCGCCCAGGATCAGCTGACGCAGGCGGGAATGGGTATAGGCCCCCATTACCAGCATGTCGGCGGCGGCATCCTTGCAAGCGTCCAGCACCGCCATTCCGGCATTGCCGCCGGCGGGGACGTCACGGTGTTCGGCGGTGATGGCGTGCCAGCTCAGGAACGTCACCAAATCGTCGGCGCAGGCCAGCGAATCGTGTTCGTTGACGGTCAGCACGGTGACCGTGTCGGCTTTTTCCAAGATGGGCAGGGCGGCAGCGACGGCGCGACCGGATTCGGCGCTGCCGTTCCACGCCACCAGCACGCGCTTGCCGATGGAACCGGGCATGGCGGCGGGGGCCAGCAACAGCGGCCGGCCGCTATCCAGCAGGGCGGCGTTCAACGACAGCCCCGAAGAATCGTCCAAGCCGCTTCCGGCATGGCCCATCACCACCAAATCGGCGACCCGGCCCTTGTGGGCGATGACTTCTTCCTCGCGGCCCACCACTTCCAGCCATTGGGTGGTGACCGTTTCGGCCGGCGGTGCTTCCTGTTCGGCGATGCCATGGTTGCCGCGCAACTGGTCATAGACGGCGTGGGTTGCCGCAGCGGCGTCACGCCCTTGCTTTTCCGCGGTGTTCAGCATTTCCTCGACCATGGCGCCCGACATGCCTTCACCGATCAGCGGCACCGCCGAGGTGGGGTCGGGGCGCACATGCAGGGCGGTGACGTGGGCGCCGAACAACGTCGCCAGGCGGAAGGCGGCCTCGAGGGGGGCCTGGGCCGCCTGGGCATCGCCCAGCGGGGCCAGAATGGTTTTGATGGTGGACATGGTGATACTCCCCTTGGAAACCTGTTCCGATAATTATGCCCCCATGGGCCTATAAGCACAACGCGGCACGGCCCGATGCCAGGGCTGCGTCTTTTGATCCGCCGGTATGGATTTTGGTCCACGTCATGGGCCCCAGATCAATCTGCAATTGCTGGCGCAGCACCTCGACCGTGGCGTCGGACACGTTGGCGCGACGGCCTTCGATCCGTTGAGCGGCCAGTTCCGGTTCGGTCCACAGCCACAAGCCGTCGAAGGGCACGCCGGCCCGGCGGGCGACGTCTTCGATGGCGGCGCGTTGCTCGGGCTTGGCGAAAACCGCGTCGGCGACCACCGCATGGCCGGCTTTCAGCAATTCCAGGCAGGTGTCGTAAAGCTTCGCATAGGTCTGGCGCCCCATCTCGCCGTCATAGGCCTGGGGCGGCAGCTTTTCCAGCAAAGGCGTTCCCATGATCTGCTTGCGCAACGCGTCGGTGCGCACCACCGCGGCGCCGGGCACCGCCATGAAGGGCGCCAGTTCGCGGCCCATGCGCGATTTTCCGCTGCCCGACAGCCCACCGACCGCCAGCAGGCGGGGGGCGGGCGGGCGCAGATAAGCCTCGGCGGCATCCAAATAGGACAGGGCCGCGTCCGCCTGTCCCATGGTGGCCAGGACATGGGCGCGGATGGTGGCGCGGGTGGACAACAGCAGGGGCGTCATCGCCACCGCCTGATAATCGCCGGACAGATCCAGGTAATGGTTGAGCGCATGGCTGGCCAAGGCCCGATGGCCACGATGGTCAAGGTCCATCAACAGGAACGTCAGGTCGTAGAAGGTGTCGACGCAGGCGAAATCATCGGAAAACTCGATGGCATCGAAGGGCAGGGGGCGGCCCTGGTACAGACAGATATTGCCGCAATGCAGATCGCCATGGCAGCGCCGCACCAAGCCGTTGTGGCGCCGTTCGTCCAGCAGCGGCGCCAGTTCGTCCAACCGGGCCAAGGCCTGTTGCGTCAGCTGTCGTGTCCGTGCCGGGGGCAACAGGCTTGCCAAGCCTTCCATGGTGATCGCGTTGGTTTCGATCACCCGGCGCAAACCATTGGCCCCGCCCTTGTCGGCGCGAATGGGGGCTTGGCGATGCAAGTCCCAGGCGGCTTCCGCCACCTCTTGAATCATCCGGCGGTCCACCTTGCCGGCTTCCAGCAGGGTCGACAGCAGGTTTTCCTGGTCGAAACGGCGCATTTCCACCAGCCATTCCACCACCGGGCCGTCGCCGCCCAACCGTAAGCCGCCATCGGCGTCACCGGTCACCGGCACCACGCCCAGGTACAACTGGCCGGCGGCGATGCGGTTGACCTCGATTTCGTTCACACAGGCGGCATGGCGTTGTTCCAGGGTGGAAAAGTCCAAAAACGGCAGGTGGACGGCTTTTTTCAGTTTCCAGGCGCGGTCGCCGGCCAGGAAAACCACCGAGATATGGGTTTCGATGCGCTGGGGCGTTTCGCCGCCATGGGTGGCGGGGTCGGCCAAAAAGGCCAGGATTTCCGTTTGGCTCATGACGCGGCTCCCAACAAACAATCGGCCAGACGGGGCAGGGCATCATGGACAGGGTGCAAACCGGCGATGGCGGCGCGGTCGAACCAGCCGAACGCACAGGCGTCGCTGGCGGCGTCGCCGTCGCCTTCCAGCCAATGGCATTCCACCACCAAGATCAGGTAGTGGTTGCGGATGCGGCCGTTATCGTCATGAACAACCATGTCGAAACACTCGATGACCTGACCGGCCCGGGCGCGGATGCCGGTTTCCTCGAACAATTCGCGTTCCGCCGCCTGACCCGGGTTTTCACCCAATTCGATCAGCCCGCCGGGCAGTCCCCAACGGCGTGGCGGTGTTTCCTTGAGCCGCTGCACCAGGGCCAAACGCCCATCCTTGACCAGGGCGGCCAGGATCGCGGGCAGGGGATGGGACGGGTAGTCGCGGCTCATGGCGGGAGTATAGCAAGCTTGCTGGCGGGCTTGGCTAGTCCTATGGTCATGGGTGCCAACCTTCGGATAGGGCCCATCGTGCTTGCCAGATTAAGCCAACGACTTTCCACTCGGGTGGCGGCGGCCACCTCGGCGTTGGCGCTGTTCTTCGTGGTTTGCACCGGTATCGGCGCCTGGGTGGTGGCGTCGGGCATGATGCGGGCCCAGGCGACGCGCCAAGTGGCGGAATTGGCCCGGGCTCAGGCCGCCCACGCCTCCAGTTTGCTTGATTTCGCCGTCCGGGTGGCGTCGCGCCGTCATCTGGCCCCTGGCGGGGTCGAACGTTTGAACGTCAGCGGGCTGGAGTTGGAAATCCGCGCCCTTGATCCGGCCAGTCCGGGGGATTGGAGCAAGTCGGCCGCCATCCTGGGCAATCCGGTGGGGCGCCTGTCCCCCGATCTGGGCGGACGGATCGAAATGATGCTGCCCGTCGACAAAGCCGGTTCCGTGGTGCTGAGCATCACTTTGTCCAGCCTGGCCGCCCCCTTGGCTGTCAGCGGCAACGGCGAGTTGGTGGTGCGGATCAATGGCGCGGCCGCAGAGGCCGCCTTTGGCACCCCGCCCCAGGCCGACGGTCCGGTGGCGGAAGCCGAGATCGCTTTGCCACAAGGCTTCGGCCGTGGCCAATTGTTGGTCCGGGCCGGTATCGGCGGTGCCGCCCTGGACTTGCCTTTGGGGCGTTATGCCCTGGTGCTGTCGCTGATGGGGGCGGTGGCCTTGGCCTTGGTTCTGGCTTTGGCGGTGGTCACCAGCCGACGTTTGACCCGCACGCTTTCCGGCTTGGCCGACGCGGCGTCGTCGTTCGAATTCGACGCCGGTGCCGTCGCTGGGGCTGGGGGGCGTTTCCATGTGGACGGCAACGACGAAATCGCCCGTCTGGGCAAGGCTTTCGCCGGCATGGTCGAACGTCTGGAAAGCGCCTATCGCGATTTGGACCGGCGCAGTCAGGCCCTGTTGACCAATGCCGAACGCGTCGCCCAGGTGGGCAGCGCCATCTGGCAGCCGGGGCAAAGCCAGCAGCAATGGTCCGATCAGTTCCATGCCATTTTGGGGCTCAGTCCGGCCGACGTGGTGCCCAACCGCCAAGTGTTCTTCGACCGCGTCCACCCCGACGACCGGCCGCGTCTGGCCCGGGTGATGGCCGACGCGCTGCAGCCGGAATCGGGCCGCGTGGTGATGGATTTTCGTATCATCCGGGGCGACGGTGCCGAACGGGTGGCGCAGTTCCGTGCCGAAGTGGCCCGCGACGACCAAGGCGTGCCCATCCGTGTCGACGCCACGCTTCAGGACATCACCGAACGCAAACGCATGGAAGAGCAATTGGACGGCGTGGTCCGCGACTTGAAGCGTTCCAACGAAGAATTGGAGCAATTCGCCTATGTGGCGTCGCACGATTTGCGTCAGCCCCTGCGCACCGTGCGGTCTTATCTCAGTCTGATCGAGGATTCCATCGACGACAAGCTGGACGACGAAACCCGTGAATTCATGGATTTCATCCGTGACGGCGTCAAACGCATGGACAGTCTGATCACCGATCTGCTGGCCTATTCCCGTGTCGGCCGCCGTGTCGCCGACGGTCCCATCGATTCGGGGCGCATGGTCGATTTGTCGCTGTTGGACCTGCAGGCGGAAATCGACGAAACCCACGCCCGTATCGACGTTCCCGACACCTTGCCGGTGATCGAGGGGGATTCGGGGGAAATGACCCGCTTGTTCCAGAACCTGATCGGCAACGCCCTGAAATACCGCAAGCCCGAGCATGTTCCCCATATCGTTCTGGAATGCGTCGACCAAGGCCTGCAATGGGAATTCAGCGTCGCCGACAACGGCATCGGCATCGCCCCCGAGCATCGCGAACGGGCTTTCGGCATCTTCCAGCGTCTGCATGGCCGCCATGAATATGAAGGCACCGGCATCGGTCTGGCCATCTGCCGCAAGATCGTCGAGCGCCAAGGCGGGCTGATCTGGTGCGAGGACAATGACCAAGGCGGCGCCACCTTCCGCTTCACTTGGCCGAAAATGCGCCGCTCGGCTTCATCCTTGGCGGGGGCCAACTTAACGCTTGCGGGCAATGGTGATTTCGCCGACCCTGAGGTCCAGCGGGAAGACGGGCGATGAACGCATCTTTGGGCAATTATCATATTCTGCTGGTCGAAGACGACCTGGCCGATGCCGGGCTGGTCCGTATCGCCCTGCGCAAGGGCAAGCACCCGGTGACCCTGCATCACGTCAAGGATTACACCGAAGCCTTCGCCTTTTTGCGCCGTATCGGCAGCGCCTTCATGGACGCGCCGCGGCCGCATCTGATTTTCCTGGACCTGAACCTTCCCGGTCGCTCGGGGCATGAGATCTTGCAGGAAATCAAGGGCGATCCCAATCTGTGTGGCATCCCGGTGATCATCTTGTCCACCTCGGAAGCGGAACGCGACGTGGTGCGCAGCTATCATCTGGGCGCCAATTCCTTTGTCAGCAAGCCCATGGATGCCGACGACTTCACCCATCACATCCACACCATGGAGGCCTATTGGTTTGACGTGGTGCGGCTGCCGGCCGGACCATGAACGCCATTCGGGTCCTGCTGCTGGAAGACGATCCGGCTGACGCCCGGTTGGTCGACCTGATGTTGCGCAAGGCCCCGCGAACGGCCTTTTCAGTGGAAATCTGTTCTCGCCTTGGCCAGGCCCTGGACCGCGTCGCCCAGGGTGGTTTCAACGTGGTGCTGGCCGATTTGTCGCTGCCCGATTCGTCGGGCTTGGAAACCTTGAAGGCGTTGACCGACGCCGCGCCCGACGTCGCCGTGGTGGTGCTGACCGGCAATGACGACGATTCCCAGGCCATCGACGCCCTGAAGCACGGTGCCCAGGATTATCTGGTCAAGGGCCGCGACGACGGCTTCATTCTGTCGCGCGTGGTGCGTTACGCGGTGGAACGCAAGAATGCCGAACAGGCGCTGCGCGAAGCCCGCGACAAGGCGGAAGAAGCGGCGCAGGCGAAATCCTTGTTCCTGGCCACCGTCGGCCACGAAATCAGGACGCCGCTGAACGGCATTTTGGGCATGGCGCGTTTGTTGTTGGACACGCCCTTGGACCAACGACAGAAGGTGTTCGCCGAGACCGTGGTGTCGTCGGGTGAACTGCTGCTGGGGCTGGTCAACGACATCTTGGATTTCTCGCGCCTGGAAGCCGAGGGGTTGACCCTGGAAAGCACCGCCTTCGACCTGTTGAACATGGTCGAGGACATCCGCCTGTTGATGGCGCCGCGTGCCGCCGACAAGGGGCTGACCCTGGGCTGCCGTTTCCCCCCCGAGGTTCGGCGCGACGTGGTCGGCGACCCGCTGCGGCTGCGTCAGGTGCTGCTGAACCTGGTGGGCAACGCCATCAAGTTCACCGATCATGGCTCGGTGATGATCGAGGTCGAGATGGTCCCCGAAGGCGCCGTGCGCTTTTCGGTGTCCGACACCGGCATCGGCATCCCCGAGGAAGCCCGCGACATCTTGTTCAACGAATTCAGCCAGGCCGATTCGTCGGTGGCCCGGCGGTACGGTGGGGCCGGGCTGGGTTTGGCCATCTGCAAGCGTTTGGTCACCCTGATGGGCGGCACCATCGGTTTCGAAAGCCAGCCGGGACAGGGCGCCTGTTTCTGGTTCCAACTGCCCTTCGGCGATCCCTCCAGCCAGCCGGTCGCCCTGGAGGTCGAGACCGAAATCCTGGCGGTGCGTCCCCACAACGTGTTGCTGGTGGACGACAACGAAGTGAATCTGCAAGTGGCCTCGGGGCTGTTGGAACGCCATGGCCATCACGTGGTGACCGCCGTCGACGGTCCCTCCGCCCTGCGGTTGGCCCGGCAGGAAGCTTTCGATCTGGTGTTGCTGGACCGGCACATGCCCGACATGGATGGTCTGGAGGTGGCCCGCCGCCTGCGTGCGCTTCCCGCCGCCGATCCCCAGCAACACATCTGGCTGCTGACCGCCAACCCGGTGGAACAAGACGTCCGCGCCTGGCGCGAGGCCGGCATCGACGGCTGTCTGGCCAAACCGTTCCGGGTCGAGGAAGTGGCCGGAATCTTGTCGGGGACACGGCAATCGGCGTCACGTGCGGCGGGGGGCGGCCCAACCTTGGTCAACTTGCCCGACTTGCTGGCCGACATGCGCGATTTGGGTCACGAGCGCATGCGGAGTCTGGTGGATTTGTTCGGGAAGTCTTCGGTGCAGGATTTGGAAAACGCCATGCTGCGGGCGGCCGCCGGCGACCTGGAAGGGTTGGGGCCGAACGTCCACCGTCTGGCCTCGGCGGCGTCCAGTCTGCATTTGCTGGCGCTGGCCGCCCGCTGTCGGGCCATCGAAAACGCGGCACGCGCCCGTGACGGCCAGGCCTTGGATCTGGCCAAGGATTTGAGCGCGTTGTGGGAACGCTCGTTGAAGGCACTGAACGAGGTGGTGGTTTAAGACCTGGTGCAGTGGCCTCAGCGAAGCGGATTAAGACCCGGCGAGGCGATAGCCGATGCCGTGAACCGTGACGATGATGGACGGGTGCTTGGGATCGGCTTCGATCTTGCGGCGCAGACGGCCGACCAGAACGTCGATGGTGCGGTCGATCACCGCTTCGCCGTCATGCTGGGTCAAATCCAGCAATTGGTCGCGGGTCAGCGCTCGGCCGGCATTGCGGGCCAGGGCGGCCAGCACGTCGAATTCGCCGCGTGTCAGTCGCACCGATTCCCCCATGGGCGACATCAACTGGCGGGCGTCGCAATCCAGTTTCCATCCCGAAAACGTATAGACGCCGCTGGCTTGGCGTTCGGCCGCCATGCTGGGGGCGACGCGACGGATCAGGTTGCGCACGCGCACCGCCAGCTCCCGGGCGTTGAACGGCTTGGTGATGTAATCGTCGGCCCCCAGTTCCAGGCCGACGATACGGTCGGTTTCGTCCTGCCGGGCGGTGACCAGGATGATGCCCACCGACGATTTGGCGCGCAGGTCGCGGGCCAGGATCAGTCCGCTTTCGTCGGGAAGGTTGATATCCAGCAGCACCACGTCGGGGACCGTGCGCGACACGATGGTGCGCATGTCGCGGGCGTCGGCGGCCTCGCTGACCTGGAAGCCCTCGGACACCAGATGGGCGGCAAGCTTGGCGCGGGTGACCGGTTCGTCCTCGACGATCAGGACGTGGGCCTTGGCGGGTCCGTTCACCTGGTCTCTCCTTTGTCTGCGGGACGATGTAGATGTCCCTTGGGGGCGTTTACACCCCGTTCATGTGACGTTTCACACGAATTCAAGCACACCCGATATTCCATTGAAAGGGGGCAGTTATAACTAAGTGCAGCATTTAGGAGGTTCTGCCTGACGATGTCGGGGCACGTTGATCAAAAGACCCATGTCCCGGCCCCCGGGACGGCCGCCGCCGCACAGGGATGGGCGTTGGATTCCGGCTTGGTCCGGCAATCCAAGGCGGCGGCCACTCCTTTGCGGGGAGAAAAGGTGTGAACACCATGTCTGCCATGAACCAAGCCGGTATCAAGATGCAGGCGGCGCGTGCCGTGGCCGTGTTCGGCGTGTTGTTGCTGGTGTTGGTGTGGGCGGCCATCGCCGTCAGCTTGGTTTCGGAATATCGCCGGGTCATCGCCGACGCCCGATCCGACACCGCCAACCTGGCCCGCGCCTTCGACGAACACATCCAACGCACCATTGCCGGATTGGATCAGACGCTGCTGTATCTGCGCGCTGAATTCCAGCAATCGCCCGAACGTTTCGACCTGAACCGTTCGGTGGCCAACAGCGTCATCTTGAAGCGGGTTTCGGTGCAGATCGCCCGGATCGGCGCCGATGGTTGGCTGGCCGACAGCAACGTGCCCGGTTTCAAGAAAATGGATCTGTCGGACCGCGAACATTTTCGCGTTCATCGCCACGGTACTGCGGACCAGTTGTTCGTCAGCAAGCCGGTTCTGGGGCGGGCATCCGGCAAGTGGTCCATTCAGTTGACCCGTCGTCTGGACGACCGTGCCGGCAATTTCGCCGGTGTGTTGGTGATTTCGCTGGACCCCAATTATCTGGGCGAGTTCTACAACGCCATCGACATCGGCACCGATGGCGCCATTGCCTTGGTCGGCACCGACGGCATCGCCCGGGTGGCCTCGCATGGCGGTGGCAAGTATCTGGGGCAAAGCCTGGAAGGCGGTTTGCTGCGTGACGCCGTCTTGAACCGGCAAGCGCTGAGCTTGGAAGGTCACGGCCCGTTCGACGGCCGGGAACGGCTGATCAGCGTGCGTCCGCTGTCGACCTTGCCGTTGTCGGTGGTGGTCGGACGGTCCAAGCAAGACGTTCTGACCTCGTTCGAAAGCTCGATGACCTGGCATCTGGTGATCGGTGGGGCGGTGACCATCGCCTTGACTGCGGCTTTGATGGTGCTGTACCGCATGGTGCGGACCCAAGAGGCCATCGCCGCCGATTTGGCGGTGAAAAAATCCGAATTGCTGGCCAGCCGTGCCCGTCTGCGTCGGTATGTGGCCGATCTGGAACGGATCGCCGAAGTCGCCGCCCACGATTTGCAAGAACCGTTGCGCCGCGTCGTCGCCTATGCCCAATTGCTGTCCAGCCATGCGTCGTCGGCTTTGGATGACGAAGGGCGCGGCTATATGGCCCATGTGGTCGATGGCGCCCAGCGCATGCGCAAATTGGTCAAGGATCTGGAAAGCTTCGTCGCCGTCGACCAAATTCCCGATGTCGAGGCCGAGGTCAGCAGCAGCGTCGCCGTCACCAGCGCCCTGGATCGGCTGGGCGAAACCATCCATGCCAGCAATGCCAGCATCGTGGTCGAGCCGTTGCCCCAGGTGATGGTGGACGAAAAGGCGCTGGTCGAGATTTTCACCCAATTGCTGGACAACGCCATCCGCTACGCCGCTCCGGGCCGTCGCCCGGTGGTGCGCGTCAGCGCCCGGATTGACGGCGACAGCCACGTGTTTTCGGTGTCCGACAATGGTGTGGGGATCGAAGCCCGCGACCGCTTCAAGCTGTTCGAAATCTTCCATCGCCTGAACGGTATTCAGGGCAGCGAAGGCGGTACCGGCATCGGCTTGGCCATCGTGCGGCGCATGGTGGAACACATGGGCGGTCGTGTTTGGGTGCAATCCAATCCCGGTGACGGCAGCACCTTCAGTTTTTCGTTGCCGACGCGCGTTGTCGTGTCCGACGAGGTAAAGGAGGTCTGCGCCGCCTGACCAGAGATCCGCGCTGCCGCCATGTCCCCGAACCCCAAACGTCGCGGCAGACGTGGGAGAGAGGCTCTGCCCCCAACAGGGCCTCTCTCAATTGATGCGAATGGGGGATTCCGCTCGCTACGTCCCCGAACCCCAGTACGGCGGAATTTCCCCTAGGAGGAAGAACGGCCCCCAAAACGTTCTTCCTCCGTCTTCCATCGCTGCCGATCACCGAACCCCAATCGGTCGGCGGCGACAGGGAAACGGGGGGAGCGTCCCCAACGCTCCCCCCGTCTTTTAAGAGCAGTTTCACGCCCAGCGTGGACATGCGTGATTTAAAGGATCAGGGCTGTTGCCGCAGATGTCGGATCAGCGCGCAGGCGTCGGCCGGTGGGCGGCTTTCCACCCTGCGATAGATGCGGCCATCGACGGTGCGTTCCATCATCTTAAGGTCGCACAGATATCGTCGCAGCAAGGCGTAGTCGCCGAACAGGTGATTGTCCGTCAAAAGTGCGTTGATTGCCGCTTCGCTGAGGTTTTGACCGGCGGGGATTTCCGACCACATCACCCACAGGCACAAATGGCGTTCGCCGGTTTTCTTCGGCCAGCGCAGCAATTTGCCGTTACGGTCGAAATGGCGGCTGACCCGCAGCACCCGGCGGTAATCCACCGGTTCGACGGGCAAAGGCGGCTGGGACAGACGGTCTTGGGCGTCCCATTGCGCCTTCAAATGCTGGAAATTGCGGAAACCGGCCGAGCGGGCCAGCATGTTGAGCATCTGCACATGGCTGGGGCTGCCGTCGCAATCTGCCAATTCCCGCGACATCTGTCGGGCCATCTGCGAGACGTCGGCGGCAATCAGCGGAAGGATGGTTCTGGACATGACTTATCCTCGGGTCGTGCCGATAAGAGGATCTGTCGTGGGTCGCTGTCTTGACGACTCGGCACCGGGATAAAAGTCAGAGCCGAAAATGAAATCAGGCAGGTTTAGCTTCCCATGCGGGACAGCGACGCCTTGGTGAACTGCCGACCATGAGCGCAGACTAGCCCCGCGGCGCGTTCTTTTCAAGCCAAGCATAAAAATCCGGCGTTCCGGTTGTCCGGAACGCCGGCAGTGTGGGTCCCCCGCCAGGTCAGGGGAGACCGTCAGCCCATCAAGGACTTCCGGTCCTCCATGATCCGACGAAGGATCGGGGTAAGGATCAATTCCATGGCCAGCCCCATCTTGCCGCCGGGGACCACGATGGTGTTGCGTCGGCTCATCCACGAATCCTTGATCATCTGCAGCAGGAACGGGAAGTCGACGCGGAAGCGGTCGGGCTTTCTAAAGCGGATGACCACCAGGCTTTCATCGGCGCTGGGGATGTCGCGGGCGATGATGGGGTCCGAGGTATCGACGATGGGAACACGTTGGAAGTTGATGTCGGTCAGCTTGANNGCAGGATGGTGTCCATCACCGCTTCTTCGGAATAGCCCCTGGTATGGGTGTCTCGGTGGATCTTTTGAATCCATTCCAGGTTGATCACCGGGACGACGCCGATTTTCAAATCGGCATGCTGGGCGACATTGTGTTCCTTGTTGACCACGCAGCCGTGCAGCCCTTCATAGAACAAAAGGTCGGTGTTGTCGGCCATGTCCTCCCACGGCGTGAATTCACCGGATTTGACGTTGTGCTGGGCGAAGCGTTGGGCTTCTTCGTCGTTATGGACATAGAAACGGCGCCGACCGCGCCCGGATTCGCCATAACGTTGGAACAGTTCCTCCAGCTCGCCGAACAGATTGGCCTCGGCGCCGAAATGGGAAAAGGTGCGGTTGCCGGTTTTCTCCGCCTCGGCCATGGTCTTCTTCATGTCGACGCGGTTAAAGCGGTGGAAGCTGTCGCCTTCGATGATGGCTGGCTTGATGCCTTCACGTCGGAACATATGCTCGAACGCTTCCTTGACCGTGGACGTGCCGGCGCCGGATGAACCGGTGACGGCGATAATGGGATGCTTCCTCGACATGATGTGGCCTTCCTCTCTCTCCATCCGGAGCAGGGGGCGGGCTTGTTGCCGCCCGCTCTTCCCTTACTCCATTTTTGCCGGGTGCTCTAGCGGACCTTCAGTTTGTCCCGCCAGCCCGGATACAGCTTGTCGGCGTCGTCCTGGAAGCTTTCGAAGGCGCCTTTCAGCTCGGGATGTTCCAAGGCGAAATCCACCAGATTGACCCCCCGGCGCCAGGCTTCATGGGCCAGACGCAGCGACTTGGCCCCCACCGTGCCGCCGTCCTTGTGGCCGAAAGCGC
Source organism: Rhodospirillaceae bacterium UBA6219 (assembly GCA_002435715.1). Classification (GTDB taxonomy): domain Bacteria; phylum Pseudomonadota; class Alphaproteobacteria; order Rhodospirillales; family Magnetospirillaceae; genus Magnetospirillum. Next base: position 143,162 of record DISD01000096.1, read on the forward strand.
CGCCGCCCGAAGTCTGGATGACGTTGGAATGGCCCAGATTGTCGAAGAAGCCGGGCAGACGCAACGCGTTCATGCCGCCCGAGATGATCGGCGTGGTGGCTTTCATGCCTTGCCAATCCTGGGTGTAATAAAGGCCTTCGGCAACGTCGCGTTCCAGCATGTAGGCGACCATCTTTTCGTCTTTGTCGCCTTCCATCTTGCCGTAACCCATGGTGCCGGTATGGATGCCGGACGCTCCTTGCAGGCGGCTCATCTTCATGTGGGTCAGCACCGAGTAACCGCGTTTGGACTGCTTGGAGGTCACCGCGCCATGACCGGCCCGGTGGTAGTGCAGGAACTGACCCGGGAAATAGCGCCGCGCCAGGGTGATGGCGGTGGGGCCGCCCACATAGCCGTCCACCAGGAAGGCGACGTGGCTGGCGTTTTCGGCGAACATTTCCAAGATCATCTCGCCGCGCTTGATCATTTCGAACGGATCGTCGGCGGTGATGTTGGCGGAAAACAGCTTGGCTTCACCGGTCTCGTCCTGGGCGCGACGCATGGAATCGGCGACCAGGGCGATGGTTTCCTTCATCGGCGCGAACACCTGGTTGCCCTGGGGTTCGTCGTTCTTGATGAAGTCGCCGCCCAGCCAGAACTGGTGGCAGGCGTCGGCGAAGGGTTTGGGACGCAGTCCCAGCTTGGGCTTGATGATGGTGCCCACCACCATGCCGCCATCGACCTGGGGCCGCCCCAGAACCCGCCACATGTCGGCGATGTTCATGGCCGGGCCGTCGAACAGGTTCAGCATGTAAGGGGGCACCCAGAAATCATGCATCTTGGAATATTCGACGTCGGACATGCCCTGGTTGTTGCCGATGGTCAGCGTCAGGAACGACACGATCATGGCGCGGCCGTCGCTGACGTTGCGGTCGAACAAATCGTTGGGATAGGCGATCTTCATCAGGAAATCGCCATTGGGCTGTTCGGTCACCTCATAGACCAGGGCGTCGACGCCGCGGGTGAAGTCGTCGGTGGTGCAGACGTCCACATTGGTGCCGGTCGAGGATTCGGCGGCGAAATGGGCGGCGGTGGCGATGGGCTCGTAACCCGGTTTGGGCTTGAAAATATAGGCGCAGAGCACGTGTTTGCCCTGGGCCATCAGATCGGCTTCCTTCAGGGCCAGATTGCAATAGCGCTTGGACTGGTCCATTTGTCTCGTTCCCTCTGTCATCTTGTTGATGGCGTTATTGACCACAAGATGCCAGGGGACAAGAAAAGCCGGAACACCCGGGTGGGGTGGAGCGGTGAATTACATGGGTAGGAGATTTCCAACCCGCCCGGGGTGGCAAGGGGTAGGGGGTCACACCGCCTTCGAGTGGCGTTGTTCGCCTTTCTTCAAATATTTGTCGAAGATGGCGGCGGCGGCGCGCACCAGGGTGCGGCCTTCGTCGGTCATGATGATCCGGCGGCCGTGGATTTGCGCCAGACCGTCCTCGATCATGGGGGCCAGCTTGACCAGATCGGCGTCGAACTGCGAGGCGTCGGCGCCATGGCGAGCGCAGACGGCGTCGATATCCAGTTCCAGATCGCACATCAAGCTCATGATCAGGTCGCGACGCAGATGGTCGTCCGCATCCATGGCCACCCCGCGCGACGTGGCCAGACGGCCGGCGCGCATGGCGTCCAGGTAATGGTGGATTTCGCCCACATTGGCGACATAGCCCTGGGGCAGCGAGCCGATGCCGGAAGCGCCCAGGCCCACCAGCACGTCGGCGCTGTCGGTGGTGTAGCCCTGGAAATTGCGATGCAGGCGCTTTTCGGCCAAAGCGATGGCCAGCGGATCGTCGGGGGCGGCGAAATGGTCCAGGCCGATCTTCACATAGCCCAATTCTTCCAGGCGCTGGGTGCCTTGCTCGTACTGGGCCCAACGGGTGTCGGTGTCGGGCAGGGCTTCTTCCGGGATCAGGCGCTGATGCTTCTTCATCCACGGCACGTGGGCATAGCCGAACAACGCGATGCGGCGCGGCTTGAAGCCATGGGCCTTGTCGATGGTGTCCAACAGGCCGTCGACGGTCTGGAAGGGCAGGCCATAGACCAGATCCATGTTGATTTCCGGCACGCCGTGCTTGCGCAGCCAGTCGATGACGTTGGCGGTGACGTCATAGGGCTGGATGCGGTTGATGGCTTCTTGGACCTTGGGGTCGAAATCCTGCACGCCGATGGAAGCGCGGGTGACGCCGACACTGGCCATGGCCTTGACATAGGTTTCGTCGGCGGTGCGCGGGTCCAGCTCGACGGCGATTTCGGCGTCGGGCTTGATGATGAAATGTTGGCGCAGGGTTTCGATGGTGCGGACGAAATCCTCGGGCGACAAAATGGTCGGGCTGCCGCCGCCGAAATGCACGTGGCGCGCAGCCATCTTGGTGGGCAGATGGTCGGCCACCAGTTTCACCTCGGTCAGCAGGGCCTCAAGGTAGGTGGCCACCGGTTTGTATTTCTGGGTGATCTTGGTGTGGCAGCCGCAGAACCAGCACATTTCGGCGCAATAGGCGATGTGCAGGTAAAGCGACAGCTCGGTGGCCGGGTCCAGCTGGCCCAGCCACTTGCCGTATTGGTCGGGACCAATACCGGGATGGAAATGCGGCGCCGTCGGGTACGAGGTGTAACGGGGAACACGCAGGTCGTACTTGGCCGAAAGGTCGCGTTGCATCAGGTTTCTTTCTCGGTAACGGAACAAGGGTGAACCTAATCCCCCCAACGGGGGATTTCAACAATGGGGGGTGTGGGGTTACTTCACCGCCGCGCCGCCCCCTTCAGGATGTCGAGGACGATGCCGGTGGCTTCCTCGATCAGAACGATGTCGGAGCCGACGCTTTTGCGGCTGTAACCGCCGGGCAGGCGGGAAAGACGGCGTTCCAGGTCGCTGGGCAGGTCGCGCTTGGCCAAACCCGGCGGCAGGGTGTCGCGCTTGGCCAGGCCGGGCGGCAATTGGTCGCGTTTGGCCAGACCGGGGGGCATCTTCTTTTCCTTGCCGCCATGCTTGGATTCCTCGCCGGTCAGCACCCGCTTGCCCAGGCGGATCCAATCCTCGATCTCGCGCCGGTCCTGATCGGTGAACAGGGGCGCTGCGGTCCTAACGGTGGCGCGGGCCATGTCGCCGGGGCTTTGGGCGAAGGCGGTGGCGGGGATCAGGGGTAACATCAAGGCCAGCAAGCCAACACGCATCATCCGCATGGCGAAACCTTTCCTGTGATATCCCATCCCGTCATCATCCTGTCTCAGCATATTGGCAACTTTGTGGGCAGCCGGCGCAGCCTTTCGGCCGGAAAATGCAATGTCACCACGGTCCCTTTGCCGGGCGCGCTGTCGATGGAAAGCGTGCCTTCGTGCAGGTCCATGAAGCGTCGGGCCAAGGGCAGGCCCAGGCCGGCCCCGTCGAAACGCCGGGCCAAGCTTGATTCAGCTTGCCCGAAGGGGGCCATGATCTTGGTCATGTCCTCGGCCTCGATGCCGATGCCGTTATCGGTGACGGCGATGTCCAGGCCATGATCGTCGACCTTGGCGGTGATGGAGACCCGGCCCTGGGCCGGGGTGAACTTGACGGCATTGGCCAAGATGTTGGCCAGGGTCTGCTTGATCCGTCGTTCATCGCCGAACAGGAACGGCAGGTCGTCGGGGATGCGTTCGACGATGCGCAGGCCGGCGGCCTTGGCCCGTTCGCCCACCAAGATGGTGCTGGCATGGATGGTTTCGGCGACGTCCATGTCGGCCTCGACCATGGCGAAGCGTCCCACTTCCAACCGTGCGACGTCCAAGATGTCGTTGATCAGGGTCAGCAGGTGACGTCCGGAATTGTTGATGTCGCGGGCGTAATCGCGATAGATCACGGTGCCGACCGGGCCCAGCAATTCGTTTTCGATGATCTCGGAGAAACCGATGATGGCGTTCAGCGGCGTGCGCAGTTCGTGGCTCATGGTGGCCAGGAACTCGGTCTTGGCGCGGTTGGACAATTCGGCGGCTTCACGGGCGTCGGCCATGGCGATTTCCGCCTGCTTGCGCGTGGTGATGTCGTGCAGCGCCACCAACGCCGAAGGTTCGCCCACCGGGTTGTCCACCTGGGTGACCACCACTTCATAGGTCTTACCGTTCAAATCCGACGTCCATTCGCCGCGAACCGGGGCGCTGTCGTCCAGGCTGGGAATGGGCGGTTGGAAATAGTCCAGGGCGTTGATGCCCAAAGCCGGTCCCAGGGCATCCTGCAAGGCCGGGTTGGCGTATTCGAAGCGGCCGACCGGGTCCAACAGGGCGATCATGTCAGAGGTGGCGTCGAAGATGCGGCGCAGGTTGGAATGTTCCAGTTCCAGGGCCAGACGCAGGCCGCGAATCTCGGTGACGTCTTCCTTGAAGGCGATGAAGCTGTCCACTTGGCCGTTGCCGTCCCGCACCGGGGCCACCGTCATGGATTCCCAATAGACGCTGCCATCCTTCCTTTGGTTGACCAACTCGCCGCGCCATTCCCGACCGGCGCCGATGTTCTGCCACATTTCGGCGAAGACTTCCGGCGGTGTCTGTTCGGAACGCAGCACGCGCGGGCTTTGGCCCAGCACTTCGTCACGATGGTAACCGGTCATCTCGGTGAAGGCCGGGTTGACGTATTCGATCTGGCCTTGGGCGTCGCTGATCAGGACCGAAACCGGGCTTTGTTCGACGGCGCGGAACAATTTGCGGGCTTCTTCCTCCCACAGCACGGCGCGGCGTTCGGATCGGCGCAGCGATTCCAGGCTCAGGCCCACCAGCAAGATCACCCCCAGCACCACCAGGAAAAAGGTGAAGCGGGTGGATTTCAGACGCGCGCCGACATTTTGTTCCATGTCGGCGGCCATGCGGTCCTCGACCTGACTGTAAAGCGTCAGCAGCTTGACATGGGATTCTTCCCAAATCTTGCGTTTGCTTGGTCCCAGCATGCCGGCCAGGGCCTGACCGTGCAGACGCTCGACATCGGCCACCACCGGGCCGCGGACGACATCCTCGTACAATTCCAACTGACGCGGGGTGGCGTGGACGTGGAAGGATTCCAGGAAGGCTCGGGCTTCGGCGTCGTTCTCCAGCAGCTGCTGGACGTTGATTTCCCCCTTGCCGTTGGGATTGGTCATCAAAGCACGAGAGCGCCCGATACGGTCCTTGACGTTGCCCAAATCCATATAGGCCGAGATCACCCGCGACAGATCGCCCGGCGCCATGCCCGTGGCCAGGCTGGTCAAGCCGGCGATGGCGCGGCCGTAACCGGTGGACAGCGCGCCGACCGTGGCGCTGTCATCCATGGCTTTACGCAGGGTGTCCAATTGCTCGGCGGTGATGACGAAGGCGCGATCGGGAATGCGTCCGCTCAGACCGGGCATGCGGAAGGCGGTCCACAGCGCGTTCAGTCTTTCGTCGGTGGACAGGCGCTGGGCTTCCAATTCGGCCCTTGTGTCCAAATTGCCGCTTTCCAAGGCCCGCACCGACAGCATGCGTTCGGCTTCCAATTCACGGGTCAGGGCTTGCGACAGCCGTGCGATCTGGGCGGTGACCAACAGATCGGCGCTGTCGCGATAGGCCTGCATTTTCTCTTCCACCACCCAGGCCGAAAACGCCACCAGCGCCAAAATCGGCGCGACGATGGCGATGACCAGCCGATAACGGCTGTAAAGGCCCTGACGGGTATAAGGGGCAGAGTTCTGGGTCATGACCTAAGTATCTGCGCAATTGTCTTTACAGACAATCAATAGCCTTCGACTTGACGCGCCAGGGCGGTGATGGCCGACAGCAACGCATTGGCCGAGATGGGGCGGCCCAGGATGCCACGGCACCTTTCAAGGCGTTCCAGCCCTTCGTTCGGGTCCGGGGTGCCGATCAGCAGAAACGGGGCGTGGTCCAAAAGTCCGGAATCGGCGGTGGTGAAGCCGTCGACGGAAACCAGCGCCAGATCGAACGGCGCCTGGGTGGTCACGGCACGGTCAGAGGCGGCACGAGCCGATTCGGCATTGGCGACGCGGACCACGGCGGCGCCTTCCTGTTCGGCCAGGCGGGCGATCAGCGCCCGTTCGGCGCTGTCGGGCGACAACACCAGCAAGCGCAACCCCATCAATTCCGCCTGATGTTCGTCCGTGCCGCCGGCGACCGGGTGGATGGGCATGCACAATTCGACCACGAAGGTACTGCCGTTACCCGGTTCGCTGACCACGTCCAGGCTGCCGCCCATCAGGCGCACCAAGCCTTGGGTGATGGACAATCCCAGCCCGGTGCCGCCGAAACGCCGGGCGGTGGTGTTGTCGCCTTGGGTGAACGGCTGGAACAAGCGCGACAGGGCATCCGCCGGGATGCCGATACCCGTGTCGGCCACCACCAGCCGCAATTTCTCGCGGCCCTTTTCGATGTCCACATGCTGCAGGAAGGCCGCGACGCGGCCGGAATGGGTGAACTTGACGGCGTTGCCCACCAAGTTGAACAAGATTTGTCGCAACCGGGTCGGGTCACCCAACAGAACCTTGGGAATGGCCGGGTCGCAGAACGACACCAGTTGCACGCCCTTGTCGCGTGCCGCCGGCTGTTCGGCCATCACCACCCCTTCCAGCAGATGCGCCAAATCCACCGGGATGCTTTCCATGTTCAGGCGACCGGCCTCGATGCGGGAAAAATCCAGCACGTCGTCGACGATCTTCAACAAAGACAAGCCGGTTTCGCGGATGGTTCCCACCACATGGTCCTGGTCGGCGGCCAGGGGCGTGCGGTGCAGATCGCGCAACATGTCCATGATGCCGTTCATGGGGGTGCGGATTTCGTGGGTCATGGCGGCCAGGAAGGACGATTTGGCCTGGTTGTCGGCTTCGGCCTGTTCCTTGGCCTGGGTCAGTTCGGCCATGGCGGTGGTGCGTTCGCTGGCGGTCTGCTGAAACTTATCCAACACCCGGTTGAACACCAGGGCGATTTCGGCGGCGTCGGCATTTTCAGGGGCCGGCACCGCCAGCTTCGAGAAGGGGGCGCCCTGTTCGTGGGCTTCCATCTGCTCCAGCAATTCATGCAGCGTGCGCCGCCGCGCTTCTTCGTGGCTGGTGCGGATACGGTCGCGTTCTTCTTCCAACGCCATCTTGTCGAGCGCGTTGCGGCGGAACACCGCCACCGTGCGTGCCATGGCGGCCAATTCGTCGGGCAGGTTGGGGGTGTCGATGTCGTACGACCAATCGCCCCGTGCCCCGGCTTCCATCAGCGAGCGCAGCCGCAACAGCGGCTGGCGGATGGATTGGCCGATCAGCCAACTGGCGGTGACACCCACGGCCAGCAACACCAGACCCAGTCCCAATCCGGCCAGGGCGATGCGGCCGGGCAGGGTGCTGCTTTGGCTTTGCAGCAAGGCTTCGCGTTCATGGCCCCGGGCGATCATGCGGTCGATGGCGGTGGCCATGATCACCTGGTTGGAATCGATGTCGCGGGCCAGGATGCGGGCGCGGTCGTCGAAGGCCCGGGCCATGGTTTCAATGTTTTCATCAAGGCGCAGGGCGCGTTGGCCGATCACCTTCAAGGTGTCGCGCTGCAATTCGGTCGAGGCCAATTGCGACATTTGCGGCAAGGATTGCAGCAACTGCCCCAAGACTTCGTGGGCATTGTCGGCTTTCAGCGGCGAGCCGCCGAAATAATAGGTGTTGATGGCGATGATGGCGGTGGTGAAGTTTTCGTGCGACTTGGCCAAAGCCGGGGCCAGATGGGCCGAATGGGTGCCCTTGATGGACGAATTCAAGATGGCGTAAAGCCCCGACATCTCGCCAGTGGCTTCGACGATGTCGCCTTCGTAGACGCGGGCCAGTTCGGCGTTGATGGCCTTCAATTGCTGGAAGCCGGAAACGAAGCGTCGCGCCGCTTCGTTCAACTGGGCCATTTCCTCGCTTTGGCCGTTGTCGCGGGTGGCGTTGTTCAAGGCCAGGAACAAATCTTCCGAACGCCGCGAGATTTCTTTCATCACCTCTTCGGTGGGGGCGTTCAGATATTGGCGGATCAGGCTTTGCAGGCGGTTGGCCTGGGCGTCGATGTCGGACAGCCCGCGTCCCCGTTCCTGGACCTGGCGCAGTTCCTCGATGTCCTTGCTGACCAGCGACGCGCTTTGCCACCCCAACAGGCCGACGGCCAAAGCCACCAGGGCGTTCAAGGCCACGGCCAAAGGAATGCGCCAGGCGATGGGAATGTGCCTGATCAGGCGACTGATCCCCCCCTTGGCGGGATGCGCGGGATTGTCCGCCTTGTCCCCCAAATCAAATCCCCTTGTTCGAGCCCCCCCGGACCCGGCCTGGGACGTTTATAGTCCCATGGCCTCATCAATCTTCTTTGTATCCGGGGCGGGGCCGAATGGAAAGCCGCTTTGTCCTTCATACATCCAAACATGATAGACATGACGAAGGGTGGGCTTGACCGGAAGCCTTCAACCAATGGAAGATCGAACTTATTCTTAAGAAGTAGGTTTTGTCCGTCATGCGTCTGACCCTTCATACCGATTACGCCCTTCGGGTTTTGGTTCATGTCGGCCTGCGTGACGGCGACTTGGTGACCATCAACGAAATCGCCGAAAGCCATGGCATTTCCAAGAATCACTTGACCAAAGTGGTGCACCAGCTGGGGCGTGACGGTTTCTTGGAAACCGTGCGTGGCAAGTATGGCGGCATCCGTCTGCTGGTCGAGCCGGCCAATGTGCGGCTGGGGGACCTGATCCGTCATGTCGAGGAAGATTTCGCCCTGGCCCAATGCCAACGCGACGTCGGCGACGAATATTGCCGGACCAGCGCCTCGTGCTTGGCGCGGCGCGCCTTCGACCAGGCCTTGGGGGCGTTCTTCAAGGCGTTGGACAACCATACCTTGGCCGACATGATCCAGGCGGAACGTCAGGGGCAACCCCTGACCGCTTAGAAACGCACACGTTTGTTGCACGCCGGGCGGCGCTGCTGTATCCGAATATCGTGAAGACCTGTGGGAGGGAAAAAGCGTCATGTCCGCATTCGATTCGGCCGACAACGAGAACGAACGCCGCGTCATCGCCGAATTCATCGAGGAACTGCGCGACACCGCCAGCTCATTGCAGGTTCTGCTGGGTAATCTGCGATCGCACAGCATCGACGCCGAGGACGGTTTGGCGACGCTGAAGCGCGATGCCAGCAACCTGCGCAGCCATGCCCAAGCCCTGAACGTTCCCTTGATCAAGATGGTGACCCACCGTCTGGACGAATATGTGGGGGAACTGAAGAAGGTGGACGATGCGCAGTTGGACGCCATCCAGGTGTTCATCGACAAGATTGAAAAGCTGGCCGACGGCGAGCAGGTGACCGACGCCGACGTTCCGGCGGTGGTGCGTTCGTTGCCGGCCAAGCGTGCCGCCGACATCGATTTCGGTCCCATCGAGCAAAAGAACGTGGAAGTGCTGATGGTGGTGCCGGAAAAGGCCATGGCCCGTATCGTCGAGCGCGAACTGGCGGCTTGCGGCTATCGTACCTCGGTGGTGCGCAATCCGTTCGAGGCTTTGGAAACCGCCGTCCACACCCGCCCCGACATGGTGATCGCCTCGATGGAACTGGGTATTCTGACCGGCGTCGATTTGGGTTGCGCCTTGGCCGCCATGCCGGTGACCCAGGGCATTCCCTTCGCCGTGCTGACCAGCTATTCCTGGGGGCATCCCAAGCTGGCCGGCCTGCCGCCGCGCGCCGCGCTGATCCGCAAGGGTCCGCAATTCGGCGACGACCTGGCCGAAAGCTTGTCGCGCTTCAACATCACGTAATGGCCGAAGGCCGGCCCGTGCCGGGCCCGCTCAATCGCCGCGCAGGCTTTATGGGCTGAGGGTCGGCCCGCTTAGCGTTCGCGGAACGCTTCGTGCTTCAGCTTCAGTACCGGTTTGATCAGATATTGCATCACCGAGCGGTCACCGGTGTGGATTTCCACGCTGGCGACCATGCCCGGGGTGATGGTGCGTTTGTCGGCTTCGACCCCCAGATAGGCCTTTTCAGTGGTCACCAGCACCCGATAGAAGGGCTGGTTGTCCGGACCGATGGTGGTGTCGGGGGCGACCAGCGACACCACGCCCTCCAACCCTCCGTAAACCACGTAATCATAGGCTGAAAGCTTCACCGTGGCGGCTTGGCCGGCCTGGACGTAACCGCGATCCATGGGCGATAGCTTGGCTTCGATCAACAGGCGTTCGTGTAAGGGCACGATTTCCATGATCGGGTCGCCGGGGCGGATGACGCCGCCGATGGTGTTGGCCTTCAAATTCTTGACGATGCCGTCGGTGGGGCTGGTGATTTGGGTGCGTTGTTGCTGGTCGGACGCCTGGCTCAGCAATTCCTTGGTCCGCGCGATGTTCAGCTCGGCCTCGGCCAATTCGCCCTGGGTGGCGCGGGCCAGGTTGGCCTGTTCCAGTTCGATGCGGCTTTTCGCTTCGGCGCTTGCGGCTTGGGCCCGGGGAATGCCGGCGCGCACCGTTTCCATCTGACCGTCCAGATCCTCGACCTGGGATTCCAACTGCACGTGTTCCATCTTGGCGGTCAGTCCCGATTTCATCAGATCGGTGGACATGGCCAGCCGTTGGCGGGCGAGACGCAAGGACCCGGCCAGGGCACGTTGGCGGGTTTCCAGTTCCTGGACTTCCAGCATTTTTTGCCGGGCCTGATCCTGTAACACCGTCATGTTGCTGCGGTTGGCTTGGCGGCGGGCGTCGAAATTGCGTTGTTCGGCCCGCATCAAGGTGGGTTGGCGGGTGCTTTCTTCCTCGGGAAAGACGACGGTGGTAGCGCCCGACAATTCCGCCCGCAACCGCGCCGCCTGCAGCATCAATCCATCCAGGCGGACCTGCAATTCCTCGCGGTTCATGGATACCGCCGACAGGTCCAACTGCAACAGCGGCGCACCTTCCTTCACCTCTTGTCCTTCGGTGATATAGATGTCGCGGATGACGCCGCCTTCCAGATGCTGGATGACCTTGACCTTGCCTTCGGGGACCACTTCGCCTTCGGCGATGGCCACCTCGTCCAGACGGGCCACATTGGCCCACACGATGAACAGCGCCACCATCGCCATGGCCAGACGGGCCAGGGGCCGCCAAGTGGGCAGCGGGTAATGGTCGGCCAGCGATGACAAGGTGCCGTTGTTGTCATGAAGGCGCGGCATGTTGCCACCGGGGATCAGGCCGCGCCCGATCATCTTCAGCCAGTCGCGGGCCGTTTGGGGCCAGGGGCGCGACGGATCGGGCCCCAGCCAGCGCAGCAACGCTTTCAGATGGTCCACAAGCTCTTGAACTTGTTGGTTCATGCGCTGCCTCCGCCCTGCGAGGACTGCGGACGGGGGGGGAACAGGCGCGGCAGGATTTCGCCGGCGGGGCCGCGGGCAGCCAGTTTGCCACGGTCCAGAACCACCACGTCACGACAGGCCGGCAACAACACGCCGGAATGGGTGACCACCACCACGGTGCGGGTCTGGGCCAAGCTGGCCAGGGCCTGGCGCAAATCTTCCTCGGCCTGGCGGTCCAGACTGGCCGAGGGTTCGTCCAGCAACAACAACGCCGGGTCGCCCACCAGGGCGCGGGCGATGGCGATGCGCTGGCGTTGCCCGGCGGACAGCCGCGACCCCGCTTCGCCGATGGTGGTGGCGTAGCCTTCGGGCATGTCGACGATGGCGGCATGAACACCGGCGGCGACGGCGGCGGCCAGAATCTGTTGGTCGGAACAGCCAGGCGCCCCATAGGCGATGTTTTCGCGGATGGTGGTGTTGAACAGCAGGGTTTCTTGCGGCACGTATCCGATCCAGCTGGCCAGTTGATGGCGGCTGAACTGGGCGATGTCGGCGTCGTCCAGCAACACCCGGCCGCTGGCTGGCGGATAAAGGCCCAGCATGACCTTCAACAATGTGGTCTTGCCACTGCCATTCTTGCCCAAGATGGCGGTCAGGCCACCGGGCTGGAAATCCAAAGCGGGGATGTCCAAGGTGACGGGCGCATTGGCATCGGCGCCATAGCGGAAGGTCAGGGCTTCCAGACGCAAGTGGCCGCTGGGGCGGGGCATTTCCATGGCGGCTTCGGCCCGGTCCTCGGCCAGGGCGAAGGTTTCACCCAGGCGTTCCACCGATTGGCGGAAGGCACCAAAGCCGCGCCAGGCGCCGACCAATTGGTTGATGGGGCCGTAAAGCCGCGACGACAGCATGTTGCAGGCGATTAGCGCCCCCATGGACAGCTGGTGGTCGATAATGTAGAGGGCACCGACGGTGGTCACCATCACATTGGCCAAGGTGGTCAGGGCGCCACCCAAATTGACATAGCCGTCGGCGATGGCGCCGCGCTGGATGGAATGTTCGATGGCGCCGGCCTGGCGTTCTTCCCACAGCGGGCGCAAGGCCTTGTCCAGGGCCACCGCCTTGACGGTGCCGCGTCCGGCGATCATTTCAGCGATCAGGGCGTTGCGGTTGGCGGTGATATTCTTTTCCGCCTTGGCCGAATCGTTCAGGCGCTGACCGGAACGCCAGGCCAGCACCACGAAAACCATGAAAACAATGACGAATACCACCGCCAAAGGCTGGCCGATAACGGCGATGACCCCCAGGAAGATGAAGACGAAGGGCAGGTCGGCCAACAAGATCGCGGTTCCGCCCGAAAGCGTGTTGCGGACCATGTCGACGTCTTGAAACAATTGCTGCCAATGGGCGGCGGGGCGGCTTTCCAGGACACGAAGCGGCAGGCGGTTCAGCTTGTCGAACAGGCGGGTGCCGATTTCCACGTCCATGCGCAGCGCCACCATCTGCATGACGCGGCCACGGGTCTGCTTCAACGCATAATCGAACAACAGGACCAAGGCGATGCCGATCAGCAAGCCTTTCAGGGTCTCAATGGCCGAGTGGCCGATGACCCGGTCGTAAACCTGCATGACGAAGATCGGGGCCGCCAGTGCCAGCAGATTGACGAACAACGACGTTGCCAGGATTTCCCGGGCAATGGGACGCAAGGGGGCGACGATTTGGGAAAGCCAGCCGCCAAAGCCTTGGTCTGGGGCGTTCATGCTTGGCCTTTCGCCGGATTCAGCGTGGCGCGGCGATCAGCGCAGCAGGGGGGGTGAACTGCTCGCCAGCCCCCTTGGGCGAGGACATCTGCGAGATGTTGTCCATTTCCAGCTCGCCCATGGCCGACAGCAAGGCATAGCCCGCCAACACCATGTCGTAATAGGCGTTGGCGTGCTTGATCTTGGCGTCGTTGATGCGCATTTCTTCGTCCAGCACGTCCTGGACGGTGGCGTTGCCGCCTTTTTCCTGACGCTGGCGAGTGTTGGCCCACACCTCTTCCGCCATCACCGCGGCGTTTTCCAGCAAGATGGTGCGTTCCCGCGCGCTGCGCAGCGTATACCAAGCGGTGCGGGCCTGTTCCGAGGCGGCACGGCCCGAGAAAGACCGGCTGTCGCGGGCGGCGGCCTGTTGGAAAGTGGCCTGGGCCACTGCGGCTTGGGTCTTGAAGCCCGAGAACAATTCCCAGGTGGCGGTCAACAGCACCGACCAATCGCGGCGCACGCCCAAGGTGGCGTTCTTGTCGTTCTCGTAATTGGCCCGGCCGATCAGGTCCAGGCTGGGATAATAGCCGGATTCGGCGCCGATGCGGCGCTGTTCGGCAATTTCCACACCCTTGCGCGACATCTCGACGGTGGGATTGTTGGTTTCGGCCTGCTGAACCGCCGAATCCAGGTCCGGCGGCAACAGCGAGGACGGCAGCGGCGGGTCGATCATGCCGCCCACTTCCGGCGCATGGCCATACAATTGCTGGTAGGTGGCGGTCCACACCAGGAACTGGCCTTCGAAATCGACGCGGGCTTCCTTGGCCATTTGCAGGCGTTGCTTGGCCGCCAGCACGTCCGAGGCGATGCCCGACCCCTTGATCACTCGCTCGTCTTCCAGGTTCATCTGATCCTGGACCTTGCGTTCGTTTTCATGGGCCAACTGGATCAGCCGGTTGAAGCGCAGAACGTTCAAATAGGCGCGGATCCCCTGCAACATGGCGGATTGACGGGTGTCACGCAGGTCCGATTGGTAATAATCCCGGGTCAACTTGGCCGCTTCCACCGACGAATCGGTGGCATAACCGTCGAACAGACGTTGGGTGACCACCAGGCCGACGGTCTCGCGGCCTTTGAAGAAGGCTTCGCCTTCGGTGTTACGCCGAGTCGGACTGTTGACGTATTCGGGGCCGGCATCGCCGGTCAACTTGATGGTGGGCAAATATCCCGACCGCGCGGCGGTGATGGCTTCGGCGCTGCCGGCGGTCAGATTGGTCTTGGCTTTAATCAACGGATGGGATTGCAGCAATCCTTCCAACTCGTCGACCATGCTTTGTGCGTAGGAATGGCTGGTCCCAGCCAGCAAAGCCATTGCCCCAGCGCAAACGAACACAGCAAAAGACCGTGACTTCGGCAACGTAAACCCCCGACTCTCTTACGGGCCACCCCCGGCCACGTGCCATTCATGGCAATCCACAGTGCTTATACACCGCTCAATCGAGAACTGTACACGGATTTAGGTATGGGGGGGAGAGGTGATCACGGTTTTGGAAGGGGGCCAAGGAAAACCGGGGAAGAGGCGTGCATACAATCATAGATTATTTTGTCCGCTGCAAACCCCGACGCATCTGCAGAATGATGGAAAATACCACTACTCATGAGGGTGTTTAGGTGGTAGTAATTCTCCGTTAAGGCCAAATTGCAATCAGGGTCGGTTCGGAAAATGCCCAGCAATCCCCATGTTGTCGCGTCTGCCAAGGTCACCATGGCGGATCGGGTGTGGCAACAATTGGCGGCAGAAATCGTTTCCGGCGACGTGGCCAGCGGCCGTCGGCTGGACGAGGTCGAACAGGCTCAGCGTCTTGGGGTGTCGCGCACGCCTTTGCGGGAATCCCTGCGTCAGCTGGCGGCGTTGGGTTTGGTGGAAAACCGCCCGCATCGCGGGGTGGTGGTGGCCGACGGCGTCGGACCCGGCTTGTTCGAAGTCCTGGCCGAGCTGGAAGCGGCCTGTGCCAGGGCGGCGGCGGAGCGTATGGACCCGTCTCATGCGGATATCTTGCGCCGCCTGCCTGCCGAGGCGGGGGTGGTGTTGCCCTGGATGCGTGATTTTTCCGGCAATGCGGTGCTGCGGGGATTGTTGAATACCTTGTGGCATCCGCTTGCCAAGGACTGCCAGGCCCAAGCGGAACAATGCCGTGGCCTGCTTGAAGATTTGCGGAACACGGTGGCCGATGGTGACGGTGGTCGGGCGGTCGAGGCGGCCCATGCCTATGTCCGTCTTTGCCGACAATTGTTGCTGGGTTAGTTCCTACAAAACCGCCAGCAATTGGTGGCCGCCATCCCAGATCATGCGCAGCGCCACGTAAAAGATGATCAGCAAGCCCACATAGGCGATCCAGTGATGGCGCTTCAACAGTGCCGCCACCGCATTGGCCGCCACCCCCATCAGGGCCACCGACAAGCCAAGGCCGATGACCATCACCATTTGGTGGTCACGGGCGGCGCCGGCCACCGCCAACACGTTGTCCAACGACATGGAAACGTCGGCGATGACGATTTGCAGGACGGCGGCGAAAAAGCTTTTGTCGCCGCAACTGGCCCCGGATTCCTCGTCCTCGGCCTCGGCACAGCGGATTTCACGCCATAATTTCCACGACACCCACAACAGCAGCAAGCCGCCGGCGAACAACAACCCCACCACTTTCAGCAATTGCAGGGTGAACAGGGCAAAGGCGATGCGGGTCAGGGCCGCCACGGCGATGCCGATGACGATGGCGCGACGTCGCAACGAGATGGGCAAGGCCGCCGCCGCCATGCCGACCACCAATGCGTTGTCGCCGGCCAGGGCGACGTCGATGGCGACCACCTGGACCAGGGACGACAGGGCTTCGATGTTCATCAGCTCTTGCATGGCGGTGGGGTAGCCTTTTCAGCCGAGCGCGTCAAGGCAGCAGAATGGAACAGGCCGCCACCGCCGCCAACAGTCCGGCTGCATCGGCGATCAGCCCGGCGGCCAAGGCATGACGCATGCGCCGAATACCCACCGCGCCGAAATAGACCGCCAAGACGTAAAAGGTGGTCTCGCTGGAGCCGTAAATGGTGCCCAACAAGATGCCGGTGGGCGAATCGGGGCCGATGGCCGGATCCTTCATATAGGCCGCCAACAGGCCGAACGAGCCCGATCCCGACAACGACCGCATGCCGGCCATGGTCAGAGCCTCGGGCGGGACGCCGAAGGGGGCAAGAACACCGGCCAACGGGGTCAGCAGCAAATCCAAGGCCCCCGATTGCCGCATCATGGCGATGGCCACCAGGATTGCCACCAGATAGGGGATGATGCGCACGGCGATGGTGAAGCCTTCGCGGGCCCCTTCGACGAAGCATTCGTAGACGCGGACGCGGCGGGCCAGCCCCCAGCCCAGCAAACCGACCATCAGCACCGGCACGATCCAATGGCCCAGGGATTGGCCATAAACCGCCATCACCGGGATCAGCCCCAGGATGGCCACCACGCTGAAGGCGGTCATCCAGCCGGGCACAGGGGTGGGGAGGGGATGGTCGTCGCTGTCGTCTTGGATGTCGGGGGCGCCGGGCGGCAACGGAAAGGCGGGGGCCAACAGCTTGGCCGCCACCACCGCGACCACCGCCGAAATCAGCGTGGCCGCCAAGGTGGGGGCGACCACCGCCGCCGGATTGGCCGACCCGCTGGCGGCCCGCAGCGCGATGACCGAAGTGGGCAGGATGGTCACCGAGGCGGTGTTGAGCGCCAGGAACAGGGCCTGGGCGTTGCTGGCACGCTCGGGGTGGCGGTTCAGCCGCTGCAATTGTTCCATGGCGCGAATGCCGAACGGCGTCGCCGCGTTGCCCAGACCCAGCAGGTTGGCGGCGACGTTCATCACCATGGCGCCCATGGCCGGATGTCCGGCCGGCACTTCGGGGAACAGGCGGCGTACCAAGGGGGTCAACAGGCGGGCGATCTGGGCGACCAGGCCGGCTTCTTCGGCCACCTTCATCAGGCCCAGGAACAATCCCATCACCCCCACCAGGCCGAAAGCCAGGGGAACGGCGCCTTCCGCTGCTTTCAGCATGGCGTTGCCCAGGGCTTCCATGGCATTGCCGGACGCGGTCAACTGGTTGATGGCGCTGACCAGGAAGGCCGCCGCCACCATGACGAAGAAAACCCAGTTCACCGTGTCCCCCTGTCGACGGCCATCTCCACGCAAGGCTAGCAGATGTGGCCCCTCTTGTCGTCGGCCGGGGGCGTTGCTAAGGTCGCTGCACGCTGACTGCAAGGACAAGAAGATGAACAAGCGGGGGGTGATCGGCGTCTTGGGCGCCTGTGTGGTGGTGGCCGGACTGGCCACGCCAGTTTGGGCCGCCGACGACGTGGCCCAGCGCCTGGACGCGGCCAAGGCCGCCTATGGCAAGGGTGACGCGGTCAAGGCGGCGAAAGAGACCGAGGCCGCCTTGCGCCAGATCCAGGATCGCCTGGGCAAGATGTTCGCCGAGGTGATGCCGCCCCTGGGCAGCAAGTGGACGGGCGATCCTGTCGAGGTGGAAAGCCTGGGCGAGATCGGTGGCGGCCTGTCGGTGTCGCGGGCCTTCATCCACGACGATTCCTCGATCAACGTCACCTTGCTGCTGGACAGCCCGGAAGCCGCCTCGATCCAGGCGCAGTTGGACGTCACCCAGGCCCAACCCAACGTCAAGAAGATCAAGGCGGCGGGCGAGGACGCCCTGTTGCGTTTCGATTCGGCGACCGGCACCGGCGAGGTCACCATGGTGGTCGCCGGCCGGGTGGTGTTGGAAGTCCAAGGCGACAACATCAATGCCGCCGAACCGCTGGTGGAAGCCGCCAATGGCTGGAACATCGCCAAGATCAAGACGCTGTTGGGAAATTGATCACCCAAACAGCCATTTGACGATGATCGGGGTCAACAAAGCGGTGGCGACCCCGTTCAGCCCCATGGCCAATCCGGAAAACGCCCCGGTCACCTCGCCCATTTGCAAGGCACGCGCGGTGCCGATGCCGTGCGAGGCGGTGCCCATGGCGACACCCCGGGCCCGTTCGTCCTTGACCCGCAACAGGTCCAGCAACCAGGCGCCACCCACCGCGCCCACGATACCGGTCAGGATGACCAGCACGGCGGTCAGCGACGGAATGCCGCCGATTTGTTCGGCGATGCCCATGGCGATGGGCGAGGTCACCGATTTGGGCGCCAGCGACATGATGGTCGGCCGTGACGCCCCCAACAGCCAGCCGATGGCCAAGGATGCGCCGATGGCCGCCACCGAACCGGCCAGCAACCCGGCGGCCAGGGCTCCGGCGGACCGCATGATGCGCCCCAATTGGCGATAAAGCGGTATGGCCAGGGCGACGGTGGCCGGCCCCAGCAGGAAATGCACCAGATGCGCCCCGGCGAAATAACGGGAATAATCGATGCCGCCCAGGATCAGGATGGCCGACAAGCCGGCGATGGACAACAGTACCGGATTGAGCAAGGGGTTCATGTGGAACCGCCGCCACAATCCATGGGCCAGTTGATAGACCACCAGGGTCAGCACCAGCCAGGTCAGCGGGTTGTCGTGCAGACTTGTCCAAATCTCGGTCATTGTGCCGGCTTCCCGCGCCGCAGCAGAAAAGTCATGGTCAGCCCGGTGACCGCGATGGTGATGGCGGTTCCCACCACCAAGGCGGTGGAAATGGGCAGCCATTCCTGGGCGATCAACCGGGCGTGCACCACCACGCCGGTGCCGGCGGGAATGAACAGCAAGGACAGATGCGACAACAAGAAGCTGGCGCTTTTGTCCAGGTCGGCGGGCAGGCCGCGTCGGACCAGCAATCCGATGAACAACAGCACCATGCCGATCACCGGACCGGGGATGGGCAAAGCCAATACCTTGGCGATGGTTTCACCGATCAACTGGCAGACCAGCAAAACCGTGATAGAAGCAAGTATCCCCATCGGTCCGTTCCATCAGACATGAAGAAGGTTGTCGGCGATGTCTTGGCTTGACGTCATTGGATCACTCGCCGGTGGTCTGACCACTTTGGCCTTCGTTCCCCAGGTGGTCAAGACCCTGCGGACGCGGCAAACCCGCGACATCTCCACCGCCATGTGGCTGCTGTTCTGTGCCGGCGTCGCCTTGTGGCTGGTCTATGGGCTGATCTTGGGGGCGTGGCCGATCATCATCGCCAATGCCTTGACCCTGGCGCTGGCCGCCCTGGTGTTGGCGGTCAAATTGTCCAACCGCAAGCGTGACCGGGAAAGTGAGGCCCCGTCCGACTAAGCGTGCGGGGGCGCTTCTCTTCAGGCGTGCGGGGGCACGCGGACCAACTTGAACCAGTAATTGCCCAACTGGTTGATGGCGTGGATGAATTGTTCCAGGTCCACCGGCTTGGTGATGTATCCGGCGGCGCCCAGCTTGTACGACGACACCACGTCTTGTTCGACGTCCGAGGTGGTCAGGATCACCACCGGAATGTCGGACAAATTGGGGTCGGCCTTCATGGCGCCCAGGAATTCGCGGCCGTTCATGCGCGGCATGTTGAGGTCCAGCAAGATCAGGTCGGGGCGCGGCCCTTCCTTGTAGCTTTCCCCTTGGCGGCGCAAAAAGGCCAAGGCCTCGACCCCGTCGGTGACGTGGTGCATGTCGACGGCAAAGCGGTTCTCTTCCAGCGCGGCCTTGGTCAGGTGGGCGTCGACTTGCGAATCCTCGACCAGCAAAATGGTGAAAGCGGTATCAAGCGGGCTGGTCAATGAACCTCTCCAGGCAGGTCGATGGTGATCATGGCGCCGCCCAGGGGCGACTCGTCAATGACGACGTGACCGTCACAACTTTCCACAATCCGACGCACAACCGCAAGCCCTAGTCCGGTTCCCCGGTGCTTGTCAGCCATGCTCAGATGCTCGAACACTTCCAGCACGCGGGTGCGATATTCGGCAGCGATGCCGGGGCCGTTATCGGCAACCGACAACAATACCCGCCCGGAACGGGTTTCCGCACTGATCCTGATGCGCAAGGGGCGGTCGGCGAAACTGTGTTGCAGGCAGTTTTCCAACAGCGCAGTCAGCAGATAACGCAACCGTGGTTGGTCCATGCACACCAGGGGCAGGGGCGTGATGTCGATTTCCGTATCAAGCTTTTCGAAGCGCAGATAGTGGTCGTCGCGAATGGATTGGATGATGCGTGCGGGATCGATGGTGGTGACCGGCCCCAAGGGTGAGCCGGCGGCCAGATAAATCTGGACGTCGCGCACCAAGGCGTGCAACTGGCCGGCTTGTTCCTCGATGGTGGACAGGGAAAAGGCGATGTTGTCGTCGCCTTGGTGCCCCAGAGCCTTTGCCAGGCGTTGCGAGAACACCATCAGACGTCGGGTCGGTTCCTGCAAATGATGGGCGGCGATTTCGGCGAAGCGCTGCAGGTCGGCATTGGCCTGGGCCAGTTTCTCTTCGGCGCGCCGGCGGGTCATGGCTTCATGGACGACTTCCTTGACTGCGGCATGGCGGCGGATGACGGCGATGACCAAGGCGACGATCAGCACCGTTTGCAACGCCAGCCCCAAGGTCATCCAAAAACGCAGTCGACTTTGCGCCTGCAAGGCCTCGGCGGTGCGCCGGGTCACCAATTCCTCAAGGCGGGCGCGATAGGCCGACAATTCCCGTTCGGCCACCGCCTTGCCGCTGATGTCGTGGATGATGGACAGCAAAAGCGTGCGTCCCAGCTTGTCGCGGACCGGGGCGCTATAGACCTCGACGGTGCGCAGCTCGCCATTGGCCAAGCGGTGCGGGAAGATGAAGTAATTGCGTTTCTCGGCCTTGGCGCGGCGCCGCTCGTCGCCCACCTCGTCGGGACCCAGGGTGTTGATCTCTTGGATCTTCATGGTCCGCAGTTGGGCTTGGGGATAGCCGTAAAACAGCGCGGCGGCGTCGTTGGCGTCGATGATGGCGCCCGATTCCGGTTCGATCAGCAACATGATCGAATTGTGGTCGTTCAACGTGTCCGACAAAAGCGTGGTGACGTCGGCCCGCACCGGGGCCGTCACCAACAGCCAGGCCAAAGCGGCGACAAGCCAAAGCGGCAGCCCGTACGGGAAGCCTGAACGACGGTTTGTGCTGATGCTGGCCAAGGCGGTTTTTTCATCTGGGGGCGTGACGCCGCACCATACCAAAGGCTTCGGGGGTACGGTAGCGCGCTGTGAAGAAAATTATCTAAATTTTATCAGGGGTTGCGTTGAAATTGGACAGCCATCGTTCGAGGATCAGAACGTGTTCGGCTTCTTCGCCGGCAAAGGTTCGGGCCAGGTGACGGGTTTCCGGGTCGGCGGCGGTGATCGCCATGTGGTTGTAATATTCCCATCCTCGCCTTTCATTGGCGATGGCGAAGGCCAGGGCGGAATCGACCCCCATCTCGGGATGGACCAGGGCTTGGTCGCCGACTTCCGGCGGCTCTGGGCTGTTCCATTCGAATTGCCAGCTTTGCAATTGGGGAAGCGGGCCGTGTCGGTCGGCGATCCGTTGGATTTCCGCGGCATGCATGCGGGAAAAGTCGCACATGCGACCGAACAAGGCGGCCAATTCGGCCGCGCCGCAATGCTCCATATGTTGCGCCAGTTCGCCATAACGTTCGCCGGCCTGGGTTTCCAAGGCCAGGGCATGGGCCAGGAAGTGGGCGATTTCGCTCATGCGTGACCTCCGTCTGGTGGACCTGAAGCAGATATGGTCATGGGGGACGGGGTTGCAAATATGCCTGATGGCGCGACAATGGGAACCGGATTGCGCCGCGAGGGCCGAAATGGATCATGTGGAACTGTTTGAGCGTCTGGCCTTGGCCCTTTCCATCGGGGTGCTGATGGGGGTCGAACGGGGCTGGGACAAGCGCGAGGACCCCGACGGCCATCGTGCCGCCGGTATCCGCACTTTTGCCCTGATCGGCCTGTTGGGTGGGGTTTGCGGCTGGTTCGCCCAATCCCAAGGCGGATTGCCGTTGCTGGGGGGCTTCATCGCGGTGTCCGCCATGGTGGTGTCGGGCTATGTGATGCGGGCCCGTTCCCGCCCCGATGTGGGCTTCACCACCGAAATCGCCGAATTGACCGCCTTTGCCCTGGCCGCCTTGGCGGCTCTGGGCGAAGGTCAGGCGGCGGCGGCGGGCGGCGTGGTCGCCACCGCCTTCCTGGGGGCCAAGGATACCCTGCATTCCCTGGTGCGCAAGCTGGAAGCCCTGGAATTGCGCGCCGTGATCAAGCTGTTGCTGATTTCGGTGGTGTTGCTGCCGGTGCTGCCCAACCAGGGTTTCGGTCCGGGCGAGGTGCTGAACCCTTATAAGCTGTGGCTGCTGGTGGTGATGGTGGCCTTCATTTCGTTCCTGGGTTATTTCGCCATCAAGCTGGCCGGGCCGCGCATCGGGTCGTTGTTGACCGGGGTGTTCGGCGGTCTGGCTTCCAGCACCGCGTTGACCGTGTCCTTCGCCCGTATGGGGCGCAACTCGCCCAACATGCAGCCGGTGCTGGCGGCTGGCGTGGTGGTGGCCAACACCACCATGTATGTGCGGCTGTGGGTCATCGTCTTGGTGCTGAACCAACCTATCGGATTACGTCTGGCCGTTCCCTTGGGGGCCATGGCCTTGGCCGGTTTAGTGGGGTCGTGGGTGCTGTGGCGGGCGCGCGAGGATGAAACCAAGCCCGGCGCCACCAGTCTTTCCAACCCGTTCGAGCTGGGCATGGCGATGAAATTCGCCGCCCTGCTGGCCGTGGTCATGTTGGCCTCGCACCTGCTGCAAAGCTGGGCCGGTTCGGCCGGCTTGTACTTGCTGTCGGCCTTGGCCGGTCTGGCCGACGTCGATGCCATCGCGCTCTCCATGGTGCAAATGGGCGGGCGCGAGGTGGCCTTGACGGTGGCCGCCACCTCGATCACCATCGCCGCCTTCGTCAATACCGGGGTCAAGGTGGCCCTGGTGGGGGGCTTGTGCGGCGGTCTCATGGTGCGGCGAATCGCCTGGGTGATGGCGGCGGTGATCATTGCCGGCAGCATCGGGTTGGGGGTCGAACGCCTGATGTTTCAGGGGATGTGATGAAAGAATTGGAACAGGTCATCGTCGCCTATTGGTGCCAGCCCGATGGTGCCATGGCGGTGGAATCCTTCCTGCGGGCGCCGGCTGGCGAGCAATGGCGCCCTGAAACGGTGCTGTCGGTGCCGGTGTTCCTGGCCCATGTGTTGGATGCCAACCCGCCTTGTGCCGTCACTTTGGTCGAGCATTTGCGGGGCGGCGACCCGGTCAAGGTCGAGATGGTGGCCCAGGCCCTGAACTACTGCCATTTGCCCGACCGGGCGCGGTTGATGGAAAGCCTGGTGGGGGAAAGCGCCGCCGCCAGCATGGAGGATGCGGGCGCCGATTTCGTCGCCTTGGTGCCTTCTCATCCGGTGCATGTGGACATGCTGTGGATGTGCTTTTTCGCCACCGCCGACAGCGCGTATCTGGATCGGGTGGTGCAATTGCTGGATGGCTGGTTGCCGGAAAACCGGCTGCAGGATCTGGTCGGCCGGGCCGCCCAGGAACCCGCTGTCCAGCAACAGGCCATGGCCGGGCTGTTGGCCAAGGCCGCCGAAGTCACCATCGCCGCCCATGTTCAGCAATGCGAGCCGATACAAGCGGCGTTGACCCGTAAGGCCCAGGCCCAGGACGGTTTGGCGGCGGCCATGGCGGCGCGGCTGTTGGCCCGGTTTCAGTCGCCCTGAAACCCCGGCGGTTTTGGCGAGCGGTTCTGCCGGCTTTCCAGTTCGATCAGATGCAGGCGCTTGCGGTCGGCCAGTTTTTGCGCTTCGGCTTGTGATTCCGGGGATTCCGCCAGGGCCAGCAACACTTCGATCATGGTCAGCATGGAATATTCCATGTCCAAGGCGATTTCCATCACCTGCCAGGACCCGATTTCCAATCCG
Source organism: Rhodospirillaceae bacterium UBA6219 (assembly GCA_002435715.1). GTDB lineage: Bacteria > Pseudomonadota > Alphaproteobacteria > Rhodospirillales > Magnetospirillaceae > Magnetospirillum. The sequence continues at coordinate 167,118 of DISD01000096.1, forward strand.
TCGGCCGCCAGTGGCGGGGCCGGCGGCAAAGCATGGTCGGCTTTCGACCCGCTGCCGGAATAGGTCCGTGCCCGGCGTCGTGCCGCCGCCGCCAACGAGTGCAGAGTGGCGGCCGAATCCTTGTCGTGCATCAACTGGGCGGCGCCGGCCATCTGGTCATAGCGGATGGCCGCCGCTTCTTCCATGCAGCGCACATAATCATGAACGGCTTCGATGGTGTCGATGGTTCCGGTGACGGCGATCACGGCTAACGACTGCTCCCTTCCCCCATTAGCTTCCTTTCTAGCTGTCCAGTGGCCTTGGCGCAATTATGGCATGCGTCGGATATGCTTCCCAAATTGCTGAATGTCGTTGTCAATGGGGGGGATGAATGGCTATACGCTTGGTCAAGAGTTGCCGTCCCCCCAAGGGGGTAAGCCTTGACGCTTACCGGGATGGCCGACGGGGGTAACGAGGAGAGGAAGATATGTCGCTCAAGATCACTGAAGATTGCACCAGCTGCGACGCTTGCGTGTCGGTCTGCCCGAATACCGCCATTTCCGCCGGCGACGTCATCTATCTGATTGACGAAGAACGCTGCACCGAATGCGTCGGCGCCGAAGACACGCCCCAGTGCCAGCTGGTGTGCCCGGCCGATTGCATCGTCATCGGCACCGAGGAAACCCCGGAACAGCTGCAGGCCAAGTACGAGTCCCTGCACTAATGGCTTGGGGGCTGATCTTCGGCCCCTTAAGCCTGCGCGGCGTCTGAGCGGGCCCGGCACGGGCCGTATGGACAAATCTCTGCGCGGCGTCTGGAGTCGTAGACGTGTGCTCGGCACACAGCGGGCCCGGCACGGGCTGCGTTTCGCGCAAAACCAATAAAAAACCCGGTGCTGCAAGGCACCGGGTTTTTTATTTTGTTGGAAGGAGGGAGCCCGGCCCCCCGAGACTCCCTCCCGTTCCCGCCTCCAAAGGGGTGTTGACATTGGGGCGGGAACCTGTGTGTCGGATCTAGGCGGCCAAATACTTCGCGCCGCCGCCATATTCGTCCCAATCGGTGCCGCGCAGATGCGACACCAAATGACAGACCAGGTTCAACATCAAGGCGCTGGCCACGTCTTCGCCCCTGTTGAACAGCAGGCGCAGATGGCTGAGCACCGACAGGAAATGGTCGTGCTCGGCCTTGTGTTCAGAGAAGTTGAGCGTTCCCAGCAACCGCAGGAAGGCTTCTTCCTCGGCGAATTGCTGGGTCAGCTGACGTTCCAACAGCGGCAGCAACCCCGCCACCTCGCCATCGCGATGGGCGCGGCTGGTGGCACGGTTCAACCGGTTGATGGCGTCGATGACCAAGACATGGCCGTCATCGACAACCCGGTAACCCAGATTGTAGTCGTCGTTCCATGTCACCAACATCGTCGTCACCTTGATCTCGTGAAATCCCGTCCTCGAACAAGGCGAAGAATGGCCGAGATCAAAGATGTCGCCAATCAGGTGAGAACCTTAATCTAACAAAAATTATCTGGATACTTTGACCGTATCTAAGGTGGTCGCCTGATATGCAAAAGAAAAGAGGGGCTGTTTCAGCCCCTCTTCACATTTGAGTGGTCACACCACTCGGAAGTTTTTGAATTGCCACGGATCGTCTTCGTCGATGTCTTCCGGGAACAGTTCACCGCGCTTTTCCAGTGGCGTCCAACCAGTATAGACGCCGACTACCTTGCCCAGATAGGGCATGGCCACTTCCAGGCAGCGGTCGAAATCCATTTCGTCGGGTTCGACCACCCCGCGTTCGGGGTTTTCCAACGCCCACACCATGCCGGCCAGGATGGTGGCGGTCACCTGCAGGCTGGTGGCGTTGTTGTGCGGGCACAATTCACGGGCTTCGGCGATGGACAATTGCGAGCCGTACCAATAAGCGCCCTTGGCGTGGCCCATCAGCAGCACGCCCAATTCGTCGATGCCGCTGGTGATTTCGTCCATCAGCAGACGCTGGCGGCTTTGCTGTTGCCAATTCTTGCCGGCGACTTCGTGCAAGGACAGCACCGCGTCGTCACAAGGGTGATAGGCGTAATGAACGGTGGGGCGGTAACGTACCTTGTCGCCGCTTTTCACCGTGAAGTAATCGGCGATGGAAATGGATTCGCTGTGGGTGATCAGATAGCCGTGAAAGGGGCCTTCATTGGGGGTCCAGGTCCGCACCTGGGTCGAGGCGCCGGGCCGCATCAGATAGATGGCGCAATCGCTGCCGAATTGATGACGGCGGCCGTCGGCGGGGAAATGGCGTTCATGGCTGCCCCAGCCCAGTTCGGCCGGCTGGCAGCCTTCGCCGACAAAGCCGTCGATGGACCAGGTGTTGACGAATTCGTCCACCTGCTTGGGCTTCCTGGCGGCGACCTGGGTATCGCGTTCGGCGATATGGATGGTCTTGATGCCCAGTTTTTCCGCCAGCTCGGACCAACCGCGACGGTCGGTGGGGGGCGGCGTGTTGATACCGGTGTCACGCGCCACGTCCAACATGGCCTTCTTGGTCAAAAAGCTGACCAGACCGGGATTGGCGCCGCAGGTCATGATGGCGGTGGGACGCTTGCCCGCCGTTTTCAACTTCATGGCGGTTTCGCGCAACGCATAGTTCGAGCGTTCCGACGGCGACAGGTTGGGGTCGGTGTAACCGCCGGCCCACGGCTCGATGCAGGTGTCCAGATAGAAGGCGCCCAGTTCCCAGGCCAGTTCCACCAGGGCCACCGACGACACGTCCACCGACACGTTCAGCAGGAAGTCGCCCTTTTTCAAAAGCGGCGTCAGGATGTCGCGGTAATTGTCGGGGGTCAGCGGGTCGATGACGAACTTGACGCCGTATTTGTTGGCGACGTCGTGTCCCCGTTCCTCGGCGGTGATGATGGTCACCCGCGACGCATCAAGGTTGAAGTGGCGCAGCAGCAACGGCAAGACGCCGGGGCCCAGGCTGCCAAATCCGATGATGACGACGTTGCCGCCAAAAGAAACAAGGTTGCTCATAACAAAATACCTCCCCGTTCAGTGGGTCGCGATGCCGCCCGGCTCCCACGGGCGGCTGCGGGTTCAAGCGGCCTGGGCGAAATGCGTCAGACCAGGGGTGAACAGCATGGGCAGGTCGTCCACTTCCACCGACAAGACGCGGTCGAAGCCGTTGAACCCGGTGCGCAGGCACGCGCCATAGGCGCCCAGCTGTCCGATTTCGATCCAGTCGCCCTCGCGGGAATCGGCTGGCAACAGGAACGGGCCTTCCATGCGATCGGCTGAATCGCAGGTCGGGCCGAAAAAGGCGAAGGGTACCAAGGGCGCGCTTGAGGCGCCGCCGGCACGGATCAGCCGGCAGGGAAAGCGGAAGGCGGGCACGCCCGCATCCGACAGACCGCCATAGATGCCGTCATTGATGAACAGATGGTCGCCGCGACGACCTTCGACGCGCACCACCAGGGATTGGGCGCCGGCCACCAGGGCGCGGCCCGGCTCGCACCACAATTGGGTGGTGGCGGGCAGGTTCAGGCGGGCGAAGCCGTCTGCGATGGCGGCGAAGAAATCGCCCAAGGGCGGGGGCGTGACGTCGGGATAGCTGACCGGAAAGCCGCCGCCGACATCGACGATGTCCACCGGACGGCCGTAATCGGCCAGTACGCGGCCGGCGATGTCCAAGGCACGGGTCCAAGCTGCCGGATCGCAGCATTGGCTGCCCACATGGAAGCTGATGCCGATGCGGGCGGCCACGGCGGATGCCATGCGCAGCAACGACACCGCTTCGTCGTGCGGCGCGCCGAACTTGCCCGACAAATCATAGCGGGCGCCGCCCTTGGGCAGGGCCAGACGCACGACGATGCCCAAGGCGCCTGGGCGGTGGCGGGTTTCTTCCATCACCTTGCCCAGTTCGGCGGCGCTGTCGATGACGAAATCGCGCACATGGTGGCGTTCCCAGGCTTCGCGAATAGCGGAACGGGCCTTGATGGGATGCATGAAATGGATCTGGGCGCGGGGCAGGGTGCGGCGCACCAGTTCCACTTCACCGGCCGAGGCGCAGTCGAAATGGCGGATGCCGCCATCCCACAAACCGCGCAAAACCGCCGGATCGGGGTTGCACTTGACCGCGTAAAGCGCGGTACCGGGAAAGCCGGTGACGAAGGCACGGGCCGAATCATGCAAAGCCTGCGGCCGCAGGCAGAACAGCGGCAGATCGGGGCGACGGCTTTCCACCACCTCGTCCACCAGACGGATGCGGCGGGATTGCAAGTGGGGACGGGCGCGGGGCGCCAGGAATTGGGAACGGATATGGGTCATAACGCAATCCTCCACGCGACAAGGCGGGAAAATGGCTTCTCACGTCGGAATGACGATGATTCCAACGTGGGGGCGGCGGCACGTTACGGCAATGCACATCGAGACGCCCTGCGCCCCGGCATTGCCGTCACATACTGGAGTTGCGTTTAGGAAACCGAGGCATTCCGCAGGCCGGAACAACCATGTCCACCTCCCTTAAGGGGCTGCCGGCCCACTGATGACCGACTCTCCGCCAAAAAGGACGCGTCCGTCGTTGCTAGCCCATAAACAAGGGCCGTGTGCACGTGCGTCATGCGTCTGGGTTCAGCTTATACTCACATGAAGTGTGTCATTCAAGTGACAATTGACAAATAGTGCCACACCACCGTCGCCGCCGCCAAGGCGGTGATCTCGGAAACGTCACAGGCGGGCAGCACTTCGACCACGTCCATGCCGCGCCAGTCCAACCCGCCCAGGCGCTTCAGGATGGCCATGGCCTGCCACGACGCCAGACCGCCCACTTCCGGGGTGCCGGTGCCCGGCGCGAAGGCCGGGTCCAGGGCGTCGATGTCGAAGGACAGATAGGCCGGAAGCTCGCCCACCACTTGGCGGATGGTGTCAGCCACCGCCTGGGGATGGGACATATGCACGTCTTCGGCACTCAACACGGTGATGCCCTGGTCCACACCCCATTGCCAGATGTCGCGCGACACCGGCGACCGGATGCCGATCTGCACCATACGCTTGGGATCGACCAAACCTTCGGTGATGGCGTGATAGAACACCGATCCGTGGGCGATGACGGCGCCGAAATTGTCGGGCCAGGTGTCCACATGGGCGTCGAAATGCACCAAGGCCAAAGGCTGCCCCACCTTCTGGCGCAAGGCGCGCAGCAGCGGCAGGGCGATGGTGTGGTCGCCACCCAGCGCGATCAGATGCGAACATGCCGCCGCCTGGGCTTCGATCAGTTCCATGCTGGCGGCGATGTCGCCGAGCGCCAGGGCGAAATTGCCGATATCGGCGATACCGGCCCGGGCCGGGTCGCGCCAGGTGGCCGGGTTGTCGCCGTCCACCAGCATGCGGCTGGCTATGCGGATGGCGGCCGGTCCCTGGCGGGCGCCGGCGCGGTTGGTGACGCCGATGTCAAAGGGAATGCCGGCGATCTGGAACTTGCTGGCCGGATCGGTGCAGGCGGTGCCCAGGAAGGTGGCGGGCAGGGCGAAGGTGGGGGTGGTGGCCATGATGTTCCAGGGGCTGAAGACGGGCCCCCCATCTTATGGCGCGGACCGGCCAAAGCAAATGAAGCTTGCATGGTTCGCCGCGGCTGGGTGATGCTGGGCCACGCCCAGTCTGGAGCCGCTGTAACTTGATCATGGTCAAATCCATTTCATCGGGTCGCGGCTAGTCTGAAAGGGTGAAGGAGTATGAATTGAAACCCTGGCGCAACCAGATCTTGGGAATGTTCAGAAAGGGCGGTTGGCTCCGCGACCTGACCGTTCTGCTGGCCTTGCTGGGTTTCATGTTCACCGCCACCACGCCCGGCCTGGCGCTGGTCACCGAAACCGGTTCGCGGATCGGTGTGACCGGGGCCTTGGGCGTCTATATCTGCCATGTCAAGGGCGGCACCCAATGGGTTCTGCCGCCCGGCGAGCAAGCTTCCGACACCGACGAGGGTTGCTGCCTGATCTGTCAGGCGGCGCAACTGGCCCACGGCGCCGTACCGCCCCAGCACTTCACTCTCCCCACCGAGAGCGCGGTCCGGGCTGCAGCGGCCGTTCGCGCCCAATCGTTCGTCGGCGGTGCAAGCTTCCGCCCGGCCCAGGCGCGCGCGCCGCCTTCGGCCTAGGCTTTCCCCCCTTCACATTCCCAAACACCGATTTTCCGTGATCCGGCAGGTCTTGTCGGCTCGCTTGTCATTCATCGTCAGAAGGATCGTATTATGAAGAAGTTGCTGCTGGCCGCCGCTGCCATCGCTTTCGCTTTCCCCGCCTTGGCCGCCGATCTGGAAGTCAGCGGCGCCTTCATCCGCGCCGCTCCCAAGATGCCGACCGGTGCCGGTTTCGTCACCATCAAGAATTCCGGCAAGCAAGACGACAAGCTGGTGGCGGCCAGCGCCGACATTTCCAAGAGTGTCGAGCTGCACACCCACATCAAGGACGGCGAGATCATGCGCATGCGTCAGGTCGAATCCATCGCCGTGCCGGCCGGTGGCGCCGCCGAACTGAAGCCGGGCGGCGACCACATCATGTTCATCGACCTGAAGGGCCCGCTGAAGGAAGGCGACAAGGTGGCCGTCACCTTGAAGTTTGAAAAGGGCGGCGATCTGAAGATCACCATGCCGGTTCTGGGGGTCGGCGCCATGACCGCGCCGACCAACATGGACCACAGCCAGCACATGCAGCACATGGAACAGATGCCGGCCAACATGAAGCACTGATCGGGGGGATGCCGGGCGGTCTCACCACCGTCCGGCGGCTTTTCACGGATTGCTGGTCGGCCGCACCAAGGGCGGGGCCAGGTCCGGGGTGATCGGCTTGCCGGCGATCAGCGCCCGCAGCAAGGCCACGGCTTGCTGCCCGTCCCAGGCGGCGCCGCCGACGAAACGCGCCACTTCGCGGGCCTGGTCGTCCAACAACAGCGTCGTCGGCAACACCGCGGCGCCGAACGCCTCGCCGGCTTGGCGTTGGTGATCCACGTGCACGTCCAAATTCCTGATGCCCAGCCGGGCATAGGTGTTGACCGCCCCCACCGCGCCAGAACGGTCCAGGCACAAAGCGACGACGCGCAGGCCTTCGGGTTCGATCATCGGTTTCAGACGGTCCAGTGCCGGTAATTCGGCGACGCAGGGCAGGCACCAACTGGCCCACAGATTGACCAGGGTCGGCTTTCCCTTCCAGGTGGCCACCCCCGCGGCCTGTCCCTGGTTGTCGCGGATGTCGATGTTAGGCAATGGTCGGGGGGGCTGGGTCGGGAACAATCCCTGCGCCACCTTGGCGGCATGGGCGGGGATGGCGGCCAAGGCCAAGCCCCCGATCAGCAAGGTCCGGCGGTCCATGCGCATGCTTATTCTCCGTCCATCACCTGGCGGACACGGTCGGCCAATTCGTCGGCGGTGGCCAGATGTCCCATTTTCACCACCAAACGCCCCTGGCGGTCCATGATGTAGATGCCGGCCGAATGGTCGACCAGATAATGGTCGGAATCCTTGGTGGTGGGCTGGTGGATTTCATAGCGCACGCGGAAGGATTTGGCCGCCGCGTCGATCATCTGCTGGCTTCCGGTCAGGCCGATGAAGCGCGGGCCGAAGGCCGACATGTAATCCTTCAACTGCGCCTTGGTGTCGCGCTTGGGATCGACGGTGACGAAAAGCGGCACCACCTGGTCGGCCTTGGGTCCCAACAGGTCCAGGGCGCCGGCCATGGTGGAAAGCGCCGTGGGGCAGACGTCGGGACAATAGGTGTAGCCGAAGGCCATCAGCCGCACCTTGCCCTGGAAGCTTTCGTCGTTGACCCGCTGGCCGTCATGGGTTTCCAGCAAGAAGCGGCCCGAGAACTCGGAAGCACCAAGCGGGGCGGGGGACAATAGCGCCAAGCCCGCCACCAAGGCCAAAACACGCAACTTCATCGCACATCTCCTTGTGGTGCTTTGCGTTGCCCGACAGTGAAACAGAAAGCGATCCCCCACGACTTGACCAAGGTCACGGCTGGTCAGGCCCGGGGCGCGCATGTTTGGCGGCGAAGTGTTTGGGTAGCTCTGTCCCCTTTTAACAGAAAAAGGTGGGGAAAAATGAAACGTAGCTTGAAGATGGCGAGCCTGCTCGCCACGGTGTCCTTTGGCGTGCTGAGCATCAGCCAAGCCTTTGCCGCCGAATCCCTGCAGGATGTGATGAAGCGCCGCGGTCTGAACGAAAAGGACGTTCTGGCGGCCGCCAAGACCTACACGCCCACCGGCAAGCGTGACGAATTCGTCGTCTTCTCGTCGGGTGGCCAAAGCGGCCAGGTGATCGTGTACGGCATCCCGTCCATGCGCATCCTGAAGTATATCGGCGTCTTCACCCCCGAGCCCTGGCAGGGCTATGGCTATGACGACGAATCCAAGAAGATTCTGGCCGAGGGTTCCTCGGTGGATGGCCGTGAAGTCAAGTTCGGCGACACCCACCACCCGGCGCTGTCGGAAACCAATGGCGATTACGACGGCCAGTACGTGTTCATCAACGACAAGAACACGCCCCGTCTGGCGGTCATCGACCTCAAGGATTTCGAGACCAAGCAGATCGTCAAGAATCCGATCCTGCAGTCGGAACATGGTGGCGCCTTCGTGTCGCCCAACACCGACTACATCATCGAAGCCTCGCAATACGCCGCCCCCCTGGGTGGCGAGTTCGTGCCGCTGGAACAGTTCAACGACAAGTATCGCGGCGCGGTGACCTATTGGAAGTTCAACCGCGAAAAGGGCCGCATCGAGCCGGAAAACTCGTTCTCGGTGGAACTGCCGCCCTATAGCCAGGATCTGTCCGATTTCGGCAAGGGCCCGTCGGATGGCTGGTCGTTCACCAACTCGTTCTGCTCCGAACGCTATGTGGGTGGCATCGAAAGCGGCCGTCCGCCGTTCGAAGCCGGCTGCTCGGCCAAGGACACCGACTTCCTGCACGTGGTCAACTGGAAGAAGGGCGAGGAACTGTTCAAGGCCGGCAAGTTCAAGAAGGTCAACGGCCACGCCGTGATCGAAATGGCGACTGCCGTCAAGGAAGGCATGCTGTTCCTGATCCCGGAACCGAAGTCGCCGCACGGCGTCGACGTCACGCCCGACGGCAAGCTGCTGACCGTGTCGGGCAAGCTGGACAGCCACGTCACCGTTTATTCCTTCGACAAGATCATGGCCGCCATCAAGGCCGGCAAGTTCACCAGCAAGGATGAGTACGGCATTCCGATCATCGATATGAAGGAAGTCATCCACAAGCAGGTGGAACTGGGCCTTGGTCCGCTTCATACCCAGTACGATTCCAAGCCCTGCGTGGCCTATACCTCGCTGTACGTGGACTCGATGCTGGCCAAGTGGGACTTCTGTGAAGGCAAGGTCATCGACAAGATCTCGATCCACTACAACATCGGTCACTTGATGGCGATGGAAGGTGATTCCGCCCATCCGGCCGGCAAGTACGTGGTGGCACTGAACAAGTTGGCCATTGACCGCTTCAACCCGGTCGGCCCGCTGCATCCGCAAAACCACCAGTTGATCGACGCGTCCAACGACAAGATGCAGTTGCTGTACGACATGCCGCTGCCCTTGGGCGAGCCCCACTATGCCGTGGCCATCGCCGCCGACAAGCTGAAGCCGCATGTGCGTTACCCGCACGGCACCGATTCGCGCACCGAGGAAAAGCACCCCGCCGCCGTCCGCGCCGGCAAGGAACGCATCGAACGCAGCCCCGGCAAGGTGGAAGTGTTCGGCTCGGTCATCCGTTCGCACATCACGCCTGAAATCATCGAAGTGACCGAAGGCGACGAAGTCACCG
>DISD01000096.1:176913-205687 GCA_002435715.1 Rhodospirillaceae bacterium UBA6219
TATCCGTACTACTGCACCGAGTTCTGCTCGGCTCTGCACCTGGAAATGCAGGGTTACATGATCGTGCAGCCGGCCGGTTACAAGGCGACCGACGTCAAGGCCAAGGAAGGCGTGACCTACGCCAAGGCTGACTACGAAACCCGCGTGAAGACCAATATCGAAACCCAAAAGGTCATCGACAGCGTGGTCGGCTACATCACCAGCGTCAACTACAAGGACTTCGCCCCTGTGGTCGCCCTGGTGGAAGACGCCACCGACCAGTTGAACTTCGCCGCCGGCGCCAAGGCCAAGTCGGAAGACTTCGCCGCCAAGGGCGACTTCCACAACGCCTTCCTGTGGGCCGAACAGTGGTTCCAGTATCAGGTCAAGGCCGCCGACATCGGTCTGCGCGCCAAGACCTTCCTCGAGCAGAACGGGGCCAAGAAGGTCAAGTAAGCCCGAGTTTCAAAACATCACTCGCATGGTCTGGGGGGCGGAGAAATCCGCCCCCTTTGACTAAGACGCCAAGGAGAGATTGATGATTGTCAATAAAAGCCGCGCCCTGGCGGCGCTGGTGGTCCTGGGGGGGATCGCCGCCACTCCGGCCCTTGCCGCCGACGGCAAGGCGCTGTTCACCGACAAGGGCTGCACCGCCTGCCATGGCGAGGACGCCAAGACCCCGTTGGAAGCCGGCTATCCCAAACTGGCTGGCCAGAACGCCACCTACATGGTCAACCAGATGAAGGACATCAAGGCGGGCAAGCGGGCCAACGGCCTGTCGCCCGACACCATGAAGCCCATCCTGGAAGAGGTGAGCGAAGAGGAAATGCAGGCCCTGGCCGATTATCTGGCCAGCCTGGGTCCCATCGCCGGCAAGGGTGATTCCGCCCATCCGGGCAAGAAGCTTTACATGACCAAGACCTGCATCGCCTGCCACGGCAAGGACGGCACCAAGCCGATCATGAAGACCTATCCGTTCCTGGCCGGCCAGGACAAGGATTACCTGATCCGTCAGGCGACCGACATCAAGACCAGCACCCGCAACCATGGCCTGACCAATTCCATGCAGCCGGTGATGCATCTGGTGACGGACGAGGAACTGGCGCAGATCGCCGATTTCTTAGCCAACGTCAAGTAAGGCCGGGGGGCCTGGGTATAAGTTTTATCTAAAGAACATTTGTTGGAGAGCGCGACATGAAGACCATTTTCAAGGCGATGGCCGTGGCGTTGGTAGCCACCGCCGCTTTGAGCACCGCAGCGATCGCCGGGCCCAAGGACAAGCCGGCCCAGGGCAAGCTGCTGGGCGACAAGGATTACCAATGGAACGCCAATGGCGGTGAAAAGGACGAGGCCGAGCACCTGAAGCCCGACCTGAAGAACGGCCGTGACGTTTACGAAGTGTGCGCGGCCTGCCACCTGCCGGAAGGTTGGGGCCAGACCGACGGCACCTTCCCGCAATTGGCCGGTCAGCACCCCAAGGTCATCATCAAGCAGCTGGCCGACATCCGGGCGCTGAACCGCGACAACCCGACCATGTATCCCTTCGCGCTGCCCGACCAGATCGGTGGTCCGCAATCCATCGCCGACGTCGCCGCCTATATCCAGAAGCTGAAGATGAATCCGGAACCGGGCGTCGGTCCGGGCACCGATCTGGAACACGGCAAGAAGCTGTACCAGGATAATTGCGTGCGCTGCCACGGCCAGCACGGCGAAGGCGACAACGAAAAGTATTATCCGCGCCTGGAAGGCCAGCACTACAACTACCTGATGCGCCAGTATCAGTGGATCAAGGAAGGCAAGCGCCGCAACGCCAATCCGGACATGGTCAAGCAGATCCAGGGCTTCACCGACAAGGACACCAGCGCGGTGCTGGATTACGTCTCTCGCATCAAGCCGCCGGCCGACAAGATCGGTCCCAAGGGCTGGGAAAACCCCGACTTCCAGTAAGCCACGCTGCCCGTACCGGGAAGGGGGCGTCCGCTCCCTTCCCCAAAGTTAAGAGGAAGCCATGCAGACCCAAGACAAGGGCAAGCTGACGCTTGCGTTCCGAGCGTTGACCATTATCGCCGGATTGTTGATCGGTGGTGCTTACTTCTCGCCCATCTGGTGGGTGTCATTGAAGGCGCCCAATTATCCCGAACACACTTTTCCCGACGGCGTGCGCATTCATTTCCATGTCAACGGCGTGTTCAACGGCTGCAAGGCCCGCCCCGAGACTGAAGACGTCTACGAGGACGAGGCGCTGGATTGCGTCCATGAAATGAACGTGATCAACCATTTCATCGGCATGGAGCCCATCGAGAAGGGCGCCACCCTGGAAATCGCCGCTGCTCCTTATCTGTTCGGCCTGGCCGGGCTGATGCTGTTGGCCTTCATGTTCTATAAGGGGCCGTTCTGGTGGATTCTGCCGTCCGCCGGCATCGTCATCCCGGTGGCCTTCGTCGTCGATTACTCGGCCTGGCTGTGGTGGTTCGGCCACAGCCTGCATCCCTGGGGGGCGTTCACCGTCAAGCCTTTCATGCCCACCGTCTTCGGTCAGGGCAAGGTGGCCCAGTTCTCGACCTATTCCTATCCCCATTACGGTTTCGGCCTGCTGCTGGCGGCGGCGCTGATCCTGGTCCTGGCCGCCCTGTTGCGGCGCAAGTCCTTGCGCTAGGGGGGGCCATGTTGACGAACGCGTTTCAGGCGGCCCGTTCCTCCTCCTGGCGCCGCCGGGCGTTCGTCGCCGGTGCCGCCTTGTCCGTGACCCTGGCGGTCATGGGCATGGCGGCAGCCGGTCCCACGCCGCAACCCGCCGCTCAAAAGGCCGACATCATCCAGGCCTTGATCGACGCCGCCCCGCAAGGCGGCAATGTGGTGGTGCCGCCGGGGCATTATGTGGGCCACGTCTTGGTGGACAAGGCCATCACCTTGGATGGCGGCGGCCAAGTGACCATCGATGCCGGGGGGACCGGCACGGTCTTGGTGATCCGAGCCAATAACGCCACTGTCAAAGGCTTTCATCTGACCGGTACCGGGTCGGACCACAATTCCGAGGATTCCGGGGTTCAGATCCGCGGTAACAACAACGTGGTGAAGGACAATCGTATAGACGACGCGTTGTTCGGCATCGACCTGCAGCAATCCTATTTCAACATCGTCAGGCGCAACCACATCACCTCGAAGCCATTGGAACTGGGATTGCGCGGCGATTCCATCCGGCTGTGGTATTCCGACGACAACAGCATCGAAGAAAACGTGGTCAAGGACAGCCGCGATTTCGTGCTGTGGTATTCCAAGCGCAACCATGTGCGCGGCAACCACGCCAGCGGCGGCCGCTATGGCATGCATTTCATGTTCGCCGCCGACAATCTGGTGGAAAACAACGTCTTCACCAACAATTCGGTGGGCATTTCCGCCATGTATGACAGTGGCGACACCATTCGCGGCAATGTCATCTCGCATGCGGTGGGGGCGACGGGAACCTGCATTTCCATGAAGGAAGCCAGTGCCATCACCATCGAGAACAACGAAATCATCTATTGCGCCAACGGCATCTTCCTGGACGTCTCGCCGTTCCAGCCCGACACCACCAACATCATCACCGGCAACCGCATCGCCTTTAACGACATCGCCATTTCGTTCCTGAACGACTGGCACGGCAACGAGTTCCGTTCCAATACCTTGACGTCCAACATGACCGAGGTGGCGGTGTTCGGTGGCGGTTCGGCCAAGAAGAACCTGTGGGACGGCAATGCCTGGGACAGTTACGAAGGCTTCGACCGCGACGGCGACGGGGTCGGCGACACCCCCCATCGGGTGCTGAACTATGCCGGCCGGGTGTGGATGGATGTCCCCAACACCCGCTTCTTCAAGGGGGCGCCGGTGCTTGAGGTCCTGGACTTCCTGGACCGCTTGGCGCCGTTCAGCGAACCCGAGCTGATGCTGGAAGACGAACATCCCCGACTGGCGCAAAAAATGGAGAAAAAGCCATGAGCCAAACGCCCAAAAGACCGCCGCCGCCTGCCCATGTGCAGCAGGAAGCGCGGCGCAAGTTCCTGCGCTCCATCCTGCTGGGCGGTGTTGCGGTGGGCGGTGCGCTGGCCGGTTGGCTGCCCATGGCGCGCGCCCATGATTTGCGCCTGCGCCCGCCCGGTGCCATCGCCGAGGACGAATTCCTGGCGGCCTGTATCAAATGCGGCCAATGCGTCCAGGTCTGTCCGGTCGAGGCCATCATCCTGGCCGATATCGGTGACGGTTTCGGCATGGGCGCCCCGCATATCGCCGCCCGCGACCAGGCCTGCGATTTTTCCTGCGACGCGGTGCAATGCATCCTGGCCTGTCCCACCGGGGCGCTGACCCACGAATTGTCCAAGAAGGAAGAGGTGCGCATGGGCGTGGCCCGCCTGGACAAGCCCGACACCTGTCTGGCCCGCCAGGGTCTGGGCTTCAAGGGGGCGGCGAGGGGCGCCGGTTACCTGGGGCTGCACCGTTACGAGGCGGTGGACCGCTGGAAGCCCATCTTGGTGGCCGACCATCCCTATGACCTGGAATTGTGTGATCTGTGCGTGCGCGAATGCCCCATCGAGGGCGCCATCGCCCTGGTGCCGCTCAGCACCGATCCCACCGATAAGCGCCGTACCCCGGAAATCCGTCAGAACTGTGTCGGCTGCGGCATGTGCGAGATGATCTGTCCCACCGAGCCGGCATCCATCGTCATCGAATCCCGCGCCGAATGGAGGCGGTCATGAGCCTGATCCAATCGCTGGCCATCATGCTGGGCCGCGAGCCGACCAAGCCGCGCCCCGAGGAATTCACCCCCGAGGCCCAGGCCCTGCACGAATCCAAGCGGGCCAGCAAGCTGACGCCCGAGGAACGCGCCGAAATCAACCGCCAGACCCATGAAGCCCACAAGGTCCACACCTGGCGTAACCGCCGTTGGTTGACCCTGCTGGTGGTCAATTTGTTGTTCGTGGTGTCGTATCACTTCGACGTCCAGTTGGTCGAAGGGGCGCTGACCGCGTCACGCGTCATCGGTTTCCACTTCGCCGATCTGAATTCGGCGCTGCAAGTGACGCTGGCCTTCAAGACCATCCTGATCAACCTGGTCATCGGCACCAGCACGGTGCTGTTCATGTGGTGGCTGTTGGGTGGCCGGTCGTTCTGTTCTTGGGTCTGCCCCTATCATTTGCTGGCCGAATTGGCGGAAATGCTGCATCTGAAACTGGCAGCCAAGAAGCTGGTCAAGGATCACCAACTGCACCGCCGCACCCGCGTGGTGTTGTATGTGATCTTCGCCATCTCGGCCCTGGCCAGTGGCTACACGGTGTTCGAAACCATTTCGCCCACCGGCATCGTGTCGCGCGCCATGATCTATGGACCCAGCCTCGCCTTGACCATCGTCGTGTTCCTGCTGGTCTTGGAAGTGTTCTACTCAAGGCGGTTGTGGTGCCGCTACATGTGCCCCATCGGCATTACCTATGCCGTGGTCGGCGCGGTCAGTCCGCTTCGGGTCGCCTATACGCCCGAGGATTGCCACCATGAAGGCGAGTGCCGCAAGGTCTGTCTGGTACCCCATGTGCTGGACGTGACCAAAAAGGGTTTCGCGACGCGGATGCACCAAGGCATCGGCGCCGATTGTACCCGGTGCGGTCTGTGCGTCGACGTCTGCCCCACCGGTTCGCTGAAATTCGAGGTCAAGGGTCTCGACAAGCTGCTGTAGGGGAGGGCGCCCGCCCGATGATTTCCTTCGTCACCGTCTCGAAAACCTTCAAACGGGCCCGGGTGCTGGACAATGTCAGCCTGGATCTGGCCAAGGGTGACCGCATCGCCCTGGTGGGGTCCAACGGCGCCGGCAAGACCACGCTGATCCGCTGCCTGTTGGGTGAATACACCTATGACGGCAAAGTGTTGGTGGACGGTCTGGAACCCCGCACCAACCGTGCCCAGGTGCTGGCCCGCATGGGCTTCGTGCCGCAAATCCCGCCGCCTTTGAAGATGCCGGTGGGGGAATTGCTGGGCTTTGCCGCCTCGGTCTGCCGCTCCGATCCCCAGGACATGGTGCGGGTCATCGAATCCTTGGGCCTGGAATACGGCCGTATCCGCAAGCTGCCCTTCGTCAAGCTGTCGGGCGGCATGAAGCAGAAGACCTTGATCGGCATCGCCCTGGGCCGCCCCAGCGACATCCTGATCATGGACGAACCGGCGGCCAATCTGGACCCGGAAGCCCGTCACGTTTTCTTCCGTCTGCTGGCCGATCGTCGCGACGACGGCATCATGCTGATCACCAGCCACCGCCTGGACGAAGTGGCGTCGCTGGTCAACCGCGTCATCGAAATGGACATGGGCAAGGTGGCGCTGGACGACCGCGTCGCCGATCAGGTGGACATGGCCAGCCGGTTGTTGTGCCGCCTGACCATGAACCGTGCCGATGCCGCCTTTGCCCGCGCCTTGGGCGAATGGGGGTTCAGCGGATCGGGGGTGGAATGGAGCGGCTGGGTCAACGGCCCCGACCGCCTGCGCTTTTTGGGTATGTTGTCGCGCTATACCGGCCTGGTCGCCGGATTGGAACTGAAGGAGGCCGAGCCATGTGTGGCATGAACCGTCGCCAGGTTCTGGGGCTGCTGCCCGGATTGGCTGCCGCCGTTTCGCTGGGCGGGTGCTCGGACAAGGGGACCGGCCCGGTCGAAGTGCGTTGGGGCAAGGAAAACTGCGCCTATTGCGGCATGATCGTCGACGACCCGCGCTTCGCCGCCCAGATCAGGGGTGGGGAAAAGCGCAAGGTGTGGAAGTTCGACGATATCGGCGACGCGGTGCTGTGGCTGGCCAAGCAATCCTTCCGTGACGACCCGGCCACCGAATTCTGGGTGGGCGATTCCGACGCCGGTTCGGGAAAGGGGGGCGGTTGGATCGACGCCAAGGCGTCCTGGTATCTGGAAGGGCGCAAGTCGCCCATGGCCCACAATTTCGGTGCCGTGCCCGATCAACGCCCCGGCGCCCTGGATTACGTCGCTTGGACCAAGACCATCCAGGGACGCGGTGCGCCCAGTGAATGCGTGGTCAAGAGCGAGGAGAGCTGAGCCATGCGTGCCTTCCTGCGTGCCGCCCGTCTGGATATCACCGAATCGCTCAGGGCGCGGTGGTTTATGTTCTATTCCATGGTGTTCGGCGGCATCGTCGTGCTGCTGTTCGTCTTTGGCCTGACCGAATCGCGCATTTTGGGCTTTACCGGCCTGTCGCGTTTGTTGGTCACCTATATCCAGCTTTGCGTCGCCATTTTGCCCATCTTCGTCTTGATCACCACCGTGCGTTCGGTGGCCGGCGACCGCGAGGCTGGGGTGTTCGAATACATGCTGTCGCTGCCCGTCGGCCTGGCGGCGTGGTATTGGGGCAAGATGGTGGGGCGCTTCACCGTGGTGTTCCTGCCGGTGTTCCTGGCCATGGGCGGTGCCGCACTGTGGTCGGAATACAGCGAAATCGGTGTGCCCTGGGACCTGTTCATGGTCTACACCGCGCTTTTGGTGTCGCTGTCTTGGTCTTTCCTGGGCTTCGGCATGTTGATTTCGTCGGCGGCGCGGTCGCCCGACGTCGCCCAGACCGGCGCCTTCCTGCTGTGGCTGGTGTTGCTGCTGTTCCTGGATTTGATCTTGCTGGGCATCATGGTGCGCGAACAATTGCCCCTCGAAGCCATCGTCGCCATCGCTTTGGCCAATCCGCTGCAATCCTTCCGCACCGCCGCCATCTTGCTGTTCGATCCGCAGATGGTGGTGCTGGGGCCGGCCGCTTACGTGATCTTGGACGAATTGGGACCACGCGGTTACCTGGCCTTCGCCCTGGCTTGGCCGTTGGTTTTGGGCACCGGCGCCGCCACCTGGGGCTATCGCCTGTTCCGTCGGGGCGACCTTCCGTGACCGATCCGCTGTCCGGGCAATTCGGCACCGAACGTGTCACCACGGACGAACGCGAAAAGCGGATCCGCACGTTGTTCCAGGCGGTGGCCGGGCGTTACGACCTGATGAACGACATCATGTCCATGGGCATCCACCGCTTGTGGAAGCGCGGCCTGGCCCGTGCCGTCAACGCCCAGCGCGGTGAACATGTGGTGGATTTGGCCGGCGGCACCGGCGATGTCGCTCGACTGATGGCGAAAAGCGGCGCCCGGGTGGTGGTCTGCGATCCCAGTCCGGCGATGATGGCGGTGGGGCGGGGGCGTTGCCCCGAAAGTGTGGATTTCGTCGCCGGAAGCGCCGAGACCATGCCGTTCGAAGGAAATTCCGTGGACGCGTTGACCATTTCCTTCGGTCTGCGCAATGTCACCGCCCTGCATGCGGCCCTGGCCGAAATTCATCGGGTCCTGCGTCCAGGCGGGCGATTTTTCTGTCTGGAATTTTCCCGTCCCTGGCCGTTGATCGCCCCCTTCTACGATGCCTGGTCCTATACGGTGATCCCGCGTCTGGGGGCTTGGGTGGCCGGGGAACCTGCCGCCTATGATTATCTGATCGAATCCATCCGTGCCTTCCCCACCCAAGCCAAATTGGCCGACGCCATGTGCGATGCCGGGTTTACCGAGGTGGGGTGGCGGAACTACTCTGGCGGCATCGCCTGCCTGCATCGGGGAACCAAGGCATGAGAGTGGAATCCGGCCCGCCCAAGGGCACGTCGCCGCGGGTCGAGCCGCCCCCTCCGTCCAGCATGACCGATGAACCGCCCTCGGGGTGGAAATTGTGGCTGTTGGCCATGCGGCCGCGCACTTTGACCATCGCCGTAGCTCCGGTGATGGCCGGCGCCGCGTGGGCCTGGGCCGAATTTTCCGCTGTGCGCCCGTTGCCCTTGCTGGTGGCGTTGTTGGCGGCCTTGTTGATCCAGGCCGGCACCAATCTGTGGAACGATCTGGGCGATTCCTTGCGCGGCGGCGACCAACCCATGCGCCAAGGCCCACCGCGGGTCACCGCCCTGGGCTGGGCCAGCCCGGAACGGGTGCGCCGCGCCGCTTTGTGTTGTTTCGCCCTGGCGGCTTTGGGCGGTGTCTATCTGGGAATTGTCGGTGGTTGGCCCATCCTGACCTTGGGGGCGGCGTCGCTGGTGGCCGGCTGGGCCTATTCCGGTGGTCCGCGCCCCATCGCCTATACCGCTCTGGGCGAGGTTTTCGTCATCGCCTTTTTCGGTGTCGGCGCCGTGGGCGGCATCGTCTGGCTGATGGCGGATAGCCTGTCCTGGCGCACCATCATCTTGGGGATCGCCATCGGCCTGCCCGCCGCCGGGGTGTTGATGGCCAATAATTACCGCGATCTGGAACACGACCGTCTGGTCGGGCGCCGGACCCTGGCCATCCGACTGGGGACGGATTCGTCGAAACTGGCCTATGCCGCCTTCGTGCTGACGCCGTTTCCGCTGTTGCTGCTGCCGGTGATGCCGCCGGGTGCGTGGTTGACCCTGTTGGTCGCCCCCTGGGCCTTGAAATTGTTGCTGGCTTTCGCCAGCACGCCGCGCGGCCCCGCTTTCAACACCCTGTTGGCCGGCACCGCCCGTTATCAACTGGCTTTGGCGGCGCTGCTGGGGGTGGGGGTGTTGCTGTGATCACCGATCTTTTGCTGCCCCTGGGGCTGGCCTTCATCATGTTCGCCATGGGGTTGGCGCTGAAACCCGCCGATTTCGCCCTGGTGTTCACCCGCCCCAAGGCCATGGCCCTGGGGCTTTTGTCGCAGATGGTGGTCTTGCCCGTGCTGGCCCTGGCGGTGGTGGAAATGTTCGACCTGCCCCGGGATTTCGCCGTCGGTCTGGTCATCCTGGCCGCCTGTCCGGGGGGCATCACCTCGAACCTGCTGACCCATCTGGCCGGCGGCGCCACCGCCTTGGCGGTGTCGTTGACCGCCGTCACCAGCGTCGCCGGGGCACTGAGCGTGCCGGTGGTGGTCAATCTGGCGCTGATGCATGTGGGCGGCCAAGCGGGGCCGATGGATCTGCCGGTGGCCAAGATGACCATGGGGGTGTTCGCGGTGGCGACCTTGCCGCTGATCGTCGCCATGGTGATCAATGCCCGTTGGCCGATCGTGGCGGCACGGATGGAAAAGCTGGCGCGCCATCTGGCCACCGCGCTTTTCGCCTTCATCGTCGTCGGCGCCTTCGCCAGCCAGTGGCGCACCATGATGGACCACGCCGTCGACGTGCTGCCGCCGGCCGTGGTCCTGAACGTCCTGGCCATGTTGGGCGCCCTGGCCCTGGCCCGGTTGGGCGGCTTGGGCGGCAAGGAAAGGCTGGCCCTGGTGCTGGAAACCGGCTTGCAGAACGGCGCCTTGGGCATTTTCGTCGCCGCCACCTTGTTGCAATCCCCGGCGATGATGGTGCCCAGCATCGTCTATGCCTTGGCCATGAACGTCACCGCCCTGGCGGTGATCGTCGCTTCACGGCTGTCGGCCATGAAAAAAGGCGGGGTAAACCCCGCCTTTTCCCAAGATTGAAGCGCTGACGCTTATTCCATCTTTTCCAGACGGATTTCGACGCGGCGGTTACGCATTTCCTTGGTGTTGTCCTTGGTGGGGACGGCCAGCATGGTCTCACCATGGGACTTCATGTCCAAAGTCTTGGTGGTGATGCCCATCTTGGCCAGTTCCTTGGCCACGGTTTCAGTGCGCTTGATGGCCAGCTTCTCGTTCGAGGCGGCGCTGCCGACGGTGTCGGTGTGACCGGCCAGGAAGATGGTCGAGGGCTTGAAGCTTTCGTTGTCCTTGGCGACCATGGCCAGGGTGTTCTTGGCTTCCTTGGACAAAGTGGCCTTACCCAGGTCGAAGAACACCATGTAGGTGTGGACCATCTTTTGCGGGGTGTGCTTCACCACCACCTTGGCGACGCACAGCGGCATGGCCTTGTCGAAACCGGCCTTGGCCTGGGCGATGTGGTCGGTCTGGAAGCCTTCTTCCAGCTGTTCCATCCAATGGTCGAACCAGGTCTGGGCCAGGGCGCAGGAATCGGGGGCATCCTTGGGGGCGGTGGTCGCCAGGGCGGTGGTCAGCTTGTCATAAGCCGCCTTGACCTCGGCGTTGCCGGCCAGACCACGTTCTTGCGGGTGCTGGGGCGCGGTGACCAGACCGGTACCAGCCTGGCGGGCCTTTTCGGTGAAAAAGGCGACGTCGTTCCAGTCATACTCGCCCTTTTCGAACTTGGCGCGTTCGATGTAATGGGTCTGCAGGGCCTTGGTGAAGGCGTCACCGGGGTTCTGCATGGCGGCGACGCCGTCGATGTCCCAGTTGGAAGCGCAGGCGCCCAAGCTCAACATGGCGGCACCGGCGATGGCGCGGGTCATGAATTTTTTCATCAGTGATGTCTCCCTTGATGGTTTCAATGATCAACGACCGAACAAGCCGCCCGGATTGATGGGCAGCGGAGAGGTTTTCTTCTGGTCGGTTCCCGACGACGACGAGCCGCCCAGAATTCCGCCCAAGCCGCCGGCCTTGCCGCCGATGGCGTCTTGGATGGCCTTGCCGGCCTGGCCCTTCAACATGGCTTCCAGGTCGGGGCGATAGCTGAGGTTGTCCCACGGTCCCTCGACGATCACCGGCACCTGGACGCCGCCCAAATCGGCCTTGCCGCCTTGGCCTTCCAGGCTGGCGACCGCCTTGGGTTCGACGCGGTAATGCACGGTGCGCGGCGGCAATTCGACGCTGCCCTTGCCTTCGACCCGCAACAGCGGCGACTTCAAGGCCAGGTCCTGATTGCGGACGATGCCGTCGGTGATGGTGAAGCTGCCGCCCAATTCGGCGAAATCGGTCTTTTGCGTGCCGCCGCCGCCGGTGAAGGCGGTGGTGACGTTGCGCACCATCTCGGCCAGATTGATCCCC
Source organism: Rhodospirillaceae bacterium UBA6219 (assembly GCA_002435715.1). Lineage (GTDB taxonomy): Bacteria > Pseudomonadota > Alphaproteobacteria > Rhodospirillales > Magnetospirillaceae > Magnetospirillum. Next base: position 188,706 of record DISD01000096.1, read on the forward strand.
TTGATGGCGCCGTTCAGGAAGCTGACGGCGCCTTTGCCGTCCAGGCTGGACACCAATTGACGTTCGGTGCGGCCGCGCCCGGCCACTTGAATGTCGAAATTGCCGGTGCCTTCCAGACGCGTGAAGTCGGCGGCATCGGTCAGGAACGGTTCGGCCTGCAAGCCTTTCAGGTTGAAATCGGCGTCAAGCCCGATGCCGGGCTGGCTGCCATCCAGCACCACGCGGCCCTTGCCGGCCCCCTTGTAGAGCGCCAGCTCGGTCAGGTCGGCGGTCAGGCGGCCGTTGTTCAGCACTGCGTGCAGGGCGCTTTTGCCCACCTTGATCTTCTTGACGGTCAACGAGCCCAGGGACAGGGCGAAGTCCACATCCGCCGCCTTCAGGCCGGACGCGTCGATGGCGTCGTCGGACCAATCGGATTTGGCGGCCTTGCCGGTCGGGGCCGGGGTCGATGTGGCGGCCCCCCCCTGACCGGCAGGCTTTTCCGGCGGCAAATAGGGGTTGATGTCCAAGGCTTCGACATCCAGCTTGCCCTTCAACGACGGACGGGCCCCGCCGGCATCGACGCTGAAATCGCCCTTGGCCTTGATGGCATCCAGACTGATATTGGCTTGGCTCAGGCCCACCTTGGCGCCTTGGGCGGCCAATTGGCCGGTCAACGAGAACGGTCCCAGGCCGCTGCCTTCCAGGGCCAACGGCTTGCCGGTGGCCCACTGGGCCAGATTGCGGATGGACGGCACCGACAATTCCAGGGCGCCCTTGGCCCCCGGAACGGCGCCGCCGCTGGCGTCACCCTTGAAGCTCAGCTTCACGGTTTCGGAATTGACCATGATGTCGGCATTGCTGGACTTGCCGTCGATCAGGGCGCGCGGCTTGGCCACGTTCACCCCCAGATCGATGGTCTTGGCCCGCCAGGTCAGGGCACCCTTGACGCTCAGCGGGTCGTCCAGGCTTTTCAGGGTCACCGCCAGATTGATGGCGTCCACGTCCTCGCGGGTGCCGCCGGGGCCGTCGATATAGCTGAGCTTGCCGTTCTGGATCCGCACGTCGCCCAACACGATGTCGCCCAAACCGGCACTGCCGCCGGTCGAGTCCGCGCCCTTGTCCTTGTCCTTGCCGCCGGTCTCGGCCTTGGCCGCCGGCTTGGCGGCGGGGCTGTCGAACACCCAATTGGCCTTGCCCTTGCGGTCCACTTCCAAGGTGACGACGGGATCGACCAGGACGAAGGAATCCACCTCGACCCGGCCCGACAGCAAGGGCATCAGCTTCAGCTTGACGTCGAGCGCGCCCAGGCGCACCAGGTCCTTGGTGGAAAAACCCGCCGGATTGGACAGCGCCACGTTGTTGACCTCGACCCCCAGGCTGGGGAAGGCCGACACCGAAACCTTGCCGGCGATGGTCAGGTCGCGGCCGGTCGCGGCCTTCACCTGGGCCACCACTTCGTCCTTGATCTTGTCGGCGGGAACCAACGAAGGCAGTGCCACCACGGCGCCGACCAGCAGCACCAGGACGATGGCAACAGCAACCAGAAGCTTTTTCATTCCTTGCCCCAAATCAGTTGGAGAACACCTTGCGCAGGATGTCGCTGGTCCGCTTGGCCGGGTTTTGGCGGATGTCCGCCTCTTCCTTGGCCAGATACGAGAACATGCCCGAGAGCGCGTAATCGAGAACATGGTCGGTCAGCATGGCCTTGCCGTCCAGGCCCGGGGCCAACGACTTGGCGCTGGCGGTGACCTGATCCAGGCTTTTGACCGCTCCGGCCTGGGCGACGCTTTGGTCCACGATGGGACGCATGGCGCTGCGCAGATCCGGGGTCATGGTGCGTTGGAAATATTGGGTGGCGGCGTCTTGCGGTCCGTTCAGGATGGCCCGCGCGTCGTCCAACGTCATCTTTTCCAGGGCGCTCCAGAAAATCTGCTTGGCCTTGGGAGTGGCGGCTTCGGCGGCACGGTTCAGCCGCAGTTCCAGATCGTCGGTCAGGCCCGACATGCCGATCATCTTCAACCCGGTCTGCACTTTCTGCAGCGATTGCGGCAGCGGGATATGGGCCAGGGGATCGGCGTTGAAGCCGTCCTTGGCCCCCAATTGGGCGGTGACCTTGCCGGTGCCGGTCTTCAAGGCTTCCTTCAGGCCGGCGGCGATGTCGGAAACCGACAGGGACGATCCCAGGGACGACCCCAGGCCGCCAGACGCCGAGCCTGTCTGCGCGCCGCCCCCCATCTGTTGCTGTAACACCGCCTTGCCCACGTCCAGCAACGAGCCCTGAGCCCACACCGACGACCCGACAAGGGTGAAAAAAACAGTCATGGAAGCCAAACGACGCATTGTTCCCCCAATTTGCGAAGGCTTTTCGAACAGCATGCTACCCTCAATTGCTGTGCGCATCCATGTGGAATTCCTTATTCCTCCCAAAGGAGGGGCGCTAGGCCAGCAAGATTGACCTTTGTGTACGGACAAATTACATAAAAGAGAACATAAGCTTCGAGGCAGAATTATGTCAAAATTGTATCTTGAGGATATTTGCGAAGGTCAGAAATACGGCTCGGATGAGTTTTCCTTAAGTGCAGATTCTATCAAGGAATTTGCTGCTCTTTGGGATCCGCAGATTTTCCATCTTGATGAAGTTGCCGCCAAGGACACCTTTTTCCAAGGTTTGGCCGCCAGCGGTTGGCAAACCGCCTGCATTACCATGCGACTTTTTGTCACCGGTGAATTGCAGCCGGCCAACGGTTTCATCGGCGCCGGCATCGACGAGTTGCGCTGGTTCCGTCCGGTACGTCCCGAAGATGTGTTGCACTTGGTGTCCGAAGTGCTGGAATCGCGTCCCATGCGCTCGAAGCCGGGTTACGGCATCGTCAAGGTCAAGGTGCTGACCCTGGACGCGACGGATCAGCCGGTGCAGCAATTCGTCACCTCGATGGTGGTGGAAGCGCGCAACAAAGGCTGAAACGAAAAGCCCCGCATCCTTTCGGATGCGGGGTTTAAACGACTTTGCGCATGTGGGGCTGGCGGGGCGGCCACATGGGCGAAGGAAAAAACGACTAAGGGCGCGCGGGGTTGGCGGGGCGGCCGCGCGCCCTTAGGAATTAATGACTCATCAGCACCGGCAGGGTCATGTGCTTCAGGATGTGCCGGGTGCCGGCCCCCTTGAAGAAGGGCAGGTGATAGCCGCCATGGCCACCCATGACCAACAGGTCGCAGCCCTGATCGAAGGTGCGCGACAACAGCAAATCCATGACGCCGATGTCTTCGCCGGCCAGCACTTCGCGGGTCACCTTGGCGCCGTGCTGGGCCAGATGTTCGACGATGTTCAAGGGCGGCAGCACCGCGTCGGGGGCGCGTTGCTGGGCGCGGACCGAGACGATTTCCACCGTGCCCGCCGCTTCCAGCAACGGCATGGAATCGTGCAGGGCACGGCTGGCCTCGCGGCCGCCGTTCCACGCCACCATGACGTTGGTGCCGATGGTGGGATAGGTGTCCACCGCCGGCAGGATCAGCACCGGACGACCCGATTGCAGCACCAATTGCTCGATCAGGTCCTCGGGGGCGTCCTTGTCGGCATGATGTTGGCCGACGATGACCAGATCATGGAAACGCGCGGCAATGGCGGTTTCGGCCAGGACGTGGCTTTGCTCGCCATGGGCCAGACGCCACCAGCGGGTGGCGATGCCCAGATCCTTGACGGTTTCGGTGAACTGGCGTTCCGATTCCGCCGCGGCCGCCTCGAAGGCTTCCGAGCCGCGACGGGCGATGACCGCCAGACCCTGATTTTCGGCCCGAGCGAACAGGCCGGTCAGACGGCCGCCGAAGCGCTGGGCCAGTTCGCCCGCCGCCTTGATGCGGATGGCATCGCGATGGCCGCCGTCCAGGTGAACCAGGATGTCCTTGTACATGAAACTCTCCTTAGGCCTCGATGCCGCGCTTCTTCAGGAACGGACGCAACACGCCGATGATGCCGGCACGGAAGGCAAGCACGCAGACGACGAAGATGACGCCTTGGATGATGGTCACCCACGACCCCAAAGTGGCGAAATAGTTCTGAATGGTCACCACCAGATAAGCGCCGGCGGTGGGGCCGAAAATGGTGCCGACGCCACCCAGCAGGGTCATCAGCACCACCTCGCCCGAGGCGTGCCAGTGCACGTCGGTCAAGGACGCCAGCTGGAACACCAGGCTTTTCACCGAACCCGCCATGCCCGACAGACCGGCCGAGATGACGAAGGCGATCAGCTTGTAGCGGTGCACCTGATAACCCAAGGAAATGGCGCGCGGTTCGTTGTCGCGGATGGCCTTCAGCACCTGACCGAAGGGCGAGTTGATCACCCGGTACAGGAAGAACAGGGCCAGCACGAAGATTCCGAACACGAAGTAGTACATGTTCATGGTTTCGTTCAGGTCGATCAGCCCGAACAGATGGCCGCGCGGCACGCCCTGGATGCCGTCCTCACCATGGGTGAAGGGGGCCTGCAGCGCCACGAAATACATCAACTGGGCCAAGGCCAAGGTGATCATGGCGAAATAGATGCCTTGGCGGCGGATGGCCAGCCAGCCGACCACCGCACCCATGCCGGCGGCGACGAAGGTGCCCAGCAGCACGGCGATTTCCGGGGTCAGACCCCATTCCTTGGCGGCATGGGCGGTGATATAGGCCGACCAGCCGAAGAACATGGCGTGCCCGAAGGACAACAGCCCCACATAGCCCAACAGCAGGTTGAAGGCGGCGGCGAACAGGGCGAAGCACAGCCCCTTCATCAGGAACACCGGATAGACGGCGAAGGGGGCGATCAGGCCCAGTGCCAGCAGGATGCCGACGAAAATGGCCTGGCGCGAAACCGGCTTGGTCGAGCCGACCGAGGGGGTGGTGACGGAATTGGTGGTCATGGGTTCAGGCTCCCTTGCCGAACAGGCCGGCGGGCTTGATCAGCAGCACCACCACCATGACCATGAAGATCACGGTAGAAGCCGCTTCGGGGTAGATCACCTTGGTCAGGCCTTCCAGCAGGCCCAGCATGAAGCCGGTGACGATGGAGCCCATGATGGAACCCATGCCGCCGATCACCACCACGGCGAACACCACGATGATCAGGTTCGATCCCATCAGCGGGTTGACCGAATAGATGGGGGCGGCCAGCACGCCGGCGAAGGCGGCCAAGGCGACACCGAACCCATAGGTCAGGGTGATCATGATGGGGACGTTGATGCCCATGGCTTGCACCAGGGCGGGATTTTCGGTGGCGGCGCGCAAGTACGCGCCCAGCTTGGTCTTTTCGATCAGCAGCCAGGTGCCGATGCACAGTACCAGCGAGGCGATGACCACCCAGGCGCGGTAGATGGGCAGATACATGAAGCCCAAATTCCAGCCGCCGGCCAGTTCCTTGGGCACCGCGTAAGGGATGCCGGAAATGCCGTACAGATTGCGGAACACGCCCTCGATGATCAGCGCCAGACCAAAGGTCAACAGCAGGCCGTAAAGGTGGTCAAGCTTGTAAAGGCGCGACAGCATGGTGCGTTCCAGCACGATGCCGAAGGCGGCGACCACCAGGGGGGCCAGAAGCAGCGCCACCCAGTAATTGGCGCCCAAATAGGTGAGCCCCAGCCAGGCGACGAAGGCGCCCATCATGTACTGGGCCCCGTGCGAGAAGTTGATGATGTTCAAAAGGCCGAAGATCAACGCCAGGCCCAGGCTGAGCACGGCGTAGAAGGCGCCGTTGATCAGCCCCAGCAACAACTGGCCGAAAAGCGCGGCCGCGGGAATGCCGAACAAGGTCATCATGTGGCTAGGTCTCTTTCTTGATTAAAGTCCCGGAAGCGGAAGGGAAGGGCCGCCGGATGACGGCCCTTCCGATCTCGGACCGGTCTTACTTCTTGACCAGATCGCACTTGCTGTCGGCCAGCGACTGGTAAGCGTCGTCGCCGGGGATGGTGCGCACGATGTTGTAGTAATCCCACGGACCCTTGGACTCGGACGGCTTCTTCACCTGGGCCAGGTACATGTCATGGACCATGCGGCCGTCGGCGCGGATCTTGCCGTTGATAGCGAAGCCCGAAGCGTCCTTGATGGGCAGAGCGCGCATCTGCTCGGCGACCTTCATGCCGTCGTCGGTCTTGGCGGCGGCCAGGGCCTTCAGGTAGTGCATGACCGACGAATAGGTGCCGGCATGGACCATGGAAGGCATCTTGCCGTCCATCTTGGCCGACCAACGCTTGGACCAGGCGCGGGTTTCGTCGTCACGGTTCCAGTAGTAACCGGTGGTCATCATCATGCCCTGGGCGGTTTCCAGACCCAGCGAGTGGACGTCGGTGATGAACACCAGCATGCCGGCCAGCGACTGGCCGCCCTGGGTGATGCCGAATTCCTTGGCCTGCTTGATGGCGTTGATGGTGTCGGCGCCGGCATTGGCCAGACCGATGATCTGGGCGCCCGAGGCCTGGGCCTGCAGCAGGAAGGACGAGAAGTCCGAGTTGGGGAACGGATGGCGCACCGCACCCTTGATTTCGCCGCCATTGGCCTTGACCACGCGCTCGGTCTGGGCCTGCAGGTCGTGACCGAAGGCATAGTCGGCGGTCAGGAAGTACCAGGACTTGCCACCGTTCTTCACCACGGCGTTGGCGGTGCCGTTGGCCAAAGCGGCGGTGTCGTAGGTCCAGTGGAAACCGGTGGTCGAGCACTTGGCGTTGGTCAGCGCGGTGGAAGCGGCACCCGACACCAGGTCGATCTTGCCCTTTTCCTTGGACACTTCACGCACCGCGATGGCGGCGGCGGTGGTCACCAACTCGGCGATGGCGTCGACCTGTTCGGCGTCATACCACTTGCGGGCGATGGAGGAGGCGATGTCGGCCTTGTTCTGGTGGTCGGCGGAAACGATTTCCACCGGCACGCCATTGACCTTGCCGCCGAAATCTTCAACGGCCATCTGCGCCGCGACGATGGCGCCCTTGCCGGCCAGATCCGAATAGGTGCCCGACAGATCGGTCAGCACGCCGATCTTGATCTTGTTGTCGGAATACTGGGCCTGGGCCTGGGCGGCGGTCAGCGCGGTCAGGGCAACGGCACCGATCAAAGCTTTCTTCAACATAGAATGTCCTCCCGTTGGATTTATTGGGTAACGGTTTTCTTGGCAAAAGCGGTCAAACGCCCAGATACCCCTTGAGCTTGTCCATGTTGGTGGTCAGCTCGGCATTGGGGATCATGTCGATGACATGGCCGTGTTCGACCACGTAATGGCGGTCGGCGACGGTGGCGGCGAAGTGGAAGTTCTGTTCCACCAGCAAGATGGTGAAGCCACGCTGCTTCAGCTTCAGGATGATGTCGCCGATATGTTGGACGATAACCGGGGCCAGGCCTTCGGTGGGTTCGTCCAGCAACAGCATGTTGGCGCCGGTGCGCAGGATGCGGGCGATGGCCAGCATCTGCTGTTCGCCCCCCGACAGCTTGGTGCCCTGGCTGGAACCGCGTTCCAAAAGGCGCGGAAACAGCTCGTAGACCTCGGCCAGCGGCAGGCCGCCGGGCTTGACGATGGGCGGCAGCACCATGTTTTCCTTGACGTTCAAGGACGAGAAGATGCCGCGTTCCTCGGGGCACAGCGCCACGCCAAGCCGCGCGATCTTGTTGGACGACAGGTTGATGGTCTCGGTGCCTTCGAAGGCGATCGAGCCCTTGCGCTTGCCGACCATGCCCATGATCGACTTCATGGTGGTGGTCTTGCCGGCGCCGTTGCGGCCCAAAAGGGTGACGACCTCGCCCTTGTGAACCTCGAAGTTCATGCCGTGCAGGATGTGGGACTCGCCGTACCAGGCCTCGAGTCCGTCGACCTTCAGCAGGGCGGTGGATTCGTTACGCATGGCTGCCCACTCCGTGTCCCATGTAAGCCTCGATCACTTCCGGATTTTGCGAGATTTCGCTGTACGGGCCTTCGGCCAGAACCTTGCCCAACTTCAAGACGGTGATGGTGTCCGACAGATCGGCGACCACCGACAAATTATGTTCCACCATCAAGATGGTGCGGTCCTTGGACACCCGGCGGATCAGCTCGGCGGTGCGCGCCACGTCCTCGGTGCCCATGCCGGCCATGGGTTCGTCCAGCAGCAGCATTTCCGGCTCCAGCGCCAAGGTGGTGGCGATTTCCAGCGCGCGCTTGCGGCCATAGGACAGCTCGCCGGCGGGAATGTCGCGGTATTCCAAGACGCCCACGTCTTCCAGCAATTGCTCGGCGCGGTCGTTCAGCTCGGCCAGACTTTTGTCCGACTTCCAGAAATGGAACGAGGTGCCCAATTTCCGCTGCAACGCCACACGGACGTTTTCCAAGGCGGTCAGATGACCGAACACCGCCGAGATCTGGAAGCTGCGCACCATGCCCAACTGGGCGATGTCGGCGGGCGCCGTGTTGGTGATGTCGCGACCGTTCAGCAAGATGGTGCCGCGCGACAGCGGCAGGAACTTGGTGATCAGGTTGAAGCAGGTGGTCTTGCCGGCACCGTTGGGGCCGATCAGCGCATGGATGGTGTGGCGCTTGACCTTCAGGTTGACGTCGGAGACGGCAACGAAGCCCTTGAATTCCTTGGTCAGGTTTTTTGTCTCGACGATGTAATCGTCAGCCATGCATGCCTCCCGGTGTGGCCCGCCTTGTCCCCGACCGTGGCTGCGGGCGGGAAGCGGGGTTTCAGATGGGTTATGCGGTTTACGCAGACCACCCATCCACTTTTGTCGATATTAAGGCCACGGTGTGGGGCGCTTGTCAAATGAGACTTTGAAAAAACAGCTTATAAACTTTCCATTCAATTAGTAATGAACGTACACAATTCGTTACAATCTGCAATGATTCAATAAAGATTGTGTAATTAATTAGTAGAAGCGAAGAAGAAATACATGGGCTAGTGTTGTATGGTATCGAAATTGATGAACTCAACTCATTACTCTGGAAATCGGAAAACCCTGTGGCCATATGTCTGCTCAATATGGGGAGCCCTGATTTGTCCACCAAGTCCGTGCATCTGCAACAAAATCACTTACGCATGCTGGAATTGCGGCTGTGGTTGTTGTTGGCCGTCACCGCCCTGGCCGTTGCCGGGGGGCTGGCTTTGGGCTTGGCCTTGGCGCGAACCCCGGTGGTACAGGATTATCTGCCCTCGGGACCGGCATTTTTCCATAAGGCGCTGGTCACCCACGTGGTGTTTTCTTTTCAGGTCTGGTTGTTGGCCCTGTTGGCGGCGCTGGCGGCCAGCACGGCCAGCCGTCCCGGGCCCGGTCTGGTGGGGGTGGGGCTTGCCGCCATCGGCGGAATGCTGATGCTGGTGGTCACCTTGGCCGGCTGGGGCGAGGCGTCTTTGAACAATTACGTCCCGGTGCTGGATCATCCGCTTTACTTCGCCGGGTTGGTTTTGCTGGCAATCGGGGTGGCGGCTTCCCTGTGGCGACCGGGCACCGGCTTGGCGGCTTTGGGCTGGTGCTATGCGGTGGCTTTGGGCTGTTTCGCCCTGGCATCCTGGCGCCTGCCCGCCGAGATGGACCCGGCCTTTCGCCTGGAACGGTTGTTCTGGGGCGGCGGCCACGTGTTGCAATTCGTCAACACGGGATTGGTGATGGTGGCTTGGCAAAGGTTGAGCGGTCACCAACCCACCAAGCTGTCGCGTCTGGCTTTTGTGCTGTTGGCTTTGGGCGCCAGTGCCGCCGTGGTGGTCGAACTGCGCTTTGATCCACAGGGATTGGCCTGGCGTCAGGCCTATACCCATCTGCTGTGGTACATGCTGCCGTTGCCGCCGGTACTGATGGCGGCCGATGTGTTGGCTGCATCTTGGCGCAAGCTGGATTGGCGGTCGCTGGCCGGTTGGGCGCTGCTGGCGTCGTTTTGGGTCTTCGCCTTGGGCGGCGGTGCCGGTTTCGCGCTGGGCGCCGGGGACACCCGCACGCCGTCCCATTACCACGCCATGATCGGTGGGGTGAACGTGGCGTTGATGGGGGTGGTGATCTGTCTTTTGTTGCCCAGCCTGGGGCGTCCGATCGGCTCGCCGCGTCTGCCGCGCTGGCAGATCGGGCTTTATGGCGGGGGTCAATTGCTGCACGCCCTGGGCTTTTATCTGGCTGGTTTGGCCGGGGTGGCGCGCAAGACCGCCGGGGCCGAACAGGGCCTGGACAGCGTGTTCAAGCTGGTGTCCATGGGGGTGGTGGGATTGGGCGGCGCGGTGGCGGTGTTGGGGGGCGTGCTGTTCGTCGGCCAAGTCCTGACCCGGTTGGTGCGCCATGATTAGGCTGGTCCTGTCCGTGCTGGCTTTCCTGGCCTTGGCCGCCTGGTGGCCGGGCTGGCACCAAGCCGAGCAACCCCTGGGGCAAGCGGTCGATCCCGCTGCTTTCGTCGCCCAGACCGAAGCCTTTGCCGCTCGTTACCAAAGGGGCGAGCGGGTCGAGGCGCCCGCTGGCGAGGTGCCGCTTTTGGCCCGCAAGTTCGAGTTCTGGCCGGATGTGAAATTGCAGCCGGATCACTCTTACCGCCTGCGCATCATGGCCCAGGACAGCGTGCATTCGGTGGCGGTGAATGGGGTGGAATTGTTGCTGGTGCCGGGTTTTGTCCAGGACATCGACGTGTCCCCCGGTGACCAGTTGGAACTGCGCTGCAACGAATATTGCGGGCTGGGGCACAACCGCATGCGGTTGAAACTCTATTGAGCGGCGGCGCAGCGTTGGCGCAGTGACGCCACGTCATCGATGCGCACCGAATTGCCTTCGGTGCTGACCCCCATGTCGCGCAATCGGGCCAGAACGCGCGACAGGCTTTCGCGCCGGATGCCGACCCGGCTGGCCAGGATTTCCTTGTTGAAGGGCAGGGACACCACCGCTTGACCGGCCTGGGTATCGGTCAGCGCCAACAGGAACTCGGCGACGCGTTGCCAGGGCGGAATCTGCTTCAGATGATGGATTTCCGACGCCAGACGCTGGTGCCAACGGCACATGCCGGCCAGCATGCGGTAGCCGACGATGGGGTCCGATTTCAAGGTGGCGACGAAGGCACGGCGGCCGACGCGGATCAGGGTGGCGTCCTCGATCACTTCGGCGTGCAGGGGAAAGACGCTGTTGGACAGCATGGCGGCCTCGCCGAAGGACGACACCGGGGTGAACACTTCGACGATACTTTCGCGGCCGTCGGGGGTCAGGGCCGACAGCTTCACCTGACCGTCCAGCACGATATAGAAGCAATCGGCGGGTGAACCGGCGGAAAACAACAGTGAACGGCGTTCCAGGCCAAGCGCGGTGGAATCGGCCATCAGCCGTTCCAGCACGTGGTGGTCCAGGCCACTGAACAACGGCAACGTCATCACCTGCTTGGCCAAGCCCGGACCGGTGGCGCGGTGGCGCGGCAATTGCCCCTGCGCCTTCGAGCATTCGGGCTTGGGGACCAGGCACAGCACGCGGCACGGGCAGGTCATGGCGAATCCCCTTCCCATTGCAGTTCCAAGGCTTCCACTACCGAGCGCAGGTTTTCCAAATCGGCGATCAGCACCCGGTCACCGCGCCCCGATTCGACGCCGATTTCGCGTAATTTGGCGAAGGATCGCGACAGGGTGGCGGGCTCCATGCCCAAGCGTTCGGCCAACAGGCGCTTTTCGAAGGGCAACTTCACCTCGATTGCCCGGCCCCGATGCCCGGCGGCCAGACCACACAAATAGCTGGCCAGCCGTTCGGTGGTGGATTGCAGCTTCAGTTCGGTGATTTCCTTGACCAGACCGTGCAGGCTGCCGGCCATTTCGGCGATCATCGCCAACATCAGGTCGAAATTCCTGTCCAGATACGTGGTCAAGGCGTCGCCGCGCAGGGCGGCGACATGGCCGGCCTGAACGCATTGGGCGGTGGCGGCATGACGCGAACCAGGGATCAGCGCATCGGCCCCCACCGCCATGCCGGCGGACAGATGGGCCAGTACTTCGGCCGGACAGCCGGGGCGGTTCACCGCCAACTCCACCTGTCCATCGATCAAGACATAAAGATGGGTGGCGTCGTCGCCTTGGCGGAACAGCATCTGGCTGGCCCGCATCACCCGACAGGGATCGGCGTCCAGAAGTCCCGACAAATCGGCTTCCGGCACGGTGGCGAAGACGGGATGTCGTCTTAGCGAGGCGATCGCTTCGGTCCGCATTTCGGCTCCCCCCGTAATCCAAACCCAGTGGCGGCACAGTGACTTGGATGGGCGGACGTGCCCTTGACTTTCGTCAGGCAAAAAGAACCCCCGGAGAGGCGGACTCTCCGGGGGCAAGGAGGGACATGCTTAAACACTAGCCCGTGACGGGCAGCTCAGTCGCCGCTCGGGCTTAAACACTAGCCCGTGACAGGCTTAATAGATGTCGTGCTGGGTGTTCTTGACGTTGAACTTGCCGGTGGGCGTGATCAGCTTGGGATCCTTGATCACCGCCTTCATCTTGCGGGTCTTGTCGTCCAAGATGACGATGGCCGAGGGTTCGGTCTTGCCGGCCCACAGCGAGAACCACACTTCGTCACCGGTTTCGTTGTATTCGGCATGGACGGTGCGCTTGATCGCCTTGCTTTCCGGCAGGCCGGCCATCTTGGCGACGTTGATCACCTCGGGGCCCTTGTCCAGGTTTTCGATGTCATAGACGGTCACCGATTCGGCGGCTTCCCGGTCGGGCATCAAGGGGGCGTCGGCCCACAGGTTGTGCGACTTGGGATGGGTTTTCACGAACAACGAACCGGAACCATGGTTCTGCAGTTCCTGCACCACCTTCCAGGCATAATCGGGATGACCTTCGGGGTCGGTGCCGATCAGGGTGATGACGTCAGCCCCCAGATGCGAGGTGGCCCAGACCGGCCCGAACTTGGGATGGACGAAATTGGCGCCGCGACCCGGATGCGGCTTGGCCTTGGTGTCGACCAGGGCGGCCAGCTTGCCTTCCTTGGTGTCGACCACCGCGACCTTGTTGGACGCGTTGGCGGCCACCAGGAAGTAACGCTTGGACGCGTCCCAACCGCCGTCATGCAGGAACTTGGCGGATTCGATGGTGGTTTCCTTCAAATTCTTGATGTCGGTGTAGTCCACCAGCTTGATCAGGCCGGTTTCCTTCACGTTCACCACGAATTCCGGCTTGATCTGCGACGCCACGATGGAGGCGACGCGGGGTTCCGGGTGGTATTCGCCTTCGATGGTATTCGAGCGGGTGGAAACGATCTTCAGCGGCTCCAGGGTCAGACCGTCCATGATGACGTATTGCGGCGGCCAGTACGAACCGGCGATCGCATACTTGTCTTCATAGCCCTTGAACTTCGAGGTTTCCACCGAACGGGCGTCCAGGCCGGTCTTGATCTCGGCGACCACCTGGGGCTTTTCCATCCACAGATCGATCATGTCCAGCTTGCCGTCGCGGCCGATGACATAGACATAGCGGCCCGAATAGGACAGTCGCGAAATGTGCACGGCATAGCCGGTCTTCACGATGTTCCAGATTTTCTTGGTGTCGCCGTCGATAAGGGCCACTTCGCCCGAATCACGCAACGTGACCGAGAAGACGTTGTCCAGATTGACGTTGTTCATCTTCTTGGTGGGGCGCTTGTCCACCGGAACGATGACTTTCCACGACGCCTTCATGGCCTGCATGCCCCATTCCGGCGGCGCGTCGGGCGCCATCTGGATATAGGTGGCCATCATCTTGATCTCGTCCTTGGTCAAGATGTCGTCGAAGTTGGGCATGCCGCCTTCGGTGCCGTTGGTCAGGATCTTTTCCAGACGGGTCTGACCCAGCTTTGAGGTGTTGACCGGCTCCAGGTTCTTGCCGGTGGCACCCTTGCGCAGCACGCCGTGACAGCCGGCGCAGCGTTCGAAATAAATCTTGGCGGCGGCGTCCTTGGTCGCTCCGGTCAAGGCCGCGTCATTGGCGAAGGCGCCAGTCGCCATGGCCATCGGCAGTGCCGACAGCATCAAGGCGTTCCTCAGTCCCTTCAACATCCCTAATCCTCCACTTGATGAAGTGAATGCGCCGCTCCCCCCTAACCGAGAGCTCAGCGTATCGAGTGGAGCCACCTTGGGCGCATGGACCAAGGCCGACTTTAACAAAAGTCAAATGGCGGACGGAAAAGTGATGGGCGGCGTATATCAGGAATTTCTGTGGAAATGGACAAATTGACCAAGGTCACAAAGCAGACCCCACCAATGGGGATAGGGTCCGCTGACCGGCCGTAATTGGCCAATCCGCTGTTTGTCCAACGTCAAGTTCCAGCCCAGGGGGGCGTGTTACAAGCGCCGACAGTTGCTGGACCAAGAGGAGACCCTCGGGGTAACGCCATGGCTTCCAATCCGTCATTGTTCAGCCGGCTCGGCAAGATGAAAATACTGGGGGCGTCCCTGTTCGGGGCGGCGGTTATTTTCATCGGCGGCATCGTCTTCTGGGGCGCTTTCAACACCGCCATGGAAGCCACTAATACGCTGGACTTCTGTATTTCGTGCCACGAAATGAAGGACAACGTATATCAAGAGTATGTGAAGACAATTCACTACACCAATCGTTCCGGTGTCCGCGCCGCTTGCCCCGATTGCCACGTGCCCAAGGATTGGGTGCACAAGGTGGCCCGCAAGATCCAGGCCTCCAACGAGCTTTACCACAAGTTCATGGGCACCGTTTCCACGCCCGAGAAGTTCAACGCCAACCGGCTGGAGATGGCCAAGCGCGAATGGGCGCGCATGAAGGCCAGCGATTCGCGCGAATGCCGCAACTGCCACGCTTTCGACCAGATGAACCCGGACAAGCAGAAGCAGCGGGCGCGCAAACAGCATGAAAACGCCCAGGAAGAGGGGATGACCTGCATCGATTGCCACAAGGGAATCGCCCACAAGCCAGTGCATCAGGACCTGGAAGACGAAGAAGACGCCAAGGAGTGAGAAAGATGATCTATCGGAGCGCCCTTAAAACTTTGTCCGTCGCCGCTTGTGCTTTGACCCTGGGGGCAGGGTCGGCCATGGCTGCCGGAAAGACCATCGACTGGGCCAAGGTGCCCGAGGCCAAGACCGTGCTGTTCTATCCCGGTCAGACCTCGTTCGAATGGATCCAGACCGGCACCGACCATGGTGGCGCGCGGTCCTTCACCAAGAAGGGCGACAATTGCGCCGGCTGCCACTCGGAAGAAACCGCCGACATGGGCAAGAAGATGGTCACCGGTCAAAAGGCCGAGACCATGGTCATTGCGGGCAAGCGGGCGTCCATTCCGCTGTCCATCAAGGCCGCCTATGATTCCGACACCCTTTACATGCGCTTTGCCTTCCCGGCCGGCCCGCACAACGCGGTGCCGTTTGCCGATGGCGGCAAGATGGACCCCGACAACGAAATCAAGCTGGCCATGATGATCGACGGCGGTGCTGTCGATAAGGCCAAGCAGTCGGGCTGCTGGTCCAGCTGCCACCATGACGCCCGCGACATGCCGTCGGCGCCCAAGAAGGACGCTTTGGGTGCCGCCAAGGGCATCGACACCAGCCACGGCTATGTCACCAAGTATCTGCCGGAAAGCCGCACCGCCATTTCGCTGAAGGACGATCCGCGTGGTGGTTGGGACAAGGTCAAGCCCCAGGCCGAACTGGATGCTTTGCTGAAGAACGGCACCTTCCTGGACCTGTCGCGCTTTAAAAGCGGCAAGGGCGGCGTGTCGGAAGACGGCTATATCCTGGCGGAACGCGTGCTCAAGGAAAATGCCGGCGCCACCTATACCGGCAAGAAGGAAGGCGACCAATGGGTCGTCACCATGGCCCGCAAGCTGAAGTCGGGCCAGCCCGGCGATGTCGCCATGGAAGACGGCAAGACCTACACCGTCGGTTTCGCCGTGCACGACGATTATGTGGCCGGTCGTTTCCACCACGTGTCGGTGGACATGCGTCTGGGGCTGGGCGCTTCCGGCCCGGATGTCGAGATCAAGGCAGCCAAGCAGTAAGTCCAAGCATCCGCCCCCGGATATTTCCGGGGGCGGGATTTGGGGCGATGACATGGGGGAACAGGTCATGGCAGGCAAGGTCACTTTGGTTGGTGCCGGTCCCGGCGACCCGGAATTGCTGACGCTGAAGGCGCTTCGGCTGATCGCGGCAGCGGAAGTCGCGGTCTATGACCGGCTGGTGGCCGACGCGGTGCTTGATCTGTTGCCGCCCCAATGCCACCGCATCGATGTGGGCAAGGAAACCGGCCGCCATTCGGTGCCCCAGCATGAAATCAACGCCATTTTGGTCGAACTGGGCAAAGCCGGCCGCCAGGTGGTGCGTCTGAAGGGCGGCGACCCGTTTATTTTCGGCCGTGGCGGCGAAGAGGCCCAAGCCTTGGCCGAAGCCGGCATCGCCTTCGAGGTGGTGCCCGGCATCACCGCCGCCGCCGGTTGTGCCGCCATGGCCGGCATCCCGCTGACCCATCGTGGGGTGGCGCAAGGATTGCGGTTGTTGACCGGTCACCGTCAGGACGACCGGGATTTGGATTTCGATTGGGTCCGGCTGGCCGACCCCGATTGCACCTTGGTGGTGTATATGGGGGTGGCCAGCGCGGAACGTCTTGCCGGGGGGCTCCGGGGCGCGGGCCTACCCGGCAAGACGCCCGTTGCCATCATCGAGCGCGGCACCACGCCCGAGCAACGCAGCCTGTTCACCACTTTGGTCGACCTGCCCGCCGACATGGAACGCTGGCAGCCCAAACCGCCATCCCTGCTGATCATCGGCAAGGTGGCCGGCATGGCCTTGGCGCCCCAGCACCAACCGCTGCAGCGCGAGGCGGCACAATGAAACGCCTGCTGCCCCTGTTGTTGTTGGCCGCTTTGCCGGCCTGGGCCAAGGAACCCGACGCGGCGCGACAACTGCAACTGGATTCCATGCTCAGCCAGGATTGCGGATCGTGTCACGGCATGACCCGCAAGGGCGGTTTGGGCTCGCCCCTGACCTTGGACGCCATGCGCGCCCAGGATGACGAAACCCTGCTTTACACCATTCTGGAAGGTCGGCCGGGCACCCCCATGCCGCCCTGGAAGA
>DISD01000013.1 GCA_002435715.1 Rhodospirillaceae bacterium UBA6219
TGATGATGGACAGGGTGCGTTCGAGAGCCATGTGTCAAATCCTTGAAGTGGCGGTTGGGCGGGCGCCAGCAAGCGGGCCGGCACGCGGATAAACGCCCAGAGCGGGCGGGTTATAACCCTATTGGCCCCGAAGGGCAACATTGCTTTGGTGAAAGCCTTGTGGCGAAGCCGGCACGCTCGTGTTAGGAAGCGGCATGCTGCACGTCAACGACCTAGTCTTCCGCATCGGCGGCCGCGTCTTGTTCGACCAGACCACCGTGCATGTTCCCGCCGGCTCCCGCGTCGGTCTGGTCGGCCGCAACGGCGCCGGCAAGTCCACCTTGTTCAAGCTGATCATGGGGGAATACGCCTGTGATTCCGGCTCCATCACCATCCGGCCGCGCGCCCGGGTCGGCCGCGTCGCCCAGGAAGCCCCGGAAGGCGAGACCAGCCTGCTGGATTGTGTGCTGGCCGCCGACGAAGAACGCAGCCGATTGCTGGCCGAGGCGGAAACCGGTCACGACCCGCACCGTCTGGCCGAAATCCACGACCGCCTGAACGCCATCGACGCCCATTCGGCGCCGTCGCGTGCAGCGGCCATCCTGGCCGGACTGGGCTTCGACGCCGCCGCGCAAGACCGCCCGGTGGCATCGTTTTCCGGCGGCTGGCGCATGCGCGTGGCCTTGGCCGCCGTCTTGTTCGTGCGCCCCGATCTGTTGCTGCTGGACGAACCCACCAACCATTTGGACCTGGAAGCCACGCTGTGGCTGCAGACCTATCTGGCGTCCTATCCCGGCACCTTGGTGGTGATCAGCCACGACCGCGAATTGCTGAACGAAGTGTGCAACCGCATCGTCCATCTGGAACGCGGCAAGCTGGTGCCTTATGGCGGCAATTACGACACCTTCGAAAAGACCCGGCGCGAAAAGATGGATCTGGCCGCCAAGGCCCAGGTCAAACAATTGGAACAGCGCCGCAAGATTCAAAGCTTCATCGACCGTTTCCGTGCCAAGGCCACCAAGGCCCGCCAGGCGCAAAGCCGCATCAAGATGCTGGAACGCATGGGCCCGGTGGTGTCGGTGATCGAGGATCGCTCCATCAGTTTCGACTTCCCCGATCCCGACCCCATGAGCCCGCCCATCGTCGCAATCGACGGCGGCACCGCCGGTTATGGCGACAAGGTGGTTCTGTCGGGGCTGAACCTGCGCGTCGACATGGACGACCGCATCGCGCTTTTGGGCGCCAACGGCAACGGCAAGTCGACGCTTTCCAAGATTTTGTCGGGTCGTCTGACGTTGCTGAAGGGCGACATGCATCGGCCGCAGAAGCTGCGCATCGGCTATTTCGCCCAGCATCAGACCGAAGAACTGAACCCCGCCGCCACCCCCTATGACCACATGGCGGAATTGATGAAGGACGCCCCCGAGGCCAAGGTGCGGGCCCAATTGGGCCGCTTCGGCTTTGAACAGGACCGCGCCGACGTCAAGGTCGAGAACCTGTCGGGCGGCGAAAAGGCCCGCCTGCTGTTCGCGCTGATGAGCCGCGACGCCCCCCATTTGATGATCCTGGACGAACCGACCAACCACCTGGACATCGACGCCCGCGAAGCTTTGGTCGCGGCGCTGAACGCCTATGACGGCGCCGTGGTGCTGGTCAGCCACGACCCGCATCTGGTGGAACTGGTGGCCGACACGTTGTGGCTGGTGGCCGACGGCCGGGTCACCCCCTTTGACGGCGATTTGACCGATTACCGCAAATATCTGCTGGATCAGGCGCGCGAGGCCCGCCGTGGCGGCAGCGCCGCCGACAAGGCGCCGGCCGCCAACCGCAAGGATGAACGCCGGGCCGCCGCCGAGGCCCGGGCGCAGACCGCGCCTTTGCGCAAGAAAGTGCAAGAAGCCGAAAAGAAACTGGAAAAGCTGGGCAAGGACAAGGCCGCCATCGAGGCCAAACTGGCCGATCCCAAGCTTTATTCCGGCCCCGGCGAGGCGGTCGCCAAGTTGCAGATGGAACTGGCGGAAATCGACCGCGCCATCGCCGACACCGAAAGTGTCTGGCTGGAGCTGAATGAACAACTGGAAGCGGCAAGCTGAAACGCCTAGAGTGGGGCGTCCTTTCCCTTGCCGTGATCCGCACGTGACCGACCAGGCCCTTCCTTACCAGCCTCCCGGCTCCAAGACTGCGCCACGCTCGTCCTTGCGGGCGTTGATCGTCAGCGTCACCGTGCTGATCATCATCGCCTGCGGCCTGTTCCTGGCCTATTTGCGCGGCGAGGCCCTGCGCGGCGCCGAGGACAAGGCCGCCGCCGTCGCCCGCCTGCTGGAAGAACACGTCAGCCGCACCTTCCGTACCGCTGATTTCATCGCCGACCAAGTGGCCATCCTGGGACGTTCCATGCCCATGGAGCAGTTGGGCAAGTCGGAAGCGGCGTGGATGCGCCTGACCGAGCTGAAACGCGGCATGCCCGAACCCGGCACCTTGTGGATCGCCGATTCCAAAGGCCTGACCCAATTGGGCACGCTGACCTTTCCCACCCGCTCGGTGTCGGTGGCCGACCGCTATTATTTCCTCGCCCACAAGGAACAACGCCGCGATCTGGTCATCGGCCCCTTGGTCAACACCAAGCAACGTGACGCCCAGGCGTTCCACTTGTCGCGGCGCATCGAAACCGATGACGGAAGCTTCAGCGGGGTGGCGGTGGTCGGCTTCGACGCCATCACCTTCACCGATTTCTACCGCAATCTGGGCCTAAGCCCGCATTCCGGCCTGACGGTGTCGCGCAAGGACGGCGCGGTGGTGCTGCGCCAGCCCGATCCCGAACAATGGGCCGAAACCACCCTTTCCGCCGACGATCCGTTGATGCAGGCCATCACTTCGGGGCGGACCCGTGGGGTCATGCGCATCACCTCGTCCCTGGACGGCATCGAGCGCATGGTCGCCTTCCGCGTCCTGCCGGAATTCGGCGTGGTGGTGTCCGCCGGCATGGCGCTGGAAGACGCCATGGCCAATTGGTGGGACACCGCGCTTTTGACCGTCACCGCCGTGGTCATGCTGATGGGCTTGCTGGGCTGGCTGGCCGCCATGGCTTTCGACAGCCTGAAACGGGAAGAGGAACTGATCCAAGGCCTGGAAGAAACCGTCGAGGAACGGACCCGCGAAGCCGAACAACGGGCCGAGGAAGCGCGCCGGGCCAACGACAGCAAGACCCGCTTCCTGGCCGCCGCCAGCCACGATCTGCGCCAGCCCCTGCAAGCCGCCGGCATGTTCGTCGAGGCCCTGTCCGCCCGCCTGGACGGCAGCCCGCACCAGAACATCGTCGACAAGATGCGTCAAAGCATCGACGCCACCCAGGCGCTGCTGTCGACGCTGTTGGACGTCTCGACCCTGGAAGCCGGCCATATCGAACCGGCGCCGACCAGCTTCGCCCTGGCCCCCATGATGACCACCTTGGTGGAACAACTGGAACCGGAAGCCACCAAGCGCGGTCTGGAATTGCGGGTGGTGCCCACCTCGGCGGTGATCATCTCGGACCCGGTGCTGCTGGAACGCATGCTGCGCAACCTGTTGTACAACGCGCTGCGTTATACCCGCGAGGGTAAGATCCTGTTGGGCTGCCGCCGCCGCGGCAATCGTCTGGCCATCTGCGTCGTCGATACCGGTATCGGCATCCCCGAGGACAAGTTCGCCACCATTTTCGAGGATTTCTCGCGACTGGGCACCAAAGGCAGCGGTTCCGACCGTGGCTTGGGACTGGGCCTGGCGGTGGTCCGCCGCATGGCCGAATTGCTGGACCACCACGTCGAGGTCCGCTCGCAGGTGGAAAAAGGTTCAACTTTTGCCGTGATCGTCCCCACCGTTTGAACGATTGATCCCCAAGACGCAGCGGCCGATTGTGGAAGCAGCAAAGAATTCCTCAAGGGTAGCGGGCCAGATGATTCCCACGCATGCCTCCGCAAGCGCTTATGAAGGCTTGTCCATCGATTTGGGCAAGGCGGCGCATACGGTGACCAAAGCCTTGGACTATGTCGGCGTCGACGACCGCAGCCACGGCCGCCGGGTCGGCTTGATCTGCCACCGCATCGCCCACAATCTGGGCTGGGACCGCCCGACCCGCCACTTCGCCCTGCTGGCCGGCATGATCCACGATTGCGGGGTTTCCTCGACCGCCACCCACAACAAGTTGGTGGAATCCATGGAATGGGAAGGCGCCGACGACCATTGCCGGCGTGGGGCCGAATTCCTGCGCGCCTTCCCGCCCTTCGCCGAATACGCCGCCACCATCCGCCACCACCACACAAGGTGGAACCGCCTGCCCGCCACCTTGGACCCGCAAACCCGCCTGCTTTCCAATCTGGTGTTCCTGGCCGACCGCTTGGACGTGGCGCGGGGAAACTTCCTGGCCGACCACCATCAGAACCAGGTACTGGCGTCTCGGGGTCAATTGGTCGAGATCCTGGCCCCCTATGTGGGGGAATTGTTCTCCCCCGAATTGTTCGCCGCCATGGAACAGGCGGTCAAGCGCGACGGATTCTGGCTGGAACTGGAAGACGAATTTCTGGATCAGGCCATTTTCGAGACCCTGGCGACCTGGGACCACAGCGTTCATCTGCGTTTCGACGACATCATGGCGCTCGGCGAAATGATCTCGCGCATCGTCGACGCCAAAAGCCCGTTCACCCATTACCACAGCCTGCGGGTGGCCGATTTGGCCTTCCATACTTCGGGTTTGTTGGGCTTCGCGCCGCAACGGCGGCAGATGCTGCGGCTGGCGGCGCTGCTGCACGATGTCGGCAAGCTGCGCACCCCCGACGACATCTTGGAAAAATGCGGACCGCTGACCGCAGCCGAACACGACGTCATGCTGCGCCATCCGCTGGACAGCAAGGTCGTGTTGAACGCGCTTTTCCCCAACACCCCCATCGCCCAATGGGCCGCCCACCATCACGAAAAACTGAACGGCACCGGCTATCCCTATGGCTGGAGCGGCGAACAGATCGACCTGGAAACCCGGCTGCTGACCCTGTGCGACATCTTCCAGGCGCTGTGTCAAAAGCGTCCCTATCGCGATCGCCTGCAGGTGGGCGACGTCATGGAAATCATGGAACGCATGGTCACGGCCAGCGAGATCGACCCCGACCTGTTCGAGCTTTTACGCAGCCACGCCGCCCAGCTTTACACCATCGCCATCCGCGAAGGTTAAGTCCGCAAACGGCCCGGGACCAAACGCCACAAATTGGCGATGCCAAAGCGGCGGAAGGCCGCGCTGTGCAGGCACATCCCCCCCAGCAGACCGATGAAGCTGCCCAGCACGATGTCCAGAAAACGGGCCTGGACCAAGGCGGTGGGCGAGGCGTGCCCCAGGCTGGCGGCTTCCGCCAACAAGATGGCCATCGGCGTCAGGAAGATGGCGGCGAAGGCGTATTGGCGCACCACCAAAGTCTCGACGATGAAGGCCAGCACCATCATCACCCCGGCCACCGTCCATTTGTCCAACGGCAGGTGCAACACCCCCCAGGCCAACAACAAGCCGACCGAAGTGCCGGCGATACGCTGCAGCTTGCGCGTCCACACCGCCCGAAGAGTGACGCCCTGGATCACCACCAAACACGACACCGGCACCCAATAGGCCTTTTCCAGGCCCAACACCTGCGCCACCAGCAGGGAAAAGCCGACGAAGACACCCATGACCAGCGGGTCGAAAACCATGGTCTCGAAGCTGGGCAAGGGCGGCGGCGGGACCGGCAGCGGGGCGCGGCGCCGCAGGATGTAGACGCTATAAAAGAAAGCCAGCAGGCTGGCCAACAAGGTCCCCATGCTGAACAGCCCCACCATCAGCGGCACTTCCAGGATGCCGATGGGCGAATAAGCGGCGATCGAGGCACACATGACGAAGAACAGCGGGCCGGGCATGCCGATACCATAGAACCGGCACAGCATGACCCCCAGCACGGTGATGAAGGCCAAAACCGGCACCAGGGCCACCGGCACGAAATGGCTGGCCAGTCCCAGGGTATAGGCGGCGTTCATGCCGAAGGCGCAGGCCATCAACATGACCATGCGGTGGGACAGCGTGGTCGGCGGCATGTACAGGAACACCAGCCCGCCCAAGGACGACACCAAGCCATAGGACGGGTGGTCGAACCAGGCGCCGACCAGCAACGGCAGGCCGCTGGCCAAAGCGGCGGCAAAGGGCATCTGCCACGGCCGGTCGCTGGCGTTGATCTTGAACAAAAGCGCGATTTCACGGCGCAGCCAGGCCAACCCATTACGCAGGGCGGAAGGTGTTTGTGTATTCATGACGGTAATCTAGGCATCGTCACCACAAGGTCACAACCCACCGCTTCCGCATGGCTGCCCGTCGGGTGATACTGAGGACTGCATTGGTTGAAAGGACCCGGTCATGCAGCACCCCTTCCGCGTCATCGCCCTGGTCGGTCTGTGGTTGTGCCTGACAAGCGGTCTGGCCATTGCGGCGGAACGCCGTCTGACCTTCCTGCATTTCAACGACGTCTATGAATTCCAGGCCGGCCGCGACAGCGGCGGCTTGGCCGGGCTGCAAAGCTTGATCCTGCAAGAACGCCACACCCATCCCGACGCCATCCTGACGTTTGGCGGCGACTTGATTTCGCCGTCCTTGGCCTCCGGGTTGACCCAGGGCTCGCATATGATCGACATGGTCAACCAAATGGCCCCAATCGCCGCCGTGCTGGGCAACCATGAATTCGATTTCGGTGCCGACATCGCCCGACAGCGCATCAAGGAAAGCCGCTTTCCCTGGCTGGTCGGCAATGTGGACGAAAGGGACGGCAACGCTTTTGCCCAAGCCCCGCGTCTGCTGATGATCGAACGCCAAGGCATCAAAATCGGCCTGTTCGGCATCTTGACGGTGGAATCGGCCTCCTTGTCGGCGGGGGGCAAAGAAATCCGCTTCACCGAGGAAATGGCCAGCGCTCGCCAGTTGGTCAAACAATTGCGCTTCCAAGGCGCCCAAGTGGTGGTGGCGCTGACCCACCAGGATTTCAGCCAGGATCTGGCCATGGCCCGCCAAGTCGGCGGCATCGACGTGATCCTGGGGGGCCACGACCACGAAGCCATGACCTTCCAAGCCGGCGACACCGTGATCATCAAGGCCGGGGCCAATGCCGAATATCTGGCGGCGGTGGATGTGCTGGTCAAGGACGGCAAGGCCCGCCCCCTGGGATGGCGCCTGACCTCCAGCCTGGGGCAAATCCAAGACGCCAAACTGGCCCGCTTGGCGGCCAAATACACCAGCTTGGTGGACCAGGATCTGGGCCAGCCCCTGGCCAATCTCGAAGCCCCTCTGGACAGCCGTCAGGCCACCAACCGTGCCGGAGAATCCAGTTTCGGCGATTTGGTCGCCGACAGCCTGCGCCACGCCTTGGACGCCGACATCGCCTTGGTCAATGGCGGCGGCTTGCGCGGCGACCGGCAATATGAAGCCGGCACGTCCCTCAGCCGCGCCGATTTGATGGCCGAGATGCCGTTCGGCAACAAAGCCATGCTGCTGGAAGTCGACGGCGCCACTTTACTGGCGGCGCTGGAAAACGGAATTTCCAAAGCCCCGGCCCTGGCCGGGCGCTTCCCCCAGGTTTCCGGATTGGCCTTCACCTATGCCCCCCGGGCGGAACCGGGCCAGCGGCTGCGCCATGTGACGGTCCACGGCCAAGCGGTGCAGCCCGACCGGCTCTATCGTCTGGCCACCAGCAATTATCTGGCCGAAGGCGGTGACGGCTATGCCATGTTGGAAAACACCAAACGGCTGATCAATGCCGAGGCCGCCGATTTGCTGGTCAATCTGGTCGCCGAACATCTGCACAAGCTGGGGCAGGTTCCCGCCCCGACCACCGGGCGGATCGGCGCTGTCGATTAAACAAAAAGGGGGCGGACCATCGGTCCGCCCCTTGAGTTTGCGGCTCGAGGGAGACAACCAGTCTGGGCGTGTCCAGAAACTGGCTCCGCCGGAGAGCCACCGGCGAATAACAGCGTTTTTCGATCTGATGAAATCAGAACGGAAAACGTGAAAAGCCCGCGCGGCGCCTGAGCGGGCCCGGCACGGGCCGCACTTACAGCGTCTCAGCCAATTCCGGCACCGCCTTGA
>DISD01000005.1 GCA_002435715.1 Rhodospirillaceae bacterium UBA6219
ACGCCCAGGTCGAAGCCGTCCATGATGGCGAAGCCGATCAGCAACACGCCCAGGAACAGCCACCAGATCAGACGCAGGATTTCGTAATCGACGATTCCCATGATGCGTTTCCTTATTCAGCCGGTTGCGCGACGATTTCGGCGGCGGGGCGTTTCAGCCCCAGGGCCTGGACCGGTCCCAAGCGGATGGTCTTGCGCATCAGCACGATGTCGACCACCAGCAACGACGAGTAGAAGACGACGAAGCCGGCCAAGGTGAACAACACCTTGGGCAGCGACAGCGACGACGAGCCCAGGAAGGTGGGCAACATGCCGTCCACCGCCCAGGGTTGACGGCCGAATTCGGCGACGAACCAGCCCAGTTCGGCGGCCAGCCAGGGCAGCGGCAGCGCATAGAAACAGGTTTTCAGGAACCAGGTTCCGCCGAAATCGCGTTTGCTGGCCTTCCAAAAGGCGATGGCGAAGAAGGCGATGAAGAAGAACCCCAGGGCGACCATGATGCGAAAGCCCCAGAACAGCGGCCCGACGTCGGGCACGGTGTCGCGGGCGGCTTGGGCGATCTGGGAATCGCTGGCTTGGCGCGGGTCGGCGATATAGCGTTTCAGCAACAAGGCGTGGCCCAGATCCTTGTCGTTGGCGGCCAGGATGGCACGGGCTTCGGCGTTGCCGCGGTCGGTGCGCAGGGTTTCCAAGGCGTCATAAGCCACCAAGCCGTTGCGCACCCGGGCTTGTGCCGTTTTCACCAGATCGTTGATCCCCGGCAATGGGGTATCGGTGGAGCGGGTGGCGATCAGCCCCAGGGCCCAGGGGACCTGGATCTCGAAACGGTTCTCGCCGGCCGTGCTGTCGGGGATGGCGAACAGGGTGAAGGGGGCGGGCGCCGCTTCGGTTTCCCACATGCCTTCCATGGCGGCCAGCTTCATCTTCTGGCTTTCGCTGACCGTGTAGCCGCTTTCGTCCCCCAGGACCACCACCGACAGGCTGGACAACAGGCCGAAGGCCGAGGCGACGATCATCGAGCGTTGGGCGAACTGAACGTGACGGTTCTTCAGCAGGTACCAGGCGCTGATCGCCATGACGAAGATGGAACCGGTGACATAACCGGCACTGATGGTGTGGACGAATTTGGACTGGGCCGCCGGGTTGAACAGCAAGTCCCAGAACGAGGTCATCTCCATGCGCATGGTGTCGGGGTTGAAATGGGCGCCGACCGGGTTCTGCATCCAGCCATTGGCGATCAGGATCCACAACGCCGACAGGTTGGAACCGATGGCCACCAGCCAGGTGGCGGTCAGATGGCCGACCTTGCTCATGCGGTTCCAGCCAAAAAAGAACAGGCCGACGAAGGTGGATTCCAGGAAGAAGGCCATCAAGCCTTCGATGGCCAGGGGCGCGCCGAAGATGTCGCCCACATAATGCGAGTAATAGGCCCAGTTGGTGCCGAACTGGAATTCCATGGTGATGCCGGTGGCCACCCCCATGGCGAAGTTGATGCCGAACAGCTTGCCCCAGAACTTGGTCATGTCGCGCCAGATGGTGCGCCCGGTCATCACATAGGCGCTTTCCATGATGGCCAGCAGGAACGAAAGCCCCAGGGTCAGGGGCACGAACAGGAAATGGTAAAGGGCGGTGGTGGCGAATTGCAGCCGCCCCACCTGGGTTGGGTCGAAATCCAACATAGTCAGTTTCCTTGGCTTTCGGCGGCGACGGGGCGCAGACGATCGTCCATCACCGACGGGTCCACCCGCAGGCGGTCGTCGTCGCCGAAGAAGAAAAGACGCAGCGCCACCACCACGCACAGCTTGATCGCCAGTGCCGTGGCGATGCCCCGGGCCAATGGCGTCTTGGGCCGCAATCCGGCCTTTGCGAAGGCAAGAAGACTCGACAGGACGGCACGCATGGCATGCTCCTTGGATCAGCTTGGGTGTGACTGCGAACGAAATTCCAGCCCGTTCCCCGGCCGTCGGGCGCAAGGGGCGGCGACGCCGGTTCTTCAACCGCCGCGCAGGTCAGGGCTGGATGTCAGATGGATCAGGCCCGCGGTGGGGCGCGGGGCGAGGATGCGCCATCCAGCCGGGCCGGTTTGGCGGCGGGCGGGATGAAGGCCGGGACTTCGCCGGCAAAGGCCGTATAGCTGGCCTGGACGTCCAGCGCCACCAGGGCCGGGGCTTTGGCGCCGCCATGCATCAACGGCAAACAGAAGACGCAGAAATCGTTGTGACCGTCGCCCGTGGCATCGACGATGTTGCCGTCCTTGTCCATCACCACCAGGCCGGTGGCGGTACAAATGACGATGCGGTCGTCCATCAAGGCTTGGGTGAACAGCGGGTTGGTGCCTTCGGCCTGGGCCGGCAAGGCGCCGACAACGTTGAAGGTCACCACGAACAGGCCCAACAAGGCGACGACGAGGCGCCGCACCGAGCCCAGGTCGCTCTGGTTCGACAGGTCGTACTGACGTCGCCGGATAGCCTTGTTCATAGTGTGGGCAATGTGCGGTTCCTCCGGGACGGTGTCAAGGATTCTCGGGACTGTGATCGGGCGGGCGCAGAAGCCTGGTCTTTTGTAGGGGGGCAATATTTCATCGGTATAGCGCACAGGTTGAAGAGACGATTCGAGCGGGAAATCGTCGAATTGAGAGGGGTGTCTCTCAATGGTTTTATGGTTATTACTTCACTCTTAACAATATGTCATGCCTGACAATTCATCCAGATTTCTTATGTATTTTTGACATTGTCTCCTAATGAGATGGGTGGAATTTTTTACACATATAATGAGATGTAAAATTCTGGATATGATCTTATCGAAGGTCATCTGTTTCCACATTGTGACTAAAGCTAGATATCGCCTGGGATAGACTGCGACTTTTGAATCAATTTAAAACTCCAGAGCAACCTAGAATCTTTCCCATTACGGCTTCACTACAACGTTCAGTGTTGGTATATGGAGAAGTGGGTTGGAAAAAGGGGTGGGTCGTGTCGCAGTGCCCTTCGTGCTTTGGCGAATCGGAAAGTGCTGACGGACAGCCTTGTTCCCGGTGCGGTTGGCACGCCGGGAAAGAGGTCGACGGTCCCTATCTGGCCATCGGTTCCCTGTTGGGGGGCAAGTATCGGGTCGGGCGCTGCCTGGGGGCGGGGGGCTTCGGCATCACCTATCTGTGCCGCGACGAAAACCTGAAAGCCCTTGTCGCCATCAAGGAATACTTCCCCGCGCAGCTGGTCCAGCGCGGCATGTCCTTGCGTCAGGTGGCGTCGTTCACCGGAAAGTACGACGACTATTCCTATGGGCTGGAACAGTTCCTGCGCGAGGCGCAGATGCTGGCGACCTATCGGGATCATGCCGGCATCGTCTCGATTCTCGACTATTTCCCCGAGAACGGGACCGGCTACATGGTCATGGAATATTTGGACGGCTACACGTTCGAAGAATACCTGAAGGAACGCCAGGGCAAGCTGCCGTGGGTCGAGGTTCTGAACATTCTGACCCCGGTGATGGACGCCCTGCGCGCCGTCCATTCCCATGGTGTCGTCCACCGGGACGTCTCGCCCGAGAACATCTTGTTGCTGCGCGACGGCCGGGTCAAGGTCATCGATTTCGGAGCCGCCCGGCGGGCGCTGAAACAGAAAAGCCAGGCGCTGTCCATCATCCTGCGGGAAGGCTACGCCCCGTTCGAGCAATACCAAACCCAGGGCGAGCAAGGCCCTTGGACCGATGTCTACGCCTTGGCGGCGACTTTCTATCGCGCCCTGACCGGTCAATTGCCCCCCATGGCCACCGACCGGGTGGCCAACGACCGCTTGGTCAAGCCTTCCGCCCTGGGGGTCGCCCTCCCATCCGGCGTCGAGCGGGCTTTGCTCAAGGGGTTGGCGGTGATGAAGGGCGATCGTTACCAGGACATGGGGGCATTCCTTCATGATTTGCGTCGCGCCCAAGGGGGCGAGCAGAAAGCCTCGCCCTCCCCCGGTCCGAGCAAGCCGGTGCCATGGAAGGCGGCGGCCGCCTTGGGCGGCGTTCTGGTGATTGCGGGACTGGCCTGGGTCCTGATGCCCGGCTCGTCCGAACAGCCGGCGGCCCCGGTGGTTCAGCCGGCTCAGCCCGTTCAAACCGCTCAGCCGGTTGCCGCACCGCCGCCGGTTCAAAAGCCGGCCGAAATTCTGGCCCCAAAACCCGTTGAATTGCGCCAGGACGTGGCGGTGTTGCTTCCGGGTGGGGGCGGCGAGGCCAAGGCGAAATGTCCGCAATCCACGGCCCTTTATGCCAGTGCGTTCTCTGACGATTCGGGGTTGGGGACGTTGGAATGCGGCAGGAAGGTCACGGTCCTGGGGAATGTGCTGGGGGCGCCGCGTACGGCGATCCAGTGGGAAGATGGCACGGCCTATGTGGCCTCGTCCGCCTTGGTTCCGTTCACCGTCGCCGCCCCGCGTCCCACCAAATCCGAACAAGCCACCGCCAAGGCGACCCCGACAGCGGTCGCGGCGCCGACAGTGGTCGCGGCCACGGACCCGGCGGCCAGTGCCGATTGTTCGCTGTCCTCGGCGGTCACCCCCCGCCGCAATTTGGCGGGCTGCGATCTGTCGGGGCGCAATCTGCATGGGGCGGCGCTCAAGGGGGCCAACCTCAGCAAGGCGAACCTGTCGGGGGCCGATCTGTCGGGGGCGGATCTCAGCAACACCAACTTGCAGGGCGCCAATTTGTCGGGGGCCGATCTGCGCGAGGCCAAGCTGGAACTGGCCAATGCCGACGGCGCCGACCTGCGCAATGCCAAAATGGGCAAGCGCATCCGCAAGTTCCTGTTTCGCCATGCCAATTTGACCGGCACCGATTTGCATGGGGTGAAATTCATCGATTCCGTCGGTGATGGCGCCAATTTCAGTCGCACCAATCTTGTCGATGCCGAATTCCCCTCCACCAGTGTCAAGGGGGCGGTGTTTTCCGGTGCCGATCTGAAAGACACCTATTGGGCCCGGGCCGACTTGACCGACGCCGACCTGCGGCAAGCCAAGAACGTGTCGGTGGACGACATGCGCAAGGCCTATGCCTGCGATACCGACCTTTACACCGTGAAGATCCGCGTCTGCAGCCCCTTGGGGGGGATCGTCGAAAGCCTGGCTTCGAAATTGATCAAGGAAATTGCTGCCGAGGGGGGCGAGCCATGATCCGTCGTCTTGTCCGGTCGAGGGCGGCGGCGAGTCTGCTGGCGCTGATGGTTGTGTTGGCCGGGCCTGCTTGGGCCGAACCGGCGGCAGAGGTTCGCATCGCCAATGGTGGCCAGGGGGGGGATGGGCAATTCGCCCAGGATTTGGCGCAAGTTTTGGCCGTGTCCTTCGCCAGCCGTTTGCGGGTGGTTCCCCTGCAAAGCGGCACGGAGGCCTTGGCTTTGGCCGATCTGTGCGCGGGCAAGGCTGAACTGGCGGTGTTGCCGTCGCGGATCGTCGAGACGGAAACCCTGTGTCCGCGTCGCAAGAACGAAGCGAAGAAGCGCGGCTTGCGCCTGGTCAGCCGGCTTGGCGATGACGCTGCCGCGGAAGGCGGGGCGTGGTTGCTGGTGGGGACCGACAAGCCCGATACCGGGGTGGAAACCCTGGTGGCGCTGATGTTTCCCAACATGGACGTTCTGGCCAGCGGCAGCCGCAAAGATCGTTGGGCGGGGGCCAATGTGTTCGCCGACCAGCCAGGGGTGAAACGGGACAATTCCGCCGCCTTGTGGGTCGCGGGGATCCGTGAACGCTGTTCGGCCCGTGCGTCGGATTCTTACTGCGCCACACTGGACGGGGGCTGGAAATGAAGTACGTCGTCGTGCATGTCCGGGGAGGTGACGGCATCCATGAGTGCTGATCTTTGCCCCTGGTGTTTCTCGGATTCCGGTTTCCATGACGGTCGTTGTTCCGCCTGCGGGTGGGATCCCGGAAAAGTCGAAGACGGTCCTTATTTGCCCCTGGGCAGCGTCCTGATGGGAAAATATCAGGTGGGACGCCCGCTGGGGCAGGGGGGCTTCGGCATCACCTATCTGTGTTGGGACCTGAATCTGGCGGTTCGGGTCGCGGTCAAGGAATTCTATCCCCAGCAATTGGGCTCGCGGCCGTTGGGGGCGACCAACGTCACGCCGTTCAGCGGCAAGGGCGGCGACTTCACCTATGGTCTGAACCAGTTCCTGGCCGAGGCCCGGGTCCTGGCGCGCTTTCGCGATCATCCGGGGATCGTTTCGATCCTGGATTTCTTCGCCGCCAATGAAACCGGCTACATGGTGATGGAGCACCTGGACGGCTGCACCTTCGACGGCTTCCTGACCAGCCACGGCGGCAAGATCGCCCCCGATCTGGCCGCCAACATCCTGCTGCCGGTGATGGACGCCCTGCGGGCCGTCCACCAAGAGGGATTGATTCACCGCGACATCAGCCCCGACAACGTCTTCTTGCTGCAAGATCATCGGGTCAAGGTCCTGGATTTCGGCGCGGCCCGCCAAGCCGTCAGTTCGCGCAGCCGGGCCTTGTCGGTCATCCTGAAGGAAGGTTTCGCCCCGCTCGAACAATATCAAAGCAACGGCAACCAGGGGCCGTGGACCGACGTTTACGCCCTGGCCGCCACGTTTTACCGGGCCGTGACCGGGCATTTGCCGCCGTCTTCCATTGACCGCTTGGGCACCGATTCTTACCAGCCGCCTTCGGCGCTGGGGATCGACATCGCCCCGGAACTCGAACAGGTGCTGAACCGGGGGCTGTCGGTTCAGATCGAAGGCCGTTACCCGGACATGGACAGCTTCAGCCAGGCGCTGCGCGCCGCGCTGGC
Source organism: Rhodospirillaceae bacterium UBA6219 (assembly GCA_002435715.1). Taxonomy (GTDB): domain Bacteria; phylum Pseudomonadota; class Alphaproteobacteria; order Rhodospirillales; family Magnetospirillaceae; genus Magnetospirillum. Next base: position 6,783 of record DISD01000005.1, read on the forward strand.
GGGGCAGGCGCCGGCCCCGGTCAAGTCGGATACGGTCAAGCCGGATGCGCTCAAGCCTGATACGGGGGCTGCCAACAAGGGTTTGGTGCCGAAAGCAGATGGTCCGGCATCCGCAAAACTGTCGCCGCCCTTGCTGGCAGGGGCGGCGGCGGTCTTGGCGATCGCCGCCGGGGGGTGGTTCTGGCTGGGCGGGACGTCTTCGACACCGGTGTCTGGCGGTGGCGCTGTCATCTCGGCGGGGGCTGGGGCTTCTGCCGGTGTCGATCGGATTTCCACTAATGTTTCGGTGCCGTCCCGCGATGTCGATCCCCAGGTGGTCGCCCGCAATTTGCGCCAATCCGCGTCATTGCTGGTCAACGCCGCCTTGAAACAAGGGCGGCGCGACATTCTGGCCGATGGCGCCGACCGGCTGAAATCCTTGGCCGAGACCGCCCCCGACATGCGCGCTCAATACGAACAAAGCGCCAGCCGCGTCACCCGTTTGGATCAGGAAATCGGTTCCATGGTTCAGGAATACGGCCTGGCCTTGCGGGCCCTGTCATCGGTTTCCCAATCCGTGCTGGGCGAGGCGCTGGAGATGGAAACCTCGCAGGTTTTGCCGGACGAGCGCTTGCTGCCGGCTTATCAGGCGGTCGGCGAACACGCCCGTGCCTTGGGCAATGGCGGGCTGTCCGACGCTCGGGTGCGCCAGGATGTTCAGCGTCTGGCGAAGGATTTTTCTGTTTCCCGCTAAGGGGGATCACGTGAAGGGGTGTGGAGATGTTCAGCAAAGGACAAAAGATCGGTTTGGCCATGGCTTTGGTCGCCACCTTGGGCGGGTGTGTCACCACTGACCAGGATCAGACCCGATTGGAAGGGGCTTTGGCCGGTGCGGCTGTGGGGGCCGCCGCCGGTGCGGCCACCGGTCGCGGCAATGCCGTGCTGGTCGGCGCGGTGATCGGTGCCGGCGTGGGCCTGATGGCGGGCGAATACATCGCCCAACGCAAGCAGGAATATGTCGATGCGCGCGCCATGGTCGAGGGCGAAACCGAATGGGTCCGGCAATTGACCGCGACCACGGCCTTGGAAAACGACAACCTCAAGAACCGCCTGACCCTGATCGACCGCGATATCGCCGCGCTTCAGAAGAAGAAGAAGACCAACAAGATCAGCCAGGACGAAGTGGGGGCGACGCTGAAGAAAATTCTGACGTTGCGTGAAGCGGAAGAGAAAAAGCTGAAGGTCGCCAAGGAAGAATACAAGACCCAGGAAGCTTTGTTGGCGGATGCCAAGAAGGAAAACGTTGAAGAGCCCAAGCTGGTTCTGATGCGTGCGCAGCTTGATGCGTATGCCAATGCGATTTCTGTGACGCAAGATCAGATCAATCGCATCAATGACCAGCAAAATTCCGTTCTTTTGACCTATCGGAGCTAAGGCGATGACTGTGATTCGACCCTTGATCATCATCGCCATGGCCGCGTCTTTGACCGCTTGCGTCACCGACGATGCTTCCCAGGGGGGCTTCTTCGGGGGCATCGGGGGGCTGGTCAGCGGCAATTACAAGAACGACCAGGATGCGCGTCAGGCGCGACTGGATACGTTGAAGCAACGCCAAGCCGAGGCCGAAAAGGAAAACAAGGAATTGCGGGCCTTGCTGGAAACCCGCGAGGAAGCCGCGCAACGCCTGACCGCCGAGGTCAAGGGGATGGAGAGCTCGCTCTCCAAAGCCCGCAGCAGCCTGCGCAAGATGAAGGCCAAGACCAAGGAGGTCGAAGCCAATCGCAAGCAGACTTTGGCGCAACTGGAAGACCTGAAAAAGGAAATCGCCGGGATCAAGGCCAGGCTGGCCTCGTCCAACAGCGACATGGCGCAGTTGAACCAGCAATTGGAGGCCCGCAAGGAGGTCCTGGCCCGGTTGTCCGAAGACGTTGACAAGATGCTGGGTACCTCGGCGGCACGCTAAATCAAAGGGGGGAACGCGATGAAGCGATGGGGTTCGATCCTGTCGACAATGCTGTTGTTGTCGGCGCCGATCGCGGCTTTGGCGGCGGAGCCCGCTGAAGTCCGGGTGGTCCAAAGTGTGGTGAAATTGCCGCAGGTGATCACCTATGTGAACGTCCTGGATGGCGCTGGGGCACCCATTCAGGATCTGGCGTCCCCGCAGGTGATCGCCACACTGGCCGGCAATCCCCTTGATATCAAGGCGATCGAGCCGGTGCGGCGGGACGATCCCATCGCTTATGTGTTCCTGGTGGACGTGTCGAAATCGTTGAAGCCAGCGCAATTCGACGCCTTGCGAGAGGTGTTGCGGAGCTGGTTGACGGATTTGGGACCCAATGACCGGGCCACCATCCTGACCTTTGGCTCGTCGGTGGAAAAGCTGACGGATTTCACCGGGGACCTTGCGGTCCTGCGGTCCAAGCTGGCCGATCTGGCCCCGGCCGACGGTTCGACCATGCTGTATCAAGCATTGAAGCGCGGCTTGGACACGGCGCGGCGGGTGGACCAGGGCCTGCCCGGTCGTCGGGCGGTGGTGTTGCTGAGTGACGGCATGGATGACGAAGTGGGCTCGGCCACCCGCGAAGAGGTCCTGGCCGATCTCAAGCGTGATCCGATCCCCATTTATGCCGTGGTTTACGATGGCGGTGTGGCCAAGAAACGCGAGAAGGCGCTGAAGGACATCGGCATGGTCGTCCGCAGTTCCGGCGGTTCCATCGTGTTGCCGTCGCGTCAGGATCTGGAAACCGGGGCGGTGATGGCGCGTCGCGCCATCCACGGTGGGATCCGTCTGACCGGGGAATGCCCGTCTTGCGTGGCCGACAATTCCACCGGGCACCTTGATCTGGTCCTGGGCGTCGGCAAGCACCGCTTAAGTGCGGTCGGCATCGACGTGCGGATGATCGCCGCCCCCGCTTCCCCCAAAGCGGCGCAAGAGGTGATTCCGGCCAAAGTCCAGCCCGAACCGCAATGGTATGAAAACTGGGTGATCTGGGCGGTGGTCGGCGGCGTTTTCGTGCTGGCGGGCGGCGGATTGACGTGGTGGCTGATGTCGCGTCGTTCCCAGGCCGCGCCGGCACCGGGGCCGATCCCCGCCGCCAATCAAGCTTTGCCGGTCTCCATGGTGGTCAATACCGGTCGTCAGACACCGTCGTTGAATTTGGGGGCCACCATCCCCGTCGGTCCCGGCATGGCGCCCGCGCCGCAGGTTCCGCCGCTGCGCCTGGGTCTCATCCCGGTGGGACGGTCCGAAATGCCGCCGGCCCAAGTGGATTTGATCGATCGTGTGGTGATCGGTCGTGCCGCGGGTTCGGGGGTGCGGGTACCCGATGCAACGGCGTCGGGGACCCATTGCGCGCTGATCCGGGCCGGGGAGCGGGTGCAGATCGAGGATCTGGAATCGAACAATGGCACCTGGGTCAACGGCGTCAGGGTGCAAGGGCGACAAAATCTGTCCGTGGGCGACGTCATCACGGTCGGCAAGACCGAGCTTCGTTTCCGGATGGGCTGAGGAGAAACCGAATGAGCATTATTCCCGGAAACGCCCAGCATATCGGGGCGCGTGCCGAGCAGCAGGATTCCTTCGGTTTCTCGGATATTTCGGACCAGGTTTTCACCCGTCATGGCGGTGTCCTGGCCGTGGTGGCGGATGGCATGGGCGGGCTGGCCAATGGTCGCGACGCTTCGATGCTGGCGGTTCGCTCCATGCTGGCCGCTTATGCCGCCAAGTCGCCGGACGAGCCCATTCCCGACGCCTTGTACCGCTCGATCATCCAGGCCAATCGGGCGGTGCACGATTTCGCCTGTTCCCAGGGCAAGGCCGGTGGCGTGGGGACCACCCTGGTGGCCACCGTTCTGCGGGGTGACGAACTGCATTGGATCGCCGCCGGCGACAGCCGCATCTACATGGTCCGTGACGGCGTCTGCACGCAGATCAATATCGACCATGTCTATGCCCGCGAATTGCGCATGCGCGCGGCGCGCGGCGAAATCGCCGCCGAGCAGGTGCAGACCCACCCGGAACGCGAGGCCCTGACCAGCTTCCTGGGCGACCGCGACATCGCCGAGATCGACCGGTCCAATGTGCCGGTCCTGGTGCGGCCGGGCGACCGTCTGTTGTTGTGTACCGATGGCTTGTACCGGGCGGTGCCGGAACACGAGATGGCGGCCTTGGCGGTTCTGGGGGCGTCTTCGGCGGCGGCCGAGGCCTTGGTGGCCCGCGCCTTGGCGTCGCGGATTCCCAATCAGGACAATGCCACCGTCGCCCTGCTGACGGTCCCCGAATCCAATGTCTCCCGCAAAGTGCCGACGCTGTTGTTGGGCGGTGTGGCGTTGGCGGCGGTCGCTTTGATCGGCGTCGGCGCCTATGCCCTGTGGCCTTCGCCGCAACCGGCGAAGATCGATGTCCCCGTCACCTCCCCCAGCGCGACCGGGGCGCCGTCGGCAACGACCGCAGCCCCGCAATCCAAGCCGGATGTCACCGACAACGACATTCAGAAACGGCTGGATGATCAGCAGAACGCGGACAAGGAAGCACAAGAGAAAGCCCTCGAGGAAAAGCGGGCGGCTGAAGCGAAAGCCGCTGAAGAGAAAGCCGCCGCCGACAAGAAAGCGGCCGACAAGAAAGCGGCCGACAAGAAGGCCGCCGACAAGAAAGCCGCAGCGGACAAGAAGGCGGCAGAAGACAAGAAGGCGGCCGATGACAAGAAAGCTGCTGCCGACAAGAAAGCGGAAGAGGAAAAGCGTCTGAAGGCCGAGGAAAAAAAGCCGGTCGAAGCGGCGAAGAAGCCCGCTTCTGGCGAACCTCATGCCGGAAGTGGTGAAGCGGCGCCCCAGCTTGTGGCGCCACCGGCTCCGCGGCCTGAAACGTCCACTGGTCCCGGGGCGGATCTGCAGAACGGAGGGGGCAAGCAATGATTCGGCGGAGCTTGGCATGGGCCGCATTGGCCATCGGTTTGAGTGGACCCGCTTGGGCGGCCGACATCGACACCATGATGCGTTCGACGGTCCGCATTTTCTGCCTTGAGAAGAAAAGCCTGAGTACGGGGACCGGCTTCATCATCGGCGACCCGGAAAACCAGCACGTGGTCAGCAATCACCACGTCATTTCCTGTACGGAAGACGGTGGACGGGCCGTGGTGTTTCTGGGCCGTGGCAAAATCATCGAACTCGAAACCGTGTGGTCGAGCGAGTTGAAGGACATGGCGGTGATGAAGCCTGAAAAGGTCATCGACCGGCCCCAAGTGGTGTTGCGCGACGTGCCGCCGGTCAAGGTCGGTGATGTGGTTCACGTCATCGGCTTCCCGGGGGCGGCGGACAGCCAGGGCGAACAATCCGATCGCGCCATTCCCACCCATACCCAGGGCACGGTCGGTCGTTTGGTTTCCGGGCGCGACGTGGCCAACCGACTGATCCAGCACAGCGCCCCGACCAATCCCGGGAATTCCGGTGGGCCGGTTTTCAACGCCGATGGCGAAGTGGTGGGGATCAACGTCCTGAAGGCCTTGGCCGCTGTTCCCACCGCCAACACCAGCGGCGAGGGGCCGGCGTTGAAAATCCAACGCGTCCCCTTGGGCGAAGGGATCGCTTATGCCATCGAGATCAGCGAGTTGACCGCGATCTTGGATCATCAGGGCATTCCTTTCCAGCGTGCCTCGACCTGGACGCGTTTCGTCGGAATGTTTCCGCCCGCAATGCATGCGGCGGTCCCGTGGATCCTTGTGGGGCTGGGCTTGACCGTGGTGTTGGTGGCGGCCGGGGGAACCGCTATTTTGGTCATGCGGCGCGGTGGGGCCAATGCCGGCCAAGCCGCCGTTGGGCCAAACCGTCCGCAAGCCAATGCCGCCCGGCCGGTGGGAACGCCGGTGTTGCGCGGCATTCGGGGGAATTTCTCGGGCCAGACGTTCAGCTTGTCCGATTCCCCGACGATTTTGGGGCGCGATCCCCGTTCCGCCAGCATCATTTTCCCCGCCGACGACCAGCGCATTTCGCGTCGCCATTGCCAAGTGTGGTTCGACCGGGGGGCCAATTCCTTCGTTTTGGAAGATTGCGGTTCCACCAACGGTACCGTGCTGTTGGGTGAAGGCGGTCGTGACCGTGACGACCTGCTTCAGGGGGCGGCGGACCGGCGGCGGCTGATGGCGCGGCAACGCTTCAGCGTCGGCAGCGCCGACAACATCTTTGAAGTGGGCTTCGCGGAAAGCTGATGCGTTTCGTCTCGCACACCCTTTCCCGCGCCGGCGGGCGTTCGGTGAACCAGGACCGTGTCCTGGGTGTCGAGAACGCGCGCGTCGTCGGCTGGCTGTTGGCCGACGGGCTGGGGGGGCATGGCGGCGGCGAGGTGGCGGCCCAGGCGGCGGTGAACGCCGCGGCGGTGGAAATCCAAAACGCGTCCGAGTACAGCTTGGCCTTGCCCGGGCGTATCCTGGCCCGCGCCAACGACAGGGTCATCGAAGGCCAAACCACCGGCCAGGGCGCTCCCGACATGCGGTCGACCCTGGTGCTGATGATCAGCGATGGCGAGCGGCTGAGCTGGGCCTGGATCGGCGACAGCCGCTTTTACGCCTTTCGCGACGGTCGGGTGCTGGCGCAAAGCAAGGACCACAGCGTGCCGCAGAAACTGGTGGAGGCGGGGCAGATCCGAGCTGCGGAAATCCGCAACCATCCGGATCGCAACCGTTTGCTCCGCGCCTTGGGAAGCCAGCCCCAATTGGCGACGGCGCCCAAGGCCAGCCAGATGACCCTGTCCCCGGGAGACGCGCTGCTGTTGTGCAGCGACGGGTTCTGGGAATTCGTCACCGAATTGGAAATGGAAGTCGATCTGGCGAAAAGCACGTCGCCGGAACAGTGGGTGTCCTTGCTGGAAGACCGTTTGTTGCAGCGGGTCGATGAAAGCAAAAGTACCGAGAATGACAATTACAGCGCTGTTGCAGTATTCGCTTTGAAGAATGAAGAGGGTGATCATGGCTAACGTACGTTGTGAACAAGGTCATTTCTATGACGATTCTCGGCATGTCTCGTGCCCGCATTGTGGCGTTCCTGGCTTGGCCCAGAACATGCCCCCCAGCACCGTGGCACACCGCATCGACACCCCGGCGCCGCAAGGGGGCCCAACCGAGCCCATGAGCGCCGGCACGGTCGACCGCAGCAGCCCGCGTGCGGCGACCGGCGGGGCGACCATGCGGATTTCGCAGGTCCGTGCCGGCTTCGACCCGGTGGTCGGTTGGTTGGTTTGCATCGAGGGTCCGATGAAGGGGCGGGATTTCCGTCTGCACGGGGAACGCAATTTCATCGGCCGTGATGCTTCGATGGACGTGTGCGTGGAAGGCGACCAGACCATTTCGCGCGAACACCATGCCAGCGTCTCTTACAGCACCAGGAACCACACCTTCATCCTGGCGCCGGGGACCGGTCGCAACTTGGTCTATTTGAACGACGCCGACGTTTTGGCGCCGGTGAACTTGAACGCTTATGACGTCATCGAACTGGGGCAAACCAAGCTGCTGCTGGTTCCTTTGTGCGGCGAAAACTTCCGTTGGGAAGGGACCCCGTCGGCCTGATCGTCTGACTGGATGAGATCATGAGCACTTCTCAATTCACCCTGTGCCCCGCTTGTTTCAAGGACCATCTGCGGCCCAGTTGCCCCAGTTGCGGCTTTGATCCCAAGACCTACCGTCACGGCGACGTTTCCTTGCCGCCGGGAACGTCGCTTGGCTATTACCTGGTGGGCCGGCCGCGGGGGCAGGGGGGATTTGGCATCACCTATGTGGGTTATGACGGCCGCAACAGCCAGCGCGTCGCCATCAAGGAATATTTCCCGACCTACATGGTGACGCGGCGTGTCGGCGACGAACGTCCGGTCTGCGCGGCTCAACTCAGCCAGGAATATCAGAACGGGCTGCGGGGCTTCCTGGAAGAGGCCTGGACGCTGCATCGTTTCAAGGATCACGACGGCATCGTCCATGTGCTTGATTGCTTCGAGCACAATCGCACCGCTTACATGGTGATGGAATATCTCAGCGGTTGGACCTTGGGCACGCAAGTGCTCAGCCATGGGCCGTTGCTGCCCGGGCAGGCGGTTCCCGCCATGCTGCATGTCATGGACGGCCTGCGCGCCGTCCATGGCGCCGGGCTGATCCACCGTGACGTCAAGCCCGACAACATTTTCATCACCCGGGAAAACCAGATCAAATTGATCGACTTCGGGGCGGCGCGTCATGCGGCGGCCGGCCGTTCGCATCAATTGACCAGCATCCTGTCCGAACCGTTCGCGCCTTTCGAACAATATCAAAGCACCGGCGTCCAAGGGCCGTGGACCGACGTCTACGCCACCGGTGCGACCATGTATTATCTGTTGACCGGCCGTTTGCCCAATCGCGGGCCGGACCGCATCAACCAAGACCCGCTGGTCGCGCCGTCGACGCTGAATTCCAATGTGCCCCGCGATTTGGAACGGGTCGTGTTGCGCGCCATGTCCGTCGCCCCCGACCTGCGTTACCAAAGCATGGGGGAAATGCAGGCCGCCATCCGCATGGCGGTTCCGCAAGCGGCGCAGGAACGGCCGGTGGAGGCCCGCAGCGACATGCGCACCATGACCGGATCGCAGGCCACGGTTGACGACTTTATTGATCGTCAAGTCGTCCTGGCCCCAGCAAGTCATAGACTTGGTGCGGGTCTCATAGATCTCATGCTCATCGGCCCAGCTTGGTTTGCTGAGATAAACTTTTTAGGCGCGCCGCTTATTACATACATTCTGTCTATATTGTATTTTGCTGTGATGCAAAGTTCTCGTGCGGCCAGCACATTGGGGATGAGGGCAACGGGAATTCAGGTCATTCGAAAAGATGGCAGACGAGTCTTGTTCTGGCGTGCCTTGGGTCGAGGCGCACTGATGCCATTGGCCTTGCTGTTTACGGTTTCCTCGTTTCACAGACAACAAGGGCTGCATGACCTCATTACCGGTACTATCGTGGTTACCAAGGAAGGCCGATAATGGCCGAGCCCTTCGTCATCGGCCGGGACAACGGCTGTGACCTGGTGCTGGCCGAAGGTACGGTCAGCGGACGGCATGCCACGGTGGCCCTGGAGGGCGACAGCATCGTCATCAGCGATTGCAGTCGTAACGGCACCTTTGTGAAAGCGTCGTCGGGGGCGTTGGAACGGGTGCCGCGGGTGGTTCTGGCAGCGGGGCAGGTGCTGAGTTTCGGCGGGGCCGAAATGAGGGCCGAGGCTTTGTTGCCGCTGTTGTCGCAGCATTTCAGTCGGCCGTTGTCGTTGGGGCAAGGGGGAACGCAGGGAGCGCAGGGCGGCCAATTCCGCGCCGTGATCCGCCGACCGCAAAGGAATGTGTCTCCGGCGCCGATCCCGCCAGTCGACGAGGTGCCGGCCCCCCAGCCCGCCCCTCAGCCCGTCCCTCAGCCCGTCCCCCAACCGCAACCCGAACCGCCACCGCCGGTGGCGCCGCACGTCGTGCTGTGGGGGGAACGGGGCAGCGGCAAAAGCACGTGGTTGCTGCATCTGGCCGACCAGCTTGGACAAGGCGCTGGGATCGGCGACAACTTGGCGAAACTGCGCGCCGGATTGCCGGCGTCTCCCGGCCCGGCGACGCCGGGCGCGCACGCTTTGACGCTTGATCTTTGGTCGGTGCGCTTGTCCGAATCCACCGCCCCCCCCCTGGGCGACGAGGACGTGGCGGCGCTGATCTGCTTCGTCAGGGCCGATGGGCCCGGCCGCCAAGTCCGTTGTTCGGATCTGCTGTCGGCCCGATCTCGGTCCGCCGGGCCCGTGGTCTTGGTGATCAGCCATTGCGACCTGTTCCTGAAGCCCGACGACGCGGCATGGAACGGCGCTGCCGGATGGTGGCGGGCTTTGCCGGACGGCTCCCAATGGGACGAGGTGGCCCAAGCCTTCGGCGGTGCGGTGTTCCCGGTGGGGAACGTGGGCTATGCCGGCGAATCGGTGGCCCTTTGCGCCGACGAATTCGGCGGCACGATGTTCCTGGCGGCGCGGCCCATGGGAATTGATCGGCCCTTGCGCCATTTGGCCAGTCTTCTTCAGCAGGCGGGACGATGACCCTTCTTGACGGCATTTCCTTTCCGGCGGTGGCCAGCCTGTGTGTTGGCGACATGGCGCTTTTCGATTTGGCGAACGGCCGGTTGTACGGGGTGTTTCCGCGGGATTGGGCGCCGGGCGGCGTGTCCGCTGTGTTGTTGGCCGAAGGGACGGGCCGTGTGGCCGAAGAACTGAAGGCCTTGGCCCGGCGTCCCGCCCTTTCCCTGGCGGTGCTGAACAGGGACGGCGCCGTCTTCGACGCCGCTTTGCTGGATCTGTTGGACGCATTCGATCTGGATCGGTTGCTGTGGATTCGGGGGGATGCCCAGGGCCGTCTGTATTATGACGGCAGCCTTCTGGCCCCGCGTGAACGTCCGGTCAACCGCTTCACCTTCACGTTTCAAGGAAGCCGACGCCAGTCCCTGGATTGCGAGACGCTGCCCTTGGCCCTGAATGTGTCGGCGGCTTCGCCCCAGGCCGAGTCTTGGGTTCTGGGGCTGTCGGCGGGAACGGCTTTCCCCGAATCCGCCTGGTTCCAGCTGCCTTACCCGGCCAACGGACGTCTGGCTTTGGGGATCGTGCCCGGCTTCGACACGGATCGTTGGCACCTGTGGCTGTCGGGCGGCGAGCGTCCGCTGGTGGCCCGCCAACTGGCCGGCATCCCCTATCGCCCCTCGGTGGAAGCCCCCTTGCGTTTGTCGGTTGTGTTCGACCGCACCGCCGTTGATCTGGCCCATTGGGGTGATGCGGCGGGTTTGCGGGCGATGGCGGCGACCGGTGGGAACCCGGCTGTGGCGGGATGGAATTCCGGATGGCGACGGGCCGTGGCCGATTTCCTGACCACCCTGCCCGACGATGTCGAGGTGGATTTGTGGTGGTTCGCCGACCTGCCGGGGGCGGGCCTGGACTGGCCGGGGACATGGCCGGGGCCGGATCAGGATGTGGGCCATGCGGGGCGGTTCTCCCCCCGGCAGGCCGCCCGCCAGGTGGCGGACTTGACCTGGGTGCCGGGGCTGGATCTGTGGGACAGCCTTGACCGCGTCATCAATCAGGTCGCCGAACGGATCGTGGCGACACCGTCTTGTCGTCATGGGGTGCTGATCGTCGGCAATTCCCCACCACCTCCGCCGTCCACGTCACCAAGCTCGGTGACGTGGACCCGGTTGCGGGATGCGGTGGGGGGGAACCTGCGTCGGGACGGCATCTGGGACCGGGGGGTATCCGGGATGCGGGAACGTTGCGGTATCGCCTGCGTGCAATTGCCGGTGGGCGGTGCGGCCGACGGCAATCCCCGTCGCTTCCAGACCTTGTGGCGCGAGACGCTGGAACAAGACGGCGTCCGGGTGGTGCCGGCCGATGACCAGCCCATTCGGGCTTTGGACGAAGCCTTCCATTATTTACGTCACCATGTGCCCAGCTCGCTGGAGGTCCGGCCATGAACGCCCGTATCCAGGCACAAGACTGGCTGGCCGACGGGGAAGACCCGGCCGTCATCTTGCCGCGTGTCATCAATCAGGTGCTGGCCGCCGGCGAGGATCAGGTGCCGCTGCTGTTGCGGGCCCTGACCTACATGACCGAGGGGCTGATGTCGTCTGCCGGTTCGGCGGCGTTGCTTCGGGCCATCGCCGACCGACGCTTTTTGCCGGTGGAAAGTGCGGCTTGTTCGGCACTTCGGGACGAGGTCGCGCAACTGATCCACAGCACCGCCGCAGAGCAGGATTCCCTGGCTGAACGGCGAGGGGCTTTGCTTCAGGCCGAGGAACGCGTGGCCACCTTGTCCGCCGAATTGGCGCGGATGAACGCGGTGCTGGCCGCCTTGCCCCAGGAGGTGGAGGAATGAGCGAGATGTTGGCATCGTGGCTCGCCTTCATCCGTGGCGAGTTCCGGCAAAGTCTGGATTTGGGCGAGGCGGACATGCAGGCGCAGCACGCCGCCCTGGCCGAAACAGCGTCGCCTTTGGGCGAGGAATTGCTGGCCGGACGGATCGATGCCGCCCTGCGCCGCCAAGCCCAGTTGGAAGCCGAACTGGAACAGGTGTCGCGCACGGTCGCGATCCGTCGCGACGCCTATCTGGCCGCTGTCGACGCGGCCTTCGACGAAGCCCGCTCTCTGCTTCCCACCTATGATGCGGCTCGTGCCCGCCAGGATCTGGCCGCTGCGGCCGAGGCCTTGGACATGTCCTTGGACAATCATTCCCCGGCCCAATTGGCGACGCTGCTGGAAAAGCATCAGGATGGAATCGACCGTTTGCGCCGGACTGTCCGCCGCTGTTTCGCCGATAGTGCAGCGACCTTGGCGGACAGTCCCAGTCTGGCCGGTGGCTTGGAACAGTCCCGCACCCGGCACGGCGAAGCGAAAACCGCGTCCGAGACACAGTGGCAGGCTTTGACCGTGGGCGGTCATGCGGTGGCGGCGGAAATTCGGGCCTCGGTCGAAGCCATGTCGGTGCCGCAATTGCAGGATCTGGTGGCCTATTTGGATCAATGCCTGTCCGACGTCGAGGCGGAATGCGCGCTGGCGCCACGCACCAACATCTTTGGAGATTTGGACGCATGGCGGTGAACCAAGCGGATTTGGAGCAACGCTTGGCCGTGCTCCGTCAAGATTATGATGCCGGCAAGCCCGTCCTGGACGATCTGCGTCGTGTGGTCGCGGCTTTGCGCGAACACGCCGCCGAGCCGCCGTTGAACGACGAGGAAAAAGCCAAAGCCCAGGTGGTTCGCAACGCCTTGGCCGTGGGGGCGCTGCCCGAAGCCGGGACCGATGACCGTTTGGCATTCATCGCCGAGGATGTTGCCCACCGGGTGCTGGGGCCGTCTTTGATCGACCAGGTGACCGAGCGGCTTGACCATTTGGTGGCCGACATCCGTCGCGACCAAGCGGAAATCGAAAGTCTGGCGGCGGAAACCGCCCGGTTCCAGTCATACACGCAACTGGCCGAACGTTACGGCCGCTTGTTGGATCGTTTGTTGTCCGATGCGGGGAGGGGCGAAGGATGAGCTGGGTTGTCGATGGGGTCATGTATCACGATTACCGCGAATACCAGCAGGCCCGCATCGCCCACGACGCCCGGCTGGCCCAGGCCCAGGCGCGGGCGGTGGGGGACGAGGTCCGGCGTTTGCAGCGGCGTATCGCCGAGCGCGAAGGCGAGATCGCCGCGGTGCGAAACGATCTGCGGCGTCAGGCGGCGCTCAACGAAATGGTGCAGGCCGACATGGGGGCGTTGCGACGCCAACAGGACCTGCTGGCCCAGATCCAGCGCGAAAGCGAGGCCCGGCTGGATGAGCGGATCGACGACATGCGCGCCGACCAGGAATTGATGGCCGACGATCTGGCATCCTTGGAAGAAGAACAACGTCGCCACGGCGAGGAAATGCGGGCGGGCTTCGAACAGGTGCGTGGCGAATTGCGCGACGGTCTGGCCGAGGCCGAGCAACGCATGGCCGAGGCCGAACGTCGGCTGCAAGGCGAAATCGGCCGTGTCGCTTCGGCTTTGGATGCGGAACGCCGCGCCCGGCTGGATCGTCAGCAAGGCGAGGTCAACCGCACCCACGAACAAATCGCCATCGTCGAGGAACGCCTGAACCAGTTGCAGCCCCAGGTGTCGTCCCTGGCCCTGGAAGAAGACGTGATGCTGGCCCGCAACCTGCTGGAACGATCCCGGACCTTGTTGCAGCAAGGGGATTCCACCCAGGCGCTGGCCAAGGCGGAAGACGCCTATGTGCATGTGGTCACCTTGGAGCAACGGGTGCTGCGGCGCTCGGCCGAATTGGTGGCGGCCAAGGAATCCATGGCTTCGTGGCTGACTTATACCCGCTCGCGTCTTGCCTCGGCCGAGGTGCAGCGCTATTTCGCCCGCGAAATCAGCCGGATCGAACCCATTTTGGCGCGTTGGGAAGAGCGGGTTCAAACCGGTTACGACGATTACCGCCGCTTGGAAATCATGCGCAACGAAGACGGCGAGGTCTTCCGTCGGCTGGAATCGCGCTTGGTGCTGATGGTCGAATCGGCACCGGAAATCAAGTCCATGGCCTTGGACCGCAAACGCCAGGTCGATGAATTGGTGGCCCAATTGAGCGATTTGAACGGCCCGATGACCGATTGCCAGGTGAGCTTGGCCGACCCCATGGACCGCAAGTCGCCCATGGTGGTGGTGTGCCAGTATGGCCGGCCGACCATCCGCATCACCATCGACCTGGACGGCCATATGCAATTGGACGGTTACGGCTATGATTCGAACGGCGCCTGCGCCCGCCGGGCCGAAGCCATCGTCGCCAGTCTGGCCAGTCATCGCGGCTTGCAAGAACCGGTGGTCGACAACGTCAACCGCACCAATCCGACACCCCAGGCGGCGCGTGAGACAGCGCCGCGCTGGGCCGGGCTCAGCCGCGAATTGGCCAATCTGGAGCATCTGACATGACGGCGCATTCCAGTGCGGCGGTGCAATCCCTGCGGCAGATGGCCGAAGGGACAGGCGGCGGCGTGTTGCTGTTGGCGGCGGGCAGCGCCCCTTATTACGCCGGACTGCGCCGTCCTTTCGCCGAACATTTCCTGGAAGCCGTTCTGGAACTGGCCTCGCATCCCGGTTACCAACGCATCGCGGCGGTAACCGGCGTCGGCCGCCATTTACCGGTGATGCGCATCGATTCCAACGCTTCGGTCAGTCTGGTCCCGGCCGGTTGGACCGTGCGCGCCCCCGATCAGGAGGCGACACCGGCCCCGGCGGCGCCAGCCGCTGATGCGGATGAAGACGACGACCTGCCGTCGGCCCGTAACCTGATCCGTCGCCACGGTATCGTCACCACCTCGCGTCTGCGGTTCCATGCCAATGGCGTGGCCTGGGCCGAACGCATGATGGCGATGATGGGCATGATCGAGGAAACCCTGGGCCTGGAATGGCGTTTCGATCGCCACATGGCGGGGGGAGAATCCGAGCGCACCTTGGTGGTCATCGACGAAAGCTATTTGCTGCCCGATCGCCGCGAAGACCTGCATACCTTGCCCAGCCAGAACCAGCGCGAAATGGTCGCCGCCCGCATGCACAGCCTGTTGCGCCAAGTCGCCAGCAGCCGAGGCGACATCGTGGTGATGTGCGGCACCATCCCCAGGGCGCAATCCCTGGCGGCGGGACGACTGATCGCCGAAGAACTGGAAGGGCGGGACGAAGCCGCCCACTTCCCCCATCTGGCCATCCCCGGGATCGTGGCATCCTGGCCCAGCAAGGACAGTGGGCAGCCGTTCGGCGAGTTCTGGCCGCTGGACCCGCCGGTGGGGGCGCGGACTTTTTATGACGTTCTGCGCGGCATGGCGCCGCGCCCGGTCCCGTCGCCGCTGGAGGAACTGGACGGCATGATCGGCATGGACGGGGTGCGCCAGCAGATCGAATCGCTGGAAGCCAGTGTCCGCGCCTCGTTGCGACGTCAGCGTCTGGGCTTGCCGGCGACATCCTTGCGATTGCACACGGCGCTTTACGGTCCGCCGGGTACCGGCAAGACCACGGTGGCCCGCATCCTGGGCCGGGTGTTCGCCCGTTTGGGATTGCTGGAACCGGGGCGCTTCGTCGAAGCCAACCGCAGCAATTTGGTGGGGGCCTATATCGGCCATACCGAACAAAAGACCGCCGAAATCTGCGGCCAAGCCTTGGGCGGCGTCTTGTTCATCGACGAAGCCTATGGTCTTGCCCCTCCTCCCAACTCCCCCAGTGATTTCGGCCGACAGGCGATCGACACGCTGCTGACCTGGATGGAAAACCACAAAGACCGTTTGGCGGTGATCTTCGCCGGCTATGAAAACGAGATGAAGCGGTTCGTCGACGAAAATCCCGGCATGCACAGCCGCATCCAGTTCCACATCACCTTGCGGGCCTATACCGACGACGAATTGGTTCGGATCACCCAGTCCATGGCGGTGCGCGGCGGAAACGACATCGTCCCCGAGGCGCTGGCGGTGGTGCGTTCCCGCTTGGTTGGGCTGCGGAGTATTTCCGAGCGGACGGGCAACGCATTCGGCAACGGCCGCACCGCCGAGAACCTGCTGCGGGCGGCTTGTGCCGAACGCGACCGCCGCTTGGCCAATGTCGCCGCCTCGCGCCAGGACTTGATCACCTTGCTGCCCGAAGATTTCGCCAATGCCCATGTCGCCGCCTGATCCCGTCCCCGCGCTGGAATTGGGGCACGACCTGCACGGATTGGTCGCCACCTTGCACAATGGGCCGGGGTGGCGGGTGGCGGTATGGACCCAGGGCTGTTCGCTGCGATGCACCGATGTGTGTCTGTCGCCGCATCTGTTGGACCGGGGCCACGGACGTGTTTATCCGGTCGATATCGTCGCCGAGGCGATCCGGCGGGTGGTCGCCGCCAGTCCCATGGCGGTGGAAGGGATCACCATCCTGGGCGGCGAGCCCTCGGATCAGGCGCCGGCGGTGGCGGCTTTGGCCCGCTTGGTCCATCAGGACGGATTGTCGGTGATGCTGTATTCCGGTCACGGGCGGGATCGCTTGGCGGCCGACTTGCTGGCGGATGTGGACATTTTGGTGGACGGGCCGTTTCTTCCCGCCGCCTATGACGCCACCTTGCCGTGGCGCGGTTCGGCCAACCAATCGTTGATCTTGGTGTCGGATCGCTATCGCCCGGCCGATCTGGCGGCGGCTTGGGATCGGCAGGGAAAAGGTTTTTCCGTCCGCACAGGTCGGGATGGACGGCTGTCGGTTTCCGGGTTACAGAGCCGGGGGGCGGCGGCGCGGATCGCCGCCATGGTCACGGGGACGATATGAGCGGATGGAAAGCGATTGCGCGGATGTGTCTGTGGGCGGGCGTTGCCTCGCTTGCGGCGCTGTCCGTTCCGGCCCATGCCGAACCTGAACCGGTCGCCGAAGTGGTGCTGCGCTCCGAGCCGGTGGAAATCTCGCATGGCGTGCTGAAGCAATGGGGCGAGGAGATTCACGAATTCGGTTGGCGGCACTATGAATGCGCGCCCATGGAGGAATTTCCCGGCACCATCCTGTGTCTGTTCGCCCACAGCGTCATGATGAACGACATCTTCCGCGGGACGGCCGTCGCCGTCGAGGCACCGCGCGGGATGATCAGTAAGTCGGCGCTGTTGGGGGTCGACCTGCGGATCGAGGATTTGCTGGCCTATCGCGCGCGCCATTATCCCGATGGCAATCCGATGATCCCGGAAGAGGATTCCGACAACGCCGCGGGACGAGAACGCGCTTTCATGTTTGACGTCTTGCCGCAATTGTCGGAACGCTATCAGGCGCAGGCGGTGGTGGCGGCGGCCTGGGGGAATTTGTCGACCATCGCCCATGAACTGCATCACGCGCGCTATTTCTCGGATACCGGCTACCGGACCGCCATCGCCGAGTTCTGGAATGAACAGCTCAGTGAAGCGGAGCGGGACAAAGCCCGCGCCCAATTGGGCACCTTGTACGACAGCCAAAACGAAGACCTGATCATCAACGAGTTCCAGGCTTACGTCCTGCCGGGCAAACCCAATTCCTGGGCGGTCAGCCTGAATGACACCTACCGAACCGCGTTGCGCGACTTTCTGCACGGCAAGGGATTTTCGCCGCTGCCCGCCGTCGAGGTCGAGCCCTAAAACACCGCCGACCTGCGACCTTTCATGACGGGGACCGGAGGGTGGTCAAGGTCTTGTTCAGGCGTTCGCGGTCGCCGCCGAACGGGGACAGGACCGACAGCAGCCGCGAGGTCGAACCCGGCGGCAAGCCTTGCCGCAGCAAGGCGGCCAAGGTGCCCGAGGGGCTGAGGTCCACATAGACGGCACCACCTTTGGCCTCCAGCTTGGCGATGGTTTCCTGGACCTTCATGCCCTGGCGAACGATGCGCCAGCCCTGATCCGCATCGGCCGGGCCGATGGGGCCGATGTCGCAGGCCGACCAGACCGGCCAGAACGGGGTGTCGCGCGCCATCCCCCCAAAGCTTTCGCGCCAGGCTTGTTCTGCGGGGGCGACGAAGCGGGAATGAAAGGCGAAGGGGACGGGGAGCCGTTGAAAGGGGACCGCGAGACGGCGCAATTCGTCCTCGATTTCGCCCAGGTCGGCGTGCAGGGCCGCCAGAACGAAATGCGAGTCGGAATTGATGCCGGCCAGTTCCGACTTGGCGCTCAGCGTGGGGGAGGCGGTCCACAGGTCGGGCGAGGCCAGAACCGCGATCATGCCGCCGGCCGGGCAGGTGCGGAAGAACAATGCGGGTTGTTGGCAGACGGCGCCCAACGCGGTTGCGAAGGGCATCATGCCGGCCACCGCCTGGGCGGTGAACTCGCCCAGGCTGACGCCCAGCAGCAGGTCGGGGCGGATGCCGTGTCCGATCATCACCTTGGCCATGGCGTACTGAACCAGGAAGATGGCTGGATGGCTGGCTTCCAACTGGTCGAAAGGCTGGCCGGGAAGCGCTTGGGGGCCGTAAAGACGCTCAAGCAGGGAAAAACCCATGGATTGGCGCACAAGGTCGTCACCGGTTTCCATCCACTGACGGAACAGCGGCTCGCTTTCCATCAGCTCCATCCCCATGCGGAAATATTGCGATCCTTGGCCGGCGAAGCAGAAAACAACCGGAGAGGGCGGAAGCGACACGGGCGGGCCTAGCTGGTGGGCGGGAAATCAAAGCTAGCCCGAGGCGGGCGGACAGGCAATGGATGCGCGACAGCCGCCAGGGGGATTTCGCGCCCAGGTATAATCTGCGCTTTTCTTCCGGGGTTATTGCAGGTACCGTCTGTGCAGGCCAGTGCGCATTGGGCGCGTGGCCCAGATATTCCCCTGCGCTTCGAGCCGAACGTGGGGCGCAACCGGAGGAAACCCATGGCAGCCCAGTCCGCCGCGTCCGAAACTTCCGTACCCGCTTCCGCTTCCGAGGCCGAGCCCGCCATTCCCCCGGCATCGGAAGCCGTCGGGCGGAGTCTGGTCGCCGAAAACCTGGTCAAGGATTACGTCATCGCTGCGGTGGCGGCGTCCATCGTGCCGGTGCCCTTGTTCGATATCGCCGCGGTGGCGGCTATCGAAATGCGCATGATCCAGAAATTGTCCGAATTGTACGGCAAGCCGTTTTCCGAAGGCGTCGGGCGTAACATCCTGGCCTCGTTGGCGGGTGGCGTGCTGGGTTATGGTGTCGGCGCCGCCGTGGCGGTCAGCCTGACCAAGCTGATCCCTGGTGTCGGCTGGATGATGGGCATGGTGTCGCTGCCGGTCATGTCGGGGGCTTCGACCTATGCGTTGGGTCGGGTCTTCATTAAGCATTATGAAGGCGGCGGCGACATTTTCGACCTCAGCACCGAAGCCATGCGCGGCTATTATCAAGAGCAGTTCGAAAAGGGCAAGAAGCTGGCGGCCAAGGTCAAGGGCAGCAAGGCCAAGGCTCAGGCCGAGGAAGCCGCCTCGTCGGCGGCCTGATTTCCCTGTCGCGTCGTTTCAAAGCCGCCGCTTCGGTCGAAGCGGCGGTTTTTTGTTGTCTGGCCCCAAGCTTGGAGCATGTCCCGCCAAGCGGGATGTGCGATCAGCCCGAGCGGCGATGGAGCCGTTTAAAGACTAGGGCCGTCGCGGCAGGCGGCGGTCGTCCGAGGCCAGCAATACGATCACGCCGACGACGGGACTGAACAGGAAGGCGATCAGAAAGTTGCCGAAAAAGCCGAAGCGTTTGTAGCGGCCGAGCAAGCCGACCAGCCAAGAGGCGGCGATCCACAGGAACACCACGGCCGGATTCAGGATATAGATCATGGCGAGGAACTCCTTGTCATGGGGGCCTCGGCGCCGTCGTCGGCGAGCGGGGCAAGCGGCTTGCGATAGCGGGCGACCGTGCGGAAACGGCTGCCGTCGTGGCGAACCACATGGGCGGTGGTGTCGGTGATCAAACCATGGGAATCAAACGTCACCGACCCCGAGGCGCCGATATAAGGCGCCTCGTAACGGCTGATCCGCAGATTGTCGGCAATGGCGTCGGGCGACAGCGTGCCGGCACGTTTGACCGCATGGCCCAGCACCTTGACGGCGTCGTAGCCCATGGCCGCCATCAGCCCCGGCGGATGGCCCTGGGTTTGGATGAAGGGGGCGGCCAGCAATCGACCTTCGGGGGTCGTGATGTCGCCGTCGAAGACCGAGACGGCGACCACGTCGCGCATGGCCTGGGCCCCCACCCATTCCTCGACCTGACGGGAATACAGGTATTCGGGGCCGATGATCGGCATGGTCAAGCCCATCTGGCGGGCGCGGGAGATGAACTGGGCCGATTCGGCGGTCGCCGACGAGGTGACGAAAAACGCATCGACATCGGCGGGTTTGAACACGTCGTTGTCCATCAGGAACAGCAACAGGTCGTCAATGGAACGGTTGGCGGTGGTCAGCCGGCCGCGATACAAAATGGTGCCGCCCCCTTGGGCGAACAGGCTGCGGAACTGGTCGACGGTTTCGATGCCGTAACCGGAATTGTCCGACAGCACCACCACTTTGCGCAGCCCCTGCGACAATGCCCAACGGGCCAGGAAATTGGCATTGTCGGCGTTGTTGGGCTGCATGGCGAAGGTCAGGTCAAGGCGATGGTTGCTCAGCGACGTCGCCGTGGCATGGGTGGCCAGGAACAGCTTGTGATAGCGCTCGTAAACCACGCTGGCCGGTACGGCGGTCGCCGACGACCCATGGCCGATCACCGCCAGCACCGAGCGCATCTTGCCGATCTTGGTGGCCAATCGCAGCGTTTGGGCCACCAGTTTTTCCAACTCGACCTTGTCGGTGTAGCTTTCTTCCTTGAACAGTTCGATCGCCACCGGATGACCCAGCAGGCCCCCGGCCGCGTTGACCTGATCAACCGCGATCTGCACGCCGGTGCGGAAGTCCTGCGCATCTTCGTCCGGCGAATAAACCACCGCCAGACGAATGACGTCCTCGCCCGGGGTCTGCGTCAGATGCATGCCCGCCCACCAGCCGACGCCGCCCACCAGCACCAGGATGGCCACGGCCAAAGCCGCCAGACGGATAAGCCGCGGGCGCGGGGACACTGGTGGCGGCAAGGCAGGGTGGGGGCTCAGCGGTCGCCCCCCAGGATAAGCGGCAGGCCGTCCTTGCCGGATCCCACCACCACGGTCTTGGCGTTCTGGGATGTGGCCAGTTCGCGGGTCGCCTGGATCCCCTGCCAGCGCAGCAGGTCCGGGGTCAGGCTTTTGCTGATGATCTGTTGGTAGGTCTGGATGCCCTGGGCTTCGATGCGCTTGCGCTCGGCTTCCTTCTGCTCGATGGACAGACGGTACTGGAACGCCTTTTCCTCTTCGTGCAGGGCCAGCTTGCGTTCGATGGCGTCGCGCACGGTGGCCGGCAGGTCCACCGACTTCACCAGGACGTCGTCGACGATGACATAGCGGTTTTCCATTTTGGACAGACTGCTGACCACCACCGATTCCAGGAAGCCGCGATGGCTGGTATAGACCTCTTCCGGGCCGTATTGGCCGACGGCGCGGCGCAGCGCCGCTTCGGTCTCGGGGAATACCACCTTTTCCACGTAATCCGGGCCCACCGCCACATGCAGCAGTGGCAGCATGCGGATGTCGGGCTGGAAGCGGATCGCCACCTTCAAGTTGACCGGCAGGCCGCCATTGGTCAGCAGCGAATAGTTCTGTTCACGGGTCTGGAACCGAATGTCGTAGATGTACATGGTGTTCCAGGGCCAGATCAGATGAACCCCTTCATCGTAGATGTTGCCCTGGTCGGTACCGCTGAAGAAGCTGTACAGCACCCCGGCTTGACCGGAATGGATCGAGATCACCACCCGCTTCCACAGCACGATGCTGGCCATCAACACCGCCAATGACAGCAAGGCCGCCATGGTGCCATGCAGGAAGCGGCGCTGGCGCTCGTCCTGGGTGTGGTCGAAGTCGTCGTCGATGTCCGCCATCAGGCCGGATTACCCCCTGAAAAACCCCGCGTTCCCCAAATCGGGGGTATTATGCGGGAAGGTTTCGGGCAACGCCAGTGCCCACGTGTCCGCTGGCCGGCCCCCATCACGCGACTTCGTCCGCTGACAGCAGGCGCCCCAGGATGGCAGCGCAGGCCGCCACATTCGGCGGGGCCAACAAGGTGTGATGGCTGCCGGGGACGGTGTGGATGTCCAGACCGCCTTGCGCCCAGTCCTTCCAACCTGCGGTTTCGTCGTCCAGTTGGGGGTGGGCCGCGCGCAGCAAGGTGATGGGGGCGTCGCAGGGGCCCGGACGATATTCGGCCAACCCTTGGGCATGGGCCCCGTACAGACGGCGCAGCACCGCCAGCCGGTCGGGAGAGGTGTCGGGGAGCGACTGCAACACGTCGCGGGTAAAGGCGCGGTCCAGGGTTTGCCGGTCGTCTCCGTTCTCGATCCGACACAAGCTTTCCGGCGTGTAGCTGTCGATCAAAGCCAGGACGTCCACGCTTTCGCCGTCGCGGCGCAATTGGCGGGCCATTTCGAACGCCACGACCCCGCCCAACGACCAACCGGCCAGGGCGTAGGGGCCGTGGGGCTGTCGGCGGCGCAGGGTGGCCATATGATGGGCGGCCAGTTGCCTCAAGTCGCCGATGGGGGCCGTCTGCCCGTCCCGTCCCGGGGCCTCGAGTCCCAGGATCGTCAGCGAGGGCGGCATCAACCGGGCCAGCGCGTCATAGATGTCGACGCCACCCAAGGCCGCATGGACCAGGAACAAGGGGCGCTCGCCGCTTCCCCGCCGCAGCAGCACCAGCGATTCGGTGTCGTCGGAACCGTCGTTTCCGTCAAGCTGACGCAGGATGCGGGCTTGGCGGGCGATGGTGACGGCATCCATGAAATCGCTGGTCGCCACTTGGCAGCGGAAAACGCGGCCGATCTCGGCCAGCAGGCGCACCCATAACAGCGAATGCCCACCGCAGAGCTGGAAGTCGTCTTCGGCGCCGATCTCGTCGGCGTCGCGGTCCAACACCTTGGCCCAGATCTGGCGCAGTTGTTCCTCGACGGCGTCACGCGGCGGAATGCGTCGGTCGGCGGTGCCGCGCGGCGCCGGCAAGGCGGCGCGGTCAAGCTTGCCGGCGGCGGTGATCGGCAGATGGGGCATCGTCACATAGGCGCTGGGCAACATGGGCGCAGGCAGGCGGGCCGCCATGTGGGCCCGAAGCGCCGCCTCGTCGATCCCGCCCGCTGCGGCGGGGACCACATAGGCCACCAGGGTCAGGGTGCCGGTGGAATCGGGGCGGGGCACCACGGCGACTTCGCGCAGGCCATATTCGGCCAGGGCGGTTTCCACCTCGCCAAGCTCGACGCGGAACCCCCGGATCTTCACCTGGTGGTCGATCCGTCCATGAAACGAGACCGTCCCCTTGCCGTCCCCCGAAAGAGAGGCAAGGTCGCCGGTCCGGTACAGGCGCACCGATCGCTTGCCGTCCTTTCCCAAGATGAAGCGCTCGGCATCCAGTTGGGGGCGACGGTGATAGCCCCGGGCCAGTCGCGGGCCGCCGACATGCAGTTCGCCGATCACCCCCTGGGGGACCGGGTTGCCGTCCCGGTCAAGAATCTGGATCAGGGTCCCTGGCAACGGACGGCCGATGGGGATTGCATTTCCCGGCTGGGTCTTGCGGTCCACGTCGTGGACCAGACAGGTGATGGTGGCTTCGGTCGGGCCATAGGCGTTGAGCAGGCGGGTCTTGACCAGATGGCTGCTCTGCCACAGACGGACGGTGTCGGTGGACAGCGCCTCGCCGCCGACGATCAGCAGGCGCAGAGCGGGTGGGGCCGGCAAGTCGTTCCAGCTGAGCAGCACCTCGCGCAAATAAGCGGGTGGCAGGTCGGCGACGCTGATCTGCTGGTCCACCAGGAAACCATGCAGGGAATCGGGGCTCCAGACCGGCCCGGTGCGCAGCACCAGACGGGCGCCGGCGCACAGCGTCGGCACGATCTGTTCCAGCGCCGTGTCCACCACGTGGGGGGCGAATTGCAAAACACGGTCGGCGGCGGTCAGTTCGTAGACCGTGGTGACGGCCTGGACATGACCGGCCAGGGCACCGTGCTGCACCACCACGCCTTTCGGCGTGCCCGTCGAACCCGAAGTATAGATCATGTAAGCGTCGTCGCCGGCTTTTGGGCCGGATTTCAAACGCTTCGCCGAGCGTCCGGCGATGGTTTCGCCGTCGGCGGCAAGGTCGAGCACGGGGATGGTGCCGTCCAGACGGTCCCGCAGCCCGCTTTTGCTGATCACCAATTTGGCGGCGCAATCGTCCATCATGACCCGCAGACGGGCCGGCGGGGCGTCCCCGTCCAGCGGCACCCAGACCGCCCCCGCCGTCAGCACCGCCAGCAGGGCGACGACAGCGTCGCAATCGCGGCCCAGCAAAACCGCGACGGAATCGCCACGCCGGATTCCCTGCTTGCGCAGATGGCGGGCCAGACGGTTGGCCTGGCGGACCAGTTGTCGATAGGTTCGGCTGTCGGTGCCGGCCTCGACGGCGATGGCGTGGGGGGTGGCCTTGGCCTGG
The DNA here is from genome assembly GCA_002435715.1 of Rhodospirillaceae bacterium UBA6219. GTDB lineage: Bacteria > Pseudomonadota > Alphaproteobacteria > Rhodospirillales > Magnetospirillaceae > Magnetospirillum. Next base: position 31,279 of record DISD01000005.1, read on the forward strand.
GCGGCGATCAGGTCGACCACCAAGCCGGCGGCGGCGGGGGTTTTCCCCGGGCGGGCGTGCAAGTGCCGCAAGCGTTTGATGTCGTCCGGGGACAACATGTCCAGCCGCCCCGCCGCCTGCTGGGGCGCCGCGCACAAGGCGGCGGTCAGACGGACGAAGCGATCCAGCAACCGGGTGACGGTGGCGGTGTCGAAACGGGCGCCGTCGTAACCGGCGATTACGCGCAGGGTGTCGCCTTCTTCATACAGTTCCAGGCCGAAGGGGCTGTCGCCCGGCTGGCGCAGTTCGGGGACGAAGTCGGCCGAGCCCGTGCCCGGCGGCAAAGCGGGGCCGCTCGCCATGGGGAAATTCTGATAGGCGAAGCTTATTTGATAGGGCGGCTCGCCGTTCAGGCTGCCCCCCAAGGTTCGGACGATGGTGGCGAAGGGGAATTCGCCGTGATCCAGTCCCTGGCTCAGCTGGCGTTGCACCTGGCCAAGCAGTTGGGCGGCGCTGTCGGTACCTTGGATGGACAGGCGCAAGGCCAGCATGTTGACAAAAAAACCGACCGATTCAGCGAAGCGGCGTTGTGGCCGGCGCAGGGTGGGAATGCCGATGACCTGCTCGGATTGGCCGGTATGGCGATAGGCCAAAAGGGCGGTGACGGCCAGGAACAGGGCGGCGGTGCCGACGCCCAGCGAGCGGGCTGTGTCCCGGGCGGCCTGGACCAGCGGGGCGGGCAACTGGATTTCCTGGCTGCGGCCGTCGATGGCGGTCCCGGGCCGTGGCGGCCGGTCGGTGGGCAAAGCCGTCACCGGCAATTCGCCCGCCAAATGCTGTTGCCAATAACGCAATTGTTCCTGGCCGCGTTCCGAGCTCAGGACGTCGCGTTCCCAGGCGACGAAATCGGCGTAATCGGCGGCTTGCGGGCGGTCGGGCAATTGGGATCCGGTGGCGAAACGGCCATAAGCGTCCCACAGGGCGCGGACCAGGATTGTCGCCGATGCGCCGTCAAACACCAAATGATGCACGGTGACGAGAAGGATTTCGTGGGCGCCCCCCAAGGCGCCGCCGCAAAGGATTTCGAAACGGATCGGTGCGTCGACACCCAGGGCAAAGGGGCGGGCGGCACGGCGGCGGGCGAAATCCAAGGGATCCATGCCCTTGGGCAGTTCGACGCGCAGCAGGTTCGGCAACGGGCCGGCGACCAGCGTCGGCTCGGCGCCGTCGTCAACCACGCGGGCGCCCAGGACGGGATAGGCCTCGCCCAACCAGCGGCAGGCCCGTTCAAGGGCCCGGTGGTCGATCCCGCCGAGCCGGAACGCCAGGGGCACATTGTAATTGCCGCTGTCGGGGTAAAGGGAATGGATCACCCACAGACCCTTTTGCCCTTCGCTTAACGGGCTGCGCCAGTCGCCCCCGCTTTGCTGGGGCGCGGTCGTTGCCGCCATCGCCGGACGCCCCCCCAGGACGGCGGCCAGACCAGCGGGAGTCACGGCTTCGTCCAGGTGGCGGTGTTCCAGTGGGATTGCGGTGGCTTCCTCGATCGCATAACCCAGGCGCAGTACCGCCATGGAATCGATGCCCAAGCTGGTGAAGGGCGCATCCGGGTCCAGTTCAGCGGCGCTTTTGCCCAATTCGCTTGCCAACACCTCAAGGATCAAGGGCAGCAAGGCCCGGTCCTCGGCGGGGGCGGTCACCATCGCCGGACGCAGCCAATGGCGTTGGCGGGCAAAAGGATAAGGCGGCAACACCAGCATGGGGCCGCGATCCTCGTCGGTTTGGTCGGGGATGGTTTCCACCGCCGTATCATTGGGCGCTGCCTGCAACTTGGCGATCAGCTCTGCCCGGTCCGTGGCGCAGATGCTCACCGCGTGGGCCATGCTTTCGCGGCCCAGGCGCAAGGTGCGCGACAGCGCCGCCAGCGACAGGTCGGGATCGGCTGCGACGAAGCGGGCCAACGCCGCCAGCATTTCGGCCAATTGTTCCGTCGTGCGGGCCGAGACCGGGAACAGTCGTGGGCGACGGGCTTCGACCCTGGGCGGGGATGTGGGGGCTTCCTCGACCACCATGGTGACGTTGGAACCGCCGGCCCCAAAGGCGCTGAGGATCGCCCGGCGCGGTTGCGGGACTCCGTTGACCATGGGGGCCGGCCACGCGGCCTTGTCCCATTGCGGCCGAAACGGCGAGGCGGTGAAATCAAGGGCGGTGTTGGGGATTTCCGGCCGGGGGGTCGGCGCCAAGGTCTTGTGCAGCAACTGCAACACAACCTTGCTCAGTTGCGCCAGTCCCGATGCCGCTTCGGCATGTCCCAGATTGGCCTTGACCGCGCCGAGCGGCAGCGACGACGGCGCGAAACCCAAGGCGGCGAAGGTCCGGCCCAGGGCGCGGAATTCGATGGCGTCGCCCAGGGCGGCGCCGTTGGCGGCGGCTTCCACATAGCCGATGCTGGAAGGGGGAATGCCGGCGCGCCCGATGGTGTCTTGCACCAACCGTGATTGCGCCTCGGCGCTGGGGACGCCGAAGCCGGCGGAATGGCCGCTGTGATTGGCGCCCACCGCCTTGATCACCGCCAGCACCCGGTCGCCATCGTCCAAGGCCTGGTTCAGCGGTTTCAACAACACCGCGCCAACCCCTTCGGCCGGCAAATATCCGTCACCTTGGGCGAAGCTGCGGCTGCCTTCGTGGCTGCCCACCAGTCCGGCCCGGCTAAGCCCTTGGTATTTGGCCGCCAGCAGCGACAAATTGACCGCCCCGGCGATGGCGAGGCGGCAATCGCCGGCTTTCAGGCTCAGGCACGCTTGGTGTATCGCTTCCAATCCCGACGAGCACATGCAGTCCACCGCCACCGACGGTCCTTGCAGGTCGAAGAAGAACGACACCCGGTTGGCCATGGCGGAATAGGAATTCAGCAACAGCAACGAGCGGGTTTCGGAATCGTCGGCCAAGGCGGCGTAATGCTGGTACATGGCGCCGACGAACACGCCGACGCGGCCGTCGTAATCGCGGCGCAGACGTTGGCGGGGGTGCCCGGCGCGTTCCAACAGGTGCCAGGTGGTTTGCAGGAACAGACGTTCGTGCGGGTCGGCCAAGTCGGCGGCGCGCGGGCTGTAGCCGAAGAAATCGGCATCGAAGCATTCCACGTCGTCGATGAAGCCGCCCCATTTGCAATGGCTGGCGCCGGGTTTGCCCTTGGCCGGCGAATATGCCGGGTCCCAGCGTTCGGCCGGCACCTCGGTGACGGCGTCGCCGCCCGCCTGCAGCAATTCCCACAAATCTTCCGGCGTGTTGGCGCCGGGATAGCGTCCGGCCATGGCGATGATGGCGATGTCGTCTTCCGACACCTCCTGTCCGGTTGGTCGAACCTCTTGCTGGGCGGGCTGTCGGGGGCTGGCGCTCAATGCGGCGGCCAGACGGCCGATGGTGGGGTTCTCGAACAGCAAGGTGGGGGGAAGCGGCCCCCATTGGGCTTCCAGGGCGGCGACGATTTCCAGTGCCGACACCGAATCCATGCCGAACTGGTCCAAAGCGATGTCGGCGCTCAAGCGGTCCGCCGGCACCTTCAACACCTGGGAAACGCAGGCGGCGACCCGGTTGGCGGTGGTGGTGTCGGCCATGACCGCGGGCTTGGGGGCGGTGGGAATTGGCGCCGGAGCGATCATCTGGCGCAGGCGGGGGGCGTCGCCGGCCAGGACCAAGATCTGATTTTCGTCTTCCAGGCCCAAGGCAGCGTCCAGAACCGCCATGGCGGCGTCGGTGTCCAAGGGACGGGCGCCGAAATTGCGGTCCATGGCGGCAAGCACGTCGTCGCCCAGGCGCATGCCGCCATCTTGCCAATAAGGCCAGTCGATGGCGATGGTGCGGCCTTGACGTTGGCAGGCGAAACCGTCCAACCAGGCATTGGCGGCGGCGTAATCGGCCTGGCCGACATTGCCCAACGCCCCCGACACCGAGGCGAACAGCACCATCATGTCCAGGCCGCAACGGGCGGCGGCGCGATCCAACGCCAAGGTTCCCGCCACCTTGGGGGCCAGTACCGCCCGCAGATCGGCTTCGCTCTTCCTGACCAGCAGGGCGTCGCGGGTCAGCCCGGCGGCATGGATCACCCCGTTCAACCGGCCATGGGTGGCCAGGATTTCCGCCACCAGGGAGTCCATCGCCCGCGGGTCGGTGACGTCGGCGGCGCGGTAGTGGATTTGCGGGGGCAGTCCGTCGGCTTGCCGGGACCGGCCGCACAGCCAGAGGACGGCGTGGGGCGCTTGGGCCCGGATGTGGTCGCAGACATGGCGGCCGACCCCCCCGGCGCCGCCGGTGATCAGATAGACGCCGTCGTCGCGCCACGGCGAGGGGGCGGCGGGGGCGGTGATTTCATGCCAGCGCCGGACCAGACGTTGCCCGTCTTGATAACGGATGTCGGCATCGGCGGTGGCGGCGTCGCGGTCCAGGCGTTGGGCCAAATCGGCGGTGGCCATGTCCAGGCGGATCATCTGGCAGCGGATGGACGGACGTTCTTGTGTCGCGCTGCGCAGCAACCCGCCCAGGCCGTCCAGGGACAGCGGGCTGGTTACGTCCACCACCACCTGTACCAGGGCGGCATCCGGGCGGCTTTTGAACAGATCCTGCAGCAGGGCCAGCAGCCGGGCGGCGTGGTCGTCATAAGCCGCGGGCGGCAACACCACGGTTCCCGCCATGGCCCGGGGCGCGCTGGGGGGCGGTTCCACCAACACCACCAGACGCTGGGCGGGGATGGCGGCGGGGCGGCCGTCGTCAGGCTGCCAATGGGGGGCGAACAGCAAAGGCAGCGGGGCCTTGGCGGCCAAGGGGGCACCATTGCCCGGCACCCAATAGCGTTCACGGGCGAAGGGATAGCCGGGCAAGGACAGACGTGGCGGTACCGGATCGCCACGCCATGCCCGCCAATCGACCCTGGCGCCGCGCACCCAGGCGGCGGCGATGGTGTCGGCATCGACTAAGGGGGCGTTTCCCTGGTTGCGTCCCGCCCGCTGGCGGTAGCGGAAGGGATTGTCCAAGGCGGCCAACAATTCCGCCTTGCTGGTGGCGACCAGGGCCAGACGTTCCTCGAATTCCTCGCGCCCGGTCTGCAGGGTGTGGGCCAGGGACGGCAGCTCGGATTCGTCCAAGGCGGCCACGGCGGTGCGCAGGCGGCGGACCATGTCGTCCAGGCATTCGGGGGTGCGGGCCGACAGCGGGAAGACGTCGCGGCGCTGGGGCAAGGGCACGGAAGGGGGGGCGATGTATTCCTGCACGATCACATGGGCGTTGGCGCCGCCGGCGCCGAACGACGACAGCCCGGCCAGACGCGGCAATCCGTCCGGGCTGGGCCAATCGGCCAGATGCCGTTGCACCACGAAGGGGGTGGCGGCGAAGTCGATGCCGGGATTCAGGGTTTCGGCATGCAGCGACGGCGCCAGCTTGCGGTGACGGAACTGCAAAAGCAGCTTGGACAAGCCGGCCATGCCGGCGGCGCTTTCGCAATGACCGACATTGGATTTCACCGAACCGATGGCGCAAAAGCCGCGATCAGGCGTGTGGTGGGCGAAGGCGCGGGACAGTGCGGCGATCTCGATGGGGTCGCCCAGCGCGGTGCCGGTGCCATGGGCTTCCACATAGCTGATCTGGCGGGCCGACACCCCGGCCTTGTCCAGGGCGCGGCTGATGACCGCCGCTTGCGCCGCCGGGTTGGGCACGGTGTAGCCGTTGGTGTGGCCGCCATGGTTCAGCGCCGAGGCGCGGATCACCCCCCAGATACGATCGCCGTCGGCTTCCGCCTGACGCAGGGGTTTCAGCAGCACGGCGCCCACCCCTTCGCCGGGCACATAGCCATCGCCGCCGCGGCCGAAGCTTTCGCAGCGTCCCGACGACGACAGGAAACGCCCCTGGCCCAGACCCAGATATTTGTTGGGATGCACAGACAGGTTGACGCCGCCGGCCAAGGCCACCCGGCACGACCCCGACCGCAGACTGTCACAGGCCAGATGGATGGCGGTCAGCGACGACGAACACATGGTGTCCACCGCCACCGACGGGCCGTGGAACCCGCAGAACGACGACACCCGGTTGGCGATGGAAGCGGCGCTGGACGACAGCGCCAGCGGTTGGCCGGCGACGCTGCGTTCGGCACCGTAAAGCTGGTATTCCTCGTACATCACGCCGACGAAGACGCCCACATCGGCACCGTCCAGGCCGGGCGCGGCGGGGGCGATGGTGGTCCGGGTCAGCCCGGCATCTTCCATGGCGTGCCAGGCGCATTGCAGGAACAATCGTTCCTGAGGGTCCAGATACTCGGCCTCGCGCGGGCTGATGTTGAAGAACAGCGGGTCGAAGCAGGCGACGTCGTCCAGGAAGCCGCCCCATTTGCCATAGGTCTTGCCCGGCTGGCCGGGGCGCGGATCGAAAAAGCGCGCATGGTCCCAGCGGTCGGCGGGGATTTCGCCGACACAGTCGCGGCCTTGTTCCAGGTTGCGCCAGAACTGGTCCAGATCCGGGGCCCGGGGGAAACGTCCGGCCAGACCGATGATGGCGATGGCATCGTCCGATGACGACAGGGGGCGGGCCGCCTGTGCCGATGCCAGCGTGACCGGGGGCGGGGAAACGGCAGGAACGGCGTCGCCCAGCAGGCGCGACAGGGTCGGGCCGTGGTGGGTGACGAACCAGTCGGCCAGGGCGGCCAGGGTCCGGCAATCGAAGAACAAGGTCTTGGGCAGCGGGCCGAAATCGTCCTCCAGCACGTCGGTCAGCCGGGTGATCATGATGGAATCGATGCCATAGACTTCCAAGGCGGCATCGGCTTCCACATCGGCCACCGGGACAGCGGCTTCGCGGGCGACCAATTCGGCCAAGCGGGCGATGGTCGCCGCCCGCAGGTCGGGGGCCGGTTTGTCGGCCTTCAGCCGTCGCAAGGTGAAGCCGCCAATGCGCAGGCATAAGGTGCCGTCGGCATCGGCCACATCCACATCCAGCTTGATGGTGCCGCCGGTGTCGGACACGGACCGCACATGGGCCCACATGTCCGCCGTGGTGGGGGCCAAGATTTCGGCGGTATCGACACCAAAGGGCAGGGCGACGTCGCCGTCGCCGCCCCCCTGGAACAAGCCCAGGGCGGCCTGGAAGGCGCCGTCCACCATGGCCGGGTTCAGCCCCAGACCGGGCCGGTCGGCGACGGGTGGCAGGCGCAGTCGGGCCAGAACTTCGCCGCGTCCCAACAACAGCTGTTCCACCGGCTGGAAGGCCGGCCCGTATTGCAGTCCCAGCCCGGCATAGGCCGCATAAAGCGCCGAGGCATTCATTGTTTCGGGGCAGCGGGTCCGGATTTCCTCGATTGCCAGACAGCTGTGTTCGCCGGTCATCGGTTCGGCCATGCCCAGCATGTGCACAATGCCGTCGCCGGATACCAGACGGAAGGAGCGGCCGTCCACGGGCAGGCTGACCACGGTGCTGCCGCTGTCCAGGCGTAAGGGTTGCTGCCACACCACCCGCGACAGGCGCAACGGGGTGAAGGACGTGTCCGGGCTACAGGCGGCGCGGGCCAGTTCCAACCCCATGGCGCCGGGCAGGATGCGGGTGCCGCGCACCCGATGATCGGCCAGCCAGACGTCGTCGGCATTGAGTGTGCGGCTGAAGGTCCGGGGCTTTTCCGGTGCCGGATCGTCGCCGGCGACGCGATAGAGGTCGCGGGCGAAAGCGTAGGTGGGTAGACGCAGGCGACGGCGCTTTTCGGGATGGGCCGTGGCCCAGTCGATGTCGGCGCCTTTCACCCACAGACCGGCCAGGATTTCGGCGGGCTGGTTGGCCGGTTGCGTGGGGCCGGCTTTGTGGGTGCTGTCCAGATGGCCGATGAACAGGTGGTGGTTGTCGCCGGCCAGGAAACGGTCCAGCCCCTGGCGCAGTTGGTCCAGCGTGCTCACCACCAGGGCCAGGCGGTGGCGCATGGCATCGCGCCCCACCTGCAGGGTAAAGGCCAGATCGGCCAATTCGGCGTCGGCCACCCGACCGGCGGCGACAAAGTCGCGCAAGTTGCGGGCCTGATCCGCCAGACGTTCGGCGTTCTGGGCCGACAGCACCACCACCAGCGGCCCGCACTGGGGGGCGGGCCGTGGGGTGGGGCGGCGATATTCTTCCAAGATCACATGGGCGTTGACGCCACCAAAGCCAAAGGATGAGACGCCGGCGCGACGTGGCAGCGTCTGGCCTTGGGTATCGCGGATTTCCGGCCAATCCTCGGGCGAACGCACCACATGGAAGGGGCTGCCCTCTAATTGGACATAGGGGTTGATGGGGTCGCAATGCAGGCTGGGGGCCAAGGTGCGGTGCGTCATCTGCAACAGCACCTTGATCATGCCGGCGGCCCCGGCGGCCAGTTCCAAATGGCCGATATTGGTCTTGACCGACCCGATGCCGATGCGGGCGCCGTGGGTGCCGGCAAAGGCGGCTTTCAGCGCGTTGATTTCCACCGGGTCGCCCAATTTGGTGCCGGTGCCGTGGGCTTCGATATATCCGATACTGGCCGGGTCGATGCCGGCACGGCCCAGGGCGTCTTGCACCAAGGCCGTCTGCGCCGCCGTGTTGGGGGCGGTCAACGAATTGGCCCGGCCGCCATGGTTGACGGCGCTGGATCGCACCACCGCCAAGATGGGGTCGCCGTCGGCTTCGGCGTCGGCCAGGAACCTCAGCACCAGCATGCCCACCCCTTCGCCCCGGACATAGCCGTTGGCGTCGGCGGCGAAGGTCTTGCAGCGGCCGTCGGGCGACAGCATGCCGGCCTTGGCGAAGTTGATGTGGGCTTCGGGGGTGACGATGGTGTTGACGCCGCCCACCACCGCCATGTCGCAATCGCCGGCCCGCATGGCCTGGACGGCGCGGTGCAAGGCGACCAACGAGCTGGAACAGGCGGTTTCAACGGGTTCGCTGGGGCCGTGCCAATCCAGGAAATAGCTGATGCGGTTGGGCCCCACCGACGGCACCGCGCCGGTCGCCACATAGCCTTCGCCGCCGGTGGCGTCGCCGATGGTGGCGCGATAACCGCTGGACGAGGTGCCGACGAACAGGCCGACATTGCGGCCGGCCAAAGAGCGCGGGGCGTGGCCGCAATCCTCGATGGCCTTCCACACATGCATCATGATCAGACGCTGCTGCGGGTCCATCAGCTTGGCTTCACGCGGCGAGATGCCGAAGAACAGCGGATCGAACTCGAACACGCCGTCGACGAAGCCGCCCCAGTGGATGTTGGTCTTGCCGTGTTCGGTCTTGGGGTCGCCGTCCAACGCCTGCCAATCCCAGCGGTCGGCGGGAATGCGGGTGATGCCGTCGCGCCCGTTCAGCAGGTTGTCCCAAAAGGCGTCGCCGTCGGGGGCCTGGGGAAAGCGGCAGGAAAAGCCGACGATGGCGATGGGGGCGTCGTTATCGGCAACGGCTTTGACCGCTGGGGCCGGGCTTGGCGCCGTTTGGACCACCGCCGGCAAGGTGGCGCTGCCGGCGATGTGGGCCGCCAACCGGTTCAGGGTGGCGAACTCGAAGAAATCGGCCGGGGTCAGGCCAAGCTGCAACTCGGCGTTCACCTGGGCGGCAAAGCCGGTCATGGTGATGGAATCGAAACCGAATTCCCCCAATTCGGCATCGGGGTCCAACACCGTGGGCGCCACTTCCAACACCCGGGCGGCGATGTCGGTCAAAGCCTGCAGGGCCGAAGCGGGGACCTCGCTCGGCGTCGGCGTCAGCGGTGGCGGCGGTGGGGCGACGGTCTGTGCCGGCGTGGCCTTGACCGCTGTGGCGGTGCCGATCCAATGGCGGGTGGCGGCCAGGGGATAGGGCGGCAGGGCGATCCGCTGCGGCGGATGGGCGCCATAGAGCCGGCGCCAATCGACGGCGAAGCCCTTGACCCACACTTCCAGCAAGCCGTCGGCCCGGCCCTTGGCCGCCAATCCGATGATGGCCTGGGCGATGTCGGGGTCGCTTTCCAGCACCGAGACGGCACCGCGCCCGCTTTTCACCCGGCCCTGGTGCACGGCCGGGTCGTCGTGGCCGGCCAGAAAGCCATCCAGGCGCAGCAAGGCCTCGGCGGGGCTGGCGGCGGTGAAGGCCAGGCGGTGCTCCATGGCTTCGCGCGTGGTCTGCAGGCTGAAGGCGATGGCGGCAAGGTCGTGGCGGTCACGGGCCAAGAAATCGCGCAAGGCCTGCGCCTGGGCTTTCAACGCCTCGGGGCTGTGGGCCGACAGCACCAGCAAGGCGGGGCCGGTGACGGGCGATGAGGGCGGTACTGCGGGCGGCAGGTATTCCTCGACCACCACATGGGCGTTGGCGCCGCCGAAGCCAAAGGACGAGATGCCGGCGCGGCGCGGCAGCGGCCGTCCCTGGGCATCGATCATCCGCGGCCAGTCCTGGCGCTTCTCGGCCACCCGGAACGGCGTGTCGGCCAGTTTCAGATAGGGATTGAGCGGCGTGCAATTCAGGCTGGCGGCGATGGTGCCGGCCTGGATTTGCGCCACCACCTTGATCAACCCGGCGATGCCGGCGGCCAGTTCCAGATGGCCGATATTGGATTTGACCGAACCGATGGCGCAATCCATCGCCGGGGCCGGCCCGAAACGGGTCTCGGACTGGCGGGCCAAATCGGCGAAGGCGTTGGTCAACGCTTCGATCTCGATGGGGTCGCCCAACGGGGTGCCGGTGCCGTGTGCCTCGATATAGCCGACGCTGCGCGGGTCGAAACCGGCACGGCCATAGACCGACCGCAACAGGTCGGCCTGGGCCTTGGGATTGGGCGCGGTCAGCGAGCTGGCGCGGCCGCCGTGATTCTCGCCGCTGGCGCGGATCAGCGCCAAGATGGGGGCGCCGTCGCGCTGGGCGGCGCTCAGGCTTTTCAGCAACACCAATCCGATGCCTTCCCCACGGCCATAGCCGTCGGCGGCGGCGGAAAACGGCTTGCTGTGGCCGTCGGGGGCCAGCATGCCGGCGCGGGAAAAGCCGATGAAGGTGTCGGGCAGCAGCAACAGGTTGACGCCGCCGGCGATGGCCGCCTCGCAGGTGCCGCCGCGAATGGCCTCGACCGCCCGATGAACGGCGACCAGGGCGCTGGAACAGGCGGTTTCCACCGCCACGCTGGGGCCATGCAGGTTGAAGTGGAAGCTGATGCGGTTCGGCCCCAAGGACGGCGCCAAGCCGGTCATGGCATAGCCTTCCACCGTGTTGCCGGCCTTGCTGGCCAGACGGCCATAGCCGGTGTCGGCGATGCCGACGAACACCCCGGTGTCGCTGCCCGAAAACCGTTTGGGCGGAATGCCGGCATTTTCGAACAGGCGCCAGGCCTGGGTCAGCAACAGCCGCTGTTGCGGGTCCATGGTGCGGGCTTCCGGGGCCGACAAGCCAAAGAACCCGGCGTCGAACTGGTCGATGCCATCCATGAAGCCGCCGGCGCGCACATTGCACTTGCCTGGCTCGGTCTTGGGGTCGCCCCAGATGGAACGCCAATCCCAACGCTCGGCCGGGATGTCGCCGACACAGTCGCGGCCCTGTTCCAGATTGGCCCAGAAGGTTTCGACATCGTTGGCGCCGGGGAACTGGCCCGCCATGGCGATGATCGCCACCGCGTCGTCGGGGCGGCTGGGCGCCGCCATCAGCGGAACCATCGGCAGGGGGGTGACGGGTTCCGGGGGGGGACTGGGGATCGGTGCGGCGGCGGTCAGGTCCAAGCCCAGTTTCGCCGCCAGGGCCCCACCATGGGCGTCGGCCAGATGGCGGGTCAGCCCGGCCAAGGTCGGGTGTTCGAAGAACAGCGTCGGCGTCAGTTCCAGGTCGAACAGATCGTTCAAGGCGTTGGCGAACTGGGTGAAGCTGATGGAATCGAAACCGTATTCGGTCAGTTCCTGGTCGTCGTCCAGATCGTCCACCGCCACCTTCAACTGGCCGGCGGCGGCGGCCATCAAAGCGTGGCGCAGCTTGTCCGACAGGTCGGGGTGCGAGGACGCGGGAACCGGCGCCGCCATGGGCACGGGCGGGGGCGTGGCGGCCAGACGACGGGTCAGCTTGTCGCCATCACCGGCCCCGACCAGCAGGCGCGCCCCGTCAAAGGCCAGGGCCCGGGCCAGCACATCCAGGCCGGCGGCGCTGGGCAGGGGCACCAATCCGGTGCTGCGCGTCATCATGGCTTCGGCCTGGGCATCAAGCCGCATGCCGCCTTCGGCCCATAACGGCCAGACGACGGCAAGGGTGCGGCCGTGGACAAGACCGGCGCGACGACGCACTTCGCGGCCCACGGCGAAGCCTTCCAGGAAGCCGTTGGCGGCGGCGTAATCGGTTTGCCCGGCGCTGCCCATCACCGCCGCGATGGACGCGAACAGCACGAAGAAATCCAACGGACCGTCGCCAACCGCCCGGTCCAGGTTGACGGCGCCGGCCACCTTGGGGGCCAGAACCGCCGCCAGCCCGGCGGCAGTCTTGCCGGTTATAAGGCCGTCATCCAGGATGCCGGCGGCATGGACGATACCGTCCAGGCGGCCATGGCGGGATCGGATGGTGTCGATCAGGGCTTGGCTGGCCCCGGCATCGGCGATGTCGGCGCTGATGTATTCGGCGCCGATGGTCGCCAGCCAGTCTTGGCTGGCGGCATCCGCCATGCGGCGCCCACACAGTACCAGCCGGGCATGGGGGGCGGCGGCGTGGATGGCGTCGGCCAACAGGCGGCCCAAACCGCCCAGGCCGCCGGTGACCAAGATGACCTGGCCGTCCCGCCACGGGGTCGGGGCGGCGGGCAGGGACGCGGGTTTCCAGTCTTCTTGCCACCACTGGCCGTTTTCCCAGCGCAATTTGTTGCCGGCGGCCAGGGCGGCGGCCTGGGCCGGCTGGTCGTCGGTCCGGGCCAAATCGGCGGGCAGGATCAGGACTTGGCCGCCCAAGGTCGGGCGTTCCTGGGCAGCGCTGCGCAACAGGCCGATGATCCCGGCCATGGCCTCGGCATCGGGGCCGTCCTCGACCACCACCTGAACCAGGGTCGAAGCGGCGGCGCCTTGGGCGGCGACCAACACCTGTTGGGCCAAACGGGTATAGCGTTGCGCCAGATCCCCGCTGGCATCGGCCAGCACCACATGGCGGTGCGACCAGATGGCGGGGCTGGTGTCGGCCGGGCGCCAAGACGGTGCCCAGGTCTGGATGGCGGTTTGGTTGGCGACAGCCGGCAAGCGGGTGGCGAAGCCGCTGATCCGCAGGCGCGGGCTGCCGTCGGCGGCCAGCAGATCAAGGTCCAAGGTGCGGACACGCTGGGCGGTTTCGGCCTTGGCTGCGGGGCGGATGTGCACCCACATCTCGGTTTCCAGCGGCCCCAGGATATCAAGGGCTTCGACGGCGAAGGGCAGGGCGGCGGCGGGGCTTTCGCCCTCGGCCAGGGTCATGCCAAAGGCCGCCTGGAAGGCGCCGTCCAGCAGGCTGGGATGCAGGGGATAGCAATCCCGTGTTCCCGCCACCATCGGCGGCAGGGTCAACTGGGCCAGCACGCTGGGGCCCGGTCCAGTCCAAAGCGCGGTGATGGCGCGGTGGGTGGGGCCGTAATTCAAACCCATGGAATCGAAGGCGGCGTAAATCTGCGTGGCCGTGTGGGCTTGGGAATGGGCGTTTCGCAACGCTGTGATATCGACCTTCGGGGCGATGGAAGGGCCGCTGTTTTCCAGCCGCATCTGGACGTGAAGCTGTTTGTCGGCCCCTTGCGTCCGGCTGGCGATCTCGACCACGCCGCTGGCGCGGTCCAGGCTGATCACCACCGACAGCGGTGCGTCCACCATCATTGGCCGCACCCACACCACACCCTTCAGGCCGGTGACGGGCAGCCCCGCAGCGTGGGCGGCGGCGCGGGCCAGTTCCAGAGAGGCGACGCCGGGCAGCACCGGCTTGCCGTTCAGCCGGTGGTCGGTCAGGAAGAACTCGTCGCCTTTCAGATCGACACGGAAGCAATCGGCACCCTCGGCGTGCAGAACCATGCCGGTATTCAGCGTTTCCTCGGCGTCCACGGGCAGCCAGTAGCGTTTGCGTTCAAACGGCGTCGGCGGCAGCGATAGGCGGCGGGGCGTGTTGTCCCACAAGCGGGCCCAATCCACGCTGTCGCCAGCCATCCAGGCTTGGGCGACAGGGATTGCGTCTGTGGCGGTGACGGTGGCGGCGACATGACGGCGTTCGACCTGGGTGGCGGTGCTGTCATCGGCCAGGAAGGCTTTCATCCGCTCGACCAATTGAGCGGCGCTGTCGGCGACGAAGGCCATACGCACCGGCCAATGGGTGCGGCCGCTTTGCAGGGTCCAGGCCAGGGCGTCAAACTCGGCATCGTTCACCCGTTGGCACAGTGCTGTCACCAAGCGGCGCAATCCATCGCGGCTGCGGGCCGAAACCGGCAGCACCAGCGGGCGCGGTCCCGAACCGGTCGGCGTGGGAAGGGCGCGGTATTCCTCGACCACCACATGGACGTTGGCACCGCCAGCGCCGAACGACGACAGGCCGGCGCGGCGCGGCGCCTCGACGCCGTCGATGAAGGGACGCGGCCAGGGGCGGGCTTGGTGCAGGATGGCGAAGGGGGTGCCCTGCAGGTCGATCAGCGGGTTGACCGGGCTGGCGTGCAAGCTGCGGTATTGGGTGCCGCTGTTCATGGCCAGCAGCACCTTGATCAGGCCGGCGATGCCGGCGGCGGTCTCGGCATGGCCGATATTGGATTTGATCGAGCCCAGGCCGCAATGGGGCGTACCCGGAACCGCCAGTCCATGGTGTTGGTAAAGCTGGGCGAAAGCGGTTTTCAGGCCCTCGATTTCCACCGGGTCACCCAGTTTGGTGCCGGTGCCGTGGCATTCGATCATGCCGATGCTGCGCGGGTCGGTGCCGGCCCGGGTATGGGCCTCGACGATCAGGCGGGCCTGGGCCGCCGGGTTGGGGGCGGTCAGCGAAGACGTGGTGCCGCCGTGATGGGCGACGCTGGCGCGGATCACCCCCAAGATGGGGTCGCCATCGCGTTCGGCCAGGTCCAGGCGCTTCAGCAGCACGGCGCCGACCCCGTCGGCGCGGGTATAGCCGTCGGCTTGGGCCGAAAACGTATGGCAATGTCCCTGCGGCGACAGCATGCCCACTTGCGAGAACAACACGTGCTGGTCGGGCGACAGCATCAAATTGCTGCCGCCGGCGATGGCCATGTCGCAGCCTTCGTGGCGGATGCTCATCACCGCCCGATGCAGGGCCACCGCCGAACTGGAGCACGCGGTGTCCACCACCTCGCTGGGGCCGTGGATGTTGAGCAGGAAGGACAGCCGGTTGGGGCAAAAAGCATGGCCCAGACCGGTCATGCGCTGGGCGTCGGTGATGCCCGCCTGATTGGCCAGATTGACGTAATCCAGCAAGTTGATGCCCACGAACAGCCCGATCTTGCGGCCGTCCAGGGCGGCATGGGGCATGCCGGCACGATCGATCAGCGCCCACACGCATTCCATGAACAGCCGGTGCTGGGGGTCCATCAGCTCGGCTTCGTGGGGCGACAGGGTGAACAACGACGCGTCGAACAGATCGACGTCAGGGACGAAGCCGCCCCATTTGATGCGGGTGAACGGTCCCTGGCGCGGATCGCCCCACACCTTGCGCCAGTCCCAGCGATCGGCCGGCACCTCGGTGACGCAGTCGTCGCCGGCTTGCAGATGGGCTTGCAGGCTTTCCAGATCGGGGCTTTGCGGGAAGCGCCCGTCCATGGCGATGACGGCGACGGGGATTTCCCCTTCGCTGGCAGTGGGTTGGGGTTCGGCCACCGCCGGCTGGCGACGATGGGCGCGATGGCGGGCCAGCCAGGGGGCCAAGTCGTCGGCCGTGTCCGTGGCGATACGGGGTGCGGACGGTGCCGGGCTGTCCTTGGCGTAACGGGCGTCGATGGCGGCGCCGTGGCGCTGGCGCAGGATCTCGGCCAGATGGCGCAGGTTGCGGGCTTCGAAGAAGGTGGTGGGCGCCACCTGGATGGAAAAGGCGCGGGAAATCTTCACCATCACTTCGGTGATGGCGATGGAATCGATGCCGAAATTGGCCAGGTTTTCTTCCGGGTCCAACTGCGCTTCCGGCAGGCGCAGCGCCTCGGCGGTCAGCCGCCGTACATCGGCTTCCAGGCGATCCGACAAGACGGCCGAATCCTGGGCCATCGCCGCCGGCGGGGCGGCGGCGGGTTCCAGGCCAGCACCGGCCAATAATTCCTGTTCGAGCAGGGAACTCATGGCGGCGGCGAGATCGGCGTTGCTCTTGTCGGTCATGACGGCGCCTCTTAGACCTCGGCCAACATGTCGCGGTAATGGCGCATATGGGCCAGCAGCTTCCACAGATCGGCTTCCCACAGGTGCCGATAGGATTTGACGAAATATTCCTGGCCCAAATCCGGCTGGTCCGCCTGTTTGGCGGCCAGGAACTTGGCCAGACCCTTGGTGTGGTCGCGCAACGCCCGGGCGTAGTTCAGCACGTACAGGCCTTGCGTCTTCAGCCCGTCGCCCAGACCGGCGGCCGAGTTGATGAAGCCCATGAACAACAGGTTGTCATGGTTGCGCGGGGTGGAATGCAAGAACAGGTCGGGGATGCCGTTCTTCCATTCCAGCATGTCGCGATCGAGATAGGGGAAGTCGCGGCGGTAACCGGTGGCGTACAAGATCAGGTCGATCTCGGCATTGCTGCCATCCTTGAAGGTGACGGTTTTGCCGTTGAAGCTTTCCAGATCGGGTTTCGGCGTGATGTCGCCATGGCCCACATGGTACAAAAGCAGCGAGTTCATCACCGGATGCGCCCCGTCCAGCGGATAATCGGGCTGCGGCAGGCCGTAATCGGTGCCGTCATAGCCCGCCAGTTTGAACACCTGCTGGATATAGGCCATGGTTTCCTGGCGGGTCTTGAACTTGGCGCCCAGTTCCATCATCCATTGCGGTGTCGGCTTGCCGGCAATGAACTTGGGCTGGAAGTAATAGCCGCGCCGCGTCGAGTGATAGACTTCGCTGGCGGCATGGACCGCGTCGACGGCGAAGTCGCAGCCGGAATTGCCGCCGCCCACCACCAGAACCCGCTTGCCGGCCAATTGCGACAGATGCTTGTAGTCGCGGGCGTGCAGCACCTCGCCGCTGAAACTGCCGGGCGGGGCGGGGTCGGGGAACAACGGTTCGCGGTGCAGGCCGGTACACACCACCACCAGGGAATAAAGCGCGTCATGGCCGGCGCCGGTCTGCAGCCGCCACAGATCGCCTTCGCGGGTGAGCCGGGTGACCGGGGCGTTGAAATGGGCATGTTTGCGCAGGCCGAAATGTTCGGCGTAATCCAGGATATAGCGCCACATCAGCTTGTGGTTGGGATAGACCGGATAATCGTCCGGCATGGGGAAGTCGGGCACCTGGGTGTTGAACTTGGGCGAAATCAGGTGCAGCGAATCGTAGGTGCGCCCCGACGCCCCTTGGGAATTCCATACGCCGCCGAATTCGGCCTCGGCTTCGTACAGGTCGAAATCGATGCCGCCGTCGATCAATTCGCGACCGACACCGATGCCGGTGGGGCCGCCGCCGATGATCGCCACCTTGAAGTTCGTGCTCATGATTGGGAAACCTCGTCTAGGTGAATTTCGGGCAAGGCGCTGATGGGCGCCGTGCGGATGCCGTCCACGATCAGGCGCGGCTGGCCTTGGGCGTCGAACACCGTCAGGTCAGGGTGACGGGCGCCGGGGGCGGTGTCGATGCGCAGGAACAGCTTTCCCGCCACCGGCCCGTTGGCGGCCAGCATGTCGGCGGCCAGCGGCACGTTCTCGGCGCCCAGATGGAAGTCCAGCAGCTGCCACAGGCTTTTCAAAAGCAGCGGGTCGAACAGCATGGCGGATGGGGCGTGGTGCAGTTCGGCGGTTAGGCGGCTGCCCTGGCGCCAGACCCCGACCATGCCTTCGGCGCGCGGGTGGGTCTGGTTGAAAGCTTCGCTGACGTCGTCGCCGCTGCGCAATTGGGCGGGCGCCAGCGCGGCGGGGAAGTCGGGCATCTCGGCCAACTCGCCCAGATGCAGGGGGGACAAGGGGCGGTTTTCGGCGCTGATCCGGTACAGCCACCCCTGTTCGTCGGCCTCGACCACGCTTTCCAGACGGCGGCTGCCAAGCGGCGACAACGCCCCCCACATCAGATGGGCCAAGGCCCGAACCGGGCGTCCCCCGATCCGTTCGGCGGTGGCGCGGGCCAGTTCCGGCAGGTGCAGGGCCAGCGCCAGCTCGTCATCGGCCAACAGCGTGACGCTGGCGCTGCCGGAACTGCCGTCCAACAGCGGATGCGCGGCGATGATCTGGTTTTCGGGGCTGTCTTCCACCCAATGGCGGTCACGGGCGAAAATGGTACCGGGTAGATGCAGGCGCCGCCCCACGGGGCCCATCCGCCAGTCGACGGTGCCGCCTTGCGCCCACAGTGCTGCCACCTTGTCCAACTTGGCGACATCCGCCGAGACCAGCCACTTGCCGATCAGGGCGCGGCCGTCATCGTCGTCGAAGGGGTTGGCCGTGCTCGGGCCGGCTTTCGCCTGATGGGCGCCCGGGGGAACGCGACCCACCGCCGCTTCGCCCAGGATGCGCAGCAGGGCGTCACGCTCGGCGAAGACTGCCGCCAGTCGGCAGGTCTGGGCCTTGCGTCCAATCTGCAGGGTATGGGCGACATCGCCCAAATCCAGCTCGGGGTGATCGGTGACGAAACGGTGCAGCGCCGCCGCCATCTCGACCAGACGCTCGGGGGTGCGGGCCGACAAGGTCAAAACCCACGGGCCGGGGTGGCGGCCAGATGATGCCGGGGGCGGGCTTTCCACCACGATGTGGGCGTTGGTGCCGGAAAAACCGAAAGACGACACCCCGGCACGGCGGGGTTCCCCACCGCTCCACGCTCGCAGCGTGGTGTTGACGGCAAAGGGGGTGCCGTCCAGGCGGATGTGTTCGTTCAGGGACTGGAACTGGATGGTGGGCGGCACTTCGTCCCGTTCCACCGCCAGCATGGCCTTCATCACCCCGGCCACCCCGGCGGCGGCCAGCATGTGGCCCATATTGCTTTTGACCGAGCCCAGGGCGCAGCTTGCGGGTTTGGCCCCCGATCCGGCGAAGGCGTCGGTCAAGCCTTCGACTTCGATGGGGTCGCCCAAGGGGGTGCCGGTGCCGTGGCATTCGATCATGCCGATACTGGCCGGGGCGATGCCAAAGCGTTGATGCACGTCGCGGATCAGCCGGGTCTGCGCCTGGGGGTTAGGGGCGGTGATGCCGTTGGTGCGGCCGTCCTGGTTCATCCCCCAACCGCGGATCACGGCATGGATGGGGTCGGCGTCGCGCAAGGCGTCATCCAACCGTTTCAACAGCAGCACGCCGGCCCCCTCGCCAGGGACGAAGCCATTGGCGCGGCCGTCGAACGAGAAGCAGCGGCCATCCTTGGACAACATGTTCACCTTCGAGGTGTCGATGAACATCTTGGGGCCGATCATGACGCAGACACCGCCGGCCAACACCATGTCGCTGTCGCCCACCAGCAGCGAATTGCAGGCCTCGGCGATGGCGACCAAGGAACTGGAACAGGCCGTGTCCAACGAGATGCAAGGGCCGCGCAAATCCAGCAGATGGGCGATGCGCGCCGCCAGGATCGATCCCGACGAGCCCAAAAGCGAATAGGAATTGCGTTCCGTGATGCGTTCGCCATAACCGCTGGGACCGGCACCGACGAATACCCCGCACCGGCTGCCGGCCAAGGCCGATGGGTCCAGGCCGGCGTCCTCGAAGGCCTGCCAGGCATGTTCCAGGAACAGGCGCTGTTGCGGGTCCATCAACTCGGCTTCGCGCGGGGTCAGGTTGAAAAAGCCTGGTTCGAAACATTCGATGTCGTCGATCACCCCCATCCACTTGCACGACGCGGTGCCGGGATGGGTGGGATCGGGGTGGTAGAAACGGGTCACGTCCCAGCGCGATTGCGGCACTTCGTCGATGCAGTCGCGCCCCGACCGGATGTTGTCCCAAAAGGCGTGCAGATCGCGCGAACGCGGGAAGCGGCCCGAGGCACCGATGATGGCCACCGCGTCGCTGGTGTCGCGGGCGGCACGGTCACGGCGCGGGGCGGCGGCGGTTACGGGGGCGACGACAGGGGTGATGGGCGGCGGTGCCACCGGTGCCGGTTCGCTGGCGGCGGGGCGCAAGCCGGACAGATGCGCCACCAAGGCGCCCACTGTGGGGTGGGCGTAAATGGCGGTGGCCGGCAGATCGGTCGCCAACAGGGCGTTCAGCTTGCGGATCCAGGTCACCGCCAGGATGGAATCGAGGCCCAGTTCCAGGAAGCCGGAAGCATCGTGGATGTCGGCGCTGTCGATCATCAAATCCTGGGCCAGAGTGTTAACCACCTGACGACGCAATTCAGTGGGCGGCGAAACGGTCACAGGCTCTGGCGTGGGGACGGGTTCTGGCTCTGGCGCCGGCTTGGTCGGCGCTTGCCCGCCCAGATGCGCCACCAGGGCGCCGATGGTGGGTTGGGCGTAAACGGCGGTGGCCGGCAGGTCGGTCCCCAACAGGGTGTTCAGCTTGCGGATCCAGGTGACCGCCAGGATGGAATCCAACCCCAGTTCCAAGAAGCCGGAAGCGTCGTGGATGTCGGCGCTTTCGATCATCAATTCCTCGGCCAGGCTGTCCACCACCTTGCGGCGCAGATCAGGGCTGGTTGCCTGGGGGCGGGGCGCAGGGGCGACGGGGGCGGCGGGGAACATCTGCTCGATCCTTTCCTGCACCCTTTTGTTGCCGATGAAGGTCTTGGCATGCATGGCCAGTTCCTCGGCGAACACCGTCTCCAGACATTCGGTCAGCGGGCGGATGGCCTGGGCCTTCAGGTCCAGCAAGGTCTGGCGCGGCTGACGCGCCAATCCGTGGGCCAAGCCCAGGGCATGGTCCAAGACCTGGGTCGCCGGGTGGACATCCAGTCCGGCATGGCGCTCGGCCAGTTCCCGGCCCCGGTATTCGCGGGCGGTGAACAGCACTTCGCGGCCCAAGGCATCGCCCAGACGGGCGGGGAAAACCAAGGTGGCGCCGGCACCCGGGGTGAAGCCGTACCACAGGTAATTGCTGTGATAGACCCCTTCGGCGGCGAAGACCGCATGATCGCAGAACAGCCCCAACGACCAGCCGGCGCCGATGGCGTGGCCCTGCATGGCGGCGATCACCGGCAGCGGACAGGCCAGTGGCAGGCTGTAGATCTTGCGGTCGGTGAAGCTGGTGGTGCCTTGCTGCAGGGATTGCAGGCCGGACCGGGTGCCGCCGCAGGCGAAATAGCCGTCAAAGCCGGTCAGCACCACCACCTTGGCCTGATCCAGGGCGGCGATGGTGTCGAAAGCGGCGACCAGCGCGTCCATCAGCGCGTCGGTGAAGCAATTCTTCTCGACCCGTTCGACCATGCGCAGCAGCACCACGCCATCGTCGAACAGACGCATTTCGACGTCTTCGTGGGGCAGTGTCAGGGGGGTATCGGCCCCCTGCCAAACGGGGGCGCTGGCCGCTTCGGACCACAACGCGTCCCATTGCGGCAGGGTCAGGTCGGGCACCCGGCCGGGCCGGGCCATATTGCGTTTCAGTTCCACCAGGGCCAGACGCGGCGCTTGGGCGATCTGTGCTGCCAGGGCCGGCGCGTCGGCGGCGGTGAAATCGGCGCCGCTGAACGACGCGTCGGCCACCACCGGCAGGTCGCAGGCGGGCAAGGGGCCAAAGCCGCTGCCGCTGACCGCCACGGCGTGGATGGTCTCGTCGGCGCTGGCAGCGGCCAGTTCGGCGCTGATCGATTGGGCATGGCCGGCGACATCCAGGTGCAGCACGCCGTCGACAACCTTACGCTGGATACGGGGGGCGTTGCCCACCGGCGTCAGACTGATTTTGGCCGGTGGGCGCGGCACGAACGGCCCGGCCAGCATTGCTGCGGCGGGCAGAGTGAAGGGTAGGGCGGCGGCTTTCGGCGTGGGGGCCGGGATTGACGGCGGTGTAGCCGTTTCCACCCAGCAGCGGACGGTGGCCAGCAATGTGGCGGGCAAGGGCACACGCTGTCCGCCTTGCGGGAACAATCGTTCCACCGCCACGTCCGCCCCGGTCAGAAACGCCCGTCCCAGACCCTGCAGATCAGTATCGGCGACCAGGGGGGCGGGCTGGTCGGTGATTTCTCCGGCGCCGACCACCGCGTTCGGATCGCCGGCCAGCCAGCGGCGCAGACGGGCGGTCAGATCGGCGGTGTCGGTGGCGATGACCACCAGCCGATGACGCGACGGCCGTCGTCCGGCCATCAGGGTGAAGGCGACATCGGCGGCCGCCAAATCGGGATGGGTTTCCAGATGGGTGGCCAGGATTTCCGCCTGACGGCGCAGCAAATCGGCATTACGGCCGCCGATGACGAACAGGAAGGGGCCGGGGACAGGCACCCGTGTCGGCAAAGCGGGCGGCGGGTCGATCACCACATGGGCGTTGGTGCCGGAAAAACCAAAGGACGAGATGGCGGCGCGGCGGCGCGGCCACGGCTGGGGACTGGTGTTGACGGTGAACGGTGTTTCGGCGAAGCGGATGGCGGCATTGCCGCCGTTGAAATGCAGGGTCGGCGGCACCCGATCGTGTTCCAGGCTCAGCAACACCTTGATCAGGCTGGCGATGCCGGCGGCGGTGGTGGCGTGGCCGATATTGGATTTGACCGATCCCAGCAGCACCGAGCCCGCCGGCTGGCCGGCGAAGGCGCGCGACAGGGCGGCGTGTTCGATGGGATCGCCCAAGGGTGTGCCGGTGCCATGCGCCTCGATCAGGCCGATACTGGCGGGATCGACGGCGAAACGCTGATAGACGCTGCGGATCAGCCGTTCTTGCGACTGGGCGCTCGGCGCGGTGATGCCGTTGGTGGTGCCGTCCTGGTTGGTGCCGCTGGCGACGATCACCGCGTGGATGGTGTCGCCGTCGGCCAGCGCCTGATCCAGCGGGCGCAGCAGAACCGCGCCCACCGCCTCGCCGGGGACGATGCCGTCGGCATTGGCGCCGAAAGCGGCGCAATTGCCGCTGGGCGACAGCATGTTGGCTTGGTTGGCCGAACGGAAGAAACGCGGCGTGCATTGAACGAAGACGCCGCCGGCCAAGGCCATGTCGCATTCTTCGTTCCACAAGGCCCGGCACGCCAGATGCACGGCGACCAACGACGACGAACAGGCGGTGTCCACCGCCACCGCCGGTCCCTTCAGGTCCAGGTAATAAGCGATCCGCGCCGGCACCAGCGACGACGTGTTGCCCCAAAAGGCCTGGCCGGGGACGTCGGGGCCGAACAAGTCGTGGTAGTCCCCCGACGAGCAGCCGGCGAACACACCGACGCGGGCGCCCACGATGTCGGGGCCGGCATGGCCGGCATGTTCCAGGGTCTTCCAGGACTCTTCCAGGAACAGACGCTGCTGCGGGTCCATATAGCGGGCTTCAAGGCCGGAAATGCCAAAGAACACCGGATCGAAGGCGGCGACGTCGTCGATGAAGCTGCCGTGGCGGCCATAACTGCCCGGGGCGCGATCCTGGTACAGGCCATCCACGTCGAAACGCTGCACCGGGGTGACCAGATCGCGGCCGGCGGCCAGATGCGCCCACAATTCCTCGGCATTGGCGGAGCGGGCGAAACGTCCGGCATAGCCGATGATGGCAATGGGCTGTTCGCCGCGGACGGCTGTCGGCCGGGTGATCAGTGCCGGCGCTTCGGGGATTTGTCGGGCCAGGAAGGCTTCCAGTTCGGCGGCGTTCTTGTGGTCGAACAGGTCGGTATGTTCCAGCCTGGCCCCCAGGTCACGGCGCAGCAGGTGGACCAGTTCGGCGCCCAGGATGGAATCCAGACCGTAATCGGCGAAGGGGCGCTGCCTGTCGATGTCCGTCGGGGCCATGTTCAAGGTCTGGCCCAGGCAACGCATGATTTTCTGGCCCAGGGACGCGCCATCCCCCAGCGCCGGGGTGACGCCTGCAACCGGCTGGGGCGTCGGGGGCAGACTGCGTTCCGCCGGCTGGCCGGGGGCGCGGGCGGCCAGGACTTGCTGGCCCAGGGCGCATTCATCCGGGGATGATCCCGCCACCCATTCCAGCCCGGTCTCGGCGATCAAGCTTCGCCAGGAATCCGGGGACAAGGACGGGGTTCCGGGGATGCGCCGCTGGGGGTCGGTGAAACGCCACCACCCTTCCAACAGGCCGAAGGTGACGTGGGTGAACAAAGTGGCGGCAGCGGTTTCGTTGACCAACAGCAGGCCGCCAGGGGCCAGCAAGGCGCGCACATGGGCCAGGGTGCGGCCCATGTCGGCGGTGGCGTGCAACACGTTGGCGGCGATCACCAGATCATAGCCGCCGATGGTGACGTCCTGGCCGGCCACGTCCTTTTCCACGTCGAACAGCGCGGTGGTCAAGCTGGGCACGCTGGGGCCATAGCGGCGCTGGGCATGGATCAGGAAGGCGCGCGACAAATCGGTGTAGCAATATTCGGCCACCCGGTCCCACGACCGGGCCAGGGCTTCGAACACCTTCTCGCTGGTGCCGCCGGTGCCTGCGCCGATTTCCAGGATGCGCAAGCGGGGCAAGGGCGAGGTGGTGACGAAACTTGCGGCGGCCTGGGCCAGAGTGCGGCTGAACCGGGCGGCGATTTCGTTGTCCTTATAGACCGCTTCCACCATGTCCAGTCGCCCGTCGGGGAACATCACCTGGGTGGCCTGGACCCGGCCGCTCAGGATGTCGGGCAGCGCCCGCAGGCAGGTTTCTGCCAAGACCATCTGGGCGCTTTGGCCCTGATCGTCGCGCAGCCGGTTCCACGTCGCCCACGGGTCAGCGGCGGGGATGTGGTCGCCCACCAATGCCAGGGCGGCATCGCGCCAGCGTTGCAGGGCGGGGACGGGCTGGGGATGCTCGGCCAGGATGCCGGCCAGGACGGGGGCGATGGCATCGTCCAGTGCCGCCATGGCGGCGGCCAGAACCGCGTCCCCCCGGGGGGCGGCGATGATGGCGGCGGACGTGTCGGGTTTGGCGGGCAGCCAGAAGCGGCGGCGCTCGAACGGATAGGTGGGCAACGAGACGATGGCCGGGCGCACCGGTCGGGGCAATGCGGTCCAGTCGACCCGCAGGCCGCCGACCCAGGCGGAAACCAGCCGGTCCAAATCGCTTTGCCACCATTGGGCGGCTTGACTGTCATCGGGTGTGCCGGGAAGGGCCGCACGTCCGGAATGTGCCGCGCCTTGTTCGCCGGCCAGCCAGCGGCGCAGCCGATCCGCCAATTGGGTGGTGGTGGACGCCACCAGGGCGAGGCGTTGCTCCATGGATTCGCGGCCCACCTGCAAGGTATAGGCGATGTCGGCCAAGGCCAGTTTCGGCGCCGCATGACCGCCCAGTTGGGCCGCCAGTTGGCTGATGCTGCTAAGATGGGCCAAGGTGGCGGCGTCCCCCCCCGGCCATTGGCTTTCTACCCAGCGCAGCAAGGTCCGGCGTTGGTTGGCATCCAATCCCAAGGTGTCGAAATCCTCGGCCGGGTCGATGTCGGTGGTGGCAACCGCCAGAATTTCGGCCAGCTTGTCGCGCAAACACGGGACCATGTCGGCGGCGGTGTTTTCCACGACGGACAGCAAGGATGCGGCATAGTCGCGCAGGCGCTGGTCGTCGCGGGCCGACAGCACGATGGCCTGGGGTGATGAGGTGTCGATGGCGGCGGCGGGCTGGGCCGGTGCCTCGGCGACGATCAGGTGGGCGTTGGCGCCGCCGGCGCCAAAAGACGACAGGCCGGCGATTTTCGGCCCATCCGGCCACGGCCCCAAGGCACGTTGCAGCACGAAGGGGCTGTCGGTCAGCCGCAGATTGGGATTGACGCTTTGCGCATGCAAGGTGGGGGGCAATTGCCCATGACGCAGAGCCAGGACCAGCTTGGTCAAACCGGCGATGCCGGCGGCGGCTTCCAGGTGGCCGATATTGGATTTGACCGAGCCCAGGGCACAGAAACCGCGTTCGGCGGTGTCGGTTTCGAAGGCTTGGGTCAGACCCTCGACCTCGATGGGGTCGCCCAATTCGGTGCCGGTGCCATGGGCTTCGATGTAGGTGACGTCGCGGGCGGACAGCCCCGCCTGCGCCAAGGCTTGGCGCACCAGATCACGCTGGGCTGCCGGATTGGGAACGGTATAGCCGTTGGTGCGGCCGCCGTGGTTGACGGCGCTGCTGCGGATCACCGCATGGATGCGGTCGCCGTCGGCCAGGGCTTGCGACAGCGTTTTCAGCACGACGCAGCCGACGCCCTCGCCGGGGACGAACCCATCGGCCCCGGCGCCGAAAGCGGCGCAGCGGCCGTGCGCCGACAACATGCGGGCCGCGCTCAATTCGACGAAGGTGTCGGGATGCAGGTACAAATTGACGCCGCCGGCCACGGCCATGGTGGCCTGTCCCGAACGCAGGCTTTCACAGGCTTGGTGCAGGGCGGTCAGCGACGACGAGCACATGGTGTCCACCGCCACGCTGGGCCCGGTCAGGTTCAGCGCGTGCGACACCCGGTTGGCGGTGCTGGCGAAGGACGTCTGCGGTGACACCATGGCGCCGCCTTCGCTGGCGAAGGGGCCGTGCAGGGCGAAGCCGGTCTTGGTGATGCCGACGAACACGCCGACCGGATTGCGGCCGGCCAAGCGGGTGGGGCTGTAGCCGGCATCCTCGGTCGCGGCCCAGGCGCACATCAGGAACAGGCGCTCTTGCGGGTCCATGGCGGCGGCGTCGCGCGGACTGATCTTGAAGAACAGCGGGTCGAAATCGGCGAAGCCGTCCAGGAAGGCGCCCCATTTGGCATAAGAACGGCGTTCTGCCACCGCCCGGTCGCGGTCGGGGCAATAGAAGTCGGTCAAATCCCAACGTTCGGGCGGAACTTCGCCGACGCTGTCGCGGCCCTGGGCCAGGTTGTCCCAGAACTGGTCCAGGCTGTCGGCGCCGGGATAGCGTCCGGCGATGCCGATGATGGCGATGGACTCTTCGCGACTGGCCTTACCCTGGGTCGGCGGGGAAGGGGCCAGCCATTTCTGGCAGGCGGCCCCTTGGCTGGCGCTCAGATGGGCGGCCACCTCGGCCAGTGTGCGGTACTGGAAGAACAAGGTCTTGGGCAAGGATTGGAAAACGTCGCCCAACGCCGAGTTCAGCCGGGTGATCATCAGCGAATCGATGCCGTATTCTTCCAGCGCCACGTCGGGATGAATGGTCCCGGGGGCGAAACCGCCGGCCTGGGCGAACAATTGGGCCAGCTTGGCGGCCAAGCTGGCGGTTTCGTCGCCGGGCATGTCCTTCGCCGGTGCCGAGACGACGCTGGGTTTGACATCAAAGAAGTCTCGAATGCGGCTTTCGTCGCCGGCCAGCACGGCGGCATGGGGGATTTTGGCGGCCAGGATGCGGCCCAGGGCGTCCAAGCCGGCTTGGCTGGTCAGCGGTCGCTGGCCCATGCGCTGGAACAGGGTTTCGGCGGTGGCGTCGTCGATGGTCATGCCGCCTTCGGCCCATAACGGCCAGTCGATGGCCACCACCGGCAGACCACGGGCTTCGGCCAGCGCCGCCAACACGCCGTTGGCGGCGGCGTAATCGGCTTGGCCCGCATTGCCAAATGCCCCGGCCAGGGACGAGAACAGCACCAAGGCGTCAAGCTGCACGTCGCCGCAGGCGTCGATCAGAGCTTCGGCACCGCCGCTTTTCGGCGCCATCACCGCTGCCAGATCATTGGTGCTTTTGCCCTTCAGCCAGCCGTCGCGCAAGGTGCCGGCGCAATGCAGCACCACGTCCAGCCGGCCATGGACCTCGACCACGTGCTGGACCAGGGCGGCGACCGCTTGGGCATCGGCCATGTCCACCTGACGATAGGCGGCGACGGCGCCCAGGGCGCGGATGGTCTCGACCTGGGCGGCGCGTTCGGTATCCAGCGGCTTGGATCCGGTCAGCACCAAGGTAGCGCCGGGATTAGTGGTGGCGATGTGGTGGGCCAGAAGGCGGCCCAAGCCGCCCATGGCCCCGGTGATCAGGAACACACCACGCGGCCGCCAGGGGGCGGCGGCGACATGGGGCAGGTCGCGCCAGCGTCGGGCCAGTCGGTGGTGGCCGTCGAAACGCACCCGGCTGTCGCCCCCTTCGGCGGCCAGAAGGCGGGCCAGTTCGGCGGGGGGGATACCTGGGGCGACCTCGATGACTTGACCGCTGATGCGTGACGATTCCAACGCCGCCGTGTCGATCATCGCCCCCAGGCCGGCAGCGGCGGCCCCCATGGGCACCACCAATTGCACATGGGTGTCAGAGGCCAGGGATTGCTGCAGCAGGGCCAGCAGGCGGGGGGCAAGGTCTTCCACCCGGACGGGCGCGCTGACCAGTTCGGCGCCGAAACCGGCGGCGACATCGACCCCCGCCGCGATCACCAGCCGGCGGGGCTTGGCGGCGGCAACGGCCGGGGCTTCGTCCCAAAATGGGGTGAACACCAAGGTGACGTCGTGGCGGCCCCTGATCCAGAAACGGGTGTCGGCGAAGGGCCGCGGCGGCAGCTTGGCCCGGCGCGGTGGCGTGGGGGCGCGGTAATCCTCGACCACCAC
The DNA here is from genome assembly GCA_002435715.1 of Rhodospirillaceae bacterium UBA6219. Lineage (GTDB taxonomy): Bacteria > Pseudomonadota > Alphaproteobacteria > Rhodospirillales > Magnetospirillaceae > Magnetospirillum. The sequence continues at coordinate 59,842 of DISD01000005.1, forward strand.
ATGGACGTTGGCGCCGCCGAAACCAAAGGACGACAGACCGGCACGGCGCGGGGTGTCGGCGGCGGGCCAGTCCTCGGCTGTCCGCAGCAGGCGGAAGGGGCTGCCGGCCAGTTCCAGATGCGGGTTCGCCGGTTGGCAATGCAAACTGGCGGGCAGTCTTTCATGGGCCATGGCGGCTAGAATCTTGACCAGACCGGCCAGTCCGGCAGCGGCTTCCAGGTGGCCGATATTGGCCTTCAGCGACCCCAGGGCGACAAAGGGCTGGGGCACAATGGCGGTGCCCATCAGCTTTTCATAGGCCCGGCGCAGGCCGTTCGCTTCCACTGGATCGCCCAAGGCGGTGCCGGTGCCATGGGCCTCGACATAGGAAATGGTGGCCGGATCGATGCCGGCCATGGCGGTTTCGATCAACTGGGCTTGGGCGGCGACGCTGGGGGCGGTCAACGCCCCCGCGCGTCCGCCATGGTTTTCGGCACCGCCGATCAGCAGGCCCAGGACGCGGTCGCCGTCCGCTTCGGCATGGTCCAGGCGTTTCAGCAGTACCGCCACCACGCCTTCGCCCCGACCATAGCCATCGGCACTGGCGCCGAAAGTCTTGCAGCGGCCATCGGGCGCCAGCATGCCGGCCTGGGCCGGGCCGTCAAAGCCATCTTCCGCCAGGGCCAGGTTGACGCCCCCCACCAGCGCCGCCCGACAATGCCCGGAACGGATGGATTCGGCGCCGCGCAGCAAGGCGACCAGCGACGACGAACAGGCGGTGTCGATGGTTTCGCTGGGGCCGTGCCAGTTGAAGTAATAAGATACCCGGTTGGCGATCATCGCCAGCGAGTTGCCGGTGGCGCCATAGCCGTCGGCGGCGATGCCGGCTTGGCGCAGCACCTTGGCGTAATCCAGGGCGCTGGCGCCGACGAACACGGCGGTGTCGGCGGGCATTTCGTCGGCGTCATAGCCGGCATCTTCCAGGCAGCGCCAAGCGGTTTCCAGCATCAGCCGCTGTTGCGGGTCCATGCGTTCGGCCTCGGTGGGCGAAACGCGGAACAGTGCCGCATCGAAGCGGTCGACATCTTGCACGAAGCCGCCGCGCCAGGACTGGGTGAAGGCGCGTTCATCGGGGGCAGGGCCGGTCAAATCGGCGCCGTCCAGCAGCTTGGCGAACAGGGTTTCGATGTCGTTGGCGCCGGGGAAGCGCCCGGCCATGCCGATGACGGCGATGGCGTCGCGGCGTGCAGCCGGGGCGCTGATCCGGTCGACCTTTTGGGGCACGGCCAGTGGCCGGGCGGTGATCGGCCGGGCGGCAATCTTGTGGCGGCTGATCAGATGTGCCGCCAGGGCTTCGATGTGTTCGGCCTCGAAGAACACCGCCGGCGACAAGGTGATGCCATAGACGGTGGACAATTGGGCGGCAAGTCGCGCCAAGGTGATGGAATCGAAACCCAAATCGTGGAAGGAATCGCGCAACCCCACCTGCTGGGCCGGGAATTTCAACAATTCCGCCACCTGCTGGCGCAACTCGTCGGCCAGACGGACTTGGGGTGCGTCGGATTCCACGTGTGTCGCAACCGGTTCGGTCACGCTGTCGGCGGCCGCCATTGTCACGCCGTGCAGGCTGGCCTGGACCGCGCCGTTTCCATCCACGAACCACAGGCCGAACCCGTCCGGGGTGGCGGCGGCGACCACTTGGACAATGTTTTCCAAAGACGCGGTCAGACCGGCCCGCTTGACCGCGATCAGTCTGTCGGCGCCGGGGGAGGCGATGGTCAGCAGCGCCTGAAAGCCAGCGGCCAGGGCTGGGGCGGGGATTTGCTGACGCGCCTTGAAGCGGTCCTGCTGTGGCGGGTCGCCGACCAGGGTGCAGATGATGGCGCCACCGGGCAATCGGGTGGCGTGGTCGACGCTTTCCAGATAGGGGGTGAAGTCAAAGCCCCGCTGGCGCAGCTTTTCATAAAAGGTCGCGGCGGCCATCGTTTGGCCGTTGCCCGTTGGCAGTGGCATGGCAGGGCCTGCCGTGGTCAGGCGGGTTTCGGCCCAGGGGGCGCCGTCGACGGCGATGCGGATGCTGCCGGTATCGACCTGGGCGGTCAGTTCGTTCGCGTCCGCCCACGATGACGGCTCGCTCACCTGCAATTCGCATAGGGTCAGCGGGCCATCCAGACCGGCGATGCGGGCCAGGGCCAGGGGGGCCTCAACCGCCGCCAGGGGCAGCAACCGGACTTGGCCGTCCTGCTTGAAGGTGTAGTCGCGCAACTCGGATAGGAAAATCCGGGTGGCATAACGCAGGCCGTTCAGGTCGGATCGGTTCTCGCCCACCAGCGGATGCAGTTTCAGCTTGGACCCCAGGGGATGGGTCACCGAGGGCGCGTCGGGCCATTCGGGGTACCAGCAGCGGACCTTTTCGAACGGATAGGCGGGCAGCGACAGCCGGCATGGGCGACAGCCGGCATGCAGGGCGTCCCAATCAACCTCGCCACCGCTGACCCAGGCGGCGGCGACCGCTTCCAGATCGGTGGGATCGGCGGCGGGCAGCGGGTCGCAATCCAGGATCGAGCGGATGAAATGTGTCCCCGTTTGGGGGATGGGCGCCGCCAGAATTTCCATCAACCGCGAGCGACCCGTGGCGACGAAGGCCAGACGGCAGGGCAGTTGGTTGCGCCCAACCTGCAGGGTATAGGCCAAATCGGCCAGGGATTGTTCCGGGTGGTCCAGCACGTGTTGATGGAAGCGGCGAATCACTTCGGCCAATTGGTTTTCGCCCATGGCCGAGAACACCATCACCTGCGGGCGGTCGTCGGCGGCCGGGGCACGGGGGGGCGCCCGGTATTCTTCGACCACGATGTGCGAGTTCATGCCGCCAGCGCCGATCGAGGTGATTCCGGCGCGGCGCGGCAGCTCGGCGCCGCTGGCATCCTTGCTGCGGACCCAGGGCTCTAACTGGCGCTGCACACGGAACGGCGTCTGCTCGAAGGCGATGTTGGGGTTCAGCGTCTCGGCGTGCAGCGACGGCGCCAACATGCCGTGCTTCATCTGCATCAGCACCTTGACCATGCCGGCCAGACCGGACGCCGCCAGCAAATGGCCGACATTGCTTTTCACCGTGCCGATGGGACAGGTCTGCACGCTGTCGGTGTGCCGGCGCCAGGCTTGGGTCAGCGCCTTGATTTCGATGGGGTCGCCCAGCGCCGTGCCCGATCCGTGGCCTTCCACGTAAGAAATGGTGTCGGCGGTGACGCCCGCGTCGTCCAGCGCCAAGGTGATGGCGGCGCTTTGCTGGTGCGGGTTGGGCACGGTGAAGCCGTTGCGGATGCCGGCATTGCTGATGGCGGTGCCACGGATCACCCCATAAATGTGGTCGCCGTCGCGTTCGGCGTCACTCAGACGCTTCAGCACCAGGGCGCCGACACCTTCACCCAAGATGGTGCCGTCGGCCCCCAATCCATAACCGCGGATGACCTCGGCGGTCTTGGTGGTGAAATGTTCCTGGCTGGTGGCGATCAGCTTTTGCGGATGCGACATGACGCTGACACCGCCGGCCAAGGCCATGCGGGTCCGTCCGGCCCGCAGCATGTGCACGGCTTCGTGGATACAGGTGGACGAAGCCGAGCACATGGTGTCGAGGAAATAAGACGGGCCGGTGAAGCCATAGAAATAGGACACCATGTTGGGCACGGTGCCGGTATAGCTGCCGCTGGCCAGGGACCCGCGCATCAACATGTTCTGAAAGCCGAACAGGTCGTATTCGTTGGTCATCGACCCCATGATGACGGCGACGTCGCCGCCCAGCTTGGTCTGCAGGGTTTCGCGCGAATAGCCGGCATCCTCGAAGGCGTCCACCGAGGCTTGCAGGAACAATCGCACTTCCGGCGCCATCAGTTCGGCTTCGTATTGCGAGATGCGGAAGTAACGCGGGTCGAAGGCGGCGATGTCGTCCAGGAAACAACCGGTCTTGACCACTGTTTTGCCCAGCACGTCGCGTTCCGGGTGCAACAGCGCCCGATGGTCCCAGCGATCGGCCGGATAGGGTTCGAAACCGTGCAGGCCCTTGGCCAGCATGTCCCAGAAGCTTTGCTGATCCTGGGCCTTGGACACTTTCAGTGACAGCCCGACAATGGCGATGTCGTGGTCGCCGCGCCCGGGCGCGGTGGGGGCGTGCGACACGCTGATGGTCGTGCGTTCGGGCTGGGCCGGGGCGGTGGCGGGGGCGTCCCCCAGATGACGGACTAGCGCGGCACCATGTTCGGCGGCCAGATGTTTGGCGATGCCGGCCAAGTCCACATATTCGAAGAACAAGGTCTTGGACAGCGACCCCAGGGCTTCTTCCAAACGGCTGGTGGCCTCGACGATGGCGATGGAATCCAGGCCGTATTCGTCGAGCTTGCGGTTGACGCGGATGTTGCCGGGTTCCAGGTGCAGCACGTCGGCCAGGATGGCGCGGACGAAATCGCGGGTGCGGGCTTCCAGATCGGCGGGCGGCGCGGAAACAACCCCTGTGTCCTTTGGTTCCTCGGCGGGCGTCGATGCTTGGCCGAATTGCGCCAAGGTGTGGCGCAGCTTTTCCGGCGGGCCGTAAAGAACCGTGGTGCGGGTCGGACCGGGGGCGGCCAGCACGGCCTCTAATGCCGCCAGACCGGCGGAACTGGGCATGGGCTCGGTGCCGAAACGGCGGGTCAATGCCGCTTGGGTGGCTGCATCCACCCCCATGCCGCCCTCTGCCCATAACGGCCAGGCCAAAGACACGGTGGTACCGTGGCGTTTGCCCTGGGCGACCAGACCGGCGCGGTGCTGGGCATAGCCGTCCAGGAAGGCGTTGGCGGCGCCGTAAGCGGCCTGTCCGGCATTGCCGAAGACGGCGGCCACCGACGAACACAGCACCAGGAAATCCAAGGCCACATCCTTGGTGGCGTGGTCCAGGGCCAGGGTGCCGGCCAGTTTGGGGGCGAAAACATCGGCTTCTTCTGCCGCCGCCCGGGTCAGGATATAGCCGTCGTTCAGCACCCCGGCGGCATGGATCACGCCTTTCAGCCGGGGGATGGCGCCCACCAACGTGCTGACCGCGCGAAAATCGGTCAGGTCGCAGGCGGCATAGCGCACGCGGGGGCCCAGTTCCACCAGACGCGGGTCGTCATCGGCAATTTGGCTGCGTCCGCTCAGGATCACTTGGCCGGCGCCGTGCTGCAGCAGCCAGCGGGCGAAGATTTGCCCCAACCCGCCCAGGCCGCCGGTGATCCAATAGCTGGCCTCGCCGTCCAAGCTGGGCCGGGCCGTGGGCAGGGTGATTTCTTCCGGGCACCACGCCCATCGGCCGCCATCGGCATCGATCCGCACTTGCGGCCAGCCATCTTGTCGGACGCTTTCCGCCGCCACCAGCGCCGCCAGCCTGTCTGTGCTGGCGTGGCCGGCGACATGAACCAGCGCCGTGTCGCAACGCGGCTGTTCTTGGCGCAACGTCATCAGCACGGCGACCAGGGGCAAGGTCAGCGACGACGGCAGGGATTCGGCGGCCAGCACCAGGAAACAGCTGCGTGGGTGGTCGCGCAAGCGGTCGCGGATGGTGTCGTGGACGACGGCGTACCACTGGGCGGCGGTGGCCGCCATGTCGGCTTGCGGTTCGGGCAAATGAATGGCGCCCGGCATATCGGCATCCAGGCCGGCCAGGAACAGCACGGTGCCCCGGGGCTGGCCGGCTGCCGGCGATAGGGGCGATGGGCGCCAAGTGCCGCCGGCCAACAAGGCGGGCTGCTTCTGGGCTTCTTCGGCCATGACCCGCAGCGACAAATCGTGGAAGGCGACCCGGACATTGCCGTCCTTGTCGCACAATTCGATATCCAGGCGCCGCAAGCCTTGGGTTTCCGGGGCATTGGTGGGCCGGACCCGCGCCCACATCACCGGCTCGCACGGGCCGTACATCATCAGCCGGCGACAGGCGAAGGGAACGGCGGCCCCATTCGGGGCTTGGGAATCCAGGGCGACCCAGGCCTGGATGGCGGCATCCAGAATGATGGGATGCAGCTTCATGGCGGCCAGACCGGCCTGCAGGCGGCGGTTCAGCTTGATCTGGGCCAGGACGAAACCGTCACCGGCCTGAACCTGGGTCAACGCCTGAAAAGCCGGGCCATGGCGGACGCCGCTTTTCACCAGACGGGCATAGCATTCTTTCGGGTCCACCCGGTGGGGCGCGGCGGCGCGGCAGGCTTCCAGGTCCAGCGCCGCCGGCGCCGGCTCGGCCAGCGGGCGCAGGTTGCCCTGGGCGCGGGATTCGCCGTTTTGGCTTAGGGCAAAGGCGATGGTGCCGTCGGCTTGGCGGGTTAGGGTGGTGTCAACGATGGTGGCGCCGTCACCGCCCAGCACCGGGCGCGACCAGACCCAATCGGTGAAGGCCCATTGGTTGCCCTGAAGCGCGGCGCGGGCCATTTCCAGCGCCGCCATGCCGGGCAGAACCTGCTTGGCCCCCACATGGTGGTCGGCCCAAACCGGTTCGTCGCCGTGCAACGTGGTTTGCCAACGCAGGGCGTCGAAATCCGACTGATTACGGTGCAGCAGCGGGTGGGGCACCGCGCCGTCGTCCTTGGTCGGCACCGACAGGTCCAGCCAATGGCGTTGCCGGTCAAAGGGATAAAGCGGGGCGTGGATGCGCCGCGCCGCCAAGGCCGGCCAAGCGATGTCGGCACCATCGACCCAGGCTTGCGCCAATCCGTCGGCGGTCAAGGCCGGGTGGTTCTCGCCCTTGGCCAGGGCGTCAAAGGCATCGCGCGCCTGTTCCCAGGTTTCGGCGCTGACCAATGCTCGGGTTTCAAAAGTCTGGCGCCCCACCTGCAGGGTATGGGCGAAATCGGCCAGGGTCACATCGGCCGGCGGCTGGGCGGCGTAGTCGCGCATCGCCGCCGCCAGGATTCGCAGCCGTTCGGGGTCGCGGGCCGATAGCGGCAACGCCATGATGCCCGACAGGGGGGCCGGCGTGGTCTGGGGCGGCGCCTCCTCGACCACCATATGGGCGTTGGAGCCGCCGAAACCGAACGAGGAAATACCGGCGCGGCGTGGATTGTCGGTGTCATGGGGCCACGGCGTCGCCTGGGCCTGGATGCGGAAATCGCTGCCGTCCAGGTTGATCAGGCGGTTCATCTGCTGGAAGCCGACATTGGCCGGCAACTGACCCTGGCGCAATGCCGCCAGCACCTTGACCAACCCGGCGATCCCGGCGGCGCCTTCCAGGTGGCCCATATTGGTCTTGACCGAACCGATGCCGATGGCGCCGGGACGCGGTGTCGTTCCGCCTTCGGCGTGCAGGCGGGCGAAGGCCTGTTTCAGCCCGGCGATTTCGATGGGGTCGCCCAGGGGGGTGCCGGGGCCGTGGGCCTCGATATAGGACACGGTTTCGGGGGCGATGCCGGCGCCTTGGAACACTTCGACGATCAGGTCTGCTTGGGCCTGCGGATTGGTCACCGTCAGCGAATTGGTGCGGCCGCCATGGTTGACGCCGATGCCGCGGATCACCCCATGGATGGCATCGCCATCGGCCAGGGCTTGGTCCAACGGCTTCAACAGCACCATGGCACCGCCTTCGCCGCGCACATAGCCGTCGGCGGCCTCGTCGAAGGCCTTGGCGCGGCCGTCCTTGGACAGCATGCCGGCCTTGGCAAAGGCGACGAAATGGTTGGGCGACCAGATCAGGTTGACGCCGCCGGCCAGGGCCTGGGTGCATTGGCCAGCCCGCAGCGCCAGCACCGCGTCGTGCAGCGCGGTCAGCGATGCGGCGCAGGCGGTGTCGTTGGTGACGCTGGGGCCACGCAAGTCGAAGAAATGCGACACCCGGTTGGCGATGATGGAAAAGGCGATGCCGGTGGGGGTATAGGCGTCCACCGTCGCCAGATGCTTTTCCAGCAACTCGGCGTAATCCCAGTGGCAGACCCCCATGAACACGCCGGTCCGGCTGCCGGCCAGGTCGGAGGCGCGGTAGCCGGCATCCTCGATGGCGTGCCAGGCCATTTCCAGGGCGAAACGCTGCTGCGGGTCCATCCACGCCGCTTCGCGCGGGGAAATGGCGAAGAAATCCGCATCGAAACAATCGGCGTCGGCGACGAAGCCGCCCCAGATGCTGTTGGTCTTGTGGTCGCGGCTGGGATTACCGCGCAACGCTTCCTTGTCCCAGCGCTGTGCCGGCACTTCGCTGATCAAGGACCGTCCGGCCGCCAGATGATCCCACAATTGCCCCAGATTGTCGGCGCCGGGCAGACGCAGACCGATACCGATGATGGCGATGGGCGCCGGCGTCATGGGCGCCTCCCGGTCAGGACGGCGAAACGCTGGTTCAGGACTTGGGCGGTGGCGTCCAGCAGCCGCAGGGCGATGTCGTCCACATGGCGGTTGCGCCAGGATTCCAGCGCCGTGCCCGCCACCCATTGGTTGAAGGCGCCCAGGGCCGGGCCGCAATGGATTTGGAAATCCACCTTGTGGGTGGTGTCGCCATCCAGCGCCCAGCGGCTGGCATTCTTGAAATAGCGGCGGAACACCAGGGCCATCTTGTGCTTGGGCAGACGTTCGGCCCGTTCGATGTCTTCGGGCGACAGACGGTTGCGCACGTCGTCCCACACCGCCATCAGCGGGCGTTGGAAAAAACGTTCTTCTAATTGGCGCCGGGTCGTGGCGTCGATGGAATCCAGTGACTCGAACTGGCGATAGACCGCGACCAGCTTTTCCGCCCGCGCCGGGAAGAACAATCCCTTCTTCAGCACCTGGACCTTGGACCCCAGCTCGAACATCTCGCCCGATGGGGCGGTGGTCATGTCGTGGACGGCCGCCGCTTCCAGCATGTCCTTGACGGCGTCGCTGGTGCCGGCCTCGATTGTCGCCTGGTTGATGGACCCGGTGACGATGTATTCGGCCCCCAGCACCAGCACGGCGGCGGCGGCTTCGGGGGTGCCGATGCCGCCCCCGGCCCCCACATGGACCCTGCCGGCGAAATTCGGGAAAGCGTCGGCACCGGCGTCGCGCACCCGCAGCACCGCCGGGATCAGGGTGAACGGCATGCCCTGGTCGGTGTGTCCGCCGGAATCGGATTCGACGGTGACGGCATCGGCCATGGGCACCTGGGCCAGCATTTCGGCCTGGGTGGCACTGATGGCGCCGGACTGCACCAGCTTGGCCACCAGTTTTTCCGGGGCGGGGGCCAGGAAAGCCGCGGCGACGTCGGGGCGCGACACTTTGGCCATGATGCGGTTGTGGGCCATGATGCGGCCGTTTTCCCGGCGCAGGCCGTGGGCCCGCCAACGCACCAGGGCGATGGTCACTTCCATGAAGGCCGACGCCTCGATCACCCTGACCCCATGCTTCAGCAGCAGGTCGACCAGTTGGTCTTCCAGGTGCGGATGGTTGACATGGGCGATGAAGTTGACGCCGAAGGGGGCGTTTTCGGGCAATTGGGCGCGGATGGCTTCGATCGCCGCCTCGATTTCGGGCATGGGCAAGCCGCCGGCGCCGAAGAATGCCAGCATGCCGGCACGGCCCATGCGTACCACCATCTCCACCGAGGAAATGCCCTGGTACATGGCGCCGCAGACATAAGGGTGGGTCAGGCGGAAATCGTCGCAGAAACGGCGCGATCCCAGATTTCCCAGGCTGAACAATCCGGCTGGGGTGTCGTCGGCGACGGCTTGGTGTTGTTCCTCGGCCGCCAGGATGGCGGGGTCCAGCGGACCGGCTTCCGCCTCGGTGCGGCGCACCATGGGCTTGACCACCGGCGGACCGTCGCCGATTTCGGTGACGTCCTCGAAGCGCATGCCCTTGGCCAGCAGATAGCGCAGCGATTCGCACCATTGGACCGGGGCGGTGATCTGTTCGACCATGCGCGCGCGCAATTGGGCCGGGTCGTGGGGGCGGGCGGTGACGTTGGAAATCACCGGCACCTGTGGCGGGCCAAAGGTGAATTGGGTGGCGAAGCCAGCGAATTCGGCCTGGGCCTCGGCCATGAACGGGGTGTGGAAGGCGCCGCCCACCGGCAGCACCACGTAATGGCTGGCGCCTGCGGCGCGGAACACGTCTTCGGCGGCGACCACCGCGTCACGCTTGCCCGACAGCACGATCTGGCGTGGCGTGTTGAAATTGGCGGGATGGATGTCGGCCAAATCGTGCTGGCGCAATACCGCCTTGATCTGGTCGGCGTCCAGGCCGATGACCGCCGCCATGCCACCGCCCTGGGCGCGATCCATCAACTCGCCACGCTTCTTGACCAGTTTCAGACCGGTGGCGAAATCCACCACGCCTGCGGCGAACAGGGCGGCGTATTCGCCGACGCTGTGGCCCAGCACCACATCGGGCCGCTCGGTCTGGTCCAGGAATTTCAAGGCGCTGACCACATAAAGCGCGACTTGGGTGAAGTTGGTCCGCGTCAGTTTTTCCATCGGCCCGTTCAGGCACAAATCGGCGATGGAATAGCCCAAGATGGCATCGGCCTCGGCGACCTGATGGGCGAAACGGGCGAACAGCTCGGCCCCCATGCCGACCCGCTGGGCGCCTTGGCCGGGAAACAGGAACGCTTTCATGTCGAAGCCTCCCACGACGCGCCGGGACGGTCCCAGACCACCGCGCCCAAATCCAGTTTGACCACCCGGTCGGCCACATGCCAATAGCGCTCGTCATGGGTGACGGCGACCACCAGCTTGCCCGCGGCTTTCAGCCGGGGGATCAGGGTTTCGTAGAAATAGCGGCGAAAGTGGATGTCTTGTTCCGCCGACCATTCGTCGAACAGATAAATGGGGCGGTCTTCCAGCAGCGCTGCCACCAGGGCCAGACGTTTGCGTTGGCCGGTGGACAAGCTGGTGGTGGAAAACCGGCCGTCGACATAGCGGACCTTCGAGCCCAACCCCATGTCGTGCAGCAGGTCGTTGACGCGGGCGGGGTCGATGGATTCGGCGCCGTACAGGCGGTCGAACAGGTGGAAGTCGACGAAGATGGCGGAAAACAATTCCCGCAATCCGGCGACGTCCTGGCGGGTCAGGGTGTGCCCGTCCACCTGGATGGCGCCCCGCTCGGCGGGATACAAACCGCACAGCAGGCGCAGGGCGGTGGATTTGCCGCTGCCGTTGCCGCCGACCAGGAACACCACCTCGCCGCGGGTCAGGTCCAAAGACAGCGGGCCGGCGGTGAAGCTGGGGTCGCCATTTTCGTCATGATGGGTGAAGCCGATGCGGTCATAACGGATGGTGGCGAAATCGGCCAAGGGTTGGGCGGCGCGCCTTGCGTCGGCGGGGGACACCCCGCCGGCTTCGATCAGGCGGCGTTCCACCGTCAAGATGCCCAGCAGCCCGACCTGGGCGCGCAGGAACATGGGCGATTGGGCGACGATCTTGGTCAACGGGCTGATGCAGAACAGCAGCACGGGGACCAGTTGGAACACCATCAAGGTGTGGCCGTGAACGAAAGCCGGGAAGAAATAGGCGACGATGCCCAGCATCAGATAAGTGACGAAGGACGACAGCAGGATCATCTCGGCCCAATGCTCGCCCGAGGCCACCAGGTCGGCTTCGGCGGCGCGGGACAAGCGGCGATAGGCCTGTTCCACCGCCTGACCGCGGGCGCTGTTCAGGCGCAGTTCCTTGGCGCCGCGCAAGATGGAATCGATGGCGTCCAGCAGACGCCCTTGCTGGCGTGACAGACGCCCCATGGTGCGGCTGAAACGGCGGTTGATGGTCATGTAGGCGGCGATGCCCACCGCCACCGCCACCAGGAACACGGCAAAGGCCAGGGGCGACAAAACAGCCAGGTAAACCAGCGAGAAGAACAGCAGGACGGTCTGCTGCAGGGAATCCACCAACAGCGGGAAGGTCACCGACAGATGGTTGGTTTCGTGCGAGACCATGGCGTACAGGTTGCCACGCCCCACCCGGTCGGCGTCCAGCAATTCGGCTTGGCGCAGGCGGTCGACCACGTTCAGGCGCAGACGGTTCAGAAGGTCCTCGATGACCCGGTTGGCCCGCAACAGCGCCGTGTTGTTGCACAGGTAATAGGTCAGGAAGGTCAGGCCGAAAGCCACCCACATGACCAGCCCCGGCCACTGGCCCTGGGCCACGTCGACGGCGATGGAGTTGATGGCCACCAGCAATCCGGCATTGGCCATGCCGGCCACCAGGATCAGCGCCGCCATGATCAGCAAGGTTCGCCGCCCGGCGCCAGCCAGGAAGTGGACGATGGTCATGCTTCCCCCCGGGTCTCGGCGGTGACGATTCCCAAATCCATGGTCAGGCGGCGGTCGCAGGCCGACCAGTAACGGTCGTCATGGGTGACCGCCAAGACGGTCTTGCCCCGGGCTTTCAACTCGGGCAGCAGGCGGGTGTAGAAAATGTCGCGGAAATGCGCGTCCTGGTCCGCCGCCCATTCGTCGAACAGATAGATGGGGCGGTCTTCCAGCAGGGCGACGATCAGGGCCAGTCGTTTGCGCTGGCCGGTGGATAGGTTGGTGGTGGAAAAACGGCCGTCGGCGAAGCTGACCTTGTCGGCCAGTTCCATCTGGGTGATCAGAGCGTTGACCCGTTCGGCATCCACCTGTTCCAGGCCGTACAGGCGGTCGAACAGGTGGAAGTCGGCGAAGACGGCCGCGAACACTTCGCGCAAATCCCGCCGTTCTGCCGTGCCGACCACAGAGCCGTCGACGCTGATGGTTCCGGATTCCGGCAGGTACAGGCCGCACAGCAATTTCATGGCGGTGGACTTGCCGCTGCCGTTGCCGCCGGTGACGAACACCGTCTCGCCCCGGCGCAAGGTCAGGTTCAGCGGCCCCGAGGTGAAGCACACGTCGCCGTCTTCGTCACGATAGCTGAAGGTCAGGGCGTCATAGGTGATGGCGGAAAAATCGGCGAAGCGCGAGGCCGCCACGGGTTCGGATGGCTCGGCGCGGCCTTGGTCCAGCCGGCGTTCCAGCCGCTCCACATGGCCCAGCCCCATGTCGGCGCGGGCGTAAAGCGGCGCCACCGCGGTCAGCGCGGTGACCGGGCCGACGCAGAAGATGGCGGCGGCGGTGATCTTGTAGATGGCGTCGGTGTAGCCGTCGAAGAAACCGGGCAGGATGAAGATCACCACGCCGACCAGGGCGTACAGGAAGGCGTTGCCGAATTGCAGCAACACCACCCATTTGCCGCCGACCCCCACCACCTTGGTCTTCAGGTCGTCCACCACTTGGGTGAAATGGGCGAACAACGCGTCGTTGCGGTCGGCGTTCAGGCGGATTTCCTGAAAGCCCTTGGTGAAATGGCTCAGGCTGTCCAGCATGGCCGCTTCCTGGTGATGCACTTCGATCAGCGCCCGGTCCAGGCGTTGCCGGCGCATCCAGAACAGTACCAGCCCGAACACCGTGCAGGCGGCGACCACGGCGAAGGCCGGTACCGAGATGGTGGCGATGTAAAGCAGGCAGAACACCAGCAGCACGCTGCTTTGCGCGGCGCTGACCAGCAATGGCAGACTTTGCGACAGGTGGTTGATTTCCTGGGCGATGGTGGCGAACAGCTCGCCCTGATCCAGTTGTTCCAGGCCGCGTAAATCGACGCGGCGGATCTTGCCGACCACCCGCTGGCGGACCGCTTCCAGGCGATGTTGCACCATGCGGTTGGCTTCGCGCAGCGACGCCCGGTCGGCCAGATAGAAAAAGGCGAACAGACAGACGTAAAGCGCGATTGTGTCGACGCCCAAAGGCTGCGCCAGCACCGCCTGTTCGGCGGCGTGGTTGATCATGCCCAAAAGCGCAGCGTTGGACAGGCCGGCCAGGCAGGTGACGCCCAGCACGTAACGAAATCCGGTGGCGTTGCCCATGCTCAGCAAACGAACGATGTGCATAACGCGGAGCAACTCCCCCCTCGGGTAAGATCAGACCTTGTCCGGTCCGTTGTCCCACCCCCCTGGACTGGTTGGCATGATATAGATAATTCTCGTGCAAGGCACGCGCAGAAACAAAGGGGCACTTAAGCCGGCGGTTGCGCACGTGTTTCGCTTTGAGTTTTGCATCCAAGCGGGAATTAATCCCATGTTGTGTTCTGGCGGGGTGTGATGGAAGCCCAACGGGTCAGTGTCTGGTGGCTTGACGTGTCAACGGTTGCCGAAACCCAATGGGCGGCGCTGACCGCCCGGTTGCGCGACGACGAACGGGCCCGCTCCCAACGCTTTCATTTCGACCATGACCGGTTTTCCTATGTGGCGGCGCACGTCTTGGGGCGGGGCCTGTTGGCGGCGTGGACCGGCATCGCCGCCAATGCCTGGACGTTCACGGCCGACGGCTTTGGCAAGCCGGAAGTCGCCGCCCCGGCCTGGCCCCGGCGGCTGCGGCTGAATTTGTCCCATACCAGGGGGCTGGCGGCGGCGGTGCTGACCGAGGACAGCGATGTGGGGGTGGACGTGGAATGGCTGGATCGCCGGCCGGTGGAAGAGGAACTGGCCCCGCGTTTCTTCGCCGCGGCCGAATGTGCCCAGCTTGCCGCCATGGCCCCCCAGGACCGTCATCACGGGTTTTTGGCCTTGTGGACGCTGAAGGAAGCCTATGTGAAGGCCATCGGCAAGGGGCTGGCGCAGCCGCTGGACAGCTTCGCCTTCACCTTGGACCCACTGGGTGTCAGCTTCGACGACGATCTGGCCGACGACCCATGCCACTGGCTGTTTCGTCGGCTGCGGCCCAGTCCGTCGCACATTCTGGCCTTGGCCTTGCGACACCCCGACCCCGCATCGGTGCAGATCGAGGCGCGGGCGATGTCGGTGGCAGAGCTTTTGACCTATCCCTGACCGGGCAGGATGTCGCGCAGGTAATGCTCCAATCCCCGGCTTTCATCCCATTGCCGGGGATGGCCCAACGACACTTCCTCGAAACGGGTGCCGTCGCGCCAATCGGTGCGGCGCACATGCAGGTGGCCGCTGACCACCGCCTTGGCGCGGAAACGCCGGTGCCAGTTTTCGGTGGCGGTGGTGCCACACCAGGGTGTGAAGCGCGGGGCGCGGGGGATGTGGATCAAATCGGCGCGCAGGGGGAAGTGGTTGGCCAGCACCGTCGGCAGGGCGGGGTCCAGTGCCGCCAGACGGGCTTCGCTGTAATGCAGCCGCTCGGCGCACCAGGCGTCGCGGCTGGGGTACGGAACCGGGTCCAGCAGCATTTCATCGGCGCAGACATTGCGCATTTCCGCCGCCCACGGCACCACCTGGTCGCGGGTGACCTGGGGCGGGCGGAAGCTGTAGTCGTAAAGCACGAATAACGGCGCGATGACGCAGGGACCGCCGGGGCCGTCCCACAGCGGAAAGGGGTCTTGGGGGGTCAGCACGTCCAGCGATCGCGCCATCTCGACCAAGGCGTCATAGCGGGCGACGCCGCGTCGGGGCGGGGTGCCGTCTTCTTCGGGAACGCACCATAATTCGTGGTTGCCGGGCAGCCACAGCACCCGGGCGAACCGGCGGCGGCATTCGGTGAAGGCCAGACGGACATGGTCGAAACGTTCGGCCACGTCACCGGCCAGGATCAGCCAGTCGTCGGAATGGTCGGGCAGGCTGTCCAGGGCGTCGCGGTTGACGGCGCTGGCCAGATGCAGGTCGCTGATCGCCAAAAGCCTCATGTTCCAGACATAGCAGAGCGACGGCCGCTCTGCCAAGCCGACGCCTTGACGCCTTCCACCGCATGGTGGAGACTGCCCGGCGATGTTCGTCCTGTGGTGTCGGTACGCACAGCGATCCAAACCGGGGAAACTGCCGATGCAATTCGCCTGCTTGCCCGATGGCCGCACCATCGCCTGCGTCAATTCCTATGAAGTCGATTTCTCGGTCCACGAGATTTTCGCCGAGGATCTGGCGGCCCACGGACTTTCACTGACGTCGGATGCCACCGTGCTGGATGTCGGCGCCAATATCGGCCTGTTCGCGCTTTATATCCGCGACCGTTATCCGCAAGCCCGCGTCGTCGCCTATGAACCCATGCCCGAGGCCTTCGCCGCCCTGGCCCACAACATGGCGGCGATGAACCCGCCGGGACGGGCGGTGCAACTGGCGTTAGGAGCTGCGCCCGGCTGGGCCGATTTCGACTATTTCCCCGGTGTGTCGGCACTGTCCACCCAGGACCACGCCCTGGGTGAACGCATGGCGGGTGGCTTGCGGGCGCTGTTGGCCGGTGGCCAGGACGCCCCGGTCCAAGACATCTTGGACAAGACCGGCGCCACCGAAATGGCCACCGACAGTACTTTCGTCGATCAGTTGCTGCGCCCGCAGGTGGTCCGTGCCGAAATCGACACCGTGTCGGCGCAACTGGCGAAACTGGGCATTGATCGCGTCGATCTGTTGAAGGTCGACACCGAAGGGGCCGAAGCCCAGGTTCTGGCCGGGCTGGCCGAGGACGATTGGGCGAAAATCCGTCAATTGCTGGTCGAGGCCCATCACGGCGAGGACGCCGCCCGCCAGTTGGACGCGGATTTGCGCGCTCGCGGATACCGCACGCAATTGGCCCGGCACCCCTTGTGCCAGCCGGGCGCCGAGGTTTTTCACATCTATGCCGCGCGGCCCTAGGCCGCGGTCACGAAGGGGGACGTTGATGGCCGAGACGTTGGTGACGGGGCACGAATGGTGGCCCATGCTGCACGACCAGGCTTTCCTGGAAAATCCCTATGGGCAATTGCGCGACTTGCAAAAACAGGGCGCCATCCATCTGGATCAGCAATCGGGCGTGTATTTCGTCGTAAGCCACGAAGCCTTCGCCCAAGTGGTGAAGTCGCCGAAGATCGGACGCGACACCCGCTATTGGCAGCCCGGTTGGAACAACGACGAATACCGCCAGCACGACCCCGTCGGCCATCAATTGTTCAGCGGCGTCCAGGCGCAGATGATCAATGTGGACGGCGCCGACCACCAGCGCATGCGCGGCATGTGGGAACAATCCTTCAAGGCGCCGTCCATGAAGGACGTCACGCCCTTGATCGAAGCCGAGGCCCAGAACCTGTTGCGGGCGCTGCCCGACAGCGGCGAGATCGACATCATCCGCGATTTCGCCGGCCCCATGCCGCTCAGGGTGCTGTGCAAGTTGATGGGGGTGCCGGCCGCCATGGATGCCGACATCTTCCGCTGGAGCGAGGCGCTGATCCGCATCGCCGACATCATGCTGACCCCCGAGGACAAGCAGCACGCCCTGGATGCCTTGATCGAGTTCAAGCAGTACCTGCGCGGTTTCCTGGCGGAAAAGCGGGCCAATCCCGATGGCAGCCTGACCGATATCATCGTCAACGCCCACGCCAATGGGGTGTTGAACGAGGACGAGACCCTGACCAACATGGTTTCCATGCTGATCGCCGGCCATGAAACCACGGTGACCTTGATCGGCAACGGCCTGTGGCTGTTGCTGCGCCATCCCGACCAGATGGAGCGGTTGCGTGCCGACCGGTCACTGATGCGCACGGCGGTCGAGGAATTCCTGCGCTGCGAACCCGGCGGCAACATGATTTTGCGCGTCGCCCGCGAAGACGTGGACATCTGCGGCGTCACCATTCCCGCCGGCAGTCCCATCCTGGGGATGATCGGCGCCGTCAACCGCGACCCGGCCCGCTTTGCCGATCCCGACCGCGTCGATGTCGGCCGCGCCGGCAATGCCCATTACACTTTCGGCGGTGGACCGCATGTGTGCCTGGGCGCACCTTTGGCCCGGCTGGAAGCCATGGTGGCGTTCAACGCATTGTTGGACCGCTGGCCGTCCATCACCGCCAACGGCCCGGCCCGTTGGCGCACCGACCGCATCAACGCCCGTGGCTTGGCCACGCTGCCGGTCACGGTGGGGCAAGGCTGATGGACTTGGCTGCCGGAATCGAGGCTTTGAACGTCTATGGCGGCGCCGCCAGCCTGGATGTGCGTCAATTGTGCCTGCATCGCGGCCTGGACATGCCGCGCTTCGACAATCTGCTGATGCGTGAAAAGACCGTGGCGCTGCCCTTCGAGGACCCGGTGACCTTTGCCGTCAACGCCGCCAAGCCGTTGGTGGACGCGCTGAGTGCAAAAGACCGCAGCCGCATCGAGATGGTGGTCACCTGCACCGAATCGGGTATCGATTTCGGCAAGTCGCTCAGCACCTATATCCATCATTACCTGGGACTGGCCGGTAATTGCCGGCTGTTCGAGATCAAGCAGGCCTGCTATTCCGGCACCGCCGGTTTGCAGATGGCGGTGAACTTCATCTTGTCCGGCACCTCGCCGGGGGCCAAGGCGCTGGTGATCTGCACCGATCTGTCGCGCTTCGCCTTGGCCGATGCGGCGGCGGTGCAGGAATGGGCCTATTCGGAACCCAGTTCCGGGGCCGGTGCCGTGGCCATGCTGGTCAGCGACACGCCGCATGTGCTGCGGATCGACCAGGGCGCCTATGGCAATCATGGTTTCGAGGTGATGGACACCTGCCGTCCCGGTCCCGACACCGAGGCTGGCGACGCCGATTTGTCGCTGATGGCTTACCTGGATTGCTGCGAACGGGCGTTCAAGGATTATGCCCGCCGGGTGGACGGCGCCGATTTCCGCGACACCTTCGCCTATCTTTGCTTCCACACCCCGTTCGGCGGCATGGTCAAGGGGGCGCACCGCCATCTGATGCGCAAGCTGTTCAAGGCCAAGCCCGACGACATCGAGGCCGATTTCGTCCGACGTCTGTCGCCCAGCCTGAGCTTGGGCCAGCGGGTCGGCAACACCGCCGGCGGATCGGTGTTCCTGGGTTTGGCGGGCTTGCTGGAAAGCATCGATCTGGCGGCACCTTGTCGGGTCGGGCTGTTTTCCTATGGCTCGGGCTGCTGTTCGGAATTTTACAGCGGCGTGGTCACCCCGGACGGGCAAAGCCGCTTGCGGGCCCAAGCCATCAGTGCGCAACTGGATCGCCGTCACCTGCTGTCCCTGGACCAGTACGAAGAGTTGCTGAAGGGCACCCAGGTCATCCGCTTCGGCCAGAAGGACGCCAGTATCGCGCCCGACACCATTCCCGCCGCCTGGGAGGCCTATCAGGGCCAAGGTCGGCTTGCGTTGGAAGGCATGGTGGGCTACCACCGTCAATATCGCTTTGTCTGACCAGGGAGAATGGCTGTGGATCGCGACACAATTCTGGCGGTGATCGTCGGCCAAATCCGCGAGGTGGTGCCCGAACTGGCCGAGCGTCCCATCGTCGAGACCGAGTCCATGGCCGAGCTGGGGTTGGATTCCATCGAACGCAGCGAAATCATCATGAACACGCTGGAGGCTATCGGTCTGGACCTGCCCATGGTGCAGTTGCATGGTCCGAAAAACCTGGGCGAACTGGCCGATCTGCTGCATGCCAAGTCCCGCACCTGATATCGTCTTCGCCGGCATCGGCGCGGCCTGCGGCCTTGGCTTTGGCAAGGCCAGCCTGATCGACGGCCTGTTGGCCGGGCGCGATGTCTTTTCCACCCTGCAAAGGCCGGGGCGGCAAGCCCCCGATGGGGTGGCGCCGTTCCTGGGGATCGAGATGGCGGACCCGCCATCGCTGTTGCCGGCGCGGGTGGAACGCACCGCCGGCTTGGCGGCGCGGGTCGCCATTTCGGTGGTGGACGAAGCCTGGCGCGAGGCCGGGTTGGACAATGTCGATCCCGAACGTATCGGCCTGGTGGTCGGCGGTTCGAATGTGTTTTCCCGCGAAATTGCGCTGCTGGCCCGCGATTACGCCGCGCGGCCCAATTTCGTGCCGCCGCGCGCCGGTCACGCCTTGCTGGACAGCGAGATCGGCGGCCTGTTGGCCAGCCATTTCGCCATTCGCGGTTTCACCTTGGGAATCGGCGCGGCCTCCGCCAGCGGGGCGGTGGCCATCCTGCAGGCGGCCGCAGCCATCCGCAGTGGCCGGGTTGACGCCTGCATCGCGCTGGGCGCCTTGCAGGATCTGTCGGCCATGGATCTGTTGGGCATGCGGGCCTTGGGGGCGCTGGGGGCGCCGCGTTTCGCCGATCGTCCTGGACAGGCGTGCCGGCCCTTCGACCGCGACCATGATGGTTTCGTCTTTGGTGAAAGCTGTGCCGCCCTGGTGTTGTGCCGCGCAGATCTGGCAGGCCCTGGTTACGGCACCCTGATCGGCGCCGCCCATGTGGCCGACGGTCAGCGCGGCCCAGAACCCGACGGCACCGGCCAGCGTCGGGCCATCGCCCAGGCCCTGGCCCAGGCCGGTTTACGGCCCCAAGAGGTGGATTACGTCAACGCCCACGCCACCAGCACGCCCAAGGGCGACGATGTCGAGGCCGACACCCTGGTCGCCTGTGGTCTGGACCATGCCTGGGTCAACGCCACCAAATCCATCATCGGTCATGGTCTGGCCGCCGCCGGCGCCATCGAAGTGGCGGCATTGCTGTTGCAGATGCGGGACGGCCAGTTGCACCCCACCCGCAATTTGGACAATCCCATCGTGCCGCCCTTGCGCCATGTCATCGGCGGGGCACAATCGTGTCACCTGCGCCATGCGCTGAAGACCTCGTTCGGATTCGGCGGCATCGATACGGCCCTGGTGATCAGGGGGGCGTCATGATCCAGGTGGACGACCGCGACGGCATTCGCACCATCACCTTGAACCGGCCCGAGACCGGCAACGTGCTGAATGTGGGGCTGGTGGGTGAACTGTCCCATGCCGTGAGCGGTTGCGAGACGGCGGATGGTCCCAAGGTGCTGGTGCTGCGCGGCGGTGCCCAGGTGTTTTGTGCCGGTGGCGATTTTCAGGCGGCGGCGGCGGGCGACGATCTGGACCCGGCCACTTTGTACGATCTGTGGACGCGGCTGGCGACGGGGCCCTTCGTGTCGGTGGCGGTGGTCAGTGGCCGGGTCAATGCCGGCGGCGTCGGTCTGGCGGCCGCCTGCGATCTGGTGTTGGCCGATGACAGTGCCAGTTTCACCCTGTCGGAATTGCTGTTCGGGCTGTATCCGGCCTGTGTCCTGCCTTTCCTGAGCCGACGCATCGGGGGACAGCGCAGCCATTACCTGACGCTGTCGACCCAAGCCATCGGTGCCGCCCAGGCCTTGGCCTGGGGCTTGGCCGATGCGGTGGAAAGCCCGGTGGACGGGCTTTTGCGCAAGCATCTGCTGCGGCTGCGGCATTTGGACAAGGCGGCCATCGGCCGCTACAAGCAGTATCGGTCCGAACTGGATGGGGTGATCGACGGCGCCCGTCCCCTTGCGTTGGACGCCAACCGCCGGATGTTCGCCGATCCGGCCATCAAGGCCGGCATTTCCCGCTATGTGGCCGAGGGCAAGTTCCCCTGGGAAGCCTAGGCTTGGTGCCGCAAATCCACCATGCGCATCACCGGTGGCGCCGGACGTTGCAAGGGATGGCCGGGCAGTTCCTGGCGGGCGACGAAAGCATGGTGCAGCAGCGCCAGCGACAGCAGGAACAAGAAGGTCTGGTTTTCCTTGGTGCTGATTTCGGACGCCGGCTTGGTCAGCACCTTGGCGCACAGACGTTTCGCGAAACCGGCATCCAGGTATTCCAGCTTGGCCAGTTCCGCATCGGACAGCAACAGGTCCAGATAATCGGGACGGGCGGCGGCGAAGGCGGCGGCATCGGGGGCGCGATAGGGGAACTTGCGCTTGTTGACCACGGAAGCCGGCAGGCGGTCGGCAAAGGCCTGGCGCAGCAGTCGCTTTTCGTCGAAACCGTCGTCGAAGCGCAGGTTCAGGCGTGACGCCAGATCCAGCACCGCCGGGTCCAGGAACGGGCAGCGGTTTTCCACCCCATGGGCCAGGGCGGCGCGGTCGCCTTGGCTGGACAGCAGATAGCCGGGCAGCAGGGTCTTGTATTCCAGCCATTGCGCCTTTTGCACCGGGCTCAGGGCCTGAAGCTCGGGATGGGCGGCGACCAGGCCAGTGATGGCGGTGAAGGGATCGCCGGCACCTTTGACCAGCCGGGCAGAAAAACGGCCGTTCTGGAACTTGATCTCGTGCGAGAACAGCCCCGGCATGGTCTCAGTGGCGAATTGCTGGTAAAGCCCGGTCAGCGCCGCGATGTCTTGCGGGCCGTAATGATCCAGATGGGGATAAAGCCGTCCCAGCCGCTGGCGGCGGGTGTCTTCATCCATGCTGGTCCAGGCATGGCGCAGCAGGGTTTCCTTGAACAGATCATAGCCCAAGAAGGCCTCGTCGGCGCCTTCACCGCTCAGGATCACCTTGATGCCCGCCTGTTGGGTCGCCCGTGACAGCAAGAACATGGGGATGAAGGCGCTGCGGAAGGTCGGCACTTCGGCATGGTAAACCGCTTGCGGGCAGGACTCGACGATGTCGGCGGCAACAATGCGCAGCGCTTGGTGACGGGTGCCCAAGGCGGTGGAGACCGCCAATTGTTCGGGCGATTCGTCCAAACTGGCATCGTCGAAGGTGACGCTGAAGGTGGCCGGCGGTTTTCCGTTCAGTTCGGTGGCCAAGGCGGCGACGATGGCCGAATCGATGCCGCCGCTGAGATACACCCCGACCTCGACGTCGCTGCGCAGCCGCAATTCGACGGCGCGGCGCAGGGTCTGGCGGATCAGATGTTTGGCTTCGGTTTCGTCGGCGGCGGCCGGACCTTCGGCGAAGGCCAGGGGAGCGTAGGTGTGCAACGTCTCGCCTTGGGCATCGACACTCATCCAGCAGCTCATGGGCAATTGGGCGATGCCTTCGAAACCGCTTTGGTCGGGTAGCGGCGTCCAGGTACCCAGGATCGAGGCGATTTGCCCTGTGTCCTGGCGGAAGTGGAAACCGGGAACCGCCAGGAAGGCCTTCATTTCAGAGGCGAACAGCAGCGCCTTGCCGTGGCGGGCAAAGAACAGCGGACGTTTGCCGAAACGGTCCCGGGCCAGGATCAGCCGGTTTTCCAAACGGTCGTAAAGTGCGAAGGCGAAGCCGCCGTTCAGCCGTTTCAGGCAGGCTTGCCCCCAAAAGATCCAGGCCTGCAACAGCACTTCGGTGTCGCATTGGGTGTGAAAGACGGCGCCCAAACCTTCCAGTTCGTGGCGCAGTTCCTGGTAATTGTAGATCTCGCCGTTATAGACCAGCCAGAAGCGGCCGTTATCGTCGGACATCGGCTGTTGGCCGGCGGCGATATCCAAGATGGCCAGCCGGACGCTGCCCAAGGCCCAATCGTCGTCCACCACCGCCCCCAAACCGTCGGGGCCGCGATGGCCGATGCGGGTCAGCATGGCGGTGGCGATTTGGGCCAGGTCTTCCTGGCCGTTCCACCCCACCAGGCCGGCGATGCCGCACATGGACTAGACCGCCTTGCCCAGGGCGGCCAGTTTGGCGGCGACGGTATCGCGGATCTGGCTCAGGCTGACCAGCACGTTGCCGGTCATCTCGGCTTCGCTGAAGGTGATGGCGAATTCACGTTCCAGGAACCGGCACAATTGCACATAGCCGAAGGAATCCATGATCCCTTCCTTGAACAGGTTGGTGTCTTCGGGAAAGTCCTCGTCGAAACTGACCAGGAACTGTTCCTCGATGAAGGCGCGAATCTTGTCCATGGCAATGCTTCCCCTTAATCGTCGGCTTTCGAGGCCGGTTCCATCATGGCGGCGGCGGTGATGTTTCCCAAGACGTTCAAGGTGGTCAGGATCGGATCCAGGATCGGGTCCAAGGCCACCAACAGCACCACCGCCACTTCGATGGGAACGCCGAACGGCGACAGCAGCATGGCCAGCAGGGTCATCGAGGCGACGCCGGGTGCCCCGCTCATGGCGCAAGCCACCAGGATGCCGCCGATGCCGATGACCAGACCGGTCTGCACATCCATGGGCAGGTCATAAAGCTGCAGCACGAACAAGCTGGCCACCACCACGTGCAGCACGTTGCCCACCGGGTACAGGCTGACCCCCAAGGGCAGCACCATCTGGGCGGTCTGGTGCTTCAGTCCCAGGCCGCTTTCGCACACTTTCAGGGCCGAGGGCAGGCTGGCGACGCTGGAACCGGTGCCGAAGGCGGTGAACAAAGCGGTGCGCAGCCGCGACAGCACCTGGGTCGCCGGCAGCCGGGTGCGCAGGGCGACGATCACGATCATCACCGCCCCCATGGCCAGGGCCATGCCATAGATGGTGCCGACCAGACGCCCCAGTTTCAGGAAGGTGTCGATGCCGTTCTGCGCCGTCTGTCCGGCCATCAGCGCCAGCAAGCCAAAGGGCAGGGCCAGCAGGATCCAGCCCATGACCTTGATCAGGGCGTTGTAGAAGGCGTCCAGCAGGTCGGCGGCACGCTCGCCCTGGCCTTCGCCCAGCGATCCCAGGCCCAGGCCCAGCAACAGCGAGAACAGCAGCAGCGCCAGCATGTGGCCATCGGCGGCGGCGCGGATGACGTTGGTGGGGATGACCATCTGGACCAGCGACCACAGGCTCAAACCGGCATTGCCGCCGGATGTTTCCTCGTGGCGCAGCATCTCTTGCGCCAGATAGATGCGCTGGTTCTGGTCCAGGCCGTTGCCGGGCTGGATCAACAGGCCGGCGGCCATGGCGACAAAGGCGCTGACCACCAACCCGCCCAGGAACAGAAAGGCCAGTCGCGGTAAGGCGTGGGCGTTGTCGCCATGCATCAGTCGGGCGATCGAGGCGGTCACCGCGCTGATGATGATGGGCAGCACGCACATCTGCATCAGCGCCAGATAACTTTCGCCGGCCGGGGCCAAGGCAAGGCCCGCCGCCGGTTGCCAGATACCCAACGCGGCACCGGCGACCAACCCCGCCACCGGAGACCACGGATTGGTCAACCATCGTGCCCAGTTCATTGCCGCTGCGCTCCAAGGTAGCGGGTCAGGATCTTGTCCAAGGTGCCGTCGTCAAGACGGTCGGCGATATAGGTGTCCAGCCATGACAGCCAGGAATGGTCATCCCTGTGCACGGCCATGGCAATGGGGTCGTGGGCGCCATTGAGGTAAAGGACCTTGACGAACAAGGCCCAATCGTCGGGAACCTGATAACTGGGTACACCGGCCATGGGATGGTTCAGCATGTACGAGAAGGCTTCGTCCACCACCACCCCGTGCAGCTTGCCGGCCAGCAGGTCGTCGATGGCGGAATCGACCGTGGGATAAGGCCGCACCTGGGCTTTGGGGAAACGTTCGCTGGTGAAGTCCACATAGGAACTGTCGGCCTCGACGCCGATGCTGACCTCGGGGGCGTTCATCACCTCGATGCGTTCGCTGCCGCGAAACAGCGGCGCGGTCTTGGTCCGGCTCAGCATCACGGTCTGGCGCAGCCGCGCATAGGGTTGGGTGAACCGCACGATGGCGGCGCGGCGCAGCGTGCGGCTGAGATAGCCGATGGCGACGTCGGCCTTGCGCTCGGCCACCAGGCGCGGCATGTCGTCGAAGCTTTCGGCGATGCGGGCGAATTCCAGTTTCACGCCCAGTCGCTGGGCGATGTCGGTGGCCAGCTCAACGTCGATGCCGCCGGGCCGTCCCTGGCTGTCCACATAGAAAAAAGGCGGCATGTTCTGGTTCGTCGCCACCACCACCACGGTTCCGCGTTTCAAGATGCGGGCGATGTCGGGGGCGGTTTCGGGTTCGACGGCGAAAACGTTTCCGGCGGCCGCCAACCACATCATGACCGCGAAAAAAGCGCGACGTCCCAAACTCGTCAACATGTCCACCATCAGCGCTTCCGTCACAGGACTGCGGGGGCAATTCTATCCGAAATTGTCCAGTCGGGCTATGCCATACAGGGGTGGGTGTCGTCCGCAGCCAGTCGCCGTGCCATGTCGGCCTTGCGGGCGACCATCTTGTCGGCCAAGGCCGTGCTGCCCCCGTGTTCGCCGATGACCTGGCGGATCTGGTGGTCGGGGATCTGTGTCACCATCCGGATGGCGTCACGCAGTGCGACGTCATCCATGTCGCCGAACAACGCCACCGCGAACGGATTGTTCGGGTCGTGGCGCAGGCTGTCCAATTCCCCCACATGGGAACCGAACGCCCGGCCCTTGGGGTCGCCCATGGCGCGGAACTCCAAGGCGCCGCCCATGTCCAGGGTCAGCACCACGCCGTCGGCCACCCCTTGGTTGTCGCCATGAAAGCCGGCGGCGTCCCAATTGGCGGTCCAGGCGTGGATGGCGAACCAACGTTGGGCCTGTCGGCGTTCGGTTTCGTCCAGTTGTGAAACCCGTTTCTTGTCCAAACGGATCAACGTCGTCGCCACCTGATGGGGTTGGGTGGTGGCCAGATAATCCAGGGTCGGCGCCCCCGCCAGCCGGTACAGCCGGGCGGCGATCAGTTCGTTGCGGGCGTAAGCGGCGCTTTCCAGGGTTTTGACGTAAAAACAGCGGCCCTGGGCATCTTCGTAGATGCCGGCCGGGGTACTGCCCAGACGGCCGCCGACCTGCCGCAGGGTGCGGGTGTCCAAGACGTTCATGGCAGGTCGTCGGTTTCGGCGATGGTCCGGGTCCGGCGCACCAGGGCCAGTTGCTGCGAGGTTTCGATGGCGCCGCGCCGTGCCTTGCGCACCATGCGGATGGCGTCGTCCGGGACCATGCCCATTTCCGCCAGCAAGCGGGCGGTGATCATGCCGGCGCGACCCAGGCCGCCTTTGCAATGGACCACGATGTCGTCACCCTGGCGCAGCATGGCGCGGATGGTCGGGCCATGAACCTGCCACTGGCTTTCGAATTGGTCGTCGGGGACGGAAAAGTCGGCGATGGGCAGGTGCAGCCATTCCATGCCGTGGTGCCGGACTTCGTGGCCCAGGAACGGCACCTTCAAGGACTGCAGCTCGGCGGGTTCCACCAGGGTCAGCACCAGTTTCGCCCCCCAATCGGCGATGGCTTTGACATCGGTGGGCAAGTCGCGGGCCCAGGCCCCGGTATGGGCCAGATAATCATGCTTGCCGGGGCAAAAGGTGATGCCGATCCGGCCGTGATCGGGGGCGCTGCGCACTTCGGCGATCTGCAGCGGATGGGTCTGACTGGTCCGGGCATGGGCCGGGGGGCGGGACACGGTCATCGATCTTCACCATATTTTTTATGTGGCAATTATGGGGGCGAGTGGGAGGCTGTCAACGGCCATGGCTTGACCATTTTCCGTGGAAACCGCTAGTGTAGGCGGTCGAGACCTGTCCGTGGTCATGGAATGCCGATGCGCCGTTTTGTCTTCAGTCTGATCATGGTGTTCGCCGCGCTTGCGGCGGGCGCGTGGCCGGCTGTGGCGGATTGGACGCCGCGGGCTCCCATGGCCCACATGCAGGCTCCGGCCCAGATGCATCACGTGGGTCACGGTCACGAAGGCCACCTCGCCACTGTGGCGAACCATGATCAGTCCCCCGATCACGGCAACGACTCGATGACGCCGCGCCATTGCGGGTCCATGGTCATGGCCTGTGGGACCGGCATCGTCGGAACCCTGCCCATGGTGCTGTCCATGCCTGGGCGTTTGCCGGTGGCCCTGGTCCTGTGGGCGGCGCCCGATCATTCCCTGGTCGCCCTTTCGGTTCTTCCCGGATACCGTCCTCCCCGGTCCTTCACCTGACTTTTTGTGATCGGGCGTGCCGTGGCGCGCCCCTGTCAAGTCAGTCTGGAAGGAATTTTCCATGTCAGCACGTTCGTTGCTGGCCATTGCCCTGGCCGTCGGCCTGGGTGTGGCGGGTGGCGTGGCCTATGAACGCCTGGGAAAGGGCGAAGGGTCTGCCACCGAAAAGAAGGTCGTCTATTGGGTGGCCCCCATGGACCCCAATTACCGGCGCGACGCGCCCGGAAAGTCGCCCATGGGTATGGATTTGATCCCGGTTTATGAAGGCGAGGAACCAGGGACGACCAATAGGGCGGATGACGCCCAGGTAACGTTGCCACCGGCGGTGGTCAACAATATCGGCGTGCGCACCGGCAAGGCCGAGATGGTGGATTTTTCCACCGACATCCGCACCGTCGGCTCCGTGATGCAGAACGAGGACCGCACCTCGCACGTCCATGTGCGCAAGGATGGCTGGATCGAACGGCTGCTGGTGCGTTCGGTGGGCACCGAAGTGCGCCGGGGCGAGTTGCTGTTCGAGTATTTCTCGCAGGAACTGGCGGCGACCTCGTCGGAATATGTGCGCGACCTGGAACGCGGCAATTCCAACATGAGTTCCGGCGGTGCCTATAAGCTGCGGGCCTTGGGGGTGTCCGAGGAACAGATCGCGGAAATCGCCGCCACCCGCAAACCGGCCCATCGTTTCCGCGTCTACGCCCCCCAGGACGGCGTGGTCATGCAGATGAATGTCGGCGAGGGCATGTACATCAAGCCCGAACAGACGCTGATGGTGCTGTCCGACCTGTCGTCCATCTGGGTCATCGCCGACGTTCTGGAAAGCCAGGCCGGACGGGTCTTTGCCGGCATGGAGGCCCAGGCGCGTCTGGCCCATCTGCCCCAGGATTCCTGGCGCGGACGGGTCGATTACATCTATCCGGAATTGGCGGAAACCACGCGCACCTTGCGGGTGCGGCTGCGTTTCCCCAATCCCGGTCTGAAGTTGCGTCCCAACATGTTCGCCGAGATCGAATTGAAGGGCAAAGCGCGCGGTCCGGTTCTGGCGGTACCCAGCGAGGCGGTCATCCGCACCGGCCATGGTGACCGGGTGGTGGCAGCCCTGGGTGACGGGCGGTTCCGTTCGGTGCCGGTCAAGGTCGGAGCCCAGAACCAAGGACGCACGGAAATCCTGGACGGTCTGCGGACGGGGGCCCAGGTGGTGTTGTCGGCGCAATTCCTGATCGATTCGGAAGCCGGGCTGAAGGCCGGTCTGGATCGCCTGGAAAACAATGGCGCCATGACGCCGCCCGCCGAAGTGTTGGGTACCGGCGAAGGCGTGGTCAACAGTGTGGATGCCGCCGCCCATGTGGTGAACGTCACCCACGGCCCCATCCCCGCCCTGGGGTGGCCGGGGATGACCATGGACATGAACGTGGCGGGCGCGGCCCGCGCTGTCGCCGTCAGCCCTGGGACCAAGATCCGTTTCGGTCTGGCCAAGGATGACGAGGGTATGTTCCAGATCGTGACCCTTGAGGTGCTGCCATGATCGCCGGGCTGATCCGCTGGTCCTTGGCCAACCGCTTCCTGGTGGTGGTGATGACCGTGCTGGTGGTGATGGGCGGCCTGTGGGCCGTGCGCACCACCCCCTTGGACGCTTTGCCCGATCTGTCCGACGTCCAGGTGATCATCAAGACGTCTTATCCCGGTCAGGCGCCGCAGGTGGTCGAGGATCAGGTGACCTATCCCTTGACCACCGCCATGCTGTCGGTGCCGGGTGCCCGCAATGTGCGCGGCTATTCCATGTTCGGCGACAGCTATGTCTATGTGATCTTCGAGGACGGCACCGACCTTTACTGGGCGCGTTCGCGGGTGCTGGAATATCTGTCCCAGGTGACGCCGCGCCTGCCGGAAGGGGCGCGCCCGGCCCTGGGGCCGGACGCCACCGGCGTCGGCTGGGTGTTCCAATACGCCCTGGTGGACAAGAGCGGCGCCCATGATCTGGCGCAGTTGCGATCCATCCAGGACTGGTTCCTGAAATACGAATTGCAGACCGTCCCCGGTGTCTCCGAGGTCGCCACCATCGGCGGCATGGTCAAGCAATACCAGATCGTCGTCGATCCCTTGCGTCTGCGTGCTTTCGGCCTGCAATTGTCGGCGGTCAAGGCGGCGGTGCAAAAGGCCAACCAGGAAACCGGTGGCTCGGTCATTGAAATGGCCGAGGCCGAATACATGGTCCGTGCCGGCGGCTATGTGAAGGACGTGGCCGATCTGGAAGCGGTACCGCTGCGCGCCAGTCCCGGCGGCACCCCGGTGCTGCTGTCCGATGTGGCCACCATCCGTCTGGGGCCGGAACTGCGCCGCGGCGTCGGCGAATTGGACGGTGTCGGCGAGGCGGTGGGCGGCGTCATCATCATGCGCTGGGGCGAAAATGCCCTTTCCACCATCGCGGCGGTCAAGGCCAAGCTGGCCGAACTGAAAGCCAGCCTGCCCCAAGGGGTCGAGGTGGTGACCACCTATGACCGTTCGGGGCTGATCGAACGGGCCATCGACAATCTGTCGGAGAAGCTGATCGAGGAAATGGTGGTGGTGGTGCTGGTCTGCGCCGCCTTTTTGCTGCACCTGCGGTCGTCCTTGGTGGTGGTTTTTTTCCTGCCCATCGGTCTGCTGGCGGCCTTTGGGATCATGCGGTTGCAGGGCATCAACGCCAACATCATGAGCCTGGGCGGCATCGCGCCGATGGCGATCGCGATGGTGGACGCCTCCATCGTCATGATC
>DISD01000067.1 GCA_002435715.1 Rhodospirillaceae bacterium UBA6219
GTGATCGCCGACAACGTCGGCGACAATGTGGGCGATTGCGCCGGCATGGCCGCTGATTTGTTCGAAACCTACGCGGTGACCATCGTCGGCACCATGTTGCTGGGCTCCATCTTCTTCTCCGGTGCCGATCAGGCGTCTATGATGTCTTTCCCGCTGGTCATCGGCGCGGTGTGCATCCTGGCTTCGGTGGCCGGGACCTTCTTCGTCAAGCTCGATGATTCGGGCAACATCATGAAGGCGCTGTACAAGGGTCTGAGCGTCACCGGCATTTTGTCGGTGGCGTTGATCGCCGGGACCATCATCGTCGGTTATGGCGGCTTCGGTGCCGTCTACGACATGGGTGGACGCCCGGTCACCGGTATGAACCTGTTCGTCTGCTCGCTGTTCGGACTGGTGGTGACCGGCCTGTTGGTGTGGATCACCGAATATTACACAGGCACCGGCTATCGCCCGGTGCGCAGCGTGGCGCAAGCCTCGACCACCGGCCATGGCACCAATGTCATCCAAGGCCTGGCGGTGTCCATGGAAGCCACCGCGCTTCCGGTTCTGGTCATTTGCGTGGCCATCATCGGTACCTATTCGGTGGCCGGCCTGTTCGGCATCTCGGTGGCGGCCACCACCATGTTGGCCCTGGCCGGCATGATCGTCGCCTTGGACGCCTATGGCCCGGTGACCGACAATGCCGGCGGTATCGCCGAAATGTCGGAACTGCCGAAAGACGTGCGCAAGATCACCGACGCCCTGGACGCGGTGGGCAACACCACCAAGGCGGTGACCAAGGGCTATGCCATCGGTTCGGCCGCCTTGGCCGCTTTGGTGCTGTTCGCGGCTTATACCGAGGATCTGAAGCACTATTTCCCGCAATACAAGGTCAGCTTCAGCCTGGAAGATCCCTATGTGGTCATCGGTCTGTTCGTCGGCGGTCTGCTGCCGTACCTGTTCGGCGCCATGGGCATGATGGCGGTGGGACGTGCCGCCGGTGCGGTGGTGGTCGAAGTCCGCCGCCAGTTCAAGGAAATCCCCGGCATCATGGAAGGCACCGGCAAGCCCGATTATGGCCGCGCCGTCGACATGCTGACCAAGGCGGCGATCAAGGAAATGATCATCCCGTCCATGCTGCCGGTGCTGTCGCCCATCGTGCTGTTCGCGGTGATCGCCGTCACCGCCGGCATGCTGGCCGCCTTCACCGCCCTGGGCGCCATGCTGTTGGGCACCATCGTCACCGGCTTGTTCGTGGCTATTTCCATGACCTCGGGTGGCGGCGCTTGGGATAACGCCAAGAAGTACATCGAAGACGGCAATCATGGCGGAAAGGGCTCGGACGCCCACAAGGCCGCGGTGACCGGCGATACCGTCGGCGATCCCTACAAGGACACCGCCGGTCCGGCGGTCAATCCGATGATCAAGATCATCAACATCGTCGCGATCTTGCTGTTGGCCATGGTCGCCGGCTAACAGCACCTGAAATAAAACCCCCGGTCCGCAAGGGCCGGGGGTTTTTCTTTGTTCGCAGCGAAGGGGATCAGTGACGGCCTATGCCGCCTAAACCACCGCCTTGTCCGTCCTTGGAGAAGCGACCGATATTGCCCAGCAATTGTTCGATCAGGCCCAGCTCCTTGCCGGCGGTCGGCGTCTCGCGGTCGACCAGGACGATTTCCTTGCCGTCCTCCATGCCCTTGTAGGTGATGCTTTTGACGATGCCGGCATCGTCAAAATAAAAGGCGACGATCTTGCGGTCCTTCAATTCGGGCTTGAAGAAGGCGGTGGTCTCGAAGGTGGACGAGATGTATTGCCAGCTTTCACCGCCATAAAGCAGGGTCGAGGACGGCGTCCCCAGCAGGGCCTGAACCTCGTCGCGGCTGGTCTTGCCGGGGGCGATCTTGGCCAGATCCTCGGGGTGGGGCAGGTTGCCCCGGGTGTCGACGGTCGGCGTACAGGCGACGGTGGCGCCGATGACGGCGGCCAGGAACACATGGATGATGGTTTTCTTCATGGTCGCATTCACGTCAGG
This sequence comes from Rhodospirillaceae bacterium UBA6219, assembly GCA_002435715.1. Classification (GTDB taxonomy): domain Bacteria; phylum Pseudomonadota; class Alphaproteobacteria; order Rhodospirillales; family Magnetospirillaceae; genus Magnetospirillum. The sequence goes on from DISD01000067.1 coordinate 2,012, forward strand.
GCATTGACGGAGACGGGCTCCGTGTCCAAAGATGGGGCGAAGATCGCATCTCAGCCCCGCGGGTGTCAACGACCCCGCCCCAGGTTACGGCGATCAGCATATCGACAGGACCATGAATGCCCTTCAGTCGCTTGTTCAAGCGTCGCACCGACGACGCAGCCGCCAACGCCCTTTACCTTGCCCTGGTCGAGCAATCGCGCCAGCCGGTGTTCTATCGTGATTATGGCGTCGCCGACACCCTGGAAGGGCGGTACGACATGATCATCCTGCACGCCTATCTGTTGTTCCGTCGGCTGGCCGCCGACGGCAACCCGGCGCTGAAGGAATTGTCGCAGCAGACTTTCGATTTCATGTTCACCGATCTGGATCAGAACCTGCGCGAGATGGGCATTACCGACATGGCCATCGGCAAGCGGGTGACCCGCATGGCCGAGGCCTTCTACGGTCGTGCCACCGCCTATGACAAGGTGCTGGACGAGCCGGGCAGGGGCCTGCAAGAGGCCTTGGGCCGCAACCTCTATCAGGGCCAGCCGGTCAACGTCGAGATCGAGGACCTGATGGCCGCTTACGTGCATGACCAGCGTGCCCATCTGGCCGGTCTGGCCGATGCCGACATCCTGGCCGGCAAGGTGTCGTTCCTGGTTCCGGCGGATCGGGGCTAGGCCATGGACTTCAAGCCCGAATTTTCGCGCCCCATTCTGGTCGACACCATTCCGACACGTGGTGTCGACATGGAAATCGAAGCCAGTGCCGCCGAATGTGCCGCCTTGGCCGAACGCTTCGGTATCGTCAAGGTCACGGATTTCAAGGCCAAGGCCCATCTGCGGGCCCTGGCCGGCGGCACCTTGTTCAAGGTGGACGGCCATATTCGCGCCGTGGTCGAGCAGACCTGCGTGGTGACCCTGGAGCCGGTCGAACAAGTGGTCGATGAAAGTTTTATGATCACCTTTGGCACGGCGGCAGAGTCCGATACACTGGAACTCGACTTGTCCATGGATGACGACGATCCGCCGGAACCCCTGACGGACGGTGCCATCGACTTGGGCGAAGTGGTGGCCGAGCATTTAGCCTTGGCGTTGGATCCGTTCCCGCGCAAGGCCGATGCCCAGTTGCCCGAGATCAAGGAAGACGCCCCGATCAAGGAAGAAAAAGTCAGTCCGTTCGCCGCCCTTGCCGCATTCAAGCAAAAAAACAGCTAAGGGGATCAGCAAATCCTTGCTACAGGCAGACTTTTTGGCTAATAAACCTCCCTTTCCCCGTCAGGGCTTCTGAGCAGAGAGTACGAGAAAATGGCTGTCCCGAAGAAAAAGACCTCCAAGTCCCGCCGCAACATGCGCCGTGCCCATCACGCGCTGCCGTCGGCTTCGGTGGTCGAGTGCCCCAATTGCGGCGAAGTGAAGCTGCCGCATCACGTGTGCGGCTCTTGCGGTCACTATGATGGCCGTGAAGTGGTCGCCCAGGGCGAAGCCAACGCCTAATTCTCCCGCTGATCTCTTCCGGAGCGCACGGACGTGAGCGCACCCGTCACCATTTCCATTGACGCCATGGGCGGCGATCATGCTCCCGACATGGTGATCGAGGGGGTGCGGTTGGCCCATGTCCGGCTTCCACACGTGCGTTATCTGCTGTTCGGCGATGCCCAGCGGATCGAGGCCTTGCTGGAAGGTGCTCCCGAGATCAAGGGGATGTGTACGGTTCGCCACGCCGAAGACGCCGTGTCCATGGACGCCAAGCCCGGTCAGGTGCTGCGCACCGGCCGCAAGTCGTCCATGTGGCTGGCCGTCGACGCGGTCGCCAAGGGCGAGGCCGCCGGCGTGGTGTCGGCCGGCAACACCGGCGCGCTGATGGCGGTGTCCAAGTTCGTCTTGCGCATGCTGCCCGGCATCGACCGGCCGGCCATCGCCGGCTTGTTCCCCACCGAACGGGGCGAGACGGTGATGCTGGATCTGGGCGCCAACGTCGATTGCAACGCCAACAACCTGATCGAATTCGCCGTCATGGGCGAAGTGTTCGCCCGCGCCGTCTTGGGGCTGGAGCAGCCGTCGGTCGGCCTGTTGAACGTCGGCTCGGAAGACATCAAGGGCAACGACGCGGTCAAGACCGCCGCCGCCGCCCTGCGCGACACCCAACTGCCCATCCACTTCCACGGCTTCATCGAAGGCAACGACATCGGCGCCGGCACGGTGGACGTGGTGGTGACCGACGGTTTCACCGGCAACATCGCGCTCAAGACCGCCGAAGGCACGGTGAAATTCTATTCGTCGTTCCTGCGCCAGGCGTTCCAAAGTTCGCTTTTGGCCAAGATCGGCTTCTTGTTCGCCAAGCACGCGCTGAACAAGGTCAAGACCCGGACCGATCCTCGCCGCTACAACGGCGCCATGTTCCTGGGCCTGAACGGCATTGCCGTCAAAAGTCATGGTGGAACCGACGCATTCGGTTTCGCCAACGCCATCGCCGTCGCCGTCGATTTGGTGGCGCATGGCTACAACGAGCGGATTCGCAAGGAATTCGAGCGCCTGCACCCGCAGGATGCTCCCTCGCAGCGTGCCGCCGGCAACGGGTGACCGAAAGAATGATTCTGCGTTCGCAAATCGTCGGTAGCGGCTGTTACCTGCCGTCTCGAATCGTCACCAACAGTGAATTGGCCGCCAAGGTCGACACGTCTGACGAGTGGATCATCGAGCGCACCGGCATCCGCCAGCGCCACATCGCAGCCGAAGGCGAAACCACCTCCGATCTGGCCACCGCCGCCGCCTCTGCCGCGCTGAAATCGGCCGGGTTGACCGGCGCCGATGTCGATCTGCTGGTGGTCGCCACCGCCACCCCCGACAACACCTTTCCCGCCACCGCCGCCCGGGTGCAAAGCCGGCTGGGGATGACCGGCGGCGCCGCTTTCGACGTCCAGGCGGTGTGCTCGGGCTTCATCTACGCTCTGGCGGTGGCCGACAATTTCATCAAGGCCGAACAGGCCCGCACCGCCGTGGTCATCGGCGCCGAGACCTTCTCGCGTATTCTGGACTGGGAAGACCGCGGCACCTGCGTGCTGTTCGGCGACGGGGCCGGGGCGGTGGTGCTGCGCGGGTCGTGGGAAAAGGGCAGCAACCAGGATCGTGGCATCCTGTCCACCCACCTGCATTCCGATGGTCGCCATTACGACCTGCTTTATGTGGATGGCGGCCCGTCTTCGTCGCAGACCGTCGGCCATCTGCGTATGGAAGGCAAGGAAGTGTTCCGTCATGCGGTGACCAATCTGGCCCAGGTGGTGGGCGAGGCGCTGCATGCCAATGACCTGTCGGCCGCTGACGTGGATTGGGTGGTGCCGCATCAGGCCAACCGCCGCATCTTGGAAAGCACCGCCAAGAAGCTGGGCCTGTCCATGGACCGCATGGTGGTGACCGTGGACAAGCACGCCAACACCTCGGCGGCGTCCATTCCGCTGGCTTTCCACACCGCCGTGGCCGATGGCCGCATCAACCAGGGCGATCTGGTGGTCATGGAGGCCATGGGCGGTGGTTTTACCTGGGGTTCGGCGCTGGTCCGTCTGTAGGCGCTGGCGGCGCATCCTGCGCACATAGTCCAACGTCCCCGCGCATCCCTTTGATATTGACGGATTTAGGGCGACAGGATAGGGTCAGGGAATCACTTCTCGATCCCCCTGGAAGGGGCTGCCTTAGATGTCGGAAAACACCATCACCCGTGCTCAACTCAGTGAAGCCGTCTATCAAGAAGTCGGGCTGTCGCGAAACGAATCCGCGGATTTGCTGGAAGCCGTTCTGGATGAGATTTCCAACGCCCTGGCCGAAGGCGAGGCGGTGAAGATTTCGTCGTTCGGCAGTTTCGCCGTCCGTTCCAAGGGGCAGCGGATCGGCCGCAATCCGAAGACCGGCGAGGAAGTGCCGATCTTGCCGCGCCGGGTGTTGGTGTTCCGTCCGTCGCAATTGCTGAAGAAGCAGATCAACGACGGCCCGGTGGCCAAGGCCGGTAAGTGATGAACGAAGACGGCGATGCCAATTCGGGACGGCGGGTCGGCAAGTCCGACACGGCATTTCGAACCATCAGCGAAGTCGCCGACGAACTGGACGTCCCCCAACACGTCCTGCGCTTTTGGGAAAGCAAGTTCCCCCAGGTCAAGCCGCTGAAGCGGGGCGGGGGACGCCGCTATTACCGCCCCGAAGACGTGGCGCTGCTGCGCCGTATCCGCGATCTGCTGTACAGCGAAGGCTACACCATCAAGGGTGTGCAGAAGCTGCTGCGCGAAGGCGGGCACAAAGACAATGCCGGTCAAATCCGGCATGAACCCGAATTGCAGTTGTCCCTGCCGCCTTCGGCCGACAAGGCCCGTGACGACGATGCCGACGACATGGCAGAAGACGACATGCCTTTCGATCTGATGGATGATGGCGAGGAAGAGGAAGATTTGGTCCTGGCCATGGATTCCGAAAGCGCCGAAACCGTGGAAAAGCCCGGTTTCTCTGTCCAACAACGTCAGGAATTGCAGCTGCTTTTGGACGAGCTGGAGCAGATGCGAAATTTACTTCATCCAAGGCAACGTTGAGGGTTGCATTCCATCGGGGCCATGAGTATAGTCCGGCCCTCTTCCGGTGGTGACACCGTTGGACCCCCCGCCAAGCCCTTGGTTTGGCAGCATGTTCAGGGGAAACCCTGACACGGTCGGAGCGTAGCGCAGCCCGGTAGCGCATCAGTCTGGGGGACTGGGGGTCGTGGGTTCGAATCCCGCCGCTCCGACCAATTTATCAAGCAAACCCGCCGCTTCCAAGCTGGCGGGTTTTGCTTTTCCGGCGCTCGCGATCCTGTCCGGGACTTTCTGTCCGTGAGTCGGGGCGTTGACGCGGATCGCGGCGGCGTCCACGGCGGCGCGGTTGGCGTCATCGCTGACCAGAAGATACCTTTGTGTGGTGTGGTCAGGTGACGCAATCCGAATTGCGTAAGGTTTTTCGGCCTCCGGGGAAGGATTTGTATATCGTCGCTTGGGATATACCATGAAATGCGGCAATGCGGTGTCCAGGGATGCCAGCTAGCAGCATACGACGTACACTCTCCCATTGTGCGCTCCCCTCTGGTAGTCGGGGCTTAGCCCCAAGGACAACTCCACGCTCTTTCGCTGCCGCCAGTCCGGCTTTGGTGCGCTCGACACTGATTGCGCGTTCATATTCGGCGACACCTCCCAGCACGGTGATGATGAATTTGCCGATTGGTGTTGCCATGTCAAAATGTTCGGTGACGCTGTGCAGGTTCGCACCGACAGCGGCGATATGGTCGAAGGTGACCAGCATTTGTTTTGCGGAGCGCCAGAGCCGATCCAGTTTCCAAACGACCAGGGTGTCGCCTTTCTCCAAGCTGGATAGTGCCTGTTTTAGCCCCAGTCGATTATCGTGTTTCCCAGAATGGGTGTCTGTGAATATCTGAGACTCCGGTATACCAAGTCCCATGAAGGCAGATAGTTGCAAGGCAAGGTTTTGGTCGTCACTGCTGACCCTTGCATAACCAATCAGCTTCATATTTGTAGCGGTCATGGTCCTGCTATCACCTTTCTGTATTTTTCACACTGATTTGTCAGAAAGCCCTTGCGGCGTGCCGCAGATGGTCTTCGATGAAGCTGGCGACGAAGTAATAGCTGTGATCGTAACCCGGCTGCAGGCGCAAGGTCAGGGGGTAATCCACCGCCTTGGCGGCCTGAACCAACTCGTCTGGCTTCAATTGTTCGGCCAGGAAGGAATCCGCGTCACCTTGGTCGACCAGCAAGGGCAGGCGGGTCTGGGTGGTCTGAATCAGCGCCGAGGCGTCCCAATCCTTCCAAAGGCTGCGATCGGCGCCCAGCAGGTGGCCCAGGGCCTTTTGGCCCCAGGGGCAGTTCATCGGGTTGGTGATGGGGGAAAACGCCGAAACCGAGACATAGCGGCCGGGATTTCGTAGCGCGCAGACGATGGCGCCGTGGCCGCCCATGGAATGGCCGGAAATGGCCCGTTTTTGCGAGACGGGGAAGGTGGCCTCGATCAGATCGGGCAATTCACGGGTGACGTAGTCGTGCATACGGTAATGACGGCTCCACGGCTCTTGCGTGGCATCCACATAGAAGCCGGCACCATGGCCAAAATCCCAGGAACCATCCGGGTCACCGGGCACATGGTCACCGCGCGGGCTGGTGTCGGGGCAGATTATGGCCATGCCCAATTGGGCGGCCAAGCGCTGGGCACCGGCCTTTTGCATGAAATTCTCGTCGGTGCAGGTCAGGCCCGACAGCCAGTACAGCACAGGGACCTTGGCGCCACTTTCCGCCTGGGGCGGCAAGTAGATAGCGAAGACCATGTCGCATCCCAAAGTACGCGAGCTGTGACGGTAACGTTTGTGCCAGCCGCCAAACGAGCGGTTTGAGGAAACGATGGTCAGGTTGGTGCTCATGGAAAACCTCGGCGAAACGAAAGAGGCCGTCTTGACGGACAAGACGGCCCCGGAAATCAGTACAGGATGACCGAGCGGATGGACTTGCCTTCGTGCATCAGGTCGAAGGCCTTGTTGATGTCGTCCAGCCCCATGGTGTGGGTGATGAAGGTATCCAGCTCGAAATCGCCGCGCATGTATTGTTCTACGATTTCAGGTAGTTCCGAACGCCCGCGCACGCCACCGAAGGCCGAGCCGCGCCACACCCGGCCGGTGACCAGTTGGAAGGGACGGGTGCTGATTTCCTGCCCGGCGCCGGCCACACCGATGATCACCGATTCGCCCCAGCCCTTGTGACAGCATTCCAAGGCCGAACGCATGACGTTGACGTTGCCGATGCATTCAAACGAGTAATCGACGCCGCCATCGGTCATGTCCACCAGGACTTCTTGGATGGGACGGTCGAAATCCTTGGGATTGACGCATTCGGTGGCCCCCAGCTTGCGGGCGATGTCGAATTTGTCGGGATTGATGTCGATGCCGATGATGCGCGACGCCTTGGCCATGACCGCACCGATGATGGCCGACAGACCGATACCGCCCAGGCCGAAAATGGCCACGGTGGCGCCGGGCTCGACCTTGGCGGTCTTCAGCACCGCGCCCATGCCGGTGGTGACGCCGCAGCCCAACAGACAGATCTTTTCCAAGGGGGCTTCCTTGTTGACCTTGGCCAGGGCGATTTCCGGCAGCACGGTGTATTCGGAAAAGGTCGAGGTGCCCATGTAGTGGAAAATCTGCTTGCCGCGCGCGGTGAAGCGGGTGGTGCCGTCGGGCATCAATCCCTTGCCCTGGGTAGCGCGGATGGCCTGACACAGATTGGTCTTACCCGACAGGCAGAACTTGCACTTGCCGCATTCGGGGGTATAGAGCGGGATCACATGATCGCCAACCGCCACCGAGGTGACGCCGGGGCCCACTTCCTCGACGATGCCGGCGCCTTCATGGCCCAGAATGGCGGGGAAAATACCTTCCGGGTCGTCGCCCGACAGAGTGAAGGCGTCGGTATGGCAGACACCGGTGGCCTTGATGCGCACCAGCACTTCGCCCTGTTTCGGGGGCGCGACCTCGACTTCTTCGATTTCCAAAGGCTTCCCGGCCGCCCAGGCGATGGCTGCGCGCGATTTGATCATGATGAAGGCTCCTAGAAAACAACGTCAGCCAGCTTAGCAAGGGAGAAAGGCTTGGATAATCCGACACTTTCTGCAAGGATTATTGCAAATATGGGATAATCCGAGGAAATCATGAGTGGATGGAACGGCTTGGACGAGTTTCTGGCCGTGGCGGAAACCGGCAGTTTCACCTTGGCGGCGAAACGGCTGCGGCTGTCCCCCTCTCAGGTCAGCCGGGCGGTGGCGCAATTGGAAGAACGCCTGCAGGCGCGGTTGTTTTTCCGCACCACGCGGCGTGTCTCGCTGACCGAAACCGGGCAGATTCTGTTGAACCACGGACAACGCCTGCAAGAGGAGCGCGACGAGGCTTTTCAGGCGGTGGGCGACGTACAGGACAGCCCGAAAGGCTTGTTGCGCATGACCTGTTCGGTGGCTTACGGCGAACACTTCGTCATGCCTTTAATCAATGATTTCCTGGCATTACACCCGCAATTGAATGTGGATATGGAGCTGACCAATCGCACCGTCGATCTGGTCCACGAACGCTTCGATGTCGCCATCCGTCTGGGGCGGTTGACCGATTCCACCCTGGTCGCCACCCAGATCGCGCCCAGGCGTTTGTATCTGGTGGCGGCGCCGGCCTATCTGGAACATCGCGGTCGACCGCACAGCTTGTCGGAACTGTCCGACCACCGCTGTCTGGTGGGGACCAACGACACCTGGGCATTTCACGAACAGGGGCAGGAATGGGTGTTTCGGCCGCGCCCGTACTGGCGATGCAACAGCGGCTTTGCGGTTTTGGATGCTGCTTTGCGGGGCTTCGGACTGGCGCAATTGCCGGATTATTACGTCCGCGAACCCATGCGAAGCGGCCAATTGGTGACGCTGTTGGACGAATATCGCACGCCCAACCAAGGCGTTTGGGCGCTTTATCCGCAGCGGCGTTTTCTATCCACCAAGATACGCCAGGTCATCGATCATTTGAAAACAGGATTGGCGGCGCGCCCCGAATACCGGGATTGAGATCGTATCCGTTGAATGTGCTTGTTGTTTAACGCCGACCGGCGAACAGAGTGACCAGGCATCCCACCGCCGCCAGGATTGCGTAGAAGATGGCGATTTGGAAAAGGCTGAACGTTCCCGACAATCTGCCGGCGATGAACGAGGGAAGTGCCGCCCCTGTATAGGACGTGGCGTAGATGACCGAGAACAGCCCGGCCCGTTCGTGGGGTTCAATTCCGTCAAGAAGCGCCCGAATGCTGCCGGTCAGGGTGGCGCCTTGGGCGGCCCCGGCCATGGTGCTTGCCATCAGGAACGGAACGACCAAGGCGGCTTTCAGCGATGCCAAGACGCCCATGACCGCCAGGAAAAAAATGACCATTCCGCCCCGTTGTGCATTCAGCGGCGAGAAGCGGCCCGCCAACGAGCCGCCGATATTGACGATTTCACCCCGCCTTGTGGTGACTGACCGAGGCGAGCGAGACGATGTCGCCCAAAACGTCGCGCAGGGCTGTCAAAGTATGCCCCATAGGAATGGTCAACATGGTCGCGCCGTTGCTTTGGTCCAGCAGATAGCCATAAGTCTCGACACTGCCAAGCGCGCCGCCACAATTGCCGCCCCAGGCGGTCAGGGTGGTGGACAAGACCTTTCCGACGTAACCGTCCGCGATCAATTGGCGCAGATACAGGATTTCCGGGGCGACCCGCGCCTGGGTGCCGACAAATCCCCGAACATTGCTTTTGGCGGCCAGGGCGGCCAGTTCCCCGGCTTCGGCCAAGCCGTTACCCAGCGGCCATTCGGAGAACACATGCTTGCCGGCGGCGATGGCGGCTTTGATGATCTTCAGGTGGTGGGGCACCTTCACCGTGACCACCACCACGTCGATATCGGGCGAGGCAACCAATTCGTCGACGCTGGCGAAGGCGCTGCGGCTTGGTTTCGGTCAGATTGCCCCCAAACACCGACCAGAAAGTGGAATCGTCGGAAAACATCGGCGTCGGCAGCTGGTTACGGAATTCGCCGTCCACGTAATGGACAGAGGCCAGAACCTTGGCACTGCGCATCGCCGTCACCGACGGGCCGAATTTCGGATGTTGCACATAGGCCCAAGCGGCAAGGGCCAGGACCGCCGCAACCACCAACAGGGTCACAAGGATTTTCGCCATGGATTTCTCCGTGTCGGGGCGGCGGGTCTTCCGCCGCCCCGCAGGGGGCGTGCTTACAAAGCGGCCTTCAAAACGCCGACGATGTCGGCTTCCGACATGGCCGGGCGGGCCGGCAGCTTGCCGTTGCCGTCATTGATGATGCGCAGCGTTTCCTTGGCATAGGTTTCGATCAGGCTGCCGTCGATGCCCAGATCCGAGAACCGGGTGGGGCAACCGATGGATTTCAGGAATTGCTCGAAACGGTCGATCCCGGCCAAGGCGCAGTCCAAATCGTCCGAGCCCTTGGACTTCAGGCCAAAGATGCGTTCGGCGAATTGGACGAACTTGGCCGGGTTGGTCCGGGCGGCGAAACGCATCCAGGCCGGATTGATGATGGCCAGGCCGGCGGCATGGGTGATGTCGTGATAGGCGGACACCGTGTGTTCGATCATATGGACGGGATACCCGCCGCTGGCCCCTGAACTGACCCAGCCGTTCAAGGCGACGGTGGCGGCCCATTGGATGTGGCTGCGGGCGTCCAGGTCTTCACCGTTGTCGATGGCCTTGGGGCCGTATTCCATGGCGGTCAGGATGACGCCTTCGGCGAAGCGGTCCTGCAACGGGGTGTTGCCCGGACCGTTGAAATAGGCCTCGGTCACATGGGTGATCAAGTCGCAGACACCAAAGGCGGTCTGGTTCTGGGGTACGCTGATCGTCAGTTCCGGGTCCATCAGCGCCACCTTGGGATAAAGGCAGGCGGTGCTCATGAATGATTTTTCCGTGGTCTCGGAATTCGAGATCACGGCGCCGCAATTCATTTCCGAACCGGTGGCGGCCAGGGTCGGGACGGTGATCAGCGGCAGTGCCTCGGTGGGAATGTGCACGTTGGGCTGGCCGTGATAGATCATGCCCCACGGATCGCCGTCGTAAAGGGCGGCCGCGGCGATGACCTTGGACGCGTCCATGACGCTGCCGCCGCCCAGGGCGACCACCACGTCGCACTTGTTTTCACGGGCCAGCGCCGCACCGCGCCGCACCGAGGAAATGCGCGGATTGGGTTCGATGCCGTCGCACAGGATCACCGCGACGCCGGCATCCTTCAGGCTTTGTACTGCCTTATCGAAAATGCCGCTGCGCTTGACGCTGCCGCCGCCGATGACCAGCAAGGCGCGGCTGCCGTATTGGCGCACGATCTCGCCCAGACGGGGCAAGGTGCCGGCGCCGAACACCACGCGGGTAGGGTTGCTGTATTCGAATTGCATGGTTTTCTCCTGTGGATTACTTGCCGCGCGCGGCCAGAATTTCAGCCAGCAGCTTGGATGCAGCTTCGGCTTGGGACGCGCCGACCTTGGTTTTCAGCACGGCGATAAAGGACTGCATCTGCGGCGCGGTCAGACCGACATTCATGGCCGCCCCCAGGTGATAGCGAAGCTGGCCCGCCGTGCCGGTCATGCAGATGTTCCTTCAGGAAGGTGTCGGCGATGGGCGAGAATTTCTGCCACGCCGCCGGCGGCGGAATTTCGTCCAGGCCGGACAGTTTGGCGCGGATTTTGGCGCCGTATTCGTCGCGGTTCAGATCGGCGGGGACGGGCGAAGCCTCTTTGCCCAAAGGATCGACGATGCCCTTGGCCAGGCGTTCTTCCAAAATAGCGGTCAGCGCCGACAGACCGTTCAGGCTGCGCGGAAAACCGGCATAGGCATACATCTGAACCAGGATTTCCTTGGTCTCGTTGATGCTGAGGCCTGCCTCCAGACCTTCCGCCAAGACGGGTTTCAACTTGTCCAGATCACCGCTGGCGGTGAAGGCGGCAATGGGGATGATGGCTTGCTGTCGGACATCGAGTGTCATGGCCAGCGCCATGCCAGTGGCGTTCGCCGGGCGCGATGCGGACCACGTCGCCGGGGCGGATAACTTCAATCGGGTGGCCTTCAAGCTGAACGCGCCCGGTTCCAGCGGTGACGATCAAAATCTGCCCCAAGGGGTGCTGGTGCCACGCGGTGCGCGCCCCCGGCTCGAAGGTCACGCTGCCCCCGGAAGCCCGGGCGTAGTCGGTGGCATCGAACAGCGGATCGACGCGGACCGATCCGGTGAACCAGTCGGCAGGGCCGGGGAAGGGGGGGCTGCGTGCCGTTGCGCTTGATGTCCATGATGTGATCCTTTGCCTGGCGTCGGGTCTCTGCCCGGCGACAGGGTGGATCATAGGCGGCGGGGCAAAATGGCTGTTAGACCGTCCTTTCGGATTCTTGCCTGATCCTGTTCATGGGTGGAGGAACGTGTTGCGGTTGGCGATGGCATGGTGCTAGACCACGACAAGGCTGATCAGGCCAAGTTCTTAAAATAAAACGGTAACCTGCATCGCTGGGAACACCCGACCGAGCCCACCAGCTATATGATGGGGCCCAGTCTTTGCCTGATCGCCCAAGGGCGGAAGCGGGTGATCCTGGGCGAGGAAGCCTTCGTCTACGACGCCCACCATTTCCTCATCACCTCGGTGGATTTGCCGATCGTCGCCAACATCATCGAGGCCAGCGCCGATCAGCCTTATCTGGGGCTCAGCCTGCTGTTGGACCTGCCGATTCTGGGGCAAATGATGGTCAGCAACAATGTGGCCATGGACAAGAATGCCTCGGACCGCCTGGGCATCGCCGTCGAGGAATTGTCCCAGCCCATGCTGGACGCCTTTGTCCGTCTGGTCGGGCTTCATGCCAATCCCCAGGACATCCCGATCCTGGCGCCGCTGATCAAACAGGAAATCTTTTATCGGCTGCTGGGCAGCAAACAGGGCTTCCGGCTGCGCCGCATGGTGTCCGCCGATACCCAAGGGTATCAGATCGCCCGCGCCATCGACTGGCTGAAGGACAATTTCACCGCCCCGGTCAAGGTCGAGGATTTGGCCGGCAGGGCCGGCATGAGCGCCTCGGCCTTTCACACTCATTTCCGGGCTGTGACGGCAATGAGCCCGCTGCAATATCAAAAGCGTATGCGCCTCAGTGAGGCGCGGCGGCTGATGCTGACCGAACGGGTGGACGCCTCGACCGCAGCATTCGAGGTCGGCTATGAAAGCCAGTCCCAGTTCAGCCGGGAATACAGCCGCATGTTCGGCGCCCCACCGCTGCGCGACATCAAGGCCTTGATGCTTGATTCATAGTGCGGTGGAGTGGGCGGGCTCATCAGAGCCCGCCCTGATCCGGTTCCGATTTACCAGGGCAGGGGGCCTTGATCGTTGACGAAGGTCCCGGTGGGACAATCGGCCCGCGTCGCCAGATCGATGGCGATGGTCGCCGCCTGTTCCGTGGTGCGGGTCCCCATGAAGTTGGTCGCTTCGGTGGCGGTATAGCCGGGGCAGATGGCATTGACCTTGATGCCCTTGTCGGCCAGCTGCTCGGCATAGCTGACGGTCAGGGAATTGACCGCCGCCTTGGACGCCGCGTAAGTGGGCATCTTCTTGTCGGCATGGGGCCAGCTGGGATCGTGGCGCAAGCCGAAAGACGCCAGTTCCGACGACAGGTTGACGATGCGCGGGCTTTTGGACCCGGCCAGCAAGGGGATCATCGCCTCGGTCAGGCGCATGGTACCGACGATGTTGACCGCGACACTCCGTTGGATCATCTCCATGGGGGTCAGGGTCGGGTCGTAATCCAGGCCGATCCCGGCATTGTTGATCAACACGTCCAGATGTCCGTACTCACGCGTGATCAGCGCTGTGGCGGCAGCCACGCTGGCATCGCTGGTGGTATCCAATTGCAAGGGCCAGACCTGCAGCCCGGCCAATTGCAACGGGCCGGCAGCGGCTTCGCCCCGCGACACGTCACGGCAGCCCAACAGCACATGGCATCCCTTGCGCGCCAGTCCGGCGGCGATGGCTAGGCCGATGCCGCGATTGGCCCCACTGACCAAAGCAAGCGTGGAATTGGTTCCCATTATTCTACGTCCTCTCTAAGCGCGGAGGCGTCCCCCGATGGCGGAAATGGGGCGTCGGCTCCGTGAAGATTGTCCTGGAAAAAGGCGATGCCAGGAGGCTTGCGCCAACAAGCCGACAGACCTTATAAAACCTCAAGTGAACTTGAGGTCAAGGGGGTTTTCATGGAGCCGAAACACAAGCTGCCACCGGTGCTGTCGGTGGGCGAGGTGGCCCGCCGCAGCGGCGTGGCCGTCTCGACCCTGCATTTTTATGAAGCCAAGGGGCTGATTTCGTCGCTGCGCACCCGGGGCAATCAGCGGCGCTTTTCCCGCGACATCCTGCGGCGCATCGCCATCATCCGCACCGCCCAGCGGCAGGGCATCAGCTTGGAAGAAATCTGCGGCTTGGTGACGCCGATCCCCGCCGGAAAACAGCCTTCCGCCGCCCAAGTTCGCGACATGATCGCCATTTGGCGCAAGGCCATCCAGCAACGCATCGACGGACTGACCCAGTTGCGCGACCACATGGACGGCTGCATCGGCTGCGGCTGCCTTTCACTGGAGGATTGTCCTCTGCGCAATCCCGAGGATGAACTTGGGGTCAACGGGAAGGGTGCCGTGTTGCTGGATGACGCTGCCGACGGTGTTTGAAAATTTCACCTTTTAAAAGGGGGCCGACGGCTTTCACGGTTACCAGTCCATCATCGAGTGTTCGCGATAGGGCAACAGAAATGAGATTGCCCATATTGAGAACATGCATTTGTCGCAAATAGTGCAGTTTCGGGCATTGTTGCCCTTAATTTCGGGCGACCGAGACGCTGCGAAGTGTAAGCCGAAGGCTCACTTCGCAGTGGATCGGGCGCAACCATGGGGGGCAAAAATGTTGCTAATGAGGGCGCGGCGGGTTTGTTGCTCAAAGGTAGATGGCTGAAAGCAACTCATTCTGCAACGGCTTCGACGAATTGTAGAGCAACATGTTGCGTTGACGGCTGGTATCACATCGGTGGCCGGACGGGCGATTCCTTGGCGAACAGGACGGTGCTGGCTGACACCAAGTCTTGGGCGATTTAACATTCCGGCTTCGTTGGTAGGAGGGGGCGTTGGTAAAGGAAATCTGGTTTACGGCCGACACTCACTTCGGGCACGGCAACACGCCTGGAGAACCCGCCTCTGGCATCATCAAGCACTGCCTCAGGCCGTTCGCGGATGTCACCGAGATGGATGCCGCCCTTATCGACAATTGGAATGCGGTCGTGCGCCCCGAAGACGAAGTGTGGCATCTCGGCGATTTCGCCTGGGGTGACCACCCGAAATGGCTGAAACGTCTTTCGGGAGAGAAGCACTTGGTTCGCGGCAACCACGACAAGGCGGCCGAGCGAGCGAGGTGGGCCAGCGTTTCCGACTATAAGGATTTGGTGGTGGGGAGGACGAGGCTTGCCCTGTTCCACTATGGCATGCGGGTGTGGAAGGGGCACCGTCGCGGTGCGATCCACCTGTACGGTCACAGCCATGGACGCCTCCCGGGATTTCGCTTGCCCGAGGGCGGTGGCTGCATTGATGTCGGGACCGATTGTTGGGGGTTCCGTCCGGTGAACCTTGAGGAAATCAGGCAGGCAATCGCCAACCTACCCATGGTCAGTCCCGACCAGACGGAAGGCGGGGCAGTGGATGTTTGATGTTCACCGTGGGGTGAAGAACGGATCGTCATCCGGAGTGTCAGACGTTCGTGGTTCTTTCGACAAATAGGGGGCGATGACGCGCCGGAGTGTGCCTGGATAGTCATACAGCCACTCTTCCTCTGGGACGCTTGCGTGAAGCTTGCGCGAGCACTCCGGGCACACCAGGCAATGACCAGCTTCGCCGTAGTCCAATGGCCACCACGCATCATTGCCAAAATTGATATCTTTGCCATGGCGACCGCACACGCTGCATGGGCCGCCAAGTAAACGTCTTTCCATGATTTAAAGTTCAAATTTGGAAGGGCGCCTGGAAGAACATAGGCCGAGATAACGGGCTAGGACAAACCGGGATCGGATGGCCGTGGCCATCGGTCATAACGTGCTTGAAACGCCGACGAGAAACTCCTTGCGGTCGGCGTGACCCTTGGGTTCCGCGTGAACAACCACCCTCCCGACATTGGCTAGGCGGCTGCGGATGTCATGCTCGATCCAAGCTGTGACATCGTGGACCGCCTTGACCGAGGCACTGCCGGGAAACACGCAGTGGAAGGCGATATAGATGCCGTCGGCGCCGCGCTGGGCAAAGAGGTGATGCACGCCTCCGGCCATGGGGTGGGCCGCCACCGCCTCGCGGACAGCCGCGAAGATGGTCGCGTTTTCTCCCTCGGACAAACTCTCGCCATCGGCAACGTGGTTGCGGCGCGGGTCGATATGAATGTCGATGCCGATGTCGGCGCCCAGTTCCCCCGCCAGGGTGTTTTCCAGGGTCGTGGCGATGTTGTGGGCTTCAGCCACCGATAGGGCTTCGTCCACCTCCAGGTCGAAGCCGACGTGGCGACGATCGCCAAGGGTATAAAGACCGATGTCGTGTACGCTGTGACCCAGGTTGGTTGCGGCCACACGCACCGTTTCCGCCACGTCCTCGTCGTCCAGGGTCAGTGGTTCGGCGACCACCAGCGGATCGATCTCGGGCATTTCCTTGCGGATCATCTCCCGCACCGCGTCGCGCACGGTCTGGACCTGATCCAGCGACAGACCTCGGCCGACCTTCACCACGACTTCGACGAACACCGTGGCTCCGGCGGGGCGGGCGCGGACGTGTTCGACACGCGCCACGCCCGGTGTCGCGCTCGCCAGCTCCTCGACACGCTCGGCGACGCCTTCAGGGGCGGAGTCGATCAGGACGTCGATGGTCCGCTTGCCCAGTTGCCAGCCCGCATAAGACACGAACCCCGCCACGCCGATGGCGGCGATGGCGTCGCCTTTTTCCCAGCCGATAGCGACGAGGCCGAGGCCGAGCAGCACCACCGCCGAACTCCAGATGTCCGAGGAGAAGTGGAGCGCGTCGGCCTCCAGTGCTTGACTGTTGGTTTCCTTGGCGACCCTGGTCAAAGCCCGAGCGCGGAAGAAGTCGATGACGATGGAAACGACGATAACCGCAATCGCATACCAAGTCGTATGGACCTCGACCTTGTCGGCCATCAGGCGTTCAACGGCTTCTTTGACGATCCAGGCGCTGGTCAGGAACAACAGGGCGGTCTCGATCAGGGCCGAGACGTTCTCGATCTTGCCATGCCCATAGGGATGCTTGTCATCGGCGGGCTTATCGCTGACCCGAACCGCGAACCATGTCAGTGTGGCGGCCCCCAGGTCCAACAACGAATGGGCGGCTTCCGAGAGGATGCCAAGGCTGCCTGTCATCAGGCCGACCACCAGCTTCATGACGGTCATGGCCGCGCTGGCGAACACCGACGACAGGGCAACGGACTCTTTCTCGTTCGACATGGCATACCTCTGAATAAGGAACCACGGTGAACTAGCTAAAGGACCGTCATCCGCGCAAGTAAAATCTTTGTTAATGAGAATGCGCCTCAGTCAAATATGTCGAGGAGGCCTCTCGATCTTTTGTGATGCTGATAATTATGTGCAGAATTATGCCCATCATCCCCATGTTTTTCATGGTGACCATGGTGGTCGTAATTTTCATACTGACTGTGGCGACCGTCTTGGTGATAGGTGGCAGACTGTGTAGCTGGCTGCGACCATGGGGAAGTTGCTGGGGGAAGGAAGGATGCCTGAGGTGCTGCCTCCGACTCGCGCAGGGGCTGGAGCAGTTTCTCCAATTCGCCTCGATCCAGCCAGACACCCCGGCATTGGGGGCACACATCCAGTTCGATACCTGAACGTTGAACTTGGGTCATTCCAACGTTGCAGTTCGGACAAATGAGCAAGGGCACGGCATTTCTCCTCAAGAATGCCATGCACCTTAGCCAAGCCAACCTGAACCGGGCATGAACCGCTGATTTCGATGACGATGTTCTACAGTTTGAACGATCATCAAACAGTCACCACTACCCAGGATTTAATCGTTGACCTTTGGAATACAGAGGTTCATACGGACGTTCACCTACACCAGCGGGGAACGCACCTGCGTTCCCCCAGGACGGAGCCAAATGGACAGTTCCAGTAGCCATCCTAGTAGCAGCCCGGCGGCAGTGACGCTGCGGACCTGATCCATTCAGGTTCCCTCGTCGCATGCCGCTGGGCATGACCGAGACGAGGTGAACCATGCGGAATATTATCTTCCACCGCATTCTCCTGCCTGCCCGTTTTTCGCGGGCCGACGGGGACCGACCTAGACGCTGATCCCACCTGTGGGTGGGCACGATGCTTGCTGTCCGGCCAGATGCCGGGCAGGCGTTTTGTCACGTCTTTATCCGGTGCCCTGTCATGACTCTCCATTCACATCCGGCCTTGTCCAGGCAAGCCATCATCGAACTGCTGAACAAGCAAAAGCTGGTTGAGGGCATGGTGCGTGCCCAGTCCCAACCTCACCATGAACTGGTGGAGTCCGTCCTCCACAAGCAGCATCTGGCGGAATTGCAGACCGTGTTGGCTCGGCTACCGGTCACCGAGATCGGAAACATTCTTGAAGCCGTGTCGCCCGATGACGCCAAGCGCCTCTGGCAGCTGATTGAGGGCGACCGGCTGAATGATATCCTGTGGGAGGTCTCCAGCGCTCTTGGCGAGCAACTGGCTGGGCCGACCGAACCTCGGTTCCACGCTGGCGAAGTCACCGCCTACCTTCTGGTCGAAGGGCGGATGAAGATCGTGGACATCACTTGCCGCAGTGAGATGGAGGGGCTGCGCCCGATCTGGGTTGACGTGCTGGCCGCATCCAAGTCGGAACGCGGTTGGCTCGCCCGGTATTTTGGTGTCGAACTTCCTGACCCCGAGGACATCACCGACCTGGAGGTGAGCGCCCGCTTCTATCAGGAGGAGAACGACGAGGTTCACCTCCACTCCAATTTCCTGCTCGACCGCGAAGGCCAGTCGCGTACCGTGCCGGTGGCATTCATCGTCCACACCAACACCCTGTTCACCATCCGTAGCGAGGAACTGCCGGTATTCCGCCTTCAACGGCGGCGCATGCGCAGCCAGCCCGGTGAGGTGCTGGACTGCAAAGACCTGCTGCTCGCCCTCTATGCCGCCGACGTCGAATACTCGGCCGACGCGCTGGAGGACACCTATTCCACGCTTCGCCGTGTGGGCAAGACGGTGTTGAGCGAAAGCGTCAGCGACTCGGATGCCGCCCGCATCCTGGCCGACATTGCCGAGGAAGAAGACCTCAATGGCCGCATTCGCGGCAACATGCTGGACACCCAGCGGGCGGTGTCGTTCTTGGTGCGCGGCAGATTCCTGTCGCCGACTCAGTTGGAGGATGCCAGAGACATCATCCGCGACATCGAGTCGCTCAACAGCCACACGGCCTTCCTGTTCGAGAAGATCAACTTCCTGATGGACGCCACTGTGGGTTTCATCAATGTCAGCCAGAACAAGCGGGTCTCGCAGCTTACCGTTGCCAGTGTGGTCTTCATGCCGTTGAACGTGCTGGCGGGCGTCGGCGGCATGTCGGAATTTTCCATGATGACCCAGGGCATTCCTTGGCCGATGGCCTATGGTGCCTTTATGGGAGGTCTGGCGGTTGTCGGCTGGGCAACGTACACGTTGTTGAAGTTCTACGAACGGCGAAAGCTGGGAAAACGTGCAACTCGGAACGCCTTGGCTCTCTGACCCTTATCCTCGCGGAAAATCCTCGTGAAAGCCTTCTCGTCCTTTGATCTCCAATCCTTTGGGGACACCTTCATCGCCCTGGGCGTCGCCTTTGTGCTCGGCACGTTGATCGGCTTCGAGCGGCAATACCGGCAGCGCACTGCGGGCCTGCGCACCAATGTGCTGGTTGCCGTCGGCGCGGCGGCCTTCGCCGACCTGGGCATGCGGCTGTTCGGCAGCGACGGCGGCACGCGGATCATCTCCTATGTGGTCTCGGGCATCGGCTTCCTCGGCGCCGGTGTGATTATGAAGGAAGGCACCAACGTGCGTGGCCTCAACACGGCGGCGACGCTGTGGTGTTCGGCGGCGGTTGGGGCGTTTGCCGGTGCGTACCTTGCCGCCGAGGCAGTGCTGCTGACGATCTTTGTGCTGGCGGGCAACACTCTGCTGCGCCCGCTGGTGAACTACATTAACCGCAAGCCTATGGACGAGCGGGTGACCGAGGCGATCTACCGCGTCCATGTCGTCTGCGATCCATCGGTGGCGGCGGATGTGCGCGAGGAACTGTTCGCCGAACTGGAGAACGCGAACTACCCCATCCGCGAGATCGAGGTGCTTTCCGAAGGTGAGGATCAGGTCGAGCTGGCGGCGGTTCTGGTGCCGACCACGGCCGAACCCCACGAACTGGATGCGGTGGTTACTGCCCTTGAGGCGCGAGATGAAGTGGAAAGCTGCGCCTGGACAGTGAGCACGACCAGTTGAGCAGCTGGGTTCCCCAACTTCATCACGTCGCGTTTGGTTTTCAGTCGTCGTCACGGCGGTTGCGCCCCGAACCGCCTCCCTCCTTGCCATCCCAGCGAATGTCATGCTCGTTGGCGCTCTTGTGGCAGCGGACGCAATTCTCGAAGTCGCGGATGCCTTCCTCGCGATGCTCTTCGGCGATCTTGGCGCGGCTGTGCTCGTGACAGCCATAACAGGTGTACTGCTTGTAGTCGGTGCCGGTGTGGCAGGTGGCGCATGCGACGTTATGGTCGCGGTCGAGGATGAAGAAGCGGGCATGGTCGAACGTGGCCGGCTTCCACCGTTCGGGGCGGTGACAGCTGGCGCAGTCCGAGCCGATCTGGCGGTGCAGGGTGTCGCGGGGTGCCGTGTGACAGGTGGCGCACTGTTTCAAGAGCGCCGGCTCCAGCATGGCATGGGAGAAACGACCGGTGGCACGGCGATACTTCACCACTCCTTCGTGGTCGCCATGGCAAGCGACGCACTCCGCCTGCGAAAGCTTCTGGTGGAAGGCCGCCTTGGTGACGTCGCCGCTCTTGGCTTCCCCCTTGGTGGTGAAGCGGCCGATCTGCTCGACCTTGTGGCAATCGATGCACTTGCTGGCTGGGGTGCCGCTGAAGGACGTGTGGCAGGCAAAGCAGTCGGTTTCCAGATCGCGATGTCCGGCGATCAGGGGGCCTGGACTCACCATCAGGTGGGGCAGGGCGAACGCCAGCACGGCGATGACGGCCAAGTTGGCGAGCAGCAGGCGAAGGACGATGCGGCTCTTCATGACCAGTTCCAGAACATGAGGATGGTGATGACGTGCCCCAGGGTCAGGATGACGACCGCGAGCGTGATGGGAAAGTGCACCTTGCGCCACTTCGACATCGTCTCAAGCGTCGTGGCGTCCCAAAAAATCTCGCGCTCTATTTCCCGTGGCGACAGCCCACGCTTGCCGTAACCGTCTGATTTTTCGGCGAGGTAGTGGCGGCCGCGGTCAAACAAATACTGTCCGGTCAAGCCGCTCGCGAATGTCACGAGCATGGCGACCATGGCCAGCCACGGCAGCACCGCGTTGAAATGGACACCGGCGTGGACGATGATCAGCAGGGTGCCCTGCCAGGTCAGCGCCTCGTGAATACGCAGGTAGGTGCGTGGATTGCCGGCCGTGATGATCTTGCGTTTGCGCAGCGAATAGAGAAGCGACAGCAAGATCAGCAGCGTACCAGGGATACCGAGCCAGCGGCCGATCCAGACCATCCCGAGAGCGTGCAGCAGCCAGTCTCCGAGGATGGCTGCCACGACCAGCGAGGCGAACATCATCAGGAACGGGACGACTTCCTTACGCAGGAGCGAACTTTCCATGGTGGTCATGCCGTCAGCACAAGGTTGGTCTTGGGGAGGCCTACGCAGAGCAGGCACGTCCCGGGTTCCGCGTCAAAATCAGGCGAGTGCTCGTACTCCACCTCGCCCTGCTCGACGCGGGTCTGGCACATGCCACAGCCCCCGGCGCGGCAACCGCAATCCACGGCGATGCCGTTGGCCTCGGCCAGTTCCAGCAGCGAGCCACCCGTCCAGGCCACCTGCTGCCCGGAGCGGGAAAAGGTGACGGACAGCGGCTGCGACGGAGGTTTGGGCACAGGTGCTTCTTTCTGCCCGGATGTTTCGAGCTTCGGCAGTGACGCCGGTCCGAACGCCTCGTAATGAATACGCTCGGCGGGGACGCCCCATTCCAGCAGCGCGGGGACCAAGGTCTCCATCATGGCGCGGGGGCCGCAGATGTAATAGTCGAAGGATCGAAGCGGCAGCGCTTGGCGCAACAGCGCCAAATCCACATGGCCGCAATGATGATAATCGCGCCCCTCGCTCTCGCCGACGGCCGGCCGGCTATGGCAGACATGCAGGTGGAACGAGGGATGCTGCCTCTCCCATTCGCGCAGAGTCGCGGCGAATGCCTCGTCGGCCCCGTCGCGCACGCCGTAGAAGAACCAAACCTCGCGTTGCGGATTTTCATGCAGGCAGGCGGCGGCCATGCTGATCATCGGCGTGACGCCGATGCCGCCGGCGACCAGAACCACCGGGCCGACGGCCCTGGGGTCGAGGTGGAAGTGTCCGGAAGGCGCCTTGACGTCGAGAAGGCCGCCCTCCAACACGTGGTCGTGGAAATGATTGGACGCCAAACCGGGCGGCAAGTCGTCGCGGCCTGCGGGCGCGGGCACCCGCTTGATGCTGACACGGTAGGTATCGCCACCGGGGCGGTCGGACAGCGAATAGCAGCGCACGATGGACTTCGATTGGCCGGTGGTCGGATCGGCGACGGTCAGCCGAAAGGTCAGGAATTGCCCCGGCGCGAAAGCGGGCACCGCACCACCATCGGCCGGTTCGAGGACGAAGGAGCAAACGGATTGCGCCCTGTCCTCGAAGTGTTTCGACCGCACCCGGAACGGACGGAAATCGGACCATGCCGCAGGGGACGGCGCCGACACCTGGGGGCGAACGGGCGCCTGATTGCCAGCCATGCGTTTTTCAAGATCCGCATACGCGCGCCTGCGGCGCACGAAAGCAACAGCCAGGGCGATGCCTACCTGCAGAGTAATTCCAGTGACAATAAGGGCAAAGAGGCTGCTCGCGGTCATTCAGGTCGCCCCTCGGTGATCGCTGACAATCCTACCGCATGCCAAGATGTCTGGCTGTACGCTCCCACTTCATGGCTGCCTTGCATATGATCTTGCCCTGTTGCCAGTTCTTGACGGTGAACTTCCCTTCGCCGCCCCTCGCTAATACAGAGAGGGCAGGGATGGTTGACGATATGAGGTGCGAGGGAGGCGCTGCTCCCCCTCGCACCGACGCTTAGAGAACCGGTGCTGGCGTGGTGGCCGAACTTGCGGGCAGGATGGGCAAGGTCACCTGAGGCTGCTTGCCGGTCAGGCTGCCCAGGAAGGCAACGATGTCGGCGGTTTCCGCATCGGAAAATGTCCTGCCGAGCTGGCTTTCGCCCATGACACGTACCGCTTCCTCCAACGACCGCACCTTGCCGGTGTGGAAATACGGCGCCGTCAGGGCGGTGTTGCGCAGAGTGGGAACGCGGAAGGCAAAGGCGTCATCGCTGTTCGAGGTGACCTTTTCGCGCCCCTTGTCGCCCTCGGGCCGAGCGGACTCGGGCGGGGCCTTGGCGACGCCGAACTTCTGGAAGCTGTTGCCGCCCAGATTGACGCCGGAATGGCAACTGGCGCAGCCGCTGTCGACGAACGTTGCCAAACCCTTCTTCTGCTGCGCGGTCAGGGCCTTGGCATCGCCCTTGAGGTAGCGGTCGAACGGAGCATCGGGCGTCACCAGGGTGGCCTCGAAGGCAGCGATGGCGGTCGCCATGTTGTCGAAGGTCACCGTGTCCTTGGCCTTGGGGAAAGCCTTGGCGAACTGGCTGACATAACCAGGAATGCTCTTCAGCGTCGCCTCGACCCGGTCGGGAGAATTGTTCATCTCCACCCCGGCCTGAACCGGCCCCTTGGCCTGTTCCTTCAGGTTGGGCGCGCGGCCATCCCAGAATTGGCTGGTGTTGAAGGTGGCGTTCAGCACGGTCGGCGCGTTGCGTGGTCCCTTCGCCCAACCGTGGCCGACCGAGGTCTCCATGCCATCGACGCCGCCGGCACCAACATTGTGGCAGGTGTTGCAGCTGATCAAGCCGCTGGCCGACAGGCGAGGTTCAAAATACAGGCTTTTGCCGAGATCGACCAAGGCAGGGTCCGCACCCTTGGCTTCGCTCCCGACGCCGGGCAGCGGCGCGAACAAATCCCTGGACCGTTTCAAAAGGTCATCGGCGGCATGGGCCGTGCCGCTCACGACGGCGAGGGCCGTGGCAGCGAGGATGGCTGAGCGCATCTGAGCATCTCCTAGGGTTGCAATGGAGGCGATGCTAGAGGGGGCAGCCTAAACCGTGGATGAACGGATCGCAGCGCGGCGATATTCTATTAGGCGTATGACCTCTCCATCCATGCCGGCAGAGAAACGTGCTTCAGGGGGTCTTCTGCTTCACGTCCTGCCAACCTGCGTGATCGACGGCACGGCCGTATTCCTCCAGCCCGGCAAGGATCGCCGACAGCGAACGTTCACCTTCGACCTTAAGATCGCGAGCGGCCTTGGCAAGCGGACTCAGGATCGCATTCAATTTGGCCTGCGCGTCTTCAGGCAGCCGACTATGGGCCGAGACTTGTTGGAGACGATCGGTAATCCCGTCGGCGAGCCGGTGAAAATCCGCCGTCCCGAATTTGCCATCGCGGATCGCCGGAAGGGCGGAGGTGACCAATTCGCGGATTTCGGACATGGCATGGCGCACCTCGCCATCCGTGGAAATCTTGCTCGTGGCTACCCGCTGTTCGGCATCGGACGACGTGTCGCCTCCCTCGACGCGCGCGGGGGTAGCGTCGGGCTTTGAAAAGCCGTTGTCGTTGGTCTGTGCATCGACGGCGGCGGCCGAACCGATCAAGGCGACGGCCAGTAGGCCGTGGATCAACATTTTCCTGAGCATGGAGCCTCCGTGGCGTTTGATGCTCCGGACCTTATCAATCCCAAACTGAATGCCGACTGAGCGGCCCGTTCATCCGAGGTTTAAGTTGCGCCGTTTAGCCTCGACAGGCCGGCATCCGGGCTAACGAAGCGCAGGCAGTCCTCAAGCAAGCGCCATCATGCAGTCCGTCGATGTCGCCCTACAATGAGGCTGTTCAGTCAGACCCAAGCTGTTTTGATTTCGTGGGTAGAGGAAGAGGAGCGGTCGTCGGCATAGCACCGATGCGGCTCAGCTCGTCCTGAGCCGCATCGTACCTCTCGAAGAAGCGTGACCAGGCGCGCATGCCGCCCATCTCGCCTATGGCATGGATCATGGCGCGATGGGACGCGGTCAGTAGGGCAACACGCCCCTCCAGTTCACGGATACGAGCATCCTTTCGCTCCAAGGCGGCGGCAAGGTTGGACTTCGAACTCTTGTCGGTCCGCTCGATCATGCGACGCAATTCGACCTGACGAGCCTGCCAGTCCGCGAGCCTGGCATTTCGCCAAGAATCCCGCGTGATTGACGATGCGTGTTCGACTCCGTCCAGCCGACGGGCCACAGCCCGCGCGGTGATGGTCTCATTTTCTTGAAGCATGGCATCCAAGATCGCGATGAAGGTGCGGTCCCGCTGTTCCGCCTCGCTGGTACGGCGGGGAGGGAAGGGAAGTTCAGACATCGAAAAGTGTCCTCTGCTTGCCGATTGGAGTGAAACGGTCCGCGTCGCCCGGGAATGGCCGCTTTCCATCCGCCGTAGCCAGAACTTTGTCGATGCTGGCGACCATCGCTTCAGCGTGCCGAAGCTGGTTGTCGCGCCCTATGCCCGGCGGTCGCCCCTTGATCTCCTGGATGGCTTTGGCCATGGCGGCACGGGTCTGTTCCAGGTTACGGCGATGCCGCTCGATGTCTGTAGCGAGCAGATGGTTGCAGCCATCGAAGCATTGAAGATGCTTGGGGCAGGGATCAATCGTGAAGCTGTTGATGCAATGACCATAGGGCGTCGCGTGGAATCCGTCCGCTTCGGCAGCCAAGAACTCGAAGGCACGCTTGTCGCCGGACTCCTTTTGGATCCGTCTGAAGGCATCGACGATGGGACCGGACGCCTTGCCCGCCTGGATCATCGCGGCCACGGTCTGCGCCTTCTCGGGCAGTTCCCGCGCCGCCGCCGGAAGGTCGATCGCCGCCAGGTCCTCGGCAAGGCTGCGGTGATCGTACTCGTAGCTCTGGGCGACGGTGCGGCGATTGAACCTCTTGGTGATCATGGCGTCGGCAATACCGAGGCGGAATAGCTCGGTGTTCTGCAAATGGCGAAGTGCGTGGGTGTTGAGGCCGAGACGGCGGTCCTCTGGGGTCTCCCCATAGCGGGCGAATATCCCCTTGTCGCTTGGCGCAAGGTGGCCGATGAGGTCCTCCGGGGTTAGGCGGCCGACGGCGAAATATCGGCTGACGTCACAGATCCCGTCGTTGCGGGTCTCGACGATGGCACGTTTCGGGCTGAGAAAGAGGAGTTCGTCGGCCCGCAAGAATTTGCCATCCCCCAACGGAAAGGAAGCGGTGTCCGAGAGCTTGGTCGGCAGATGTTCGGCGACCAGATGCTCGATCTCGCTGACGCGGACGCGGCTTGCGAACTTGGGCCAACCTGCCTCGGCCAGCCGGTTCCAATAGCTGTGGAAGGGCTTTGCGGATGGACCTGGTGATCGGTCTTGCTGCTCAGCGATTTTCGCTAGGACAGACACATCGAAGCTCTGTCGGTATTCGTTCACCAAGTCATTGGGAATGCCAGCTGCACGGATCTGCGGGTTGCCCGACAGGCGGGTATAGAGATCGAACAAGGAGAGGAATTCGTCTTCCGCGAACTCCGGAAAGTATCGGCCGGTTTCGGCCTGAAGGCGCAGACGTTCGCGGAGTGGCGCAGTCAGCGTGACGATGCCGTCCAGAGTTTCCTCGATGACCGGCTCAAACAGCGTAGGGACGTGCTGGAACGCTTCGTAAAGCAAGACACTGTTCTCGTCGCGTCCCCATTGCTTTTCGGCAAAATGCCGGAGCATCAGGGTCCGTGACACTCCGCCGACCGTGCCCGCGTCCCTGCCATCGAGGTCGACGTAGTCGCGCACTCTTTTCCAATCCGCAGGGATCGAACACACCTCGCCCACCCGCAGGCCGCAGAGAATCAGCAATTTGATTTGTGCGAACCGGAGGGCATCCGTGAAGGTGCGGGGGTGCTCGGTGAAAACGATGCGGACCAGTTCCCACAGCGCCCGCAGTTCGGGCAAGCGCTCCTCGTTCTTGCGCTCGCCCAGCCCCTTCCGGATCTGGGGGCCGCGCTTGACCGGCTTGCTACGGTCCCCCCCTTCAGTTTTGAGCAATTGATGGAAAGGGCCGTGATCGCAGAGGTGGCGTGCATCAAGGACGTACTTGACCACGCTTTCAACCAGTTCCCCCAGCTTGCCGGATGCCTGGGCGGCGATGGCCACGGAGCGGGCAAAACGGACATCGTCGGCGGTCATGGCCCACGGCTCGGCACCCGACAGCGCCTGCACGCAGGTTCCCAGCACTTTGAGCGGACGGATCACCTGGTTATTCACATGGGCCGGGGTGTTCCGGGAAACCATGATTTGCTGAACGGTCACGGCCTTGATCAGATCCTGCCATCCTCGGCTCAGCGCCGTCTTTGCCACGGCAGGGCGGCCCATCTCGGCCAGACGCTGGTTCAGAACCTCGATCGTGTTCCTGTCGCCCCCGAGATCGGAAAGGCGGGTCGTGGGCGGCGGCACCGCCCCAGCCATGGCTGTGAGGTCCCAGGCAGCCTGCTTCTCGATGGCGCCGTCACAATCGACGGGCAGGTCCCATTGGACATTGCGCTCGGATGCCAGCGTCCGCGCCGAGGCCACGTAGGCGGCGAAGGCATCATTCATGGCCATCTCCTTCAGCGTCGGCACCGAGTGCCTTGACGATGGCCTGGACCGTTTCGAGGGTAACCTTCAACTGAACGAAGGCCGGCGATTGGTTGTCCCCGAGAGATTCATCGAAAAAGAAGCGGACAACAGGGCGCAGCTTATCCAGAACCTCCTTGTGGATGGCCACGTCGTTGAGCGGAAGGAATTTTCGGCAGGTATAGCAGGAGAGAACAGGGTTCTTGGAGCACAGCGACTGGCCGAGATCGCAGGCGCCGATGCCGGCGATGGGAATGCCATGCGGCACGCCCCCGACCTGTTTGTCCGACGGCATGCCGAGCAGGGCGGCTTTATCGATTGTGCGGGTCCGCGCCACTTCGGCGATGGCGCTGTAGATGGGGGAAATCGCCAGCGCCTTGTTCAGCTTTTCCGCCTGGGTAGGGGAGGCTTCGAAGTAGTCGAGTGACGTGTCTGCATGCGAATGGCCGAGGAATTCGGCCACTTCCTCGACGGTGGCCCCCGCATCGGCCAGACGTTGGGCGGCAGAATGGCGAAGGTCCGTCGCCGTGCGACGGATGCCGGTCACCTGTTCGGTGGTGTCTCCGATCGCGGAAATTATCCTCGCTCGGGCGAATGGGAATAGCTTGGCATCGCTTGCCGTTTCCGATCGAAACCACACTTGGCCAAGGCGTAGGCGCCGATGATATTCGACGAAAAGAGGAGTCCATTCGAGCTTGATTTTGCGAACAAAAGCGGTTTTGTCGCCGGCCTTTCGCTTCTTCGCCCGATAGGCCAGGAAATGCACCAACGGTCCATCACCTCCGCCCGGATAGATGCGGAGGTCATCAAAGTTGAGGCGACTGATCTGCACCGGACGGAGGCCGTGCTGATAGCTGATGCAGAGCAGGCAAGCCTTGGCCAACTCCTCGTCGGAGGCGTAAGCCGCCCTTTCGGTCACGTAGTCGAGGTGCGCGATGATTTTGGCTTCCTCGTCGGCAGTCAGGATCGATTCGCCGCTGATAACGCCCTGATAGTGCTTATTCCAGTCAAAGGGTAGGGAGCGCACAAAATCGATGTGCCCGGGACGGAAAGCGCCCAGGCACATTTCACACATAAAATGTAAGAATAACTTTGTGGCGTGGGCTGCGCTCTGTTGGATTGCGGCACGCCAACGGGTATCCCAGTAGATCTGCCATCCATGAGGTGGCCGTTCGACCGCATCTAGGAACCAAGTGGCACCATGATCTCGATAAACTACCATAACTGATAAATAGCACTTATGGGTAATGGCTGGGCTTTTTCCTTGTAGCAACCAAGCGAGAAAGTGCTTCAATAACACCTTAACATCTACATCGTCGACTTTCTGGAAGTCCATCACCACAGAGACTGTGTCATACTCGACTGCCCAGAGGTCGCTTTCGGACGGGTGGCGGATGGTCTTCCATTCGTCCTCATATTCGTCCAAGTAGCGGATATGGGAGGGCAGGGAGGGCAGGGCGGCGATCGCACTCCGCCCACCGGCGTGTCGCCGCTGGGAATTGTCAGCCTTCGCCCGGTCAATGCTGGTCACTGATCACCTGCCCCAGGATAGTTTCTGGATTTTGCTGGACTGCGCGAATGGCACGGAGAACATCAACGCGGTCATCGAACTTCTTATGCCAGACGGATATCAACCGATCCTCGAAATAGGCCCGAGCGTAGTGACGAGGCATCTCGGAATCCTTGGTCCACCCGAAGAATACCCGCAGGTTCTGAAGCGCCAATTCCATCTCCATGCCGCCGCCAACGAATTCGGCCATTCGGACGACCGCGCAGGTGTGCCGGCAATCGTGGGGCGTCACCTTGTCGGTGTGGAGGCGGTTGCGCAGTTCGGTCCTGGCTGCCAGGGAGAGCGCGCCGGAAAGGCCATCGAAAATGAGGTTCACCGTGGGCAGCGCCAACGGTCGGTGCCGATTGGAGGCGATCATGAAGCTGTGGTCTTGCCTCCCACGGTAATTGTCCAGGTAGTGCTGGACGATATCGGCGACTCCGTCCGCGATCGGGATCTGGCGGTGCGATAGGGCCGTCTTGATGCCAGGCGCGGTGTAGCGGGGATCTTCGTCTTCGTACTGGTTCCAGGTAACGTCGATCCATTTGCGGTAGCCGCCGGTT
This sequence comes from Rhodospirillaceae bacterium UBA6219, assembly GCA_002435715.1. Lineage (GTDB taxonomy): Bacteria > Pseudomonadota > Alphaproteobacteria > Rhodospirillales > Magnetospirillaceae > Magnetospirillum. Next base: position 31,708 of record DISD01000067.1, read on the forward strand.
TTGGGGTCGAAATCCTCTTTGATGGCGTCAATGGGCAAAATGAGCGCCTCGCCCCGTCGCAGCCCTTGGTGGAGGTAGAGCAGGAAGAGGGCATAGTTGCGCCACCGCTGGCCCTCGGAGCGAAATGGGTTCCGCGCCGAGGTCGGATCGGCAATGGCATAGAGGTCTTCGACGACGGCTGCGGGCAGCGCCCGCATGGCCTTCAACTTCGGCTGTCTGGAAACGTTGAGGCTGGCATAAAGACGCTGGAGGCGAAGCAGGCGGGCCTGTATCAAGTCAAAGGAGCGTGCGGTGCTGTCGCTTCGGGAACGGCGCTCGAAAATATCCCGGACGAATTCCAGAGCCGCCCGCCAGTCGACGCTGCGGTCCGTGCGGGAATTGGTGGAGGCGTTGCGGACATGGACGAAGAAGCCCTCCAAGCCGCTCTCTAACCGGTCGAAATCACCATCGGCGATCAGGCGGTCGAGACAGTCGGCGCCGGTCTGCTCCCGGACGGAATGGTAGAGCCGATCGACGGCCAGCAGCTTGGCGGCCAGTGTTGAATCGCTGAGGTCAGCACCATGCAAGGCTTCCCACACCGTGGCCCAATACCGGGGGGCGCCACGGTCGTCGGTGAGCACCCGGCCATTCAGGTTGGGCGGAAGTCGGGGGGATCTAATCCGTTCGAGCGTCATTGCCCGAAACATTACGGGACGGGCGGACTTACCGCAACAGCCGGAACAAGACTCTATTCCAGGCTGCGTTGCGTCTCAAAAGGGTGGGATATCGACTCTCACGCAACAGGAACGAAACTAGTCTTGGGTCGCATAATGTATATTATGGCGCTCAATGGGTATTGCTTTTAAGGCGCTCAAGGCCCAGTATATGGTTTATGACTGAAATTGTTCAAACCATCACCGAAACCGCCGCCCAGGTCATCACCGTCATCGACTTTGTCGGCATCACTGTTTTCGCCATCACCGGCGCCTTGGTCGCCGCGCGAAAACAAATGGATCCGGTGGGCTTCATGGTTGTCGGGACTGCCACTGCCATTGGCGGCGGAACGCTGCGTGACTTGGTCCTGGGGGTCCGTCCGGTTTGGGTCGACGATCCCAATTACCTGATCATCTCGTTGATGGCGTCACTGGCTACCTTTTGGGCGGCCAAGGCCTTTACCCGATTGTCCCCCTTGTTGGTGTGGCTGGATGCCCTGGGAATGGCCTTGTTTGCCGTGGCCGGCGCGCAAAAAGCCACCGCCTTAGGGGCACCGCCCATCGTCGCGGTGGTCATGGGGGTGATGACGGCCAGTTTCGGCGGTTTGATACGCGACATCTTTTGCGGCGAACAGCCTTTGATGTTTCATCGCGAAATCTATGCCACCGCCGCCGCGATTGGCGCTTTGGCTTGGCTGGGGTTTCACTTGATGACCCCCTGGGATGCGGTGGCAACCACCTTCCTGGCCGTTGCCGTCGGTTTCGCCGTGCGTGGTGCGGCGATCATCTGGGGGCTGCATTTCCCGCAATATCGGCCTCGATAGACATTTCCTTTTCTTCCCATTCCGCCATTATTTCAATGATTTGCGGCATGATGTTAAAAAATGCGTCGACCAGCCGTGGCTCAAGGTTGACGCTGGTACATTCCCGCAGAATCTGTTGGACCCGGTCCAAGGGCCAGGCGTCCTTATAAGGACGCTTCATGCTGAGCGCGTCGAACATGTCGGCGATGGCGACAATTCTGGCCGATTCGGGAATGTCGTTTCCCCGCAGACCATACGGATAACCGCTGCCATCCCAGCGTTCATGATGATAAAGCGCCACCTCGGCCGCCAGACGGAAAATGTCGGCGTCACTCTTGCTCAGGATGTCGTAACCGATTTTCGGGTGCTTGCGCATGACCACCCATTCTTCGTCGCTCAGAGGCCCTGGCTTTTTCAGGATGGAATCGGGAATGCCGATTTTCCCGGTGTCGTGCATGGGGGCGGCGAGTTCCAGCAGCTCTTGCTCTCCCCTCCCCCACCCGATTGCAGCGGCCAGGGCACGGCTGTACGACGCCATGCGCCAGATATGCAAACCGGTGTCGTTGTCGTTGTAATGCCCCGCCTCGCCCAGCATGGAAATGGCGGCCCGATGGCTGTTTTCCAGCAACGGCAAACGCACCAAGGACAAATGAGTCCGGATACGGGCCTGCACGATGGGGGCCGATATGGGTTTGGTGATGTAATCGACGGCACCAGCGTCAAAGCCGGCTTTTTCATCCTCTTCGCTACTGCGGCCGGTGACAAACAGGATGGGAACGTTCTCGCCATGGGGAAGCGTTCGGATATGGTAGCAGACCTGATAGCCATTCATGCCCGGCATTTCCACATCCAGCAGAACCAGACTGGGTCTGTGCTTGGCAAAAGCAACCAGCGCTTCTTCGCCGGAACGGGCATAGACCAAGGCATAGGAATCGCGCAACGCCCGCCGCAGCACTTCCAGGTTGGTCGGTTCGTCATCAACGCACAGGATGGGGCCAATTTTCATGGATCGATACCCTCGGAAGATGTCCCCAACCGCACCTGCAGGGCTTTGACTTCAGTTTCTGCCGCTCTGAAATCAAAGGCTGCGAGTTGCAAAGCGATGGGATCCAGCATGGGTTGAGGAACGACAGAGCCAAGGGCCGCCAGAATGGGGTCGCACTCATCCGGGTTGTCGGTGGCCAGCGCCGACATCAGCTCGTTCAGCATGTCCGCAGCTGCATTCAGATTGGTGACGAAATCGGCGCTGTTGCCCTGCGCGGTTTCTCGGGTCACCGCTTTGATTTCGACCAGGGTCTCGGCAAGGCTGCGCAGGAAGCCGTCAACCAAGGGCTCGAGCCCTGGATCGTCCTGGTGCAAGGCTTCGTCCAAACGAGACGCCTGAACATGCAGATGGGTCAAAGCCAAATTGCCGGCAGCCCCTTTCATTTTGTGAACCAACGAGGCCAGCCCATGGGCTTGGCGTGTGACGAGAAGCTGTTGGACCCGTTCGGCCGCGTTTGAATAATTGAGCGAGAAGTAACGCAAATAGCGATGCAGGGCATCGCGGTCGCGCCAATTCGCCATGGCCTTTTGTTCTTCAAACAAGGGGGGAGCGGCGTTCGCTGGTGTCCGCACCGGCAGGGGCTCGGGATGGGAATCAGCTCCCGGATGGCGTTTGCACAGCCGGACCAATATGGCGATCATCTCCTCGACCTCGAAGGGTTTGGCGATGAAATCGTCCATTCCAGCGGCAAGCGCCGCTTGTTGTTGGCTTTGGAACGCCCCCGCCGTCAAAGCGATGACCGGCAAGCTTTGCATTTTCAATTCGTGGCGAATGCGTCCGGTGGTTTCATAGCCGTCCAGGCCCGGCATTTGAACATCCATCAACACGGCGTCGAACCGATCGGCGTGACGTTTCAGCAGGTCCAGGGTTTGGTTGCCGTCATTGGCGATGGTCACCTTGGCGCCTTCGGATTCCAAGATCCGGCGGACCACTTCGCAATTGATGGCGCTGTCGTCCACCACCAAAATCACCAGATCCTGTAAGCGCTCGCCTTTTTGCCCCAGGTTAGGCGACATGGTCAGTCCACCGGCCTGTAATTGCTTGGCCTCGGCAATGGCGTTGTAGGCACAAGACGCGGTCACCGGTTTGTTGATGATGACGTCGGCGACGGACGCATCCGGCTGCGTCAGCAGCATGTCACGGGCATATGCGCTGACCATGATGATGATCGGCGGAAATGTGGTGCCGCTGAGCTGACGGATGGTTTTTCCCGTCTCGATGCCATTCATGCCGGGCATGCGCCAATCGGTCATCACCACGTCATAGGGACGCCCGGCTTCAAGCCGCTCGCGGTACATGCGAACCGCCACCTGGCCGGATGCGGCACAATCCACATCCCAACCCAAGCCCTTAATGATTTCAGCCATGGATTCACGGGCGATGGTGTGGTCATCGACCACCAGCAGGCTGAGATGGGCCAGGTTGGGAACCGCATAGCCTTGGTCGTCGACCGATTGGAAGCTGATGGTGAACCAGAACTCGCTGCCTTCTCCCAGGTGGCTGTTGACACCGATGGTGCCGCCCATCAACTGGACCAAATGGCGCGAGATGGACAACCCCAGACCCGTCCCACCGAAGCGCCGGGCCGTGGTCATGTCGGCTTGAGAAAACGTCGAGAAAATCTGCTGTTGCTTGTCTTCAGGGATGCCGATACCGGTGTCACGCACGGAAAAACGCAAAGTCGTGTTGCCGTCGCCATCGGTTTCGACCACCTGCACCTGCAGGCTGATTTCGCCTTTCTCGGTGAACTTGATGGCGTTGCCGGTCAAGTTCACCAAGATCTGCTGCAATCGGGCCGGGTCGCCGATCAAATGCGTCCCCTTGACCGGCGCGGCGCCGACCACCAATTCGATATCCTTGTCGCAGGCCGCAGCGGCCATGATGGCCCCCACATTGTCGAGCACGTCTTGCAGACGGAAACGGGCCTGTTCGATTTCCAAGCGCCCGGCCTCGATTTTCGAAAAATCCAGGATGTCGTTGATGATGGACAGCAAGGAACGACCGGCGATGCCGATCTTGTTGACCAAATCCTTTTCTTCGGCCTTCAACGGCCTTTGCTGCAGCAGATAGGCCAAGCCTAAGACCGCGTTCATCGGTGTACGGATTTCATGGCTCATATTGGCCAGGAAGCTGGCTTTGGCATTGCCTGCGGCTTCGGCATCCTTGGCACGGCGGGCCAAGTCCTGGTTCAAGACTTCGATGCGGTTATGAAACCGGGCCAAGCCCCCACACCCAACCGCCAAAATCATCGTGAACAGCGAGAACGGCACGGCCAAGCCCGTCCACACCCCCCAGGCGATGCGGCTGATTTCGGGTTCGGGGATGTGGGAAACGATGGACCACACGATATTGTCTTTATGGTCGGGATCAGGCGTTACCCGGGTAATACCTTGGAAACGGCCGCTTTCCTTGATTTCATCGATGGGGAAAATGCGCCGCCAGGTCCACAAACCGTCTTCCAGCATGATTTGACCGGAATTGACGCTTTGAATTTGGTTCCAGGCCTCGGGATGCGACACCCCGAATCGTTGGTCGGGACGATTATACATGAACCCCCATTCCTGGCTTGGATCGGGGGAGCGTAGCCAAAAACCATCACCGTTCAGCAACATCAGATCGGTATGCATCTGTTGTGACGAGGCGGTGAAAGAACTGAGCAGGTTATCGCCCAGATAGTTGATGACGATCACCCCCTTGCGCTGCCCTTCGTTGTCCAGCGCCGGGGTCGCCAGACGCAAGGTGGGCTTGATGGGGATTTCGATGGCGTTGTGTTCGACATTCAAGTCGAAAGCCGACAAATAGATGGACCGGGGCGCCAACGTGATGGCGTTGAGGAAATAATAGCGGTTCGATTTGTCGGTCAGTTCGCTTTCAGGGACCACCCAGGAACGACCTTTCTGGCGGTCGAAATTCAGCCGCAATCGTTCCATGCCACTGAAATCGATCCACCGGACCTGATCGTAAATGCCGTAGGTGTCCATGAAGTTGGACAAGGTGTGCGACAGCGCGTTCAGGTTTTCAGGGGTGGGGGTGTCCAACATCGCCTTGAATTTAGGAAGGTTGGACAAATAGGTGATGTCGGCGGCGATGGAATGCAGAACCTCGCGGATCGCCAAACTGCCGATGTCGACATTCGAGGCTTCGCGCAGAACCCGGCGATCAACTTGCTGCTTGATCTCGGCTTTGCCGTAAATGGCCGTCCCTATTCCCGTCACGATGATCGACGGAATGAACAGGACCAAGAAGGTCAGGATGACGGAGCGGGATAAGCGCATGGCATTCCTTGTTCAATTAAGATTCAACCAGGATTTCCGCTTCCCTCCTGTCTATAGATTGATCACTTATTCTGGTCCTTCTCTCCAATCAAGGAAATCGAACAGAATAAGATTATCCTAAATTGGCAGAGCTTCACATCATATAGGGGGTAACTTTTCATCCTCCTTATAAGTAGTCAGTCAGATACTTAAGGATGAGATGTGGCCCGCTGGTTTATCCGCAATTAATCAAGCCGTTAACACTTGATACCTATCGTTTGGAAAACCAGCCCTCGACAAACGCCACCTACTATTACACACGCCTGACTATGCGTTGGCAACGATAACGAGCCGGTCATGGGCGGGACGAACATGCGGGGGAAGTGCTCGGCACAAGGTGTCGTAATCCAAGCTTGGTGTCATATGCGTCAACCATGCTTGACGCGGTTTGACCCGATCGATCCACGTCAGCACTTTGTCCAGGTGGGCATGGGTGGGATGGGGATCATAGCTCAGGCAGCCGACGATCCAGGTATCGACCCCTTCCAGGATGGCAAAGGATTCCTCGGGCAGATCGACGGCGTCGGTGGAATACGCCAACGGGCCAAAGCGGAAACCGGTGGTCCGGCAATAGCCATGGTCTTGGTCGAAGGTCTGGACATTTGTGCCGGCAAGCTGGAACGAAGGGCTGATGGGATAGAGGTCCAGCATCGGCCTATAAATACTTTGTCCCTCTTCCACCTTGCCGACCACATAGGGGAAGCGGATGCGGATGCTGTCCAACACCTCGGGGGCGGCATGGATGGGCAAAGGGGCACGCATGACGCGGTTGACCTCACGCAGATCATCGATGCCATGAAGATGGTCAGCGTGGTCGTGGGTGTAAAGCACCCCAGCCAATTTACGCACATCCGCGTCCAGTAACTGCTCGCGCAGATCGGGCGTGGTGTCCACCAGGATGTCGCCTTCGGGGCCGTGGACCAAGATGGACGGGCGCCGACGGCGATTGCGCGGATTGCTCGGGTCACACGCCCCCCAGCCCCGGGAAATGCTGGGCACGCCGCAGGCTGCCCCACACCCCAGGATGGTCACCTTCATGGCGGCGGGACCTTGGTGAACAGGCGCAGGAAATTGTCGGTGGTCGCCTGTTCCAGTTGGGCGATGCCGATTCCCTGCAGTTCCGCCACCTTGGCCGCCGTATGGGCCACATAGGCCGGCTCGTTGCGCTTGCCGCGATAGGGAATGGGCGCCAGATAGGGGCAGTCGGTTTCCACCAGCAGACGGCTCAGCGGCAGGCCGGAAACGGTGGCCTGCAATGCCTCGGCCTTCTTGAAGGTCACGATGCCGGATATGGAAATGTAAAGCCCAAGATTGATTGCGATTTCAGCTAGTTGCGGCCCAGAGCTGAAGCAATGGACCAAGCCGGGGAACGGGCCTTTGGCGTGTTCTTCGGTCAGGATCCGGGCCATGTCGTCATCGGCGTCGCGGGTGTGGATGATCACCGGCAGACCGGTGCGCCGTGACGCTTCGATATGGGCGCGGAAGCTGGTCTGCTGACGATCACGCGGGCTTTTGTCGTAGTAATAATCAAGCCCGGTCTCGCCAAAGCCCACGACCTTGGGATGCTGGGCCAGACCGATCAGAGTGTCGGCATCGGTGGCCGGTTCGGCCCCTGCCTCGTGCGGGTGGATGCCCACCGTGCAATAGACGTCGTCGAAGCGTTCGGCCACCGCCAGCACCCGGGGAAAACGGCTGACATGGGTGTTGATGGTCAACATCAACCCCACACCCCCGTCCCTCGCCCGGCCGACCACTTGGTCCAGTTCCGCGGCGAAATCGGGGAAATCCAGATGGCAGTGGCTGTCCACCAGCATCTCGCTTACTCCGGCTGTTCTTCGACGAAGCGCGGGAACACGCCTTGCGGCACCGGCAACGGGGTGCCGGGCTTCAGAGCGTGATGAGACCCGCATTGATCCAGATCGCGTTCGGTGACCGCCAACTGGTCCAACAGCTTGGCCGAGGTGTCGGGCATGAAAGCCTGGGTCAGCAGCGCCAGATTTCGGATGGTTTCGGCCAGAACCCACAGCACCGTGCCCATGCGGGCCGGATCGGTCTTCTTCAGGGTCCATGGCGCCTGACGGTCCACATAGCCGTTGGCGGCGCGGATGACCACCCACAGGGCTTCCAAACCTTCGTGGAACACCTGCTTGTCCATGGCATCGCGCAGCTTGTGCAGCAACCCATGGGCGGCATCCAGCATCTCGCGGTCGTCCTCGGTGAATTCGCCGTGCACCGGCACCGCATTGCCGCAATTCTTGCCGATCATCGACAGAACCCGCTGGGCCAGATTGCCGTAATCATTGGCCAATTCGCTGTTCATGCGCATGACCATGGCCCGATGGCTGTAATCGCCGTCATTGCCGAACGGCACTTCGCGCAGCAGGAAATAGCGCACCTGATCCAGGCCGTATTTCTCGATCAGTTCCAGCGGGTCGATGACGTTGCCCACCGATTTGGAAATCTTTTGGCCTTCATTGGTCCACCAGCCATGGGCGAACACCCGGGTCGCCGGCTTCAGACCGGCGGCCATCAGGAAGGCCGGCCAATAGACGGCGTGGAAGCGCACGATGTCCTTGCCCACCATGTGCAGATCGGCGGGCCAGTATTTGGCATATTCGCCGCCCTGATCGGGATAGCCCACGGCGGTGATGTAGTTGGTCAGCGCGTCCAGCCACACATACATGACGTGCGCGTCGTCGCCGGGCACCGGGATGCCCCATTTGAAGCTGGTGCGCGACACCGACAGATCCTGCAGACCGCCCTTGACGAAGCTCATCACCTCGTTGCGGCGCGATTGCGGGGCGACGCAATCGGGATTGGCGTCGTACCATTCCAGCAGCTTGTCCTCCCAAGCCGACAGGCGGAAGAAATAGCTGGGTTCCTTGACCCATTCGACGGGGGCGCCGGTGGGCGCCAGCTTGCCGCCACCCGGGCCGGCGACCAGTTCGTCTTCGCCATAGAAGGCTTCGTCGCGGACCGAGTACCAGCCTTCGTAATGGCCCAGATAGATGTCGCCCTGCTCCACCAGCTTGGTCCACAACGCCTGAACGGAAGCCACGTGGCGGGCTTCGGTGGTGCGGATGAAATCGTCGTTGGAACAATTCAGCCGGGCGGCCAATTCGCGGAAATTGGCGGAATTCTTGTCGGCCAGTTCCTGGGGCGAAATGCCGGCCAGTTCGGCGGACTTTTCCACCTTCTGCCCGTGTTCGTCGGTGCCGGTCAGGAACTTGACGTCGTAGCCATCCAGGCGCTTGAAGCGCGCCAGCACGTCACAGGCCAAGGTCGTATAAGCGTGGCCGATATGGGGCTTGTCGTTGACGTAATAGATGGGCGTGGTCACGTAGAAGGTCTTGGCCCCGCTCATTCTTTTCTCCTTGGTCTTCAACCGCCGCCCGGTCAGGCGCGGGACAATCTTTCGAGGGCCAGAAAGGCCGTCAACAGGGCCTGTTTGCGATCCAGGTTGACCGCGTCGGTCCGGGCAAACAGGGAACCGGTCTTTTCCCACAGGTCAAGCCAACGATCAAGACTGGCCGCAGTCAGCAGACGTCCCATCAACGCCGCCTCGCCGGGAACCACCTCGACCATGCCCCGCCCCTGGCGTCCACCGGCGCGGATCAGCCGGGCCAACCACCACACGGTCAGTTCGGTCACCGTGCGCCAGGCGGCGTCGGCGTCGGCACGGGTCACCCGCTCGGCAAAGCCATGCAGCGCCGGCACGTCCAGCTTGGGCAAAGCCGACAACAATCCGATCAGGTCACGGTACAGGTCCAACCCGCCTTCTTCCGCCAAATTCAAGGCCTTACCCAACGATCCTTCGCCCAGATTGGCCAAAGACTGGATTTCGGTGCCGGTCAAATCGGGGCGATGCGTTTCCATCAATTGGCAGATGGTTTCCACCGGCAGCGGATTCAACGCCAGCCGCCGACAGCGCGAGCGGATGGTCGGCAGCAAGCGGCCTGGGGAATGGGACACCATCAAAATCAACGCCTTGGTCGGCGGTTCTTCCAAGATTTTCAGAACCGCGTTGGCGGCGTTGCGGTTCATTTCGTCGGCGGCGTCGATCAGCACCACCCGCCAGCCGGCATCGGCGGTCTGGTGGAACAATTCGCCCACCTTGCGGACGTCATCGATGACGATTTCCGAGCGCAGCTTAGCCTTTTTGTCGTCACTGAACCCGCGTTCCACCACCTTCAGGTCGCGATGGCCCTGGGACGACACCTGATGGACCACCGGGTGGCTGGCATCCAAGGCCAGACTTTCCGGCGGCCCGCCGAACAGCCCGCCGCCATCACCGCCGCCCGACAGCACGAAACGGGCGATGCGATAGGCCAAGGTCGCCTTGCCGATGCCTTTGGGGCCGGTGATCAGCCACGCATGGGCCAAACGTCCGGAAGTCCAGGCATCCAGGAAATCGCGCTCGGCATGGGCATGGCCCTGCAAATCCAATGTATCGCGGGGATGGGGGATGTCGGCCACCGCCGCTTATCCCAGTCGGCTGGTCAAGGTGGCGACGATGTCTTGATGGACCGCGTCGATCGGACGGTTGGCGTCGATCACCGCGCAGCGTAACGGCTCGGCTGCGGCGATGGCCAAAAAGCCCTTGCGCAGACGGTCATGGAACCCCAGTTCCATACGCTCGTAGCGGTCTTCGGCACCGCCCCGGCCACCGGCCCGCTTCAATCCCACGTCCACCGGCATGTCCAGCACGAAAGTCAGATCGGGCCGGAAGCGGCCCATGGTGACCTCGGCCAACTTGCCGATCAAAAACGGATCAAGGCCGTGCCCATAGCCCTGATAGGCCAAAGTGGAATCGGCGAAACGGTCGCAGATCACCCAAGCACCGCGGGACAAGGCCGGCCACACCGTCTTCACCAGATGGTCGCGCCGCGCAGCAGAGTGCAGCAATGCCTCGGTACACCCATCCCAACGGTCGGTGGCGCCGCTGACCAACAGGCCGCGAATGGCCTCGGCGCCTTCGGAACCGCCGGGTTCGCGGGTCGTCACCACCTCGCGGCCACGCGCGGCCAGGACTTCCGACAACAGGCGCACCTGCGTCGACTTCCCGGCCCCCTCGCCGCCTTCGAAGGTGATGAAGCGCCCCGCTTCCATCAGGGCTTGGATCCCATCAGGATATGGCGCAGGGCCTCGGCCATGCGGCCGGCGAAGCCCAATTTGGGCACGTCGGCGCCGGCCACCAGCGGCAGTTGCACATCGGCCTGGCCGGGCGCGGTGATCAGCAGCTTGCCCACCACGTCGCCCTTGCGGATGGGTGCCGGCACCGGGCCGTCATAGACGGCGGTGACCTTCATGTCACGCCGTGCCCGACGCGGCATGGTGACTTCCAGCTTTTCGCCGGCGACCAGCGGTACGGTCGAAGCCTCACCCAGCCACACTTCGGCGTCGGTGACCTGGTCGCCAGCCTTGAACAGGGAGTAATTGTCGTATTCACGGAACGCCCATTCCATCAGGCGTTCGCTTTCCTCGGCCCGTTCCTTCAAGGATTTCAGGCCGTTGATCACCATGATGACGCGGCGATCGCCACGCTTGGCGGTGCCCACCAGACCAAAGCCGGCGGCTTCGGTATGGCCGGTCTTCAAACCGTCAGCCCCCGACACGCCATACAGCAGCGGATTGCGGTTACCCTGGCGGATGCCGTTATAGACGAATTCCCGTTCCGAATAGATGGTGAAGTATTCGGGGAAGTCGGTGATCAGGTGCCGCGCCAGAATGGACAGGTCGCGCGCCGTGGTCAGGTGTTCCGGGTCGGGCCAGCCCGACGCGTTGCGGAAGGTGCTGTTCTTCATGCCCAGTTGGTGGGCCTTACGGGTTTCTTCCTCGGCAAAGGCTTCTTCGGTGCCGGCATAGGCCTCGGCCAGAACCGAACAGGCGTCGTTGCCCGACTGGATGATCATGCCGCGGATCAGGTCGCTGACCTTGGCCGACGAGCCGACGGGCAGGAACATCAGCGAGCCGCCGGATTTGTAGTGACGCTTCCAGGCGGTTTCCGACACCGGCAGCATGTCGTCCATCTTCCAGCTGCCTTCCTTCAGCTTCGAGAACACCATATAGGCGGTCATCAGCTTGCTCATGGAAGACGGCACCATCAACTCGTCGGCGTTCTTTTCCAGCAAGATGGTGCCGGTCTTGAAGTCGATGATAATGGCCTGACGGGCCTGGGTTTCGATGGACTCGGCACGCGCGGCGCCAACGAATCCCGACACCATCATCAGGGTGATGGCGGCGGTACGTACCAGGGTACGGCAAATGTGCGACAAGTGATCAATCCTTGAAAAAAGAAGAACGCCCATCAATCGACGATGACTTTGGCATCTTGTTGGCCGGCGGCGATGACGCTTTCCAACAGACGGTCGGCCTCGTCCACGCTGGACAGGGGGCCGAAGCGGACGCGATACCAGGTTTTACCCTTGATCGAAACCTGTTCCACATTGGTCCGGCCCACCCCGGACAACCGTGCCGACAGACGCAGCGCGTTGTCGTGGCGGCTGAACGACCCGGCCTGGACGAAAATGCCGGTGTTGTGGACCGCCGTGGTGGTGACCTCTTGGGACGCCAAGGCGCGTTCCGTCGCCTCGGCGGCGGCGGCGGCGCGCTGTGCCGACGGATCGACGCGGTTGGCCACGGTAACCGGACGGGACGGTTCCGAACTGCCGGGGGGCGGCAGGCTTTCGGCGCTGACGCTGCCGCGTGGCGCGGCCGCCACCTGGGGCTCGTTGGCCCCACCCGACGGTGCCAGCTTGCCGGCCAGGACGCGGCTTTCCTCGGGCATGATCTGCACGCGCACGCGGGCGGTGCCTTGACCTTCGAAACCCAGCAATTGGGCGGCGCGGCGCGACATGTCGATGACGCGGCCATGGGCAAAGGGCCCACGGTCGTTGACGCGGACCACCAGGGAGCGGCCGTTTTCCAGATTGGTCACCCGCACCACCGACGGCATGGGCAGGGTCTTGTGGGCGGCCGAGACGGCGTTTTGGTCGAAGACCTCGCCATTGGCGGTCAGCTTGTTGTGGAAATCGGGACCGTACCACGACGCGATGCCGGTTTCGTCGTAATCGTAATCTTCCTGGGGATAGTACCACACGCCCTTGACCTGATAGGGCTTGCCCACCTTGTAGGTCGAGGCGGCGCCTTCGCTGGCCGACGGCGGTTCGGACACCGCGCGTTTCGCATAATGGCCGAACAGGTTCATCTCGGCGCAACCCGACAGCATGGCGGCGGACACCAGCAAAGTGGCGATCCGTGTCCCGGCCCGGTGTCGTCTGCGCATCATCTGGGTGTCCCCGCCCTGTCTGAACCAAAGATGTTGAAGTTTACTTGCCACCAATCCGCTCCGCAAGGTGGCCGACGGCAAGCGCGAAGAAGGTCGAGCGGTTCCATTTCAACACGGTGCGGAAATTGTCGTAGACCAGGAAAACCGCGCCGCCGCCATTGTCGGGCATGACCAGCGAGGCTTCCAAATCGGCCTTCGGCAGATGTTTGCCGCCTGCCGCCCGGACCCCCAGCTTGGCCCATTCAGCCAAAGGTTTCTTGGTGTTCAGCCCCACCAGCGACTTGTCGAACTTGGCCGGCAGCTTGACCGGGCGTCCCCAGGTCTGGTCGCCCTTCCATCCCGATGACGACAGGTAATTGGCGGCCGAGGCCAGAACGTCTTCGCGGGTGGTCCAGATGTCGCGACGGCCATCGCCGTTCCAATCGGCGGCGAAGCGCAGGAAGGAAGACGGCATGAACTGGCACTGGCCCATGGCCCCGGCCCACGAGCCCAGCATGGCCGACGGCGTGATGTGACCTTCGTCCAAAATCTGCAGGGCGTTCATCAACTCGCCCCGGAAATAGGACGACCGCCGACCGTCATAGGCCAAGGTGGCCAAGGCCGAGACCACCGAATAGCCGCCGGTGACCCGGCCAAAATCGGTTTCGATCCCCCACAGCGCCACCACGTATTTGGGCTGGACGTGGTAATATTCCTCGATCTTGGCCAGCGCGGCCTTGTTCTCGGCCAGCAGGCGACGGCCCCTCTCGACCCGCGCCGGGTTGACCACCCGGTCCATGTAGGCCTTGAAGGTCATGGTGAACTCGGGTTGACGGCGATCCAGCTCGATCACCTTGTCGATATGTTCGACGCCGCCCAAGGCGGCGCTCAGCGTCTCGGGCTTGATGCCCTTGTCCGACGCCTCGGCCCGGACCCCCTCTAAAAAGGTTTGGAAATCAGGCCGTTCGGGTTGCTGCTCTTGTGCCCCCGCCGAGACCGCGCCCAACAGCAAGCCCCCGGTCAGGCAGCTTGCATGCGCAAGTTTCGTCCAAAAGGCCATGGCATATCCCCAAGAATTGGTGTCCAAGGTGCTCTTTGTGCCACATATCTTGGTGATTTCGCAACCTCAGGGGCCAGGAAAAAGACTGTCGCTCCATCCCCGCCAGCGGTAATAGGCCAGACCCAACCACTCGTGCAGGCCCACATCCAAGCGGGAAAGCGCGCCGCCCAGGTTAAAGGCCAAACCGCTTTCCTGCCCCGAGGTAAGGTAATCCACGGGATAAGGCATCACCGACCAGCCGGCGGCGCGGAAGGCCCCCATTGATCGTGGCATGTGCAGGGCCGAGGTCACCAACACCCAGGTTTCCCCCGGCTGCGGATCCATCAATTGCTTGGACAACACGGCGTTTTCCCGGGTGTTGCGCGACTGGTCCTCGAACATGACCCGGCGGGTGTCGAACCCCAGCTCGTCCATGAAGCGTCGCGCCACCGGGGCTTCCTTCAATTCCTGGGTGGTCAGGCTGCCGGAACCGCCGGAAAAGATCAGCTTGGCCTGGGGATAGCGGCGGCCCAAGCTGATCAATGTCGTCACCCGTTCCACCGCGGCATTGGCCGATACCTGATCACGGGCGGCGCTGACCACCGGATCCAGGGCGCCGCCCAACACCACGACGCCGCTCACCCGGTCGGGAAGCGTCGGGACCGGGAAGCGGTCTTCCAACGGACGGATGATCAAAACGGACCAAGGGATGATCGCCACCACCAGCAAGACCAGAGTCAACAGCACCAATCCCCGCCTTTGAAAGCGCCTCCATGGTGTGAACGACAGCAGACTCAATCCGACCAAAGACAGCGCCAACAGGTTCAGCGGCGATGTCAGCATGCCGAACAATTTGGAAAGAACGAACATGCGACAATCCTTATGAAACAGCCGTGTCGAGAGAAAACCCGATGCGTCTCGGTGTCAATCACCCCTTGTGCAATCTGGGGGTGCTTTGTCCCTGTGATCATGGTAAAGGGGTGCCCGCGTCGTCCCGTTCGGAGGAATGCATGGACCAGATGATCGATGGATTTCGCCGGTTTCGCGATAATTTTTTCGCCAATAACCGTGCCTTGTTCGATAACCTGTCGCAGGGGCAAACGCCCAAGGTTCTGCTGATCGGCTGTTCCGATTCCCGTGTCGACCCGGCGATCATCTTCGACGCCCAACCGGGCGAGATGTTCGTTCTGCGCAACGTCGCCAATTTGATCCCCCCCTTCGCCCCCGACACCAGCCATCACGGTACCTCGGCGGCGGTGGAATTCGCCGTCCGCGGCCTGAAGGTGGAACACATCATCGTTCTGGGCCATGCCCGCTGCGGCGGCGTGCGCGCCCTGATCGAAGGCAGTTCCAACGACAACACCGACTTCATTCATTCCTGGATGCAGATCGCCCGCTCGGCCCGCGACCGCGCTTTGGCCCTGACCCTGTCGGCCGGACAGCCCATCGAAGCGGCGCGACGCATGTGCGAACAAGAAACCGTCGCCATCTCGCTGGGCAATCTGATGACCTTCCCGTGGGTGCGCGAACAGGTGGAAACCGGCAAGCTGATGCTGCACGGCTGGTTCTATGACATGGAAGACGGCAAGTTGTTCCGCCTGGACCCGGTGACCAACACCTTCCAGGAGGTCTGAACAACAGCGGATGGGTGGCCGAGTGGTTTAAGGCAGCGGTCTTGAAAACCGCCGTAGGTGCAAGCCTACCGTGGGTTCGAATCCCACCCCATCCGCCA
>DISD01000101.1:0-49687 GCA_002435715.1 Rhodospirillaceae bacterium UBA6219
TCGGCATAGTCGCCGACCAGCATCAGGATGTTTTTCGCGGCCATTTTCGGCTCCTCCCTGTGATTTGTGTGGCGGCATTATGCGGCGGTGGAAGAACCGGCGGGTAACAGCCGGCTACTACGCTTGTCCGTTGTCAAGGCGCCGGGGGGCGCCGAGGGGGCACGCTGTCGGCGATGAAGACACCAAGAGGTCGGGTCATGGGTCGCGGGTCGTGGGTGGTGCTGGTGCTGGGGTTGCTGCTGTCGGCCTGTTATCAGGTGACGCCGCCGGTGGTGGAAAACGGCGTGGCGGTGCCGGGGTGGAAAGACGGAATCTATGGTCGCGACGACGGAACCCAGGTGGACATCCGTTGGGATGGCGGCCGTGCCGCCTATGTGGTGGGGGCGGGTGGCGAAGTTCGCCTGGAGCGTCTGAACGATGGTTTGTATCTGGCCGATTACCAGGCCGAGCGGCGCATCGTCATGCTGGCCCGCCTGGAGGCGGACGGCGACGTGGTGTTTCTGATCCCGGCGCCCGCGCAGGAACGACAGGTGACGAAATCCCACGGTGTGAGCGTGCGGCCCGGACCGATCCCGCGCCTGGACGGCAGTGCCGGGGCAATCCGGGCGTATTTCGCCGCCTTGGCGGCGGACAAGGCCGATTTGGTCGAGGCCGGACGCCTGCGTTGGCTGCATTCGTAACTTGATCGGCGGACGCGGCTGACCCATAAGGGGAGAAACCGCACAGGAGCCCGCACGGTGGCCGTCATCCCGCAAAGTCCCTCTGCCGCCCTGGGTGAGGCGGGCATGGTCTATGCCTTCGCCATCACGGGCGGCAAGGCGCGGGTGCTGCGGCCGTTGATGGACGAGACGGCGGATTTCGACTTCGCCTGGATTCACGTCAATTTCGCCACCGAACCGGGGCGGCAGTGGTTGCTGCGCCATTCGGGATTGCCGCCGCAACTGGCGTCGATGATGTTGGACCGCAACGAAGATGCCGGGGCCCAGGTGTTCGGCAGCGGCTGTCTGATCGTGTTGGAAGACCGCCAGCGCGATTTCGATGCCGATGGCGGCGAGATGGCGGAAATCCATGTCTGGCTGGAACCGGGACGGCTGATCACCGGCCGTTGGAAGCCGCTGGCCGCCACCGACCGGTTGCGCTTTCGCCTGGAAGTGGGCGAGGCGCCGCCGACCTCTTCGGCCCTGTTCTATGATCTGGTCGAGGAAATCGTCGCCGATTTGGAAAATTTCGGCCGCAAGGTGCGCCGCCGCTTCGACGCCCTGGAAGACATGGTGTTGGACGACGCGGCCGACGGCATCGCCGGCGAACTGGGGGCCATCCGCCGCGAAGCCATCAAGCTGAGGCGCCGCGCCATGCCGCTGCGGCAATTGTTCGCCCGCTTGCAGAACACCTTGCCGGCCTGGGTCAAGGACGAGGAAGGCGAACGTTTCGACCCCTTGCTGACCCGGGTCGAACGGGCCATCGGCGATTTGCAGGAATGTGTCGAACAATCGCGTTTGCTGCACGACGAATTCGCTGCCCGGTCGGCCGAACGGTCGGGACGCAATCTTTATATCCTGTCGGTGCTGTCGGCGGTGATGCTGCCGCTGAATTTGGTCACCGGCCTGTTCGGCATGAATGTGGCGGGCATCCCCGGTTTGGAAAGCCATGCGGCGTTTTGGTGGATCCTGGCCGGCATGGTCGCCTTTACCGTGGCGGTGACGGTGTGGTTCAAGCGCAAGCGCTGGTTCTGAGTCAAAGCCGTTATAAGCCCGGCGCTTTAGTTAAAGCGCTTTTCTTCGGGATCGGCGAAGCGTTCGCGCAGATAGCGGAACACCGCCTGGACGCGGGCGGCGCCGTTGGTCTCGCTGTGCGAGACCAGCCATAACGGCATGGCCACTTCCAATCCCAAATCCAGTTCCCGCAGATTGGCCATGGAACGGGCGTAATAGACCGGCAGGAAGGCGATGCCCAATCCGGCGCGGGCGGCCTCCAGATAGACGCGGGCAGAATCGGTGGCGAAGACGATGCGCGGGTGGTCGACGGTCAGCCGCCGCCATTTGTCGAAACCAGGCAGCGCCGCATAGCCCCAATGGTCCAGCAAATCGTGCTGCTCCAAGTCGTTCAGATCGGCGGGAATGCCGGACCGTTCCAGATAATCCAGCGAGCCATAGGGGTGGACGCGGAAGGTGCCGACCTTCACCCCCACCGCGCGGGGGTCCAGCGGAATGGCCAATTGCAGGGCCATGTCGGCTTGACGGGTGCGCAGGTCGACCACTTGGTTGCTGACCTTGATGCGCAGCGTGATGCGCGGATAGCGCAGACGGAAATCGGCCAGCCAACGGGTCAGGGCAAAGGACGCCAGACCTTCCGGGGCGGCGATGGTGACTTCCCCGGCCAGTTCGCGGTCATGGCCGGCCAGGTCGCGTTCGATGTTGCCGGCGGCTTCTTCCATGGCTTCCGCCATGGCCAGCAGGTTCTGACCGGCCGGGGTCACCCGCATGGCGCGGCCGACCCGGTCGAACAGCTTGACCCCCAGCCCGGTTTCCAGCCGTTCGATCCGTCGCCCCACCGTGGTTTGGTTGGTGCGCAGGTCGTCGGCGGCACGCATGAACGACCCGGCGCGGGCAGCGGCCAGGAAGAAACGCAGATCGTCCCAATCGTCGATACGGTGCTGACTCATGCAAAAACGCAGATCATATTGGCGATATTTGGCATTTTCGCGAGCATGGCATAACAGGCACCATCATCTCAAGCCGCATCGGTTGCGGCGCGAAAGATCGGAGATCGACAATGCTTGAGCTCAACCATCGCACCCACGCCGCCCTTCGCTTGCGTCGCTGGGCCCGCCAGGGCACTTGGCGCCGTATGGTTCAGGCCAACATTGCCCATCAGGCAAAGCCCGAAATTCACATTTCCCTGCTGTCGCGGATCGAGCATCAGCTCCAATGCTTGTCCAGGGCGATGATGCACAGCAATCCCAGCAGGTAGGGGATCGACCAGGCAAAGTTCCAGCCGGCCCAGCGCCGGCTGGGCTCGGCCACCAGCTTCAGGTTCAGGCCCAACAGCACGGCGCCCAATCCCAGCGCCCCCCAGCCGTAAAGCGACCCCAGTAGGCCCAGCATCCACGGCAGCAGCGACGATCCCACCAAGGCCAGGGAATTGGCCAAGATCCACCAGGACGTACGCTTTTCCCCCACCACCACCGGCAGCATGGGTACGCCCGCCGCCCGGTAATCGTCGGCCAGCAAAATGGCCAAAGCCCAGAAATGGCTGGGCGTCCACAGGAACAAGGTGATGGCCAGCAAGGTGGGCAACAGCCATTGCGCCGGCTCGCCCAGGGCGGCGCCGGCCAGCAGGGCGAAGGATCCGGCGGCGCCACCGAAGATGATGTTCCACCACGTCCGCCGCTTCAGCCACACCGTGTAGACGATGGCATAGACGAAGATGCCGAGGAAAAGGTGGGCGGCGACCACCCAATTCAAGGTCATCACCGCCAAGGACAGTGCGGTGATGGTCAACCCGCCCGACAGCATCAGCGCGTCGGTGGGGGAAATGAGCCCGGTGACCAGCGGGCGGTTGCGGGTGCGCTTCATCACCGCGTCGATGTCGCGGTCGTAAAGATGGTTGAACACCGCCGATCCCCCCGATCCCAACAGCATGGCGACGATCAGCATGGACAACGAGACCGGGTCGACCTCTTCGACCATGGCGGCGTATCCGGCGGCGGCGGTGGCGGCGATGGTGACGCCGATGCGCAGCTTCAGAAGTTCCAGGGCGGCTTTCATGCGCATGGCGGGCCTCGTCTAAAGCATTTTCACGCGAAGCGTGGATGGGCGTTAAGCCAGAGCGGCGACAGAACAGCCCGGCACGGGCCGTTTAAAAGTCTAGGTGTAGAGGTGATAAAGCATGGCGTAGACCACCAGTCCCGAGGCCGAGACGAACACCCAGACCGGCCAGGTCCAGCGGGCCAGACGCGAATGGGTGTCGAAACGGCCGCGCAGGGCACGGGTCAAGGTGACCAGGATCATCGGGGTGACCAGGGCGGCCAAGGCCACATGGGCGATCAGCAGCGCGTAATAAAGCGGCCGCACCCAGCCGGTGCCGCGGAATTGGAAGATGGGAGCGGCGAAGTGATAGAAAACGTAAGCGGCCAGGAACAGCGCGCTGGCGATCACCGCAGCCAGCATGGCCATGCGGTGCAGGTCGCGCCGCCCGGCGCGGATGAAACCGAAACCGGCCAACGCCGCCGCCAAGGCCACGCCGTTCAGGCTGGCGGTGACATGGGGCAGGGTGGCGGCCGCATCCATGTCAGTGTCCGATCATCGAACCGAAACGCAGCAAGGTGGCGGCATAAAGCCCCATGGCCAACAGGGCGAGCAACAACACACTCAGCCGTTTGGCACGGCGCGGCGAAATATCCATGGCACGTTCCCCTTTATCGTTAAGGGAAACGTGGGGATGATGATGGACGGTTAAAAGGGGGCTAAACGATCAAGCCAAGCCCTCGTTTGGGCTTGGCACGGGCGCAAGTGTGCCCGCGCGGCTTATGCCGCGTGAGGCCAGGGTTTCGGAGAAACCCGCCCGCCGTCTGAGGGGCTAAACGATTAAGCCATCATCCGCCACCAACGCCGCGCCTCGGCGACGGACCAATCGGGGCCGTGGCCGGAATAAAGGCGGGCCTCGTCGGGCAGCTTGGACAACAGGCGGGTGATGGAATCCCACAATTGGGCTTCCGAGCCGCCGGGCAGGTCGGTGCGTCCCACGCCCTGGCGGAACAAGGTGTCGCCGGTGATGACGAAGCCGCCGAAATCGAAACAGACACCGCCCGGGGTGTGGCCGGGGGTGAAGATGGTCTTGACCAAGGCACCGCCCAGGGTGAATTCCGGCTCGTCCTCGAACAGGTGCAATTGGGTGGGGCCGTCCTGGCCTTCGCCGGTGAAGGCCCGGTTCAAATCGCTGGCCCGCTCGATCACCGGCTTTTCCTGGGCATGGGCGATGGTGCGCACCCCCAGGGCCTGTTCCACGGCGCGGGCCGCGCCGATATGGTCGGGATGGCCGTGGGTCAGCCAGATGTCCACCGCCTTGCCCCCCAGCGTGTCTTGCTGGGATTTGACCTCGGCGATGATCTGCTCGGCGTCGCCGCCGGGATCGATGATGGCGATCTCGCCGCTGGGTTTGTGACGGACGATATAGCAGTTCTGGTACCAGGGCGGCGACGATACCGCGATGGTCAGGGAAAACTCGCCAAAATCACCAGCGGCATGGATGGTCATCGTTCGCGCCTGCAGCAATGAATGCCAAAGATAATCTCGTATACGGGATAAAATCGATAATTTCCAGACAGGCCTCTTTACCCGGCGCTAACCCGGACCCATGACTATGGAATATAGTCTTTATTGCCGATGAAACGAGTTTCCCATGACCAACGACGAATCCGACGGCCCTTTCCCCACCATTCGCGACGATTACGTCCAGGTGCCGGGCGAGGATGAAAACCTGACGGCGCAGAATGCATCGCCCGCTTACCGGCTGGCTTTCGTCGACGAGGACTTCATGCTGCGCCCCGATTTGCGGGCGGTGCGGCTGCAACTGGAATTGCTGAAACCGGAATTGCTGCAGCAGGAACAAGGTATCCGCTCGACCATTGCCATGTTCGGTTCGGCCCGGATTTCCGACCCGGAAACCGCCCTGGCCAAGGTCGAGAAGGCGGAAGTGGCGGCGCGTAGCCATCCGCGTGACAAGCGGATCGCCCACGAACTGACGGTGGCGCGGCGCATGCTGGCCAACAGCCGTTATTACGAAGAAGCCCGCCGTCTGGCCGGCATCGTTTCCGGCACCTGTTCCGGCGAGCATGTGTGCGATTTCGTGGTCAAGACCGGCGGTGGCCCCGGCATCATGGAGGCCGCCAATCGCGGCGCTTTCGAGATCGGCGGCAAGACCATCGGGCTCAACATCGTGTTGCCGCACGAACAGGCGCCCAACCCCTATATCACCCCGGAATTGTGTTTCCGTTTCCATTACTTCGCCATCCGCAAGATGCATTTCATGATCCGGGTCAAGGCGTTGGTGGTGTTCCCCGGCGGCTTCGGCACCATGGACGAATTGTTCGAGGCGCTGACCTTGATCCAGACCCGCAAGATCGAACCCATTCCGGTGATCATGTTCGGTCGCGAATATTGGGAACGGGTGATCAATTTCGACGCCATGGCCATGGAAGGCATGATCGGTCCCGACGACAAGGATTTGCTGACCTTCGTCGAGACCGCCGAGGAAGCCTGGAACCATATCGCCGATTTCTATCGTTTGCCGCGCTGACATCGGGTCATCGCCTGATCCCGTCCCCTGGGGGATGGGGTATCATCCCACCCAGAACCCACCCCGGGGGGGGATGGGGGAAAGACGCCTCCGGCGCGTTGCATCCTTTACGATGCAGCCATGCCGAGAGGCGTCGTCGTTTTCCGGCCGTCCCGGCGTATGATGTGGGGGAACGGTGAGGGAGGCGACCATGTCACACAACATCCTATCCGTCATTGCCGCCATGGCCGAGATGGCGACCGTCACACATGACGAACCCACGACCCGGCATCCGAAGAAACCCGTCATCACCATTTCCCGCGATTACGGTTCCGGCGGCGACATCATCGCCCATCGATTGTCGCAACGCCTGGAAGTGCCGCATTACGACGAAGTGGTGCTGAAGGAAATCGCCGCCCGTCTGCAGGACGACCCGGCCATTGTCCGCATGCTGGACGAAGGTTTCGGTCGGGCCAAGGACATGTGGCTGTATCGGCTGTTTTCCGGCCGTGACGTCGGCCCCGACACTTATCGCGACACGTTGATGAAAGTGGTGATGAGTTTGGGCCGCATGGGCGGCGTCCTGGTGGGACGCGGTGCCCATGTCATCTTGCGGGAAGCCTGCGCCTTGCGGGTCCGGATTACCGGCACCCCGGAAATCTGTGCCCAACGCATGGTGCAGTCCGGTCACGGCACCTATGACCAGCAATTGGCCAAGGCGTTGGAGTTGAACCACCTGCGCGGCAAGTTCGTTTGGGAAGCTTTCCATTCGCGCCTGTCCGACGCCAGTCAGTTCGACATCAACATCAATACTGACCGTATGGCCGATTTCGAGGATGTGGTGACCATGTTGGAAGGCATGGCCAAGGCGATCCACGCCGGCCGTGTGCTGTCGCTGTAGGTTTGGGCCGAAGGCCCTGGATCACCCGATCCGGCCTAAAGCGGCACCTCCTCCACCGCCACCCGGCGGCCCGCCCAATTGCGGCGGGGCGCCGGCATTGGCGGTTTGCTTCATCAGCTTTTCCACCTCTTCCAGCATCTTGCCGGCGACCTCGACGATGGGGGCGAAGCCGCGCGGATCGGCGATCTGCTGCAGCAAGGCCTTGCCATGGGCCTGGATGACCAGGGCCTCTTCCTTGCGGTCGGGCAGCATGGATTGGGTCTGCTTGCGCAGCCGTGCCGGGAAACGGCGCAGCAAGCCCATGCGGCGGTTCGACAGCACCTTGAAGTTCATCACTTCGGCCAGCAATTCCGGGTAATCGGCGGGTGAGAGGGCCTCGAACAGATATTCGATCAGTTCGATTTCGCTGAATTCCAGGATCAGGAAGACGCGCTGGGTTTTTTGCCAATCGACGATGAACTGCCCCACCGCCGCCAGCCGGTCGGCCAATTCCGGGCTGAACACCTTGTTGTCCAGCATTTTCCACGCTTTGGTCGCGGCCATGGGCAGCTTGTCGGGCAAACCGAAATGATGGCTGATCTGTTGGGCGACGGCCAAAAGCGCCCGGCTGTCGCTTTCGTGGGTGGTCTTGCTCCAGCAGGCATAGACCAGATCCAGGGCCTCGAAATCCGAGGCGGGCTGCACGTCATCCAACAACTTGGCCAAGGCTTCGCGGTTTTCCGGCAGATCATGGCTGCCCCGCAACGGTGCGCCAGGCGTGGGCGCGGCCCGCTGGGCATGGGCGGCGATGATGTCTTCGACCCGCTGCTGCAACGGATCGTCGATTTGGATGGACGGGGACGGCTCGATCGCTTCGCGGGGGCTGTCTTCGTGGTCATCGGGTGTTGGGGCTGGCGCGGGCGGCGTGGCGTCAAGGGACGGCGGACCGCTTTGGCTTGGCTCGGATACCGGGGACGGCTCCGCCACGGATTGTGCCACGGGCGTCGGCTGTTCGATTGCGGCCGGGGCAGAAACCGGCAGATCCTGCCCTGGGGCGGTTTCCGCCGGGACGTGCCGAGGCTTGCCCTTGACCTTCATCTTGACCGCCGGCTTGTCGGCTGGCGCGACCTCTGTCGGTTTCTCGACTTCCGGTTCGGGGGGCTGCGGCATCGCCGCCACCGGGGCAGGAATGTCCGCGGGGGTCGCCGGAGCAGGGGCCTCCGTCGGCGCCGGAGCGGGAATGTCCGTCGGCGCCGGAGCGGCGACGCTATTGCGTCTGGGCTTGCCCTTGACCTTCATCTTGACCGCCGGCTTGGTCTCCGGCGCGGCGTCTTCCGGTTTTGCGGCTTCCGGTTCGGGGGGCTGCGGCATTGCCACCACTGGGGCGGGAATCTCCGTTGGCGCCGGAGCGGGAATGTCCGTCTGCGCCGGAGCGGGAATGTCCGTCTGCGCCGGAGCGGCGACGCTATTGCGTCTGGGCTTGCCCTTGACCTTCATCTTGACCGCTGGCTTGGTCTCCGGCGCAGCTTCTGCCGGTTTTGCGGCTTCCAGTTCGGGGGGCTGCGGCACCGCAGCTCGTGCGGCGGGAATGTCCGCCGGCGCCGGTACGGGAATCTCTGAAGCCGCCGGAGCGGGAGTCTCCATCGGCGCCGGAGCGGGAGTCTCCATCGGCGCCGGAGCGGCGAGGCTATTGCGTCTGGGCTTGCCCTTGACCTTCATCTTGACCGCCGGCTTGGTCACCGGTGCGGCCTCTGCCGGTTTTGCGGTTTCCGGTTCGGGGGGCGGCGGCACCGTCGGCACTGGTGCGGGAGTCTCCGTTGGCGCTGGAGCGGGAGTTTCCGTTGGCGCCGGAGCGGTGACGCTATTGCGTCTGGGCTTGCCCTTGACCTTCATCTTGACGGCCGGTTTGCTCACCGGCGCGGTCTCTGCCGGTTTCTCGGCTTCCGGTTCGGGGGGCTGGGGCACCGTCTCCACCGGGGCGGGGGCGTCCGCCAGTGTCGGCATGGCGGCGGCGTTGCGCCGTCGCTTGCCTTTCAGTTTGATCGGCGATTTGGGGGCCTCGGACTTTGGCGCTTCCGCTTCGGTGGGGGGCGGCGTGACCGGTTCTGCCGCCGCTGTTCGACCTTTGACCTGAAGCTTGACGGCGGCAGGCGTGGTGATGGCACTGGCCGGCGGGGCATCCGTCAGGGACGGTGTTGCCGGTTCGGCAACAGGGGGGGGAGCGACCTTTTCCTTGCGTTTGACTTTCAAGGCAATGGGGGGCGGCGGTTCGGGGGCTGGCGTCACCGTTTGCTCCACAGCCAAAGCCGGTGGGGTGCCGACATAAAGGTCCATCATCTCGTCGCCGACGGAAAAGGATGGGGGCGGTGGGCTGTCCTCGGCAGCCGACATCGTCGCCGACGGGCTTTGCGGTTCGGCGGTCCAGCCGGCGTTGGGATGGTTGGGTTTGCGGCCGATTTCTTCCAGCAACAGGCGGTCGTTTTCCGCTTGCGCAGAGGGGGGCGGCAATTCCTCGGGACTGTCCGGGTTGCGGCTCAGGCGTTTACGGCGTTGACGACGGTGCTTTTCGGCGGCGACCAACTCGGCGAAAGGCCGGCGTTCGGTCGGGGGTGTCTCGTTGTTGATCTTGCCCAGCAGGGCATCGACCAAGCGCAATTGCGGCAGCATGTCCTCGTGGCCCTCGACCTCGTCGATGGGCGGAAAGTCGCCATCCTTCGGGGCTTCGGGTTCCAGGTGGTGGGCCAGACCCAGCAAGCTTTGAGGTTCGGCCGGATGGACGCTGTCCCGGTCAAGGATATGTTCCAAATGCGCACGCAAATCCGGCTCGGGAATACCGACGATGTCCACCGGACCGGTGTGCGCATGTTGGGCGTGTGACCGTTTCATCACGCCACCATAGCATGCCGGGCGCTTTCGTCCACAAAATCAATGCTTTACGAAAGGTTAAGGTTGGTCCGCCAAGCGCGCTAAAGCGCAAAATTGCTCGACGTTCAATTCCTCGGCCCGCGCGGTGGGGGGGATGTCCGCTTGTTCCAGCAAGGCCTCGGCGTTGCCCAGGGCTTTCAAGCTGGAGCGCAGCATCTTGCGGCGTTGACCAAAGGCGGCGGCGGTGACCCGCTCCAGACTTTCCAACCGGGCCGGGGCCAGGGGCTGGGGGCGGGGAATCAGTTGCACCACCGTGGACATGACGGCGGGCGGCGGGGTGAAGGCGCGTTTGTCGACGTTGAACAGCGGACGGACTTCGCACAGCCATTGGGTGATCACCGAAAGCCTGCCGTAATCAGGACTGCGCGGGGCGGCGGCCAAGCGGTCCACCACCTCTTTTTGGAACATCAGGGTCAGGCTTTCGAAGGCGTCGATGCGGCGCAGCCAATTCAGCAACAACACCGTCGAGATGTTGTAGGGCAGATTGGCGACGACGCGGCGCGGAGCTTCGCCCAGATCGGCGGCGTCCACCTTCAAAGCGTCGTCGGCGATGATTTCCAGCCGGCCGGGATAAGCGGCGGCGATTTCGTTCTGGATGGCGATGGCCCGGTCGTCGCGTTCCACCGCGATGACCCGGCGGGCCCCGGCATCCAAAAGAGCGCGGGTCAAACCACCGGGGCCGGGGCCGATTTCGATGGTGGTGCCCACCTCCAGCCGCCCCGAGGCACGGGCGATGCGTCCGGTCAGGTTCAGATCCAGCAGGAAATGCTGGCCCAGGGATTTGCGGGCCGTCAGGCCGTGGGCGGCCAGGACGTCGCGCAAGGGGGGCAGGTCGGTCACGAAACGCGGCTCCGGTTGTCGGCCATTTGGGCGGCCATGTTCAGGGCGGCCATCAGGCTGTCGGGATTGGCCTGGCCGCGTCCCGCCAAGCCAAAGGCGGTGCCGTGGTCGGGCGAGGTGCGGATGATGGGCAGCCCCAAGGTGACGTTCACTCCCCCGTCGAAATCGATGGTCTTGATGGGGATCAGCGCCTGGTCGTGATACATGCACAAGGCGAGGTCGTATTCGGCCCGGGCTCTGGCGTGGAACAGGGTGTCGGCCGGCAACGGTCCCCGGGCGTCGATGCCTTGCGCCTGGAGTGCCGCGACCGCCGGGGCGACGATGTCCTGATCCTCGCGTCCCATGGCGCCGTTTTCTCCGGCATGGGGGTTCAGGCCGGCCACCGCCAGTCGTGGCCGGTCGATGCCGAAATCCTGTCGCAGGGCCGCGGCGGCCACTTGGCCGGCATGGATGATGGCCTGGCTGGTCAGGTTGGCCGCCGCTTGGGCCAGGGAAACGTGGATGGTGACCGGGATCACCCGCAATTGCGGGCAGGCCAGCATCATCACCTCGGCCCCCTCCACCCCCAGCAGATGGGCCAGATATTCGGTGTGGCCGGGAAAGGCGAAGCCGGTCTGATACAGCGCCGCCTTGTTGATGGGATTGGTGACCATTGCGGCGCAAAGGCCGGCTTGCGTCAATTCGACGGCATGGCGAATGGAACCGATCACCGCCGGGGCGTTGGCGGCATCGGGTGTTCCCGGTTCAGCCGGAACCGCCAGACGATGGGGCAAGACCGGCAGCGATCGGGCGAAATGCGCGCTGGCTTCCGACACGTCGCCGACCTGCACCAGGGGCACGTCCCACCCCAACCGCGCGGCCAAACGGGCCAGGCGGTCGGGATCGTCCAACGCGACGAAGGGGCGGCGCAGGCGATCCCGGCGCAGCCAAGCCATCAGCGTCAGCTCGCCGCCGATCCCCGCCGGCTCGCCCATGGTCAGGGCCAGGGGCTTGGGCGTCGTCATGGCGATGGCGTCACATGCGGACGTCGATGAAGGCGGCGCGGCGCAGATTGCGGATATAGCGCCGGCCCAGCATGTCGCGACGTTCTTCCTCGATCTGACGCCGGACCTGTTCGGCCGTTGGCGGGGTGACGACCAGGGATTCCTGGAAGTCGCAGACCATGGTGACGATGATGCCTTCCTTGCTGTCGATAGGGGCGGAAACCTGGTTGACACGAAGTCCGGTGACGATGCGCTTCATCTCGGTCGGCAATTCACCCAACCGCGTCGGGCCGATCCGGTTGACCGCCGCGCCGGCCTTGGCACCCAAGGCGTCGAAGGCCGCGCAATTGGGGGTGCCCTGGGTCAACTTGACCGCGCGTTCCATCAATTCCGCCTTTGGGGGCGCACCGGGCGGAGTGGGCAGAACCATCCGCGACAAGGTGACAGAGCTGTTTTCCGGATCGACGCTTTGACCGACGATGCGGGTTTCCAGAACCGTCAAGATGACGAAGCCCGTCGAGGTGCGGACCAGTTCCGAGGTCTGACCACGTTCCAGGCGTTCCAGGATGGCCGAGACTTCGTCGTCCACCATGCCCGGCGACACCCAGCCCAACAGACCGCCATTGGCCGAGGTCGGCGCCCGCGAGAATTGGCGGGCCAGGGCCGAGAACGGGGTTCCGGAACGCAGGCCTTCCAGCAGTTTTTCCCCCAGGGCGCGGGCTTCCGCCTCGTGTTCGGGATTTTCCACCGGCAGGTAGATTTCAGCGGCACGGACCTCGCGCTGGCCTTGGCGTTCGGAGATGCTTTGCAGGCGGTCGTTGACTTCCTCTTCGCCGATCTTGATCTGCGAGGCCGCCATGCGGCTGACCAGGCGAATCCAGGTCATGTCCGCCTTGATTTGTTCGCGGACACGGGCCGGGTCGATTCCCTGGCGGGCCAAAGAGGGCAGCAAGACGCCGCGCGGCATGCCGTTTTGCTGCTCGATCATGGCGACGGCGTTGTCGATGTCGGCGTTGCTGAGCGAGATGTTTTGCTTTTGCGCTTCCTGCAATTGCAGGCGCTCGTCGATCATCTTGCGCAGGACTTGCGGCAGGATGCGCTTGCGGGCGTCCTGGGTGTCAGGAATGTTGGACGACACCAGGGCCAGGCGTAGACGCGCGTCAAGGTCGCGGAACGAAATGGCTTCGTCGTTGACCACAGCGACGACTCGGTCGATCAATTGCGCCTGCGCGCTGTGGTGGAACGCTGAAAAGGCCAAGGTGGCGGCCATGACGCAAGGGGCGATGAAACGAGAAAACATGCCACGTCCTTCCTGTCGCCGGCGAATTCGCTTCGCCCGCAGCGTGATCTAGAACACGTTGAGCGGCACGTCGCCCAAGGTGCGGAACACAATGTTGAATGTCAGAGTGTAGCCCGCCATGTCGTCGCGGTCCTGGGTGGTGGTTCGGCGCAAATCGGTGACGAAGGCGAAACATTCATCCGAATAAGTGGCCTTGCCGCCCCAGCTTTGCACGTCGCCGCCATTGGTCAAATCCGACGAGACGGTGGCCATCAATTGCCAATAGCGCGAGATATCCGACGTCAATGTGTTGATCAGAGCATGGCGACGGTCGAAAGTTTGCTCGGCGGTGCCTGATTTTTCCAACATCAGGTAGGTGGTGGAAAATCTGAGCAAGGGTGAGCCGACGCTGAGGGTGTTCTCGTTCCGCCGTAAGCTCAGGGTATCCTTGTCCAGGCGGACACGGTTCAACAGTGCCAGATTACCCGTCGGGGCAATATCCAGACGTCCGACATAATCGGACAGGTAATCGTCGAAACCCTGGCCCGGGGCATAGGTGGAATCCTTACGCGCCCGCCAGCCTTGCGCCACTTGCGCGTTGACGTAGCCACCGCGGGTGGGATAGGCGCTCCATCGCAGGCCGTAACCGCCACGGATACCGCCTTCAACCCGATCCAGGCCGGTCATACGGTCCGGGCTCATCACGTTGATCTCGTCCAATTCGAAGGTCTGGGAATCTTCGTTGGGGAGTTTGCGCGGATTGCCGCCATTGGGGCTGGCGGCAACCATCAGCAACGGTTCGATGATTTGCGGCATGGTGGCGCTTTGCCGGATGAACGGTTGGCGCCAATTCAACGACATTTGCGGGATGGCGCGGGCGGTGTTGGCCGAGCCGTCATTGTTGTCCAAATGGTCAGCGTGGTAGGCGTCGCCGCGCACCGATGCGCTGAAATCGGTGATGTCACCCATGCGGCCCAGGAAAGGGCGGTTCCAGGCCACCTTGGTGGACAAGCGATTGGCGGCAAGGCCTTCGCTGCGGGCATAGGACAGCATGTCCGAATCCACGGTCCAATAACCGCCACGTGACGACGGCATGCCGATGTGACTGAACGTCATGTGGGGCAGGACCAGCGGCGACGAACTGGGATCGTCTTGTTCCCGCAGACCCTGGTACGAGAAGGCTTCCAAAAGCGCGTAATTGCGGCGGCCGAAACCTTCCACATAAGGGCGTGAGGTCAGCCACGGCTGGTTGCGCTGGAAGGAATAGCCATAGATGCCGGTATAGGTGTCGTCGCTGGAACGCTGCAGCTGATAACCGGCGCGCCAGACGTTGCTCAGGTCGAAACGCCCGGTGGCATCGACGTGGCCGCGCAAGTCGGCCGAATATTTGTCGGCGGTCAAACTGGCGACCGTCTTGGTTTCACCCTGGGTTCCCTCCCACCGGTGTTCCCCGTTCAGCACCACGCGCTGCAGGACCGACCGCCCCTTGCGGTCCAGATCCGGAACCTTGGTGGAGCTCGAACTGGGGAACAAGAAGCGGGGCGTGAAAGTGAAGTCCTGGTTGTCGGCGACGGCCCAGTAATAAGGGACTGACACGTTGGCCCCCAGCGTGGACGACATGCTGGCCGTGGGCATCAAAAAGCCGCTGCGGCGCCGCACCGTGGGGTCCGGATGCGACATATAAGGGGTGTACATCACCGGAATGCCGGCGAATTCCATCCAGGCGTCGCGATATTCGATTTCCTGGTCGGCCTGATTGTGGGTGACGCGGACCGCCTTGACCGTCCACAGCGGGGTACGGTCAGGCTGACGGCGGCAGGGCTCGCAGGCGGTATAGATGCCGTTCTCGAAATCGGTGCGGTCACCGCCGACACGAATGCCGCTGGTGGCGGCAATGCGCGAGGAATCGGCCAGGATCACCTTGATGCCCTGGGCGACGCCGTCCTTGAAGTCGCCGGTCAGCTCGAAATAATCGGTGAAAGCCACTTCACCGGTGGGTTCGGTCAGCACCACGTTCCCCGACGCCGCGATGATATCCTGCTTCAGGTTGTAGCTGACCGTGTCAGCGACCAGGGTCCGGTTGTTGGTCTGGACGATTTCCACCCGCCCCTTGGCGGTGACGATGCCCAATTCCCGGTCGTGGATGATCTGGTCGGCGGTCAGTTGGACGGGTTCGTCACCTTCCCCCTGGGCGGTGGGGATTTGGGCGTTGACGGCCAGACGGTTGTCTTCGGTGACGGCGACACTGGGAATCGATTGGGCTGGCGGCGGGCTGGCGGTGGGGATGGTGCCCACGTTGACGGCGGGTGCCGGGCTTGTCGAACGGCTGGCCGCGTCAGCCCCCCAGGCGTCGCCCCAGCCACCCACGTCGGAGGGGCGGGGGCCCGTCGTCGTCGTCGGCGCAGCCTGCGGACGAACATTGGGCATGGATTGCGGAATTTGGGTCCGTGCGGCGTTGGGAGTGGCGCTGCGAACCGGTTCGGAACCCCAGGCGTCGCCCCAGCCCCCCACATCGGCAGGACGTGGGCCGCTGGGCAACGGGGCTGAGCTGACAGAGGGGGCTGTGGGAGGCGTCGTCCGTGGCACTTCGGTTCGCGCGGGACGAGGGGTATTGGTCGCCGGTGGGGCGGCGGCTTCATCCCCCCAAGCGTCGCCCCAGCTCCCCACGTCGCTGGGAGAGGCCGACAAGGCTGGTGAACTGGCCACCAGACCGGCAATGAACAAGGCGGGATGCAGTTTCTTCATGGTGTCAGCATCCCTAAACCGGTTGCGCCGAAAACCGGCGGCGGAACAGATTGGCGCGCGGCGGGCGGGTCAAGCCCCAAACACCCAAGACCAGCGGCACCGCCGCCAGGATGTAAAGGCTGGCCAGGAAGGCCGGATTGGCCGAGGCCAAATTGGCCAGCCCCAGGGCGGCGGCCTGGGTCGCCACCATCAAGCCGATGGCGGTCAGGATGGTGACGGTCTGGCCCCGGCGGTCGAACGAGGCGGTCAACAGGCTGACCAGGGCGATCAGGGCGAAGCCCAGGCAATAAAGCGGCGAGGTCAGGCGCTGGTGGAACTCGACCTTGGCGCGGCGATAATCGGTATCGCCCAGTTCCGCCCGGTTGGCGTTGAACAATTCGACCATGGATCGCTCGCGGGCGTCGCGGAAGCGCGGCCCCGTATCGCCTTGGGCGGTGTTCAGGTCGACCGTGTACGAATCGAAGTTCAGGACCGACAACTGGCCGGTGCCGGTGGGCAATTGCTGGCGGTTGCCGTTGATCATCAGGATGCGGGGCCCCTGGTCGGTGAACACCATGGCACCTTTTTCGGCCATCAAGGTGACCGGCTTGTCCGGATTGCGGCGGTCATGGACCAAGATGCCCAACAACTCGCCATCGCCGTTGCGGGCCCGCAAATAGATGGTCAGGCCATTGCCGAATTTGTTGAAGCTGCCTTCCTGCAACAAGATGTTGGAAATGTCGTTGCGGATGCTCCACTGCAATTCGCGGAAGCTTTGCACCGTCAGGGGAATGACCCACAGGGACAGGGCATAGGCGACGATGGTGGCGATTCCCGCCAAGATCAGGGCCGGCCGGGCCAAGGCCCAGTTGGACAGACCGGCGGAACGCAGCACCACCAATTCGCGGTCGCTGTTCAGCTTGTTGTAGGTGAACAAGATGACGGCGAACAGCGCGATGGGGATGATGACCACCAGGAAGGACGGCATCAACATGCCGGTCAGCAGCAGGAAGGTCCCCACCGAGATGCCTTGGGTGACGATCATCTCGATCAGGCGCAGGGACTGGGTCAGCCACAAGACACAGGCCAGCGCCGCGGAGACGAAGACCATCCCCACTGCGAGTTGACGCAGGATATAGCGCGTAATTCCCATCATGGCGGCCGGATTATAGACAGCACCGGGGCGGCGACCAAAGGGAATCTGCCCGGTGTCGACACGCTGTTGGTCTTGGGCCTAAGGCAGCACCTTTCCGGGGTTCATCAACCCCTCGGGGTCCAAGGCGTGCTTGACACGGCGCATCAGGTCCAGTTCCACGTCGGATTTGTAGCGGGCCATCTCGGCTATTTTCAGTTGTCCGATGCCGTGCTCGGCCGACACCGAGCCTTGCAACTCGGCGACGATGTCATGGACGATGTGGTTCATTTCGGCCCAGCGCTCCAGGAAGCCGGCCTTGTCGGCCCCCACCGGCTGGGTCAGGTTGAAGTGGATGTTGCCGTCGCCCACATGGCCGAAAGCCACCACGCGCACCCCGTCCATGGCGGCTTGGACCGCCCGGGTGCAGCGTTCGATCATTTCCGGCGCCCGGCTGACCGGTACGGCGACGTCGTGCTTGATGGACCCGCCTTCCTTTTTTTGGGCTTCCGGCACCCCTTCGCGGATCCGCCAGAAGGCGGTGCGTTGTTCGCCCGATTGGGCCAGCACGGCGTCCAGGGCGATGTCTTGTTCGAAGCTTTCCGCCAAGATGTCTTCCAACGCCTGTTGCAGGCCGGCTTGCCGCGACGACGACAATTCCAGCAGCAGGTACCAGGGATGGGGCTGGTCGAAGGGATCGCGCACTCCGGCCACGTGGGCCAAGCCCAGTTCCAGACCGATGCGCGGCACCAATTCGCAGGCGGTGACCGCGTCGCCCGATTGCCGCCGGGCGGCGGACAGCACCGCCAACGCCGCCGCCGGATCGGGCAAGGCGATCAGCGCGGTGGCCCGTTCGGCGGGTTTGGGGAACAGTTTCAAGCTGGCGGCGGTGATGATGCCCAAGGTGCCCTCGGCACCGATGAACAAATGTTTCAGGTCATAGCCGGTATTGTCCTTGCGCAAGGACCGCAGGCCGTTCCAGATACGCCCGTCGGGCAGCACCACTTCCAGTCCCAGGGTCAAGTCGCGGGTGTTGCCATAGCGCAGCACGCCGACGCCCCCGGCATTGGTGGACAAATTGCCGCCGATGCGGCACGACCCTTCCGCCCCCAGGGACAGCGGGAACAGGCATCCGGCCTGGTCGGCGGCCTGCTGGACGTTGGCCAGTACGCATCCGGCCTCGACGATCATGGTGAAATTGGCGGCATCCACCTCGCGGATACGATTCAGCCGTTCGGTGGACATCACCACCGACCCCGCCTCCGGCACCCCCCCGCCGCACAATCCGGTATTGCCGCCCTGGGGCACCACCGCCACCTTGGCATCGGCGCACACCGCCATGGCGGCGGCCAGTTGCGCGGTGTCGGCGGGGCGCAGAACCGCCAGGGTCTGGCCCCGATACAGGCCGCGCTCTTCCACCAGATAGGCTTCTTGGTCCGTCGCCTCGGTCAACACATGCGCCTCGCCCAACAAGGCTTTCAGGGTGGGGATCAGGCTCATGGTCAGCTCCGGGGGGCGGCGGCGCGGCGCAGGCGGTCGTTGATGGCGATCCCCAGGCCACGTTCGGGAATGGGGGCGACGGCGATGGCGGTGAACCGACGATCGTCCAAGCGGCGCAAAAAGGCGAACAGATTGGCCGCCGCTTCCTGCATGTCTCCGGACGGAGACAGGTTCATGGTGCAATCCATGGCGCCGAACCCCAGCAACGCCTCGTCGGCGGCATTGGTGACGGCGTCCAGCCGCACCGGCAGGCCGGGGGCGTAATGGCTGGCCAGCATGCCGGGGCTTTTCGGCGCCTCTTCATCTTGGTGCGGACAGGCCAAGGGCTGGCCCAGAACCGCTTCCAACTGTTCGGCGGTGACGCCGCCGGGGCGCAACAAGGTCGGACGCGGGGTGGACAGGTCCAGCACGGTGGATTCCACCCCCACCCGGCAGGCGCCGCCATCGACGATCAATCCGACGCGTCCGCCCAGGCTTTCCGCCACGTGTTCGGCCAAAGTGGGGCTGACGGCGCCCGAGCGGTTGGCGCTGGGGGCGGCGATGGGGCGCCCGGATGCGGCGATGATTGCCCTGGCCACCGGGTGGCCGGGCAGGCGGATGGCCAGGGTGTCCAGTCCGGCGCTGGCCAACAACGATACCGGCGAGTGTTCGGCCCGCGGCAGGACCAGGGTCAGCGGGCCGGGCCAGAACTGGGCGGCGACGTTGCGCGCCCGTTCATCCATCCGCACCAAAGCGGGGCAATCGGCCAGGTCGGCCACGTGGACGATCAGCGGGTTGAAACTGGGGCGGCCCTTGGCGGCATAAATGGCGGCCACCGCCCGATCGTCGGTGGCGTCCGCCCCCAGGCCATAGACGGTTTCGGTGGGAAAGGCCACCAATTGGCCATGGCGCAGCATGTCGCCGGCCAAGGCGATGGAGGCGTCACTTGCCTGTTCGATGCGGGCACGGGTCGGAAATTGGCTCATGCCCGCACCATAGAACATTCCTAGGCACGCGGAAAAGGGTCAGAACTTATAGGAAAAGCCGATGGCCAACTCGTCCTGGTCCATGCGCAATTTGGTGGTCTGATTGGCATTCATGGCTGGGTTCGAGCCACTCAGCTCATGCGAGAAGGCGTGGGCGAACGATCCGGTCAACGACCACTTCTCGTCCAGATGCCAGGTGGCGCCGACGCCCACATGGGTGGTGGGTGTGGCCGGCGCCAGGATGTTGAACAGTACTTCCTGGCCATCGGTGAAGCTGGTGGCGTGGCTGATGCCGGCCCGCAAGGTCAGGGCCGGATCGGCCTGCCACTGCACGCCCAGGCGATAGATGTCCATGTTGTTCCAGCCGAAACCGCCGCCGTCGTCACTGCCCAGGCGCAACGCACCGGAAGATCGGGCGTGGGAATTGCTGAGCGAGGCGACGTCTTCATAGAAGATGCGCTGATGTTCAAGGGTCACCGCCCAATCGCGATGGGGCTTGATGGCGATACCTTCGTTGATGAAGGACGGGATGTCGAAATCGCCCTGTTCGGCGAACAGGCCGGAATATTTGTCCAGTTTGCTCATCCACATGCGCGACTGATAGGCCACGCCCAGGGACAGCCAGGGGGTGGCGTCCCAGGTGGCGCCCAGCTTGAAGCCGCCGCCGGTGGACCAGTCATAGCCGTTGCCGGTCAAGTGGGCCGAATCGGTGGAGGCTCCGGAAAACATTTCGAGCCCATAGGCCTTGAAACGCTGCACCGCCAGAACCGGGGCGAAGCCCAGGCTGACATTGTTGTCGAATTTGTGCGCTACGTTGAACGAGAAGAAGGCCTGCGCCAGATCGACCCCCAAGGGCGACGTGCCGCTGCCAAAGCCGGGGACGAAGACGTTGTCCTTGTATTCGGTGTTCATGCCGCCATTGCCGAACATCAACAAGCCCACCGACGTCTTGTCGTCGACCATGTAATTGGCGCCGCCGCAGACGATTTCGAAGAATTCGTTCTCGCTTTCGAACGAGCCGTTCTTCAGGCCGCCGGTGCCTTCGTTGGTGACGTCGCGATGGGGCATGAACGAGGTGAAGCACAAGCCGGCGACATTGCCGACGGAACTGCCCAAGGCCGGGTTCTGGGCGGAGGCCAGCGGGCCTTCGCCCATGGCCACCCCGGATCCCGCCATGGCCTTGGAAGGCGCGCCGTAGCCGTTGGAGAAATAACCGTTGGTCGCCCAGGCCGGTGCCGCGTCGGCGGCGACCAGCGCCCAGGGCGCGATCAGGAAGCGTCCGGCCCAGGCCGGAACGGTGGGTTTGAACATCGAGGAACCTCCCTTTGGTGGGCCGCCTGCTGACGGGTGGCCTTAATAAGGAGAGCCTGATATGCAAACGATATTTGGTGGCAGTACAATGTTACTGCGAAGGGCGGAATAATGATGCGGCGCTAAATATCGCACTGCGTCATGTTATTGTGCCGATACTTGCGAGTGGGGCCGCCCAGCCCGTCCGGGGGGTTACACCTTGGCGCGGGCCAGGAAATCCGGGTTCAGGAATTTTGGCTTGCCGTATCCCAGGGGGACGTCGTCCCAGCTCACCACTTCGCCGCCGGCGGCCCGCAGCACCGCGTCGGCGGCTGCCGTATCCCATTCGCAAGTGGGGCCGAAGCGCGGATAGTAATCACCGCTGCCTTCAGCGATGCGGCAGAATTTCAACGACGACCCGGCGTTTTCCACTTTGGCGCCGGGCAGGGTGTCCATGAACGCCGCCAGACGGTCGGCGGCGCGATGCGAGCGCGAATCCAGCACCACGGCGCCTGCGGACGGGGCCTTGCGGCAGTGGATGGACTTGCGGCCTTGGGCGTCCTGGCGCCAAGCCTGAGAACCGGCGCCGGCCCACATAACGTCCAGTGCCGGGGCGTAAACCACCCCCAGAACCGGCACGCCACCTTGGATCAGGCCGATATTGACGGTGAACTCGCCGTTTTTCTTGACGAATTCCTTGGTGCCGTCCAGCGGGTCCACCAACCAGAAATCACCGGTGACGTCGGGGATGCGTCCAGCGGCGGCCTCTTCCTCGGCGACGATGGGGATGTGCGGGGTCAAGTGCCGCAGCACCGGCAGGATCACCGCTTCAGCCTGGCCGTCGGCGGCGGTCACCGGATCGTTCTCGCCCTTGAAGTGGACGGCGAAGTCCTGGGCGTAGATGTCCATGATGACGCGACCGGCGTCGCGGGCGGCGGTTTCTAGGGCGGGCAGCAGGTCGAGCAAGGCAGGAATCCGTTCAAGAAGGCAAGGACGGCAGGCTAGTGGGCCAGGGGTTTGATTTCAACCGCTTCGAAACGCTGGGCCCGAAAGCCGGGCGACCAATGATCGGCTGTCATGCCGGCCTTCAGTTTCAGATGGCCCAGGAATTGGCGTTTGTCGGGCAATTGTTCCCAGACGCTGGGCAGGAACAAGGCGCGTTTTCCCCCGTCCTCGATGATCAATCCGTCGATGCCGGGGCGCAATTGCGCCAGCAAATCGTCCTGGCCGGCGATGGTCATGGGAACGGGCGGAGTCAACACCGAGACCGACATTGTCACCTCGGGCCATTCGGCGGCGGTGACCGGGGGGAAGCGCGGGTCGCGGCAGGCGGCTTTCACGGCGTTGTCACACACATCCTCGGCCAGCGGTCGCCAAGCCTGGGGCGAGCCGATACAGCCGCGCAACTGGCCGTGTTTCTTCAAGGTGACGAAACAGGCGCCGGGTTGACGCAAAGCGGCCGGCATGTCGGAGCCGGCATGGGCGTCCACCGCCTGGCCATGATCCAACTGGGCCTGGATGGCGGCCTGCGCCAGTTCCAGCAAAAGCGGACCCATGTCGCGGATGTCGGCCGGTTCGGGTTCGTACAACGCCCAGGCGCCGTATCCCACCACCTTGTCCTTGGGGCCGGCGGTGTCGCCGGAATTGCGCAGGTCCAAAGTGGTGATGGTCATGTCGCGCCGCTTGGCCGCCAGCAGCAATCCGCCCATGGGCATGCGCCCACAGGCCTGTTCGCGGGACAAAGCCGCCGGGTCCAAAGTCTCGATGGCGTCGCGGGTGCGCCGGTCCAGATCGTGACAGGCGTCGTAATCCAGGTAATGGGACAAATCGGTGGACACCACGATCAGGGTCTCGGTCCCGCCCCACAGCGCTTCCAGCAAAGCGGCCACCTGTTCGGGGGCGGCGTCGCCGACCACCACCGGGATCAGCGAAAAATCCCCCAGCATCTTTTGCAAAAAGGGCAGATGCACTTCCAGGGAATGTTCCTGGGCATGGGCCTGTTCCAGCGTCCCCACCATGGGCACCTTGCCGATCACCTGGGCGATGGCGGCACGGTCCAGTTTGACCGAGCCCAAGGGCGAGGCCCAGGCGTCGGCTTCGCTGATGGCCATGCCGCGAAAGGCGACGCGATGGCTTGGCCCCAACAGGACCACGCGGGTGATGACGCCGCGGGCCGGTTTCAGCAGGGCATAGGCGCTGGCCGCCACCGCCCCGGAATAGACCCAGCCGGCATGGGGGGCGATGATCGCCTTGGGTACCCCCAGTTCGGGGTGCGGCTGGGCATCGGCCCAGCATTGGTCCAGTTGACGCATGGCCTGGGCAGCGTCTTGCGGATAGAACATGCCGGCGACGGCACTCGGGCGTATAGTGGTCATGGCGGCGCCCCTGTTCGGTGACTGGCGCCATCATAGCACGGGTTCGGCCATGAACGCAGATTTGCAGGGATCGCATTTTCCCGCCCGTCACTGGCATGGACTGGCAGACGGCCGCATCCAATGCGACGTCTGTCCGCGCTTTTGCAAATTGAACGACGGACAGCGCGGTCTGTGTTTCGTCCGGGCGCGTGACGGGGACCAAATGGTGCTGACCACCTATGGCCGCTCGTCGGGCTTTTGCGTCGATCCCATCGAAAAGAAACCGCTGAACCATTTCCTGCCCGGCACCCCGGTGTTTTCCTTCGGCACCGCCGGCTGCAACCTGACCTGCAAGTTTTGCCAGAACTGGGACATCTCGAAGGCGCGCGAAATCGACCGGCTGAATGATTTCGCCGCCCCCCAACTGATCGCGCGGGCCGCCGCCCAACTGAAATGCCGGTCGGTGGCCTATACCTACAACGATCCGGTGGTGTTCATGGAATACGCCATCGACACCGCCATCGCCTGTCGGGAATTGGGCATCAAGAACGTGGCGGTGACCGCCGGCTACATGGCGCCCGCCGCCCGGGCCGAGTTCTATGCCCACATGGACGCCGCCAACGTCGATCTGAAAGCGTTCTCCGAAGGCTTTTACCATCAATTGTGCGGTGGCCATCTGGCCGACGTGCTGGACACCTTGGTCTATCTGAAACACGAAACCCAGGTCTGGTTCGAGATCACCACCTTGCTGATTCCCGGCCAGAACGATTCCGACGCCGAATTGTCGGCCATGTCCCAGTGGATCATGCGCGAGTTGGGCCCCCATGTGCCGCTGCATTTCAGCGCCTTCCACCCCGACTGGAAGATGCGCGACATCGCCAACACTCCCTCCGCCACCCTGACCCGGGCCCGCCAGATCGCGCGTGATGCCGGTTTGGCCTTCGTCTATACCGGCAACGTCCATGACGAGGACGGCGGCAGCACCTATTGCCCCGTCTGCGGGGCGCGGCTGATCGGTCGCGACTGGTACCAATTGACCGCCTGGGGGCTGGATGGAAACGGGTGTTGCCAATCCTGTCGGACCCCTTTGCCGGGGGTGTTCGACGGCCAACCCGGCGATTGGGGGCGCAAGCGTTTGCCCGTGCGCCTGAAACGGTGATGTGTTAAACCGGCTGCGTTTTCGCCGGTAAAGCAGGCTTTTCATGCTCAAGCGTCTTCTGCCCTGGATTTTGAAGGGCGGTATCTCCGTCGGTTTGATCGCCTGGGTGTTGTCCAAGGTGGACCTGCCCAGTGCCTGGGAACAGGCCAAGGCCATGGATGTCGGCATGGTGGTGCTGGCCCTGGTGCTGATGCAGTTGCAGATCGCCTTGGGCGCCGTGCGCTGGGGCTTGGTGCTGCGAGCGCTTGAAGCCTGTTTCCGCTGGTCGTCCACGGCGGCGGTCTATTACATCGGTGTGTTCTTTTCCATCGTGTTGCCCGGCGCGGTGGGCGGCGACGCCGTACGCATGTGGTTTTCCCGTCGTGCCGGTCTGTCCTTGGCCACATCGGTGAATTCGGTGGCGCTGGAACGCGCCATGACGGTGTTCGCCCTGGTTTTGCTGGTCTGCCTGACCCAGCCGATCTTGATGACCCGGATCCCCGATCTGCCCGGCGTCTGGGTGTTCCCCATGCTTCTGGCCATCTGTGTCATCGGCATCCTGGTGCTGGCGTCCTTGGACAAATTGCCGGAATCCCTGCATCGCTGGTCATTGGTTCGCGGGCTGGTGCAATTGGCCGCTGATACCCGCAAGCTGTTCTTCCATCCGGCCTGGAGCCTGGGAACCTTGGTGGTGGCCTTGTTCGGCCATGCCAATCTGTCCCTGGCGGTCTATGTGCTGGCCATCGGTTTGGGGCTGGATGTCCACGTGCTGGATACCCTGGTCCTGGTGCCGCCGGTGATCCTGGTGATGACCCTGCCCATTTCCATCGCCGGCTGGGGGGTGCGGGAGACCGCCATGGTCACCGCTTTCAGCTTTGTTGGGGTGGCCGACCATTCGGCCATCGTGCTGTCCATCATCTTCGGCATCGTCACCATGGTGACCGCGCTGCCCGGTGGCCTGGTGTTCCTGATGGCCGGCGGCAAGACCATGGAGCAAGAGGAACTGGCCGAGGAAAAGGCCGCCATCGACCAACCCCATGGCGTGCATACGCCGCCTTCGCCCTTGCCGTAACGCGCCAGGGCGCTACATTGGAAGAAAGGAATTCCCGCAAAGGACCTCTCTTCCATGAAAATCAGCTTCGCCAAGCCGCAATTGCCCGACCAGGGCGCCGTCGTCGTCGGTGTCTTGGAAAACAAGGTGTTCACCCCCACCGCCCAGGCCCTGGACGATTTGTCCCAAGGCGGCATCAAGCGGGCGCTGGACGCGTCCAAGTTTAATGGCAAGAAGGATCAGGTGCTGACCATCCTGGCCCCGGCCGGTGCCAAGGTCAGCCGGGTGGTGCTGGTGGGCTTGGGCAAGGCCGAAGCCATCGATTCCCAGGCGGCGCAAAGCTTCGGCGGCACCGGTCTGGCCCAGGCCTTGACCTCGGGTGACACGCAGGTTGCCATCGCCGTCGATGCGGTGCCCGGCCTGAAGATCGACGAAGCCGATTTCGCCGCCAATGTCGCTTTCGGTGCGTTGCTGCGGTCCTATCGTTTCGACAAGTACTTCACCAAGGAAAAGAAGGAAGACAAGCCGTCGGTGAAGAAGCTGGCGGTGTTGACCGCCGCTTCCGGCGCCAAATCCGCCTTCGCGCCCCTGGAAGCCATTGCCGAGGGCGTGTTCCTGACCCGCGACGTGGTCTCGGAACCGGCCAATGTCATCTATCCGGAAAGTCTGGCCGCCCAGTGCAAGGCGCTGAGCGAATTGGGCGTCGAGGTGGAAATCCTGGGCGAAAAGCAGATGAAGAAGCTGGGCATGGGCTCGCTTCTGGGCGTCGGCCAGGGGTCTGATCGCGAAAGCCAGCTGGTGGTCATGCGCTGGATGGGCGCCAAGGAC
Organism: Rhodospirillaceae bacterium UBA6219; assembly: GCA_002435715.1. Classification (GTDB taxonomy): domain Bacteria; phylum Pseudomonadota; class Alphaproteobacteria; order Rhodospirillales; family Magnetospirillaceae; genus Magnetospirillum. The sequence goes on from DISD01000101.1 coordinate 26,166, forward strand.
AAGGACGCGCAGCCCGTCGCCTTCATCGGCAAGGGCGTGTGCTTCGACACCGGCGGCATCTCGATCAAGCCGGCCGGCGGCATGGAAGACATGAAGTGGGACATGGCCGGTGCCGGCGCGGTGATCGGCGCCATGAAGGCCTTGGCCGGGCGTAAAGCCAAATCCAACGTCATCGGCGTGGTCGGTCTGGTGGAAAACATGCCGTCGGGCAACGCCCAGCGTCCCGGCGACGTGGTGACGTCGATGTCGGGTCAGACCATCGAGGTGATCAACACCGACGCCGAGGGCCGCTTGGTCCTGGCCGACGCCCTTTGGTACACCAAGGAAACCTACAAGCCGAAGATCATGGTCGATCTGGCCACCCTGACCGGGGCGATCATCATCTCGCTGGGGGGTGAACATGCCGGCTTGTTTTCCAACAACGACAAGCTGGCCGACAGCCTGACCAAGGCCGGTTCGGCGGTGGGTGAAAGCCTGTGGCGTCTGCCCATGGGCGACGCCTATGACAAGCAGCTGAAATCCGACATCGCCGACATGAAGAACGTGGGCGGTCGCGAAGGCGGCTCCATCACCGCCGCCCAGTTCCTCAAGCGCTTCGTCGGCGACGTGGCCTGGGCCCATCTGGACATCGCCGGGACCGCGTGGTCGAAGAAGGACACCGCCACCTGCGCCAAGGGGGCGACGGCGTTTGGTGTTCGTCTGTTGGACCGTCTGGTGGCCGACCATTACGAGGATTGAGTTCAGTCCGGTCTGCGAGGACGCGGCCACCCAAGTGGTGGCCGCCAAATCGTCGCGCCTGCTGGCCAGCCATCTTCCCCAGCTTGTGGAACTGGCCAAGGCCAAGCCTCGGGCCCAAGGGGCGGAACTGGCAGTGTTGCTGCGCGGTTGCCCGTCCCCGGCTTGGGTCGATCTGACACTGTCTGCGGTGCAGGCGGTGGAACTGGCCTATGGTCTGATCTTGCGCGCTTACCGGGCGCCGCAAATCCGTTCCCATGACGATGACGACGCCCCCTTGGCCTTGCCGGATCGGGTGGTGATCCGCTGTGCCGATCCCGTCGCTGCGCAAGCGCAATGGGAAATGCGGCAAGCCATCGCCCAAGGGGTGTTCCTGGCCCGTGACCTGATCACCGCGCCGGGCAATCTGTTGGGCCCGGCGGAACTGGCGGCACAGGCGCAAGCCCTGACGGCTTTGGGCGTGACGGTCGAAGTGCTGAACCCCGCCGAACACGGCCTGAATCTGCTGGCGGCGGTGGGCCAAGCCAGCACCCGCCCGCCCTGTCTGGTGGTGATGCGCTGGAATGGTGGTATGGCGGACGAAAAGCCGTTGGTGCTGGTGGGCAAGGGCATCACCTTTGATACCGGCGGTATTTCCATCAAGCCGGCCGATCATATGGAAGAAATGAAGGGCGACATGGGCGGCGCGGCGGCGGTGGTCGGCGCCCTGAAAGCCGTCGCCCTGCGCGGCGCCAAGACCCAGGTGGTCGGCGTTCTGGCCGTTGCCGAGAACATGCCGGGTTCGGGCGCGCTGCGCCCCGGCGACATCATCCGCTCGCACAAAGGTCTGACCGTCGAGGTGGTGGACACCGACGCCGAGGGCCGGCTGGTCTTGGCCGATGCCTTGTCCTGGGCCTGCGCCACCTTGAAGCCCCGTGCCTTGGTCGATGCCGCCACCCTGACCGGGGCGGTGGTCCGCGTGCTCGGACGTCATCACGCCGGGCTTTACAGTAATCGTGATGCCCTGGCCGCCAAGCTGTTGAAACTGGGGCGGGACGAGGACGAACCCTTGTGGCGCTTGCCGTTGTCGGCGGCCTGCGACGACGATTTCCGTTCCGATGTGGCGGACTGGAAGAATTGCGGTTGGGGACCGGTGCCCGACAATGACGACGCGGCGCGTTTCCTGCAGCATTTCGTCAGTCCGGGCGTCCCCTGGGCCCATCTGGACATTGCCGGCGTTTCGGAAAGCGACGATGAGCATGCTTTCGGCCCCAAGGGGGCGGTGGGTTTCGGTGTGCGCTTGTTCGACGCGTTGGCCGGGGGCTAAAGTGCGGTCATGACCCAGATCGGCTTTTACCACTTGCTGCGCATGCCCTTGGACCAAGCCCTGCCCAAGCTATTGGAAAAGGCGGCGCAGGCCGGCATGCGCGTGGTGGTGCGCGCCGGCTCCGAGGAACGGGTCGAGCATCTGAACGCCCTGTTGTGGACCTATGCCGACGATTCGTGGCTGCCCCACGGCTCGGCGCGGGATGGCGAGGCGCAATCCCAGCCCATCTGGTTGACCCAAGCGGAAGAAAACCCCAATTCCGCTACCGTCCTGGTCCTGTGTGACGGCGCCCGCCCCACCAGCCTGGATGGCTGGGACCGCTGTCTGGATTTGTTCGACGGTAATGACGAAACCGCCGTCCTGGCGGCGCGCGAACGTTGGAAAGCCTGGAAAGGCGAGGGGCATCAACTGGTCTATTACCAGCAGACCGAACGCGGTGGTTGGGAAAAGAAAGCTCGCTCCTAGTCGGTTTCTTCCTTGCGCCCGTCATACCAATAGGGCGTTTTCTTGGTCCATTCCGATTTGGGAAAGCGCTTGTGCAAAAGCGTGAAGGCGCGTTTGCCCAAGGGGGTGCCGTTCAGGTCCCCGCCGCTTTCGTAGCGGTTCAGCATGACGACGCGATGCAGGGCTTCGGCGGCAAATGCACTTTTGAGACTTAAGGTCCGCTGCCACCATTTGGCCGAAGCGGTGTCGGCCCAGTTCAACAAGACAAGGCTGACTTGGCGGACCAGACGGCGATCAGTTTTCAGGTGGTTGATTTCATCGCGGGCGATCAATCCCGTGAAGCCATAGGGCGATGATTGGGGCGACGGGGGGAAAGCGCGCGGGACGGTCATGTCAGGGATTGAATGGTCCCTATCTCGGGAGTGTTCATAGCGCTCGATGGCTTCCCAACTGTAGCCGCGCATGTGGCGGAACCGGTACCATTTCCATGGGGCTAAAAGCCAGGTCTCGAAATCGCCTTGCAGGTCGTATTCGGGGGTGAAATCCATGGGGATTTCGCGGCCCACGTGCTGGTTATACAAAATGATTCCGACATCGTCATAAAGTGAACGCCCATAGTAACCGGCGTCCAGGCCCGACATCGACAGATGCGGTGTTCTGGCGATCTGCAGGGCCATGGACACCCGGACCGGCAAGGATGGTTCAAGACTTCCCAGGGGGGTGCTTTGCCATTTCCCGATCAGCTTCTTCTGAAGACGCTTCAGAACGGCCAGGGCTTCATTCTGGCGACCCAGGGCGAAAAGACGGGTATAGGCGGTTTTCAGCAGCAGGATTTCATCGTTTGCGGCCAAGACGCCAGACATGGCCATGGCGTGCAGGTCGTCGGCCGCAAGCAGGCTGAAGGCGCGCATGCTTTTGTCATTACTGCCTGTTCCCCGGTGTATGGCGATCAGTTGCTGGACCGAAGATGCCAGATAGGTGCGGGCCACGTTCAGCCAGCTTAACAGCCGGGAATCGGTGGTCAGGGCGGCCAAATCTTCCAGGGCTCTCCCGGCTTCCACCGTGTCGCCTTGGGCCATCACCCGCATGGCGGTATTGCGGATCAGCAAGGATTGTATGGATACGGGAAGGGCCTGGAAGCGGGCGCGATCCCCGGTGACGTGGTCAGAACGTCCGGCGCTGGATTCCCCTGCGGCAAAAGCGGCGTATTCCGCCGCTGAGGCCTGGCAATTCATCACGCGGTCGCCGAAATCCTGGTTCAGTTTGGCCAGTTCCCCGTCATGGAGACTGCCGGGGTGCCAGAAAAGCTGGGCGGCGACGGCCCATTCGATCCCTTGGCCGGATCGGTACTTGTCCAGTGCGTCGGCGATCAACCGGTCGTATTCGGCATCGTGTGTATCGCTGCCGTCATCCAACTGCCAGGCCATAGACCAAGGGGTGTTGGATGCGGCCTGGACGGTTTGCAGCCAATCCAGAAGCGGACGTTCCGGCGCCAGTGTGGCGACCATGCGTTGGACGTCACTGAGGTTTTCCGCCTGATCGGGATGGCGCCACCAATCGGCGGGACGGGCGACCGAGGTGGCCAGATCCAGATTGGTGGCAAGTTTATACTTCTCGGCCTCGCTCAGTCCTTGGGATTGCTGGGTTTCTGCCGCATCCAGGGCCTGGGTAACGATTTCGGCGGCGCTGTCCGCCTCGAGATGGCTGTCAAAGCCGTGATCAATATAGTCGATCTTTCGCAGCTTCTGATCGGCAAGGCCGCGCCACAATCGGTAAAGGTCCAAGGTCGATCCGACATTGTCCAATCTGTGCCAGTGATTCCCACCGGAATAAAGGGTGTCGAAGGGGCTGAAGGCCGCATCGACCATCTCGGCGGCGTCTTGATAGCGCCCGTCACAGATCGGAGCGGCGAAAACCGGAAGGGGAAGCAAAAGGGACGCGATGAAAGCAAGACGTTTCATGGGGACTTTCCATGGGAAATGGCGCGCCCGTAATCGTATGCATTACTTTATTGTTTTAATAGCATTGATCACATGGATGTCGGTCTAGCCATGCTGGCGCAGCAATCCCACTAGGCTGTTGAAACGGTGGTGCAGGCTGTCGGTTTCGTCCGACACCTGGTTGGTCAGGTGCTTGACCTCTTCCGCCGAATGTTCGGTGGTGTCGACGCTGCCCTTGACCACGGTGATGGTGCTGGCGACAGCGGCGACGCCGTCGGAAGCCTGCTGGATCGAACGCGAGATTTCGGCGGTGGCGCAGTTCTGTTCTTCCACAGCCGAGGCGATGGAGGTGGCCAATTCGCTGATCTGGCCGACGATCTTGTCGATGCCGAAGATGGCCTGGGTGGCGCTGTCCGACCCGCGTTGAATGGCGTCGACCTGGGACTGGATCTGTTCGGTGGCCTTGGCGGTCTGGTTGGCCAGGGCCTTGACCTCGCCGGCGACCACTGCGAAGCCCTTGCCGGCTTCGCCGGCGCGGGCCGCCTCGATGGTGGCGTTCAGGGCCAAAAGGTTGGTCTGGCTGGCGATCTGCTGGATCAGCAGGACGATCTCGCCGATGCTTTGCGCGGCGTTGGTCAGCGCGTGCACGGTGTCGCGCGATTGCCGCGCCTCGTCCACCGCCTGGTTCGACACATTGGCCATGGTGGTCACCACATGGCTGATCTCGCCGATGGAGGCCAGCAATTGGGTGGTGGCCGAAGCGATGGTCTGGACATTGGCGGCGGCCTGCTCGGCGGCTTTGTTGACCTCGCTGGACCCATCCGAAGCCTCTTGGGCCAAGCGCACCAACGAGTCCGAGGTGTCGTGCAACGCCCCGATATGGTGATGCACCGACACCATCAGGGTGTCCACCTGGGTGGCGAAATCTTCCAGACGGGCATCGGTTTGACGGCGCGATTCCTCCTGGGCCACATGTTCGGCATTGACCGCCGCCTCGGCGGCACGGGCCGCCTGGGCGTTCAGGCGCAGGGTTTCCAGGGCCTGACCGATACGGCCGATCTCGTCCTTGCGTTCCACATGGGGGATGGTCAGGTCCAGATCGTTGTCGGCCAGTCGGCCGATGGTGTGGGTCATCTGCATCAAGGCGCCGACCACCCGGCGATTGAACACGATGGTGATGCCGACCAGCAGTGCCGCCAACACCGCCATCATGGTCAGCGCCAAGCCCAGGCGCCAGTTCAGGCGTGACAATTGCTGGTCGCTGACGGCGACGGCGCGGTCGATGAAGGCGTCGCGCAAATCGGCGATGACGGCGAAATTGGCAACACTCATCTTGCGGAATTCGGCCGGGGTCACCGGATAGGGCTGTTGTTCACGCGACGAATCGGCGGCGGATTGGATCATCCCCTGCAATTCGCCGAACACCTTGGCCTTCACTTGTTCCAGCTTGGTTTTGACCTCGGGGCCGGCATCTAGGAAGCTGCTCTGGTCGGTGATGCCTTCCCAGATCTGGGCCACCCTTCCGTCGAAATGGGCGTGGCGTTCGGCCTGGACCGCGTTCATCGGTTTGCCGGCGGCGATGATGGTCATCAAGGTGGTGTTGCGCTGGCCGGCGACGTTGCGCAAATTCGCCGCCGCATGGGCCAGAACCACGTAATCGCCGGCGCCGCCATCCAGTCGGTTGATTTCCTGCAACAAGGTGACGCCATGGTCGATGACGCCGTCGCCGACGGCGAAATTGGCCGCCATCCATTGCTTGCCGATGCCGTTGGGGCGTTCGGCCTTGGGTTTTTCCAGGGCGGCCAGCATGGGCTGGCGGGCTTGGTTCAGCTTGTCGCGCAAATCGGCGATGATTTTTTGCGAGGCGGTGGGCAGCACGGCGATGGCCTGTTCGAAGGCTTGGTCCGACGCTTTGCGCAAGCCGGCCAGCTGGGCGGCGGTTTCCGCCGCTGCCGGCGCGTCGGCGGTCAAGGCCAGGTTATGGCCGCCACGTTCCAGGCTGACCCGTTCGGACAGGCGCAGAAGCGCGCCTTGGCCGATGACCAATTGACGGGCCACCGAGACGTCGTTGCGGCTGCCGAGCGCATCGACGACCATCCCCAGGGCGGAAACCATGGCCAAGGTGGCGATTCCGGCCATGCACAGAAAAAAGAAGTGGCGGATTTTCATGGTTCGCTCCTGGGGGCTAAAGCGAAAATTCTGGATCACTTGGCTTATTCTGCGCTTCTTCTGCGAAGAGGCAATCAGGAATAACTCCAAAGGTAGTCGGGGTTGGAGGGGGCGGATTCAGCATCCGGCCTCGACCCCCAGGGCCTTCAAACGCGAATACAAAGTGGTGGGCTTGACCCCCAGCAATCGAGCGGCGCCGCCCGGGCCCGAGACCTTGCCGCCCGCCGCCCGCAGGGCCGCCAGGAGGTTGGCGCGGTCGCGTTCGCGGCATTGGGATTCGGTCAGGAAGGCCGGGGATGGGGCGGTTTCCGTTTCCATGCTGGGGGGCAGGGGCGGGGTGTCGGGTTTGCCCAAGGTCTCGAACACCAGATGGCCGTTGCGGGCCAAGATGACGGCGCGTTCGATGACGTTTTCCAATTCGCGCACATTGCCGGGCCAGTCATAGGCGGCCAGTTGCTCGACATTGCCCCGTGTCAGCACCGGCAGCGGACAGGCGATGCGTTCGGCGCAGCGTTTCAAGATGTGCTGGGCCAGCGGCGCCACGTCTTCGCGACGCTCACGCAAGGGGACCGTTTCGATGGGGAAAACGTTCAGGCGATAGAACAAATCCTCGCGGAAATGTCCCTTTTGCACCTCGGTCTTGAGATCGCGGTTGGTCGCGGCGATGACGCGCACGTCAACATGGCGTGTTCGGTCCTCGCCGATGCGTTCGAAATGGCCTTCTTGCAGCACGCGCAGCAGCTTGGCCTGCAGTTCGGGGGGGATCTCGCCCAATTCGTCCAGGAACAACGTGCCGCCATCGGCCAATTCGAACCGGCCGACGCGATCGCGTACCGCCCCGGTGAAGGCGCCTTTGACGTGGCCGAAGAACTCGCTTTCGAACAATTCGCGCGGGATGGCGGCGCAGTTGACGCGGATCATCGGGCGGCTTGATCGGGAACTGCCGGCATGGACGGCGCGGGCGATCAATTCCTTGCCGGTGCCCGATTCGCCGGTGATCAAAACGGTGGCGTCGGTGGCTGCCACCAGATCGATCTGGCTGAGCACGCGGGTGGTGGCGGCGCTGGCGCCGATGATTTCGTGGTGCCGGCGTTCGGTGCGGATTTCTTCCTGCAGATAGGCGTTTTCCAGCTCCAGGCGTTCCCGCAGGCTTTGCACTTCCTGAAGCGCCGCGTGCAATTGTTCCTCGGCTTCCTTGCGTTGGGTGATGTCGCGAAACACGATCACCGCGCCGACGATGGCGCCGCGGTCGCGGATGGGGGTGCTGGTGTATTCGATGCGGATGGGGGTGCCGTCCTTGCGCCAGAACACGTCGTCGTCCACGTGGCGGGTGATGCCGGCGCGAAAGGCGGAATAGATCGGGCATTGGCTGTCTTCGTGGGTGGAGCCGTCGCGGTGTTGGTAATGCACCGTGCGGTGCATGTTGCGGCCGACCAGTTCTTCGGCCTTCCAGCCCAGCATGCGTTCGGCAGCCGGGTTGACGAAAGTGGTCTTGCCCTCGGAATTGACGCCATAGATGCCTTCGCCGGCGGCTTTCAGGATCAACTGGTTGTGGCGTTCGATGTCGCGGAACACCTGTTCGACGCGCCGCCATTCCTCCATGCCGTCACGCAGATAGCTTTCCGCCTCGGTGTCCACCTCGCGTCGGCGCAATACTTCCAGGTCGCTGACCACGGCGACGATGGCGGTGCCGTGCTGCCACGGCATCAGCGCCGCCAGATATTCCAGCGGTCGGGTTTTGCCCTGGTCGTCCACCAGCGACAGCGACCGGGTCCAGGCCCGGCCCTTGTCCATCACCGCTTCGGAAAACACCACCAAGGACGGCAATTGGCGCGGATGGAGCGCGCTGAAACGGCTGTTCAGCAAGGCATCCCGGCTGAGGCCGTAAAGGGTGCAGGCGGCGGGATTGACCGCCAGGACGCGGTCATTGGTGGGGTCGAAGGCGATGACCGCCTCGCCCAGGCGGTCCAGCATATGTCCGTGCAGGTCGATGCTCATGGCGGCTCCAGGGTGTCACGAAAAATCGTAACATGCGACACGATATCTCGTAAATTACGAATTATCGTAAATACCTGGGATGAAAAGATCAAGTTAATACAAGTGGTTAGCTGTTGGCACGGCCCTTGCCTTTATTGCTGCGAACCGGAGTGACAAAGGAGAAAGCTCATGGCCATGTTCGACGACGTCTTTGACCCCAATCGCAAATTGGGCGGCTGTTCCTGCGGCGGCCATGCCAGCCAGGACGAACATGATCGTGAAGCCGCTGCCGCGCAGCGCAGCGCCACGGCCGAGGACGAAGACCTGCGTTACGCCAGCACCGTCGATCAAGCGGTGCTGCGCGCCTTGTTCCCCGAAGATGCCACCCGTCGTAATTTCTTGAAGGCCGTGGGCGCCAGCACCGCTTTGGCCGCAGTGTCGCAATTCTTCCCGCTGGCCACGGCGCGCGAAGCCTTTGCCGCCAACAAGATCGGTCCGCTGGAAAAGAAGGACGTGAAGATCGGCTTCATTCCGATCACCTGTGCCACCCCCATCATCATGGCCCATCCCATGGGCTTTTATTCGCGTTACGGGCTGAACGCCGAAGTGATCAAGACCGCCGGCTGGGCGGTCATCCGCGACAAGGCGCTGAACGGCGAATACGACGCCGCCCACATGCTGTCGCCCATGCCGCTGGCCATTTCCATGGGGGTGGGGTCCAACCCCAATCCGTGGACCATGCCGGCCATCGAGAACGTCAACGGCCAGGCCATCACGCTTGCCATGAAGCACAAGGACAAGCGCGATCCCAAGCAGTGGAAGGGCTTCAAGTTCGCCGTGCCCTTCGACTTCTCCATGCATAATTACCTGCTGCGCTATTATCTGGCCGAACACGGCATCGATCCCGACACCGACGTGCAGATCCGCGCCGTGCCGCCGCCGGAAATGGTGGCCAATCTGCGGGCCGAGAACATCGACGGCTTCCTGGCGCCCGATCCCATGAACCAGCGCGCGGTCTATGACGGTGTCGGCTTCATCCACCTGCTGACCAAGGAAATCTGGGACGGCCATCCGTGCTGCGCCTTCACCGCGTCGCAGGCCTTCATGTCGCAGAACCCCAACACCTATCAGGCCATCCTGCGCGCCATCATCGACGCCACCGCCTATGCCACCAAGGCCGAGAACCGCAAGGAAATCGCCGCCGCCATCGCCCCGGCCAACTACCTGAACCAGCCGGTCACCGTGGTCGAACAAGTGCTGACCGGCACCTATGCCGACGGCTTGGGCAACGTGCGCAAGGTGCCCGACCGCATCGCCTTCGATCCCTTCCCCTGGCAGTCCATGGCGGTGTGGATCATGACCCAGATGCGCCGCTGGGGGCAGCTGAAGACCGATGTGGATTACGCCACCATCGCCACCCAGGTGTTCCAGGCGGTGGACGCCGCCAAGGCCATGAAGGATGCCGGGCTGACGCCGCCCGATTCCAGCTTCAAGAAGCACATCATCATGGGCAAGGAATTCGATCCGTCGAAGCCCAAGGAATACATGAACAGCTTCGCCATCAAGCGGGCCTAGAATCATGTCTCGTTCGATCACCCTGCGGGCGGCGGTTGTTTCCGTCGCCCTGCTGGCCCTCTTCCTGCTGGCGTGGCAATTGGCCACGCTGGGGGGAACGGCGGCAACCGACATGGACCCGGAATACGCCGCGCTGATGGGGGCCACCGCCACCCAGGGCAAGTCGGCCATGCCCGGCCCCGTGGAAGTCCTGGGCACCTTTTGGAACCACATCACCAATCCCTTTTACGACAACGGCCCCAATGACAAGGGTGTGGGCATCCAGTTGGCTTTTTCCCTGGCCCGCGTGCTGACCGGGTTCTTCCTGGCGGTGGCGGTGGCGGTGCCCTTGGGTTTTCTGATCGGCATGAGTCCTTTGATGCACAAGGCGCTTGATCCGTTCTTCCAACTGCTGAAACCGATCTCGCCTTTGGCGTGGATGCCGCTGGCGCTTTACACCATCAAGGATTCCTCGGCCTCGGCCATCTTCGTCATCTTCATCTGCTCGCTGTGGCCGATGTTGATGAACACCGCCTTCGGTGTGGCGGCGGTGCGCAAGGAATGGATGAATGTCGCCCGCACCCTGGAAGTCGGTCCCTTCCGCAAGGCCTTTCAGGTCATCTTGCCGGCGGCGGCGCCGACCATCGTCACCGGCATGCGTATTTCCATCGGCATCGCCTGGCTGGTGATCGTCGCCGCCGAGATGTTGGTGGGCGGTACCGGCATCGGCTACTTCGTGTGGAACGAGTGGAACAACCTGTCCATCACCAACGTCATCAACGCCATCTTGTTCATCGGCCTGGTCGGGCTGGTGCTGGATCAGGCTTTGGCCAAATTGGTCAAAGTCGTGACCTACCCGGAGTAACGCCATGACCGGAAATCCCTTCATCCGCGTCGAAGGTCTGGCCAAGGCCTATGGACCCACCACCGTCTTCCGCGATTTGTGGATGAGCATCGACAAAGGCGAGTTCATCTGTCTGATCGGCCATTCCGGCTGCGGCAAGACCACTATCCTGAACGCCTTGGCCGGATTGGAAGAGGTCAGCGACGGCGCCATCCTGATGGATGGCCGTGAAATCGACGGCCCCTCCCTGGACCGCGCGGTGATCTTTCAAAGCCACGCCTTGATGCCGTGGATGAGTGTCCTGGAAAATGTCGATTTCGCCGTGCGCTCACGCTGGCCGGGCTGGAACAAGGCCAAACGACACCAGCATGCCTTGAAGTTCATCGAGCTGGTCGGTCTGGCCGGCGCCGCCAACAAGAAGCCGGCCGAATTGTCGGGCGGCATGAAGCAGCGTGTCGGCATCGCCCGGGCCTTGTCCATCGAACCCAAGATGCTGCTGATGGACGAACCCTTCAGCGCGCTGGACGCCCTGACCCGCGGCACTTTGCAAGATGAGGTGCTGCGCATCTGCCATGAAACCCAGCAGACGGTGTTCATGATCACCCACGACGTGGACGAGGCCATCTTGCTGGCCGACAAGATCGTGCTGATGACCAACGGCCCCCAAGCGGTGATCGCCGAAATCGTCGAAAACACCCTGCCGCGTGACCGCTCGCGCCACGATCTGCACCGTCATCCGCATTATTACCGCATCCGTAACCACCTGATCGAGTTCCTGGTCGACCGCTCCAAACAATTCGACCGTGCCGCCATGGACACCCGTCATCCGCAAATCACCAAGCCCGGTCTGGGTGGCCCCACCGCCTTGGACCAATCGGCCTGATCGCTTTTTTCCTCTTTTCCGCCACAAGGAGAAAATTCATGACCCGTGATGAAGTCACCGAAATGGTTCGCGACGCCAAGCGCAAGACCGGCAAGACCTGGGCCGAACTGGCCGCCGCCATCAATCCCGATGTCTCGCCCATCGTCATCACCTGCGCCCTGTTGGGTCAGATGACCCTGGACAAGGCCGAGGCGGAAAAGGCCTGCGCGACTTTGGGTCTGCCCGCCGATTGCGCCCTGTTGCTGGCGGAAATCCCCTATCGCGGTTCGATCCCGTCCATGCCGCCGACCGATCCGCTGATCTATCGCTTCTATGAATTGGTCATGGTCTATGGCACCACCTTCAAGGAACTGATCCAGGAAGAATTCGGCGACGGCATCATGTCGGCCATCGATTTCGACATGGCCATGGAACGTCAGCCCGATCCCAAGGGCGACCGCGTCAAGCTGAGCATGAGCGGCAAGTTCCTGCCCTATAAGCGGTATTAATCCCCGTCGTCGAGAATCTCGCGCAGGCTGACGGCCAGGGCAGCACGGCTGTCCTGGCGGGCCTTTTCCACCAGCGCCTGGGCGCGGATGTTCCAGGCGACGTCGCCCGGCAGGGCCTCGACCGCCAGTTCCATGTCCAGCGCGGCGATCAAGTCGGCCAAGGTGGCGGTTTCCAGGTCGCGGGCCAACACCACCCGGCGGCGAAGGGTCGGCGCGGTGAAGCCGGTGGCGTGCAGCCGCGCCAGCAGGCGGAACAATTCCCGTTCGTCGGCCGAAGTCCGCGCCAGCAATTGCCGTCTGGTGGCGCTGCCCTGGCTGGTGCGGGCCACGTCGCGCAGGATGGACAGGATTTCCAGGGCCAAGGTCAGGCGGCGGCCGGGGCGCGAGGTGCCGTGGCCCAGATGGTGGCCCGATCGCCATTCGGGAAGGGCTGCGGTGATCTCGGCGCCGATCAGGATGGCCAACCACGACAGCCAGGTCCAGGTCAGGAAGACCGGCAGCACCGCCACCGCGCCATAAAGGCTGGCATAGGTGCGCGACGAGGTGATGTAAAGCCCGAAGCCCCAGCGCAGGACCGCAAAGAGTATCGCGGCCACCGCCGCCCCCATGGCGGCGTCCTTGACGGAAATCCGGCGGTTGGGAATGGCCGAGAACATCACGGCAAAGGCCGCCCAGGTCAGCAGGGCGGGGACCGGCAGGGCCAGGAAAGGGGTCACCGCCTTGGCCATGGACCAGCGGGTCAGGGCGGTGATGTAGCCCTGCAGTGACAACGCCGCCCCCATCAGCAGCGGCCCCAGGGTCAAGGCCGTCCAGTAAACCAACAGCTTGGACAGCGCCGAACGCGCCTTGGCGACGCGGAAGATGGCGTTCATGGTGCCTTCGATGGTCACCAGCAACATGATGGCGGTGACCACCAGGGACAAGATGCCGATGGCCGACAGCCGCCCGGCATTGTCGATGAAGCGGTTGATCTGCAATTGCACCACTTCGCCGATGGATGGCGCGAAGGTGCGAAACGCCCAGGACACCAGATCCTGGCGGACGGTGTCGAATGCCGGAAAGGCGGCCAGCATGGCCAAAGCGATGGCCATCAAGGGCACCAGCGACAACAGCGAGGTGTAGGTCAGCGACCCAGCCATGCGTGTGACGCCGTCCTCGCGTCCGCGACGGACGGCAAAGCGCAGGAACTCGGTGATCTGACGTGTTCTCAGCCGTGCCCGCATGTCCGTGCTTCCCCCCTTTTGCGCGGCCCCACGTTTCGTGTAGGATGCCCGCCGCCTTCGCAGGCCACAAGACAACATTGCGTAAAGAGAGGACCAGCATGACCGCTCCGACTCCGTTGATGGCCGGCAAGAAGGGTTTGATCATGGGCGTCGCCAACGACCGCTCGATCGCCTGGGGCATCGCCAAGGCCTGCCGCGCCCAAGGGGCCGAACTGGCCTTTACTTATCTGGGCGACGCTTTGGAAAAGCGTGTGCGCCCGTTGGCGGAAAGCGTGGGCTCGGACATCGTCCTGCCCTGCGACGTCGGTGACGAAGCGTCCATCGACGCGACCTTCGAGGCGCTGAAGGCCAAGTGGGGCAAGCTGGATTTCGTCGTCCACGCCATCGGCTATTCCGACAAGGACCAGCTTCGCGGCCGTTATGCCGACACCACCTTGGAGAACTTCCAGAACACCATGCACATCTCGGTGTTCTCGTTCACCTCGGTGGCCAAGCGTGCCGCCGACATGATGCCCGATGGCGGCTCGCTGCTGACGCTGACCTATTACGGCGCCGAACGCGTCATGCCCCATTACAATGTGATGGGCGTGGCCAAGGCCGCTTTGGAAGCCAGCGTGCGCTATCTGGCCGTCGATTTGGGCAAGCAGGGCATCCGCGTCAATTCCATGTCGGCCGGCCCCATGAAGACCCTGGCCGCTTCCGGTATCGGCGATTTCCGCTATATCCTCAAGTGGAACGAGTACAATTCCCCGCTCAAGCGCAACACCACCTTGGAAGACGTGGGCGGCGCCGGTCTGTACCTGTTGTCCAACCTGTCGTCCGGCGTGACCGGCGAATGCCATCACGTGGACAGCGGCTATCACGTGGTGGGGATGAAGGCGGTGGACGCCCCCGACATCACCGTGTCCAAGGACTGATCCATGTCGGGAAACGGTTTCGGCCACACCTTCCGCTTCACCACCTTCGGCGAATCCCACGGCCCGGCCATCGGTTGCGTGATCGATGGCGTGCCGCCTTTGCTGAAGCTGTCGGAAGGGGATATCCAGCCTTGGCTGGATCAAAGGAAGCCCGGCCAGAACCGTTTCACCACCCAGCGCCAGGAAGCCGATCAGGTGCGTATCCTGTCCGGCGTCTTCGACGGCGTGACCACCGGCACTTCCATCGGATTGCTGATCGAAAACACCGACCAGCGGTCCAAGGATTACGGCGACATCAAGGACACCTTCCGTCCCGGTCACGCCGATTGGGTCTATGAACAGAAATACGGCATCCGCGATTATCGCGGCGGCGGACGCTCCAGCGCGCGGGAAACCGCCATGCGGGTGGCGGCCGGCGCGGTGGCGCGGGTGGTCCTGGAAGCCTTGGCGCCCGGCATCGCCATCCGTGGCGCCTTGGTGCAGATGGGCCCCAACGCCATCGATCCCGGACGCTGGGATTGGGATCAGCGTCAGGCCAATCCGTTCTGGTGCCCCGATGCCGAAACCGTACCGGTGTGGGAACAGTTCCTGGACGGGGTGCGCAAATCGGGGTCTTCCACCGGCGGCGTGGTCGAGGTGGTGGCTTCGGGGGTTCCGGTGGGCCTGGGGGCGCCGGTCTATGACAAGCTGGATGCCGATCTGGCCAAGGCGATGATGAGCATCAACGCCGTCAAGGGTGTGGAAATCGGCGCCGGTTTCCTGGCCGCTTCGCTGTCGGGCGAAGACAATGCCGACGAAATGCGCATGGGGCCCGACGGCCAAGTTCAGTTTCTCTCTAACAATGCCGGCGGCATCCTGGGGGGCATTTCCACCGGCCAGGACATCGTGCTGCGCATGGCCATCAAGCCCACCAGCTCGATCCTGATCCCGAAGAAAAGCGTCGATCGCCAGGGTAACGAGATCGAGGTGATCACCAAGGGCCGGCACGATCCCTGTGTCGCCATCCGCGCCGTACCGGTGGCCGAGGCGATGATGGCGGTGACTTTGGCCGACCATTTGCTGCGCCATCGGGCGCAATGCGGTTGACCCAAACCTTTGGTGGGGTAATGATCAACCGTTGATGGACATTTCGGCCGCATCATCGTGCAAGAGAACCAGGCCCCCGCCGTAACCCTTACCCGCTCGCGCCGAAGCATGCGTCCCCTGGTCGCGGTGGCGGTGCTGTTGGTCGTGGTCATGGAAGGTTTGCTGGTCGCCCATTTGTGGCGCGGCCACAGCCGGGCCGAGGCGGATTCCTTGCTGGTGGCCACCAGCCTGAGCCAAGCGCT
This sequence comes from Rhodospirillaceae bacterium UBA6219, assembly GCA_002435715.1. Classification (GTDB taxonomy): domain Bacteria; phylum Pseudomonadota; class Alphaproteobacteria; order Rhodospirillales; family Magnetospirillaceae; genus Magnetospirillum. Next base: position 41,974 of record DISD01000101.1, read on the forward strand.
GGAACAGCATGTCGCCGGCCAGTTCCGTGGTATCGACGCGCTGTTGGACGAAACCGCGGTCATCGTCCAGGCCGGTCATCACCATACCCCCAGCGTGGTGGCCCATCTGCGCGAACGTCTGACCGCCTTTCCCGAATTGACCGGTCTGATCCTGGTCACCGAGGACGCGGGGCAAAGTCTGTTGTTGGGTGACCAGTCGCTGACCCAAGCCCAATTGTCCTGGTTGCGCCAACGCCTGACTTCGGCCGGGCGTCCGTTGCTGGTCGCGCCGCCGCTGCCGGATGGGGATCGGCGCCTGCCAGTGGCCAGACGCTTCCAGCTGGCGGGCCGTCCGGCGGCGATCGTGACCTTGCTGGATGCCGATCAGGTGGCGGAATACCTGCAAAGCGTCCAGGTCGAAGAAACCAGCCGGCTGTTGGTGGTGCATGGTTCCGCAGTGGTGGTCGCCCAGGTCCCCAACCATGCCCTGGCGTTCGGTCTGCCGGTTCACGACAGTGGAAACACTTTGGGCGTGGCCGTGCCGGTCGAAGATTTGAACCTGTCCGTCCGGGTGGACATGGACAAGGACCAGACCTTTGCCCTGTGGCGGATGAACGCCTCGTTGCAATTGGTGCTGTTGCTGGCCTTCTGTGCCGCTTTGTATTATTGGGCGCGACGGGGTGACCGGGCCTGGCGCGATCTGGTGGCCATTCGCGACAGTCTGGAAGAGATGGTCGAAAAGCGGGGCGTCGAGCTGCAAACGGCGCTGGAACATCTGGACCACAAGGTCCGGCAAGTGGGCAGCGCCAACCGCGAATTACGCCGTTTGTCCATGGTTGCCGCCCACCATCTGCAGGAACCGCTGCGCCCGCTGGTCAGTTATTCGCAGATGCTGGCCCGGGGGCTGCCCGCGGCCAACCCGGCGGCGGGCGAGATTCTGGATCGCCTGATCGTCGGCGGCAAGGACATGAAAGTCCTGTTGAAAGGGTTTCAACAGCGGGTGTCCGACCTCAGTATCGACGCTCCGGAAGAAACGGTGGACCTGATGGTCGCAGTTCAAGGCGCCATGGTCGATTGTGGGATGGACGTCCCCATCCGGGTCGGCGACTTGCCCATGGTGACGGTGTCCCCCCATTCCACCACCGAATTGTTGATCCAGGTTTTTCGGACCCTGGCGGGATTGGGGGCCAGCGAAATCGCCCTGAGTTCGGTCTTGCGATCCCAAGGTTGGGTGGTCGATGTGGTGGCCATTGGCCCGCTGATGGCGGAAGCCGACACTTCGGTCGCGGTGCGGGTCTGTCTGTCCTTGGCCAGCCTGAACGGCTTGAACCTGTCGTTTTTGGGCCAGGGCTTCCAACTGGTGCTGTCGGCGGGCGAGAAAGTGGCGACGCAAGTGGCGGGCGTCGAAACCCCGGCCCCTCGGCCGTTGATGCGGGCCCGGCTGCAGGCCCTGGGGCTGATCTTCATTCTGGTCGGGGTGGTGTATTGGCAGGTCGACCGGGAACGCGAAGCCGCCATTCACGCGGCGCAGGTGCTGACCCGGTCGGTCGCCAATTCCATCGACCAGCAAATTTCGGGATCGTTGCGGGGCATTGACGTCATCTTGGCCGAAGCGGCCGAGGCCATCCAGTCGGGCGCCGCCAAAAGCATGGATTTCTCCATCCGCATGGAAGCGATCTTGCGGGCTTTTCCCGAAATCAACTTCATCGGTCGGGTCGATGCCCAAGGGGTGCTGGACGTCAACACCTGGCCGCCCATGCCGGTTCCGGATCAACCCATTCGGGTCGGCGACCGCGCTTATTTCCAAAAGGCCCGCCGTTTGGGCCATGATTCCATCATCGTCGGCGATCCCAATGTCGGCAAGCTGACCCACGGCCGGGCCTGGCATCTGGCGCGGCCGTTACGCGACGCGCGGGGTGATTTCATCGGTTTGGTGCTGGCCAACGTCAATCCCGACCATTACGCCCGTTTCCTGGAACGGGTGTTGTTGGATGTGAACGGCGGTACGGCCCTGATCGGCACCAATGGTCTGATGATCGCCCGCGCCCCGGCCCATGCGCAGAAATTCGGCATGGATATCTCGACGTCGGATTTGTTCACCCAGTGGCTGCCGCAATCACCCCACGGGACCGCCCATCTGATCTCGAAGGCCGACGGCAACGACAAATACCTGGCCTATCGCACCCTTTCGCCCTATCCGCTGGTGGTGACGTCGGCGGTATCGCGCAACAAGGCGTTGGCGGAATGGCGCCGCCAGGCATGGTTCAGCGCGACGGTGGCGGCGTTGCTGGGGGGCGCGGTGTTCGCCCTGGCCTGGCGCTCCGATCGCGGCATGCGTCGAATCCAGCGTCAGCACGCCGCCTTGCAGAACGAGATCGAGCGCCGCATGGAAGGGTTGGAAGCCGCCCGTTCCCAATCCGATGCCCGTGCCGCCAGTCTGGAACGCCTGAACGAGCAATTGCGCGAAATCCTGGCCATCATCACCACCCAGATGGACGTGCCCTTGGCCGCCTTGCAGCGGGACGTGGCCGCTTTGGGGCCGATGGTCGACACGTTTGAAGATCAGGTCGGCCGGGAAGAACTGGCCTATGTGGCCAACGCCATCAGTCGGTTGTCGGCCTTGCTGCGCGACTTCCAGCATTTCGTCCAGGTGGTGGGCACGGTTCCGCACCGGGGGGTGTTGGACCTGAACGCCTTGGTGCGTTTGGTCGCCGACAGCATGGACCGCCGCTTCGGCCAGGGGGTGTTGCTGCTGCGCTGCGACCCGTTGCCTGAAATCGTCGCCGATTCGGCGCTGTTGACCGAATTGCTGGAACAATTGTTCGGCAACGCCATCGATTATCGCGGCCGGGACGAAGCGGTGACGGTCACGATCCGCTTGCTCCGACGCAGCAAGGACTGGCTGTTGCAGGTGTGTGACGACGGTCCTGGGTTGCCGCCCAACATGATCCGCCACGACCCGCAAGCCTTTGAAACCGGAACCGGGCAGGCCCCGGATTCCACCGGGATCGGTTTGGCCATCTGCCGGGTCATCGCCCAGGCCCATGGCGGTGAGATATGGTTGAGCAACGGTATCGACGGTGGGGCGGAAGTCAACGTGACCCTGGCGGATAACGTCTAGGCTTGCAAAGCGGCCCGTGCCGGGGGGCTCAATCGCCGCTCGGGTTTAACGCATTTCCACGCTTGGCGTGACCATGCCTTACTTGCTGGTCCTGGCATAGGTCTGGCCGTCCCAGTACAGGAACTGGGTGCCGGTGTCGATGGTGCGCCAGTTTTGGCGGATGTCGTCGGTGGCGAACAAGGTGTCCTCGTCCCCCCACGACCAGCCGATGGCCAGCCAGCCCTTGTCGGTCCAGGTGGCCACCACCAGCGGAAAACCCTGTTCCGCTTCCCATCCCGCCTTGGTGACCATCACCACCAATTCGGCACGGTTGTCGCCGTCCAGGTCGAAACGGCCGAAGCGCAGGGATTCGCGGCCGAACGCCTCGGTCGATTGGGTTTCGAAATAAGGCTTCCAATGGGTTTTGACCAAGGCGACCACGTCGTCCAGGCCTTTGTCCGGCATCGGCAACATGGCGATCTGGCCCACCGGTGCGGGAACCGGCGCCTGTGCGTGGGCACAAAGCGGCAGGAAAAACAGGCTGAGGGCGATCAAGGCGTGGCGCATGATGAAACCGCAAGATAGGAACGGCCGGGGCGGGCGTCAACGTGTCAAATTGCCTGTTTTGACGCATGTGTGCTATGATGCTTTCGGGCGCTTTACACGGGATCAGAACGATGCCGGTCGATCAGATCACTTTGACCGCAGCAACGCGGGCCAGTTTGACCACCCAGCAAAGCCTGGCTGCCAGCACGGCGAAGCATTCGCAGAACCTGTCCACCGGGAAAAAGATCAGCCGCGTCACCGATGACGCGGTGGCGTTTTATGCCGCCCGGGCACTGAGCGAACGTTCGTCTGATCTGGGCGCCGTCAAGGATTCGGTGGGCCAAGGCATTTCCACCATTAACGCCGCGCAGGTCGGCGCCGACAGTGTCAACGCCTTGGTCGGCCAACTGAAGGGCTTGGCGACCGCCGCCTTGGCGAGCTCCGACGCCACCGAAAGGGCGTCCTTGGCCAGCCAGTACAACCAGACCCTCAGCCAGGTGGATTCCCTGGTCAAGGATGCCAGCTATGGCGGGGTCAACCTGTTGTCGTCATCGTCGTCGTCGTTGACCGTATCGTTCGGCGCCTCGACCGGCGATTCCTTGAGCGTTTCGCCCCAGGACCTCAGCGCGTCGTCGTTGGGCCTGTCGGCGGTGGCCGCCGATGGCAGCTCTTTCTCGACCAGCACCTTGACGGCCTTGGACAATGCCGCCAAGACGGTCTCTTCCGCCGCCTCCAACCTGGGGGCCAATGTCAGCGCGCTGTCCATCCGCGCCGAAGCGGCCCAGAACCAGGCCAACATCGCCACCGCAGGGGCGGCCAATCTGACCGAGGCCAATCTGAACGAGGAAGGCGCGTCGTTGCTGGCGGCCCAGACCCGCAGCCAATTGGCGCGGGCCGGCCAAAGCGTGTCCCAGCAACAGCAATCGGCGCTGCTGACCCTGTTCAAATGATCAGGAAGCCCACCGACCCTTATGGCGCCTATGGTATGGCGCAAGGGTCCGCCTTGTCTTTGCGGCAAGGCGATTCGCTGGCTTTCACCCGTGCCGCCAACGCCTTGGAACAAGCCGCCAAGAACGGCGACCGGACCGCCCGTGAACAAGCGTTGAAGCGCAACCAGCTCTTATGGACCCAGGTCCAGCGCCTGTTGGTTCCCGACAGCCATCCGATGCCGGCCAAATTACGGGCCGACATGCTGAGCTTGTCGCTTTTCGTCGATCGTCAAACGGTGAAAGCCCTGGTCAGTGGCGAGGCCGAGGACATGTTGGCCCTGGTCGATATCGACCGCCAGGTGGCGGCGGGATTGTTGGAATAGAGATATATTTTTTCCCCAGAAAACACAGTAAAAATTTGTTATATAAAAAACAAAAAACATTATATGCGGTAAAATAATGTTGAAACTGTCTTCGGCAGTGCGATATAGAGTCACACAGATGTAAAACATGCGAGCCCCAAAATGAGCCTGCTGAATTCCGCCTTGATCGAATTGGACCCCGAAACCGTCAACACCTTGCTGGAAGCCGGCGAAGCCGTGCTGGTGGACGTGCGCGAGGACGAGGAATACGCCGAAGAACGCATCGCCGGTTCGGTGCTTTACCCGATGAGCGATTTCGAAGTGGACAAATGGCCCAGTTTTCCGGGCAAGAAGGTGATCATCTCGTGCCTGGGCGGCGTGCGCTCGGCCGCCATCGGCAACAAGCTGATCAGTGCCGGCCATGGTTGGGTCAGCCATATGAAGGGCGGTTTGAACGCTTGGAAGGATGCCGGTCTGCCGACCATCGTGCAGGAATGATCCCCGCTTCACCTTGACCGGGACGGGGGCGGCGCTTACACAAGATAAGCCCCCATTCCAGCAAGGTGGTTCCGATGCGTCGCCTGGGCCGTTTTTTCCTTGTCACCTTGGCCGGCATCGGCCTGTTCGTGGTTTTGGCCGTCGGTGGCGGCATCTGGGCCTATTCGGCTATGGGCGACAAGATCGAGCCCCGCCTGCCCAGTTCCATGGTGTTGAGCCTGGATCTGGAAGCCCAATTCCGCGAGGCGCCCTCTTCCGATCCCTTCGACGCCTTTTCCGGCAAGCGGGCCTATGTGCTCCGCAACGTGGTCGCCGCCATCGATGCCGCGGCCACCGATCCCAAGGTCAAGGGCCTGTTCGCCACCTTGGGCGGTGGCGGCATGCCCCTGGCCACCGCCCAGGAAGTGCGCGACGCCATCTTTCGTTTCAAAGCCAGCGGCAAGCCGGCGGTGGCTTTCGCCGAAACCATGGGCGAGGGCGGCAACGGCACGGTGGGCTATTACCTGTCCACCGGCTTTTCGCAAATCTGGTTGCAGCCGTCGGGCGAATTGGGGCTGGTGGGGTATTCCGCCGAGACTCCCTTCATCAAGGGGGCGCTGGACCTGTTGGGGATCCAGCCGCAGATGGCCGGGCGCAAGGAATACAAATCCGCCATCGAGACCTTTACCGAGACCGGCTATACGGCGCCGCACCGCGAATCCATGGAGGCGTTGCTGGAATCCTGGGCCAACCAGACCATCAGCGGCATCGCCCAGGGCCGTCGCATGGGCGAGGACAAGGCCAAGGCCCTGTTCGGCAAGGGGCCGTTCCTGGCCTCAGAGGCGCTGTCGGCCGGTCTGGTCGACCATCTGGGCTATCGTGATCAGGCCTTGCAGGCGGCCGGCGACAGCGGCAAGAAGGGGGAATTGGTGGACGTGGCCGCCTATGGCGCCCATCTGTCCAAATCCGGTGGCACCAAGGTGGCGGTGATCACCGGTTCGGGCGCCATCATGCGCGGCGGCGACGACAACGCCTTTGGCGACAATGACAGCTTCGCCTCTGCCACCACCGCCCAGGCTTTCCGTGACGCCATCGACGATCCGGTGGTCAAGGCCATCTTGTTCCGGGTCAATTCTCCCGGCGGCTCTTATGTGGCGTCCGACACCATCTGGCACGAAGTGGGCCGCGCCCGTGACGCCGGCAAGAAGGTGGTGGTGTCCATGGCCGGCATGGCGGCCTCGGGCGGCTATTTCGTTTCCATGGGGGCCGACCGGGTGGTGGCCCAGCCGGCGACCATCACCGGCTCCATCGGGGTGTTTTCCGGCAAGATGGTGCTGGCCGATCTGTGGGCCAAGTTGGGCATCAACTGGGATGGGGTCAAGCGTGGCGACAATGCCGACATGATGAGCGCCAACAAGCCGTTCTCGCCCCAGGAATGGGATCGGTTGAACCGCCAATTGGACGCCATCTACGCCGATTTCACCAATAAGGCCGCCAAGGGCCGCAACATGGCCCCCGACCGGCTGGAAGAACTGGCCAAGGGTCGCATCTGGACCGGTTCCGACGCCCAGGCCCGTGGGCTGGTGGATGCCTTGGGCGGCTGGGACGTGGCCCAGGCGCAACTGCGCGAGCTGCTGAAACTGGCCCCCGATGCCGGTCTGGAACTGGTGTCTTATCCCAAGCCGTTGTCGCCCTGGCGCAAGCTGGCCAAGATGTTGGGCGGTTCGGGCGGTGGCCTGACCGAGGACGAAGGAATGCGCGCCTTGCTGCAAGCCGCCAAGGTGGTGGCGCCCTTGACCCGTCAGCTGGAAGCGGCTTCCCCCCGGGCCGGGGAATTGCGCTTGCCGCCGGGCAGCACCCCCCTGGGCAGCACACCATGAGCGACACCGCCCCCAAGACCGTGGTGATCACCGGGGCCAGCCGGGGCATNNTCGGCCATGCCATCGCCCGGCGCTTCCTGGCCGAGGGCTGGCGCATCATCACCTGTGCGCGGGCCGAGGCGCCGCCCGAATGCAAGCGCGACAAGAACTGGGTCCATCATGTGCCGACCGATCTGGCCGACCCGGCCAGCACCCAGGCTTTCGTCGCCGAAGCCAATCGTTTCCTTGGCGGCGCGCCGTTGCATGCCTTGGTCAACAATGCCGGCATTTCGCCGAAGACACCGTACAAGGAACGGCTGGGGGTGTTGAACGGCCCCATCGACGGCTGGAAAGACGTGTTCGAGCTGAATTTCTTCGCCCCCTTGCGTCTGGCGCGCGGTTTCGCCAGCGCGTTGCACAAGGGCAAGGGCGCGGTGGTCAACATCACCTCGATTGCCGGTC
>DISD01000101.1:49767-51406 GCA_002435715.1 Rhodospirillaceae bacterium UBA6219
GATGATTTCCGCCGAATACGAAGCCTTGGTGCCGCGCATTCCATTGGACCGCATGGGCAGTCCGGAAGACGTGGCCGGCACGGTGTTTCGGTTGTGCGGCGACGATTTCGCCTATGTCACCGGTTCGGAAATCTTCGTCACCGGCGGCCAGCATCTGTATTGATTTCGGGGCAAAGTCCCTCGGCTGCCTAACACCGAGGCAAAGTACACTGAGCGAAGCGAGGGACTTTGCCTCGAATCAATTCATTCCCGCTTTCAAAGCTTCACCCAGCAGGCGGAATTCGGCCTTGCGCGGGCTGGACGGCCGCCAGGCCAGACCGATGCCGCGTGATCCAGCGTTCTGCACCGGGCGGGTGACCACCTCGGTGCCGGCCAGGATGCCGCAGCGTGTGGCCATTTCCGGCAACAACGTCACGCCAAGACCGTTGGCCACCATCTGCACCAAGGTGGCCAAGGACGTGCCCAACACCCCTTCGCCGCGGGCCGGGCCGGGCAGGTGGCAGGCGGACAAAGCGTGGTCGCGCAGGCAATGGCCTTCTTCCAGCAGCAACAGATCCTGGCCGATCAGATCGGCCGGAACCAGGCTGTCGCGCCGGGCCAAGGGGTGGCTGGCGGGGCAGGCCAGGACAAAGCTATCCTCGCCGATGGTCAGCGTCTCGATTTCCGGCGATGCCCAGGGCAGGGCGATCAGGGCGACATCCAGATCGCCGGTGCTCAGACGTTCCAGCAGTCGGGCGGTCAGGTCTTCGCGCAGGTAAAGCCGCAATTGGGGGTATTGGTGCCGCAACGCCGGCAGGGCCTGGGGCAGCAGATAAGGCGCGATGGTGGGGATGACGCCCAGGCGCAGCGGCCCCNNCGGCGATGTCCTCGGCCCCGCGCAGCACCAGCCGAGCCCGCGCCACCACCTCTTCCCCCAACGGCGTCAGCATCACCTTGCGCTTGGTGCGTTCCACCAAGGTGACGCCCAGGATGGTTTCCAATTCCTGCAAGCCCGCCGACAGGGTGGATTGGGTCGCCAAACAGGCTTCGGCGGCACGGCCGAAATGCAGGTGCTCGGCCAGGGCGGTCAAATAGCGCAGCTGACGAAGAGTGGGAAGTGGCCGCATATGAATCGACTCCATCGATGGCTATAACAAAAATAACTCGTTGGATCGATAAATGGAAGGGGGCTAAGGTCCGCCCATCGCCCAAGCGGCGGACCTCCCGCTTCCGTCCCCCTCCCCCCCCCCCCCAAAGGAAGCGGGAGGTCCATAAGATAGAATTATTCCAAAGGGCTCCCATGGACCGTTGAAACCAAGGGGAGTAGGATTTTCCGATAACCCGCTGAAAGGAGCGCGTCATGGCCAAGAATAAAGCCGTCAACATTGAAGCCATCGATATCGGCATCGAGGAAAAGACTCGGATCAAGATCGGCGAAGGGCTGTCGCGACTGCTGGCGGATACCTATACGCTGTATCTGAAGACCCNNACAACGAACTGGCCCTGGCCGTCGATTTGGTCGCCGAACGTATCCGTGCCCTGGGTCTGCCGGCGCCGGGCACCTATTCGGCCTTCGCCAAGCTGACCGTTCTCAAGGAAGAGGACGGCGTGCCGTCGGCGGAAGACATGATCCGGATCCTGGTCAAGGACCAGGAAGCGG
>DISD01000101.1:51417-51620 GCA_002435715.1 Rhodospirillaceae bacterium UBA6219
ACGAAAAGACCGCCTGGATGCTGCGGGCTCTGTTGGGCTGATCCAACGAAAAAGGCGGAACCGAATGGTTCCGCCTTTTCCTTTCAGGGCTTGTCGCCCTTACTTCTTCAAATAATCCTTGGCCAGGACTTCGGCGATCTGAACGGTGTTCAGCGCCGCACCCTTGCGCAGATTGTCCGAGACGCACCAGAAGGACAGGCCGT
>DISD01000101.1:51738-61682 GCA_002435715.1 Rhodospirillaceae bacterium UBA6219
TTCCATTCTTCCTTGGTCGAGCCGTCATCCATGAAGACGTCGATCTGCGGGATCAGGTTGAAGGCGATGGGCTTTGGGAACTTCACCGGCTCGCGCTGGTCGTTGACGAACACGCCGCGGGTCTGTTCGAACAATTCGTCCATGGCTTCCTTGCCGCCGCCCGACACCGACTGATAGGTGGACACGACGACGCGCTTGATCTTGCCGAGCGCATGCAGCGGCTTCAAGGCGACGACCATCTGGATGGTCGAGCAGTTCGGATTGGCGATGATGCCCTTCTTGGTGTAGCCGGCGATGGCTTCCGGGTTCACTTCCGGGACCACCAGCGGCACGTCGGGGTCCATGCGGAAATGCGACGTGTTGTCCACCACCACGCAGCCGGCGGCAGCGGCGCGCGGGCTGTGTTCGGCCGACACCTTGGCGCCGGGCGACGACAAAGCGATGTCCCAGCCCTTGAAGTCGAAGGTGGCCAAATCCTTGCACTTCAGCACCTTGTCGTCGCCGAAAGCCACTTCCTTGCCCACCGAACGCGACGACGCCAGGGCGACGACGTCGTCCACCGGGAAGTTGCGGTCGACCAGGGTCTGCATCATCTCGCGGCCCACATTGCCGGTGGCTCCGATCACTGCAACCTTGTAACCCATGTGTAATCTCCGTTCCTTCAATCGAAGCCCGAAAGCCGTGCCCGGGCGAAGCCCGGAATTTCTAGCCCGGGGGGGTGCTTTCGCATGCGAAAAAGCCCGCGGGGTCGTCCGCGGGCCTTTTTCGTGTGAATACGACGAACCGGCCCGCTTACGCGGTGGTCTTAGTACCGGTTTTAGTGGTGGCGACAAAGAACGCCGCCCGGGCCGTCGGGCCAGGGACGCAGGACAAGGCAGCGATGATGCGCCGGTTCCGCATGGGGTTCTCCATCAAACCGGGCACATTTAGCGCAAAGGACAGGGGCAATGCAAGGAAATCAGAAGGTTTCCGAGTTGGTGACCTCGACCGCCTGCCACACCATGCCCAGGACCCGGTCGATTTCTTCCAAGGTGGCGTCGTCGGACAGATGGGGAATGGGCATGTCGATGCCTTCTTCCTCCAATAGGTCGCGGGCGCGGCCCACATAAAAGTCGCGATATTCAGCGGTGGTGCGGAAACGGGCGTTGAAGGCGCGGTCGGCCTCATGACGCAATTCCATCAATTGCGCCTGCTCGGCTTCGGTCAGCAACCCTTCATGGCTCAGCAACTCCGCTTGGCGGGCCTTGGCCGCTTCCAGGCGTTCCCGCCAATGGGGGTCGTAATTGGGCATCAGCCGGACGGTGGCGCCCATGGCTTTCTCCTCGCTCATCCTTCTTTGGAAGGATAGGACGAGTGTCGGGCGATGTCACCCCCCTGCCGGATGATTATATGTCCCGCTGATCTGGACGATCAGCGGCGCCCCTCAAGCGGCGGTCGCGCCACATCCGTGGCGCTAGCCTTCCGCGGCATAGGCCGCGCGGCCCCTTGGGCCTAAGCCGATCCGATGACGGATCGGGGCTTAGTCTTCCTCGTCGTCGTCCAGGCCGCCGCGGTCGATGACGGCGATCAGCCGTCCGGCCCCCAGCTTGTCGCCGCTGTCCAGTTCCATGGCCTTGGACAAAGCGGCGCGGCCTTCTTCGGTGCGGCCCAGGCGGACCAGGCAATAGCCATAGGCGATCAAGGCCTGCAGGAACAGGCGCGGCCAGGGCTCGATTTCGTCGAAACCGGCATGGTGGGCGGCGACCAGCCGCCAGTCATGGGGCAGTTGCAGGCGCCGCGCCGCCATTTCCACCACGGAAAAGGCGTGGGGCAGGGCCTCTTGCAGGCGGTGGCGGTAGAAATAGAACTTGTAGGCGCCGATGCGGGTGGCCAGGGCTTCGGGGGCCAGCATCAAGGCATGCTGCACGTGGGCTTCAGCCACGTGTTCGTCGTGCCAGTCGATGCCGGCGGCGATCAGCGCCTTGCGGGCGGGGTGGGGAAGGTCCAGCGGCAGGCCTGCGACATTCTCGAACATGGGCTCGAGGTCTCCGGTAATGGCATGGCGGACGCATATGTTTTAGCGGGTTTTTTTGTCCGCGTCGATTCTTGCTTGACGGGCACGATGACTCATCCCTATAAACGCGCCTTCGAATTTTGTACTTGAACTCTTGATCTGACAGGTTTGATCCATGGCCCATCATCAGTCGGCTAAGAAGCGCATTCGCCAGACCGAGCGTCGCACCGAAGTCAATCGCGCTCGCGTCAGCCGTATCCGCAACTTCGTCAAGAAGGTCGAGCTCGCCATCTCCGGCGGCAACGCCGAAGAAGCCAAGGCCGCTTTCGCTGCCGCTCAGCCCGAACTGATCAAGGGCGTCCAGGCTGGCGTGCTGCACAAGAACACCGCCTCGCGCAAGGTCAGCCGTCTGGCTGCCCGCGTCAAGGACATGAAGCCGCTGGTCTAAGACCTGGCTGATCCTAGCGGATTAAAAAAGGCCGTGCCCGGTATCGGGCGCGGCCTTTTGTCATTGCCAAAAGTCTGGGGTGGAGCGGATTCCTCTTGGGGCTCAAATGCAAGGGAAAAATTTTCGCTGTTCTTGTTCCGGTCCCGTTGTGTTGAATCGGGGGGGTCGTTAGAGTCCGTCCTCGCTTGGGTTGGAGCTAGAAAAACCCGAGTTTCTATTTAAAATTTGAAGTATTCGCGCTGATTTTGTCGGCAATTGTATTCAATTGTATTTTAAGAACAGGGTGTTTGATTGGTTTCGGTCTTATTCGTTTTGTTTTTTGTGTGTTTCGTTTCTACGTGGGTGTGTCGCGACGTGGGGCCAAGGCTTTGGGGGTCGAAGGTCAAAAGCGTGCGCAATGGGCCGAGTAGCGCGGGAAACCGGGGCTCGGCTCGATCAGGGGAGGGGAGCAAGGTGTCTTCATCATGTCCGTGTTCTGACCATGGATTGATGTCCGCGCCAAGTTTTCGTCGGGCGGCCATTGTCGGGAATCCAATGTTCGGGGACATGCGATGATTAGTGCCGAATGGGATAAGATCAAAGGACGTCTGCGCGACGAGGTGGGCGATGCCGCCTACCGGTCGTGGCTGCGCCCGATCACCCTGCATCAGGTCACCGACGGCGAGGTTCGTCTGGGCCTGCCCACCCGCTTCATGCGTGATTGGGTCGCCACCCATTATGGCGAACGGATTCGCGCCCTGTGGGGCAGCGAGAACCCGACGGTCCGCGTCATCGACATCATCGTCGCCAATGGGCGGAGCCTGCAGAACCCGGCTTTGGCGGCAGCCAATCCACCGCCTGCCGCAGCCCCCGCCCCCGCGCGTCCGCGGGTGGTGAATGCCACGCCGTGTGCCGCCGCGCCGGCCTCCGAGCAGGACGAGTTGGGCGCGCAATTGGATCCGCGCTTCACCTTCAAGAATTTCGTCGTCGGCAAGCCCAACGAATTCGCCCATGCCGCCGCCCAGCGCGTGGCCGAGGCGACGGCGGTGTCGTTCAACCCGCTATTTCTTTATGGCGGTGTCGGTCTGGGCAAGACCCATCTGATGCATGCCATCGCCCACCACATCCGCGAGCACAACCCCGCCCGCCGGGTGCTGTATCTGTCGGCGGAAAAGTTCATGTACCGTTTCATCCGGGCTTTGCGCAGCCAGGACACCATGAGCTTCAAGGAACAATTCCGTTCCGTCGACGTGCTGATGGTGGACGACGTCCAGTTCATTGCCGGCAAGGACGCCACCCAGGAAGAATTCTTCCACACCTTCAACGCGCTGGTGGACCAGGGGCGGCAGATCGTCATCTCGGCCGACAAAAGCCCCAGTGATCTGGAAGGCATGGAAGACCGACTGCGCTCGCGGCTGAATTCCGGTCTGGTCGCCGACCTGCACGCCACCACCTATGAATTGCGTTTGGGCATTCTTCATTCCAAGGCCGAGCAGATGGGGGCCGCCGTGCCCCAGAAGGTGATGGAATTCCTGGCCCACAAGATCGTCAGCAACGTGCGCGAGCTGGAAGGGGCGCTGAACCGCGTCATCGCCCATTCGCAATTGGTCGGCCGTGCCATCACCTTGGAAAGCACCCAGGACGTGCTGCACGATCTGTTGAAGGCGTCGGACCGCCGGATCACCATCGAGGAGATCCAAAAGCGCGTCGCCGAGCATTTCAACATCAAGCTGGCGGAAATGTCCTCGGCCCGGCGCTCGCGTCAGGTGGCGCGGCCCCGGCAGGTGGCCATGTATCTGGCCAAGCAGCTGACCAGCCGGTCTTTGCCGGAAATCGGCCGCAAGTTCGGCGGTCGCGACCACACCACGGTGATGCATGCGGTGAAGAAGGTCGAAGAATTGCGGTCTTCCGACCAAGGCTTCTCGGAAGACGTGGAATTGCTGCGTCGCATGCTGCAAGGCTGATCGGGTGGCGGACAGCGTGACTTCCCAGTCACTGGGCGCCGCCTTCGCCGCCGATCCCACCAATGCCGTCCATCTGGATCGTCTGGCCGATTGGCACGCCGTCCATGCCCAGCACGACAAAGCCATCGCCTGCGCCCGTTGTGCCCAGGCCATCGGCCCCACTGTCGAGCGGCGTGGCCGTCTGGCGGTGTTCCTGTTCAATGCCGGCCAATTATCCGAAGCCCGCAGCGAAGCCCAAATGGCGCAATCCTGTCTGGATGGCGCCATGGTTCTGGGGCTTTTGGCCCTGGCCGAAGGCCGCGCCGTCGAGGCGGCCGAACGCTTGCGGGCGGCGGTGGCGCAAGCGCCGCTGCGTGCCGATCTGAAAGCACATCTGGGCAACGCCCTGCGCCATCTGGGGGATTGGGACGGCGCCGAAAAAACATATCGGCAAGCCTTGGCGGTGGATGGCGGCAATGACCGCGTCGCCAGCGAATTGGGCCTGTTGCTGTTGTCCCGGGGCCAGTTGGCCGAGGGCTGGGCGCTTTATCGTCGGCGGTCGTTGAGCCGTCGCGCCGTCCCTCCGCGCCACACCTTGCCGGCCGATTTGCACGGGCAGCAGGTTTTCGTCGAAGGCGAGCAAGGTCTGGGGGACGAAATCTTCCTGCTGCGTTTCGTCGCCCGCTTGGCCCATCGCGGGGCGCAGGTGGTTTACCGCCCCGCCGCCAAGCTGGCGCCCTTGGTGGCCGGCTTGTCCTTCATCCATCGTCTGGCCGGTGCGGACGAGGTGGCGAGCGGGGATCATGTGGTGTTCCTGGGCGACCTGCCCTGGTTGCTGGCAGAGACACAGGTCCTGCCCTCGATCCGCTTGCAGCCCGCGGAAGACCGCTTGGCCCTGATGCGGCAAAAGCTGGCCGCTTTCGGTCCGCCCCCTTATGTGGGGGTGACCTGGCGGGCGGGGATCGCCGCCTTGGGGCGGTTGTCCAAGGCCCTGGCCCCGGAAGGTCTGGCCCGGGTCCTGGCTGCGGTGGATTGCCGGGTGGTGGTCTTGCAGCGTCAGCCGCAGGATGGCGAGGTCGCCGCTTTCGCCCAGGCCTTGGGGCGTCCGGTCTTGGATCTGTCGGCGCTGAACGACGATCTGGCCGACATGGCGGCGCTGTTGGCGGTGCTGCACGGTCAGTTGGCGGTCAGCAACACCAACATCCATCTCGCCGCCGCCATGGACAAGAAAGCCCATGTGCTGGTGCCGCATCCGCCGGAATTCCGCTGGCAGACCGAGGGGCGGCAATCGCCATGGTTCCCTGATATGCTGGTTTATCGTCAGCAGGTGGACGGCAATTGGCGCGACGCCTTGGAGCAACTGCGTCAGGATTTGGGCGGGCGGCAGACGCAGGCCGATCCGCAGCTTCTGGCCCGCGCCGTCCAGGCTCGCGATGCCGGCCGCCTGGACGAGGCCGAGGCCCTGTGCCGGCAATGTCTGGCGTCGCGGCCCGACGATACCGGCGCCTTGCGTCTGCTGGCGGTGGTGCTGTTGAAGGCCAATCGCGCCAATGATGCGGTCGAGCCGCTGGACGTTCTGTCGACGCTGCTTCCCACCGCGGAAAACCTGCGCTTTCTGGGCTCGGCGTTGCTGAGCGCCGGGCAAGCCGGGCGGGCGGCCGAGGTTCTGGACCGTGCCGCCAGTCTGGCGCCCAAGGACGCGACGGTGGCGGAAGTCCGGGCCGGCGCGCTTTTGGAAGTGGGGCGTTACGCCGAGGCGGTCGCCCTGGCCCGCAGCTTGGCCAACAATACCAATGCCCGCTTCATCGAAGGGTCGGCCTTGCATCTGATGGGGGATTACGCTGCCGCCGTCGCGGTGCTGAGCGGCTTGTTGCAAAGTCAGCCCAACCATTCCTTTGCCCTGAATTCCTTGGCCCAGGCCCAATATGCGCTGGGCCGCATGGCCGAGGCCGAGCAATCCTGGCGCCGCAGTTTGCAAGCCAATCCCGACAACCACCGGGCACGCGGCGGGTTGGGGTTGATGTATCTGGCCCAAGGCCGCTTCGCCGAGGGCTGGGACTTGTCACGGTGGCGCGATTCGGCACGTCTTCGCCCCGGCGTGCCGACACGATGTTTGCCGGATCGTCTGGACGGTTATGACGTCTTGGTGGTGCGCGAACAGGGGCTGGGTGACGAGCTGTTTTTGATGCGGTTCGTCGAGCGTCTGGCGGCGCGCGGCTGCCGCATCGCCTATGTGACCAATCCCAAGCTGCACACTTTGCTGTCCCGCCTGCCGTTCCTGGCCCAGGTGGAAGTGGGCGAGGCCGAGATCAACGCCGATCTGGTGGTGTGGCCGGGCGACCTGCCCTGGCTGTTGAACGAGCCGGGGCCGTTGCCTTCGGTGCACTTGTCGCCGCTTGACGCCCGCGTGGCCGAGATGCGCGAAATCTTGGCGGCCTTTGGGCCGCCGCCTTACGTGGGTTTGACTTGGCGGGCCGGCATCGCCGGTTTCAACCTGTTGTCCAAGGCGGTGCCGATGGAGGACTTGGCCGGCGCCTTGGTCGGCAGCGATTTCCGTCCGGTGGTGCTGCAACGCGGCCCCGTCGACGGCGAGGTCGAGGCCCTGGCGCGGGCTTTGGGCCGTCCGGTGTTGGACATGTCGGCGTTGAACGAAGATCTGGAAGGGATGCTGGCGCTGTTGTCCTTGCTGGACGATCAGGTGGCGGTCAGCAACACCAATATCCATCTGGCGGCGGCCTTGGGGCGGAAAGCCCGGGTGCTGCTGCCCGATCCGCCGGAATTCCGTTGGATGGCGACGGGCGAATCCTCGCCCTGGTTCCCCGGTTTCAGCCTTTATCGGCACGATCACGCCAAGGGTTGGGGGCCGGCCTTGCAGCGGCTGGAAACCGCCCTGAAAGCGCTTTGACCCCTTTAGCGGTTGCGATATACTGCCGGGCCATTTACGAGGGGTCCGTTTAAAGCCATGAAGCTGACCATCGAGCGCTCGCAGCTGCTGAAGTCCTTGGCCCATGTGCAAAGCGTCGTCGAACGCCGCAATACCATTCCGATCCTGTCCAACGTCAAGTTGGAAGGTCGGCCCGGCAGCCTGAGCCTGAACGCCACCGACATGGATCTCGACATCGTCGAGACCGTCACCGCCGACGTGTCGCGGCCCGGTGCTACCACGGCGCCTGCGCACACGCTTTATGAAATCGTGCGCAAGCTGCCCGACGGTTCCCAGGTGGAAATCGATTTCGACGCCGATAGCGGTCTTTTGACCCTGCGTTCGGGGCGTTCCAAGTTCTCGCTGGCCTGCCTGCCGGTGGAAGACTTTCCGGTGCTGTCCGGCGGCGAACTGCCCTTCACCTTCGCGGTGACCGCCGCCGAACTGAAGGCGCTGGTGGATCGCACCCGCTTCGCCATCTCGACCGAAGAAACCCGCTATTACCTGAACGGCATCTATCTGCACGCCGCCACCGGTGCTTCGGGCGAGGTGCTGCGGGCGGTCGCCACCGACGGTCACCGTCTGGCCCGCGTCGAAGTGACCCTGCCGGAAGGGGCGGCCGGCATGCCGGGCGTCATCGTGCCACGCAAGACCGTCCAGGAAATGCGCAAGCTGATCGACGAAACCGAAGGCGAAGTCACCGTGTCGCTGTCGGAAACCAAGCTGCGTTTCGCCTTTGGCGACGCGGTGCTGACCAGCAAGCTGATCGACGGCACCTTCCCCGATTACGAACGGGTCATCCCCGCCGACAACGACAAGCAGATGCAGGTGGACGTCAAGTCGTTCTCGCAGGCGGTGGATCGCGTTTCGGCCATTTCCACGGAAAAGAGCCGGGCCATCAAGCTGGCCTTGGAAAAGGGCACCGTCACCCTGTCGGCCTCCAGCCCGGAAAACGGTTCGGCCACCGAAGAAATCGAAGCCCAATACGATTCCATCCCGCTGGAAATCGGCTTCAATTCCCGTTACCTGCTGGACATCCTGGGCCAGGTGGAAGGCGAGGTCGCCACCTTCTCCATGGCCGACGCCGCCAGCCCCACCGTGGTGCGTGACGGGGTCAATGCCGGTGCCATCTATGTGTTGATGCCCATGCGGGTGTGACCGGCGCGGTCGTGGGGGTTCCAGACCCGTCGCCGCGTCTGGCGGTTCGCCGCCTGACCCTGGCCGATTTCCGCTGTTACGCCCGGCTGCGTCTTGAGGCTGATCCCCGGCCGGTGGTGTTGACCGGACCCAACGGGGCCGGCAAGACCAATTTGTTGGAGGCGCTTTCCTTCCTGGCCCCGGGCCGGGGTATGCGGCGGGCGTCCTTGGCCGATTTGGCCCGTCAGGGCAGCGGGGCGCTGACCTGGGGGGTGGCGGCGGTTCTGGACGGTCCGGCGGGCCGGGTGGAAATCGGCACCGGACGGGAACAGGGCGCGGAACGCCGCGCCATCCGGGTCGACGGCCAACCGGCCAAGGCCCAGATGTTGGCCGGTCTGGTGTCGGCCCTGTGGTTGACCCCGGCCATGGATCGGTTGTTCATCGAAGGCGCTGGTGGCCGGCGCCGTTTTTTGGATCGCCTGGTTCTGGGCCAGGACGAAGGCCATGCCAGCCGATCGGGGGCTTACGAGCACGCCATGCGGGAACGCTCGCGCCTGTTGCGGGGCGGCAATGCCGACGGGCGTTGGTTGAGCGCGTTAGAGGAAACCATGGCCCGTCACGGCGCCGCCATGGCGCGGGCCCGGGTTGGCGCGGTGGCACGGTTGGACCAAGCCTGCCGCCAAGGGGTGGGGGTTTTTCCCACCGCCCATCTGGCCCTGGTCGGCGAGGTCGAGGAATGGCTGTCGCAGCGTCCCGATTCGGACGCGGCGGCAACCGAGGCCGAGGACCGCTTGCGGGCCGCTCTCGCACGCGCGCGGGCGCGCGACGCGGCGGCCGGGGCGGCGGTGATGGGGCCGCACCGCACCGATTTGTCGGTGCGGCATGGCGGCAAGAATCTGCCGGCCGGGCAATGCTCGACCGGTGAACAAAAAGCGGTTCTGGTGTCCATCGTCCTGGCCCAGGCCCGCGTCAGGACCGAAATCGGCGGCCAGGCGCCGCTGTTGTTGTTGGACGAGGTGGTGGCGCATCTGGACGAAACCCGCCGCCGCGCCTTGTTCGACGAACTGGCTGGGCTCAATGCCCAAAGCTGGATGACCGGAACCGACGAGTCTTTGTTCGACGGTTTCGGGGATAGGGCACAGTTTTTCCGGGTGGCCGACGCCAATGTCCACCCACAAGCGTAAGGAAGCATCATGACCGAGTCCGTCAATCCCAACCCCACCGCAGCTGAATACGGCGCCGATTCCATCAAGGTGTTGCGCGGCCTGGATGCGGTGCGCAAGCGGCCGGGCATGTATATCGGCGACACCGACGACGGGTCGGGCCTGCACCACATGGTTTACGAAGTGGTGGACAACGCCATCGACGAAGCCTTGGCCGGTTACGCCAATCTGGTGGAAGTGGTGCTGAATTCCGACGGCTCGTGCACGGTGCGCGACAATGGTCGCGGCATCCCCACCGACATCCACAAGGAAGAAGGTGTCTCGGCGGCGGAAGTCATCATGACCCAGCTGCATGCCG
>DISD01000104.1 GCA_002435715.1 Rhodospirillaceae bacterium UBA6219
CACCAGTTCCGCATCCTGCGCGCGGTGAAGAACCGTTTCGGCGCCACCGACGAAATCGGCGTGTTCGAGATGACCGATGCCGGCCTGGCCGAAGTGGCCAATCCGTCGGCACTGTTCCTGGCCGAGCGGCGCGGCAACGTCTCGGGGTCGTGCGTGTTCGCCGGGATCGAGGGCACCCGGCCCATGTTGGTGGAAATCCAGGCTTTGGTCGCGCCCAGCACGCTTTCCAGCCCGCGACGCGCCGTAGTCGGATGGGATTCCAGCCGACTGGCCATGATCTTGGCGGTCCTGGATGCCCGTTGCGGACTTGCTTTGTCGGGCAATGACGTTTATTTGAACGTCGCAGGTGGTTTGCGGATCACTGAACCCGCCGCCGATCTGGCGGTCGCCGCCGCCTTGGTCTCGTCGGCCAGCGATATCCCGGTCCCCGCCGACATGGTGGTGTTCGGCGAAATCGGCCTGTCCGGCGAGGTTCGCGCCGTGGCGCAGTCCGATCTGCGACTGAAGGAAGCGGCGAAACTTGGCTTCGCGCAAGGGCTGGTGCCGGCGACGCCAAGAAAGGGCAAGAATTCCGGGGCCGCAGGGCCTTTGGGGATCAAGCCCATCGGGCACCTGCAGGATATTCTGGGGCTGTTCCGCCCCGCTTCGCGAGAGTGAGAGCCGACCCCCCATGGGCAACCTTTCCATAACCGCCGTCGACGTCGTGGTGGCCGTGGTCTTGCTGGGTTCCGCCGGCTTCGCCTTCATGCGCGGTTTCGTGCATGAAGTCCTGGCCATCGCCGCCTGGGTGGGCGCCGCCG
This sequence comes from Rhodospirillaceae bacterium UBA6219, assembly GCA_002435715.1. Classification (GTDB taxonomy): domain Bacteria; phylum Pseudomonadota; class Alphaproteobacteria; order Rhodospirillales; family Magnetospirillaceae; genus Magnetospirillum. The sequence goes on from DISD01000104.1 coordinate 801, forward strand.
CGGCAGCCCTTTACGGCTTTTCCTATGCCCAGCCGCTGGCCCGCCAATATATCGGCAGCGCCCTGGTCGCCGACATCGCCGCCGGTGCCGCCTTGTTCCTGGTCACCCTTTTGGTGCTGTCCATGCTGACCAAGGCCGCCGCCGACCGGGTGCGCCGTTCGGCGTTGAACAGCGTCGATTCGTCGCTGGGCTTCGCTTTTGGTCTGCTGAGGGGTGGCGTTTTGGTTTGCCTTGCCCATCTCTTGGTAACCATGGTCACCGAAACACCGCCCAGTTGGCTGGCCGAGGCCAAATCCTATCCGTGGCTTGAACGCGGAGCCGGCATGCTGCGCACCTTGGCGCCCGACAATTTCGGCGCCGCGCAAGGCCAGGCCAGGCAGGTGTCCAAGGAAGCCCAAGACCTGATGCAGGCCGAACAGACCTTCCGCAAATACATCGCCCCCCAGCCTGCCGCCCCGCAGGCCCAAGGCAAACAGACCGAGACGGGCGCCAAGCCCGCGCAAGGGTACGACCCCGAAAGTCGAAGCCAATTGGATCGCCTGATCCAAGCCAACCAATGATGACAGCCGCGAGACCTCCCATGCTGACCACCAATCCTTTCGACGACGACCATCTGCGCGAAGAATGCGGGGTGTTCGGCATCTACGGCCATCCCGAAGCGGCGGCCCTGGTGGCATTGGGTCTGCACGCCCTGCAGCATCGCGGCCAGGAAGCCGCCGGCATCGTCAGCCATGACGGTGGCGCCTTCCACAACCACCGTGATCTGGGCCATGTGGAAGATTGCTTCGGCAACGAAGCCATCATCCGCAAGCTGAAGGGCGCCGCCGCCGTCGGCCATGTGCGCTATTCCACCACCGGCGAAACACTGTTGCGCAACGTCCAGCCGTTGTTCGCCGAAATGGAATTCGGCGGTCTGGCCCTGGCCCATAACGGCAATTTGACCAACACCAACGTGCTGCGCCGGTCGCTGGTCAAGCGCGGCTGCCTGTTCCAAAGCACCACCGACACCGAAGTCATCATCCATCTGATCGCCATCAGCCTGTACACCAGCGTGGAAGACCGCCTGATCGACGCGTTGCGTCAGATCGAGGGCGCCTATTCCCTGACCTGCCTGACCAAGGACGGCTTGATGGGCGTGCGCGACCCCCTGGGCATCCGTCCGCTGGTGTTGGGCAAGCTGGACGGCGCCTGGTGCTTGGCGTCGGAAACCTGCGCGCTGGACATCATCGGCGCTGAATTCGTCCGTGACGTGGAACCCGGCGAAATCGTCGTCATCACCGCCACCGGCATCCGCTCGCTGAAGCCCTTCGGCAACAATGGCCGCCGCTTCTGCATCTTCGAATACATCTATTTCGCCCGCCCCGATTCCATCATGGAAGGCACCAGCGTTTACGAAGTGCGCAAGCGTATCGGTGCCCAATTGGCCCGCGAAAGCGCCGTCGACGCCGACGTCATCGTGCCGGTGCCCGATTCCGGCGTGCCGGCGGCCATCGGTTACGCCTCGGAAGCCAATATCCCGTTCGAACTGGGCATCATCCGCAACCATTATGTGGGCCGTACCTTCATCCAACCCACCGACCGTACCCGGCATGTGGGCGTCAAGATGAAGCACAACCCCAACCGCTTCTACATCGAAGGCAAGCGGGTCATCCTGGTCGACGATTCGATCGTGCGCGGCACCACCAGCCGCAAGATCGTCGAAATGGTGCGTCAGGCCGGCGCCAAGGAAGTCCACATGCGTATTTCCTCGCCGCCCACCAACCATTGCTGTTATTTCGGCATCGACACCCCGGAACGCGAAAAGCTGCTGGCGGCACGCTATGACGTGGAAGGCATGGCCAAGCTGATCGGGGTCGATTCCTTGGCCTTCATCTCGCTGGACGGTCTGTACCGCGCCGTCGGCGAAGAAGCCCGCAACGCCGAAACCCCGCAATTTTGCGACGCCTGCTTCACCGGCGACTACCCCATCAGCCCCACCGATTACGCCGACCAGCTGGCGGCGGCCAAGCAATTCTCGTTGTTGCCCGAGGGCAGCAAATGAGCGGCCGGCTGCAGGGGCGCGTCGCCCTGGTGACCGGCGCCTCGCGCGGGATCGGCCGCGCGGTCGCCAAGCGCTTCGCCGCCGAAGGCGCCGAGGTGATCTGCGTCGCCCGCACCCAAGGCGGGCTGGAAGAACTGGACGACGAAATCGCCAATGCCGGTGGCAAGGCGGTTTTGTGTCCGCTGAACCTGCGCGAATTCGACAAGATCGACCAGGTGGCGGCGGCCATGTTCCAGCGTTTCGGCAAGCTGGACATCCTGGTCGGCAATGCCGGCGACATCGGTGGCGGCCTGGCCCCCATCGGCCATGTGGACCAAAAGCATTTCCAGGAATGCTTCGACATCAACGTCACCGCCAATTACCGGCTGATCCGCGCCTTCGCGCCGCTGTTGAAGCAATCCGATTCGGGGCGCGCCATTTTCGTCACTGGCGCCCAGGCCCATACCCACGCCCCCTATTGGGGGGTCTATTCGGCCAGCAAGGCGGCGTTGGAATCCATCGTGCTGACCTGGGCCGGTGAAATCGCCAACATCTCGGCCATTCGGGCCAATCTGATCGATCCCGGCGCCGTCGCCACCCGCATGCGGACCATCGCCTATCCGGGTGAAGACGAGAGCACCTTGCCGCGTCCGGAAGACGTGACAGATTCCTTTGTGGAACTGGCGGAACCGGCCTGCTCGAAACATGGGCAGCTTGTGGTTCTGAACCAGGATTAGGCTGTCGGCGGCTCAGTTGTCGGCCTGATTGACCTGTGCGTCACGACACGCGATCATAGAAAGTGAAATGGCGGACCTTGCACCATTGGGAAAGGTGCGGTAAGCCAAATGGGTGGGGGACATAAGTTCGTCGGTCTGGGCGGGTGGGAACCGTCCGGAAGCCGAAATAAGCGCCCAGAAGGGCGAAGAGGGCGGGATGAGTCAGGCACAGCGTGACAACAAGGCATTCGAAACCAAGGTTTCGAATTTGATCAATGCCACCCGTCATCTCGAGGTGTCGCAGATCCTGTTGCTGCGCCGTCTGACCATGGCCGACCCGGAAAGCCTGAAATGGGCGTCGCTGCGCGAACTGGACGTGGTTTTCGCGGTGATCCTGGGCAAGGCGTTGGAACGCGTCGGCGTCGACGCCCTGCGTGACGCCCGGGCCAAACACTTCACCCCGTTGCTGCCCCTGGACGCCGCTCACCGCGACGAAGACCTGCGGGTGCTGTCGGCGGTGACCGAACCTTTGCTGGGGCCGGCCCCGCCGCCGATCAACGAACACGAAGCGATCTTGGCCAAGCTGTTGGCCATGCGTCCCGCCGCCGTCAAGCCGCCGACCTTGCGCAGCATCTCGTCGATCAAGGAACCGCCGCCTTTGTTCGCCGCCCAATTGGGGCCCGATTCCGAACGGATGATGCCCGGCGAGATCAATCGCATGCGCCTGGATTGCGACGACAAGGCGTTCTCTGATTTCGACACCTTGTTCGACGACGCCATCTGTTCCTATTCCCGCAAGGTCTTGGGCCTGCTGCAGGTCAAGGGCGACGTCAAGCCGGGGCGCCGCCCCTTCCCGCTGGCCCCCGAATTCGCCCTTTGTTACGAAGAAGTGCTGCGGCGCTTCGTTCTGCCGCCCATGCGGGCGTCGCGCCACATCCAGCAATTGGGTCTGAACCACAATTGGGCCGAAGTCGGTGGCGGCAAGCTGATCGAGATCATCCAAGGCGGCGAGGTCAACAATCCCGTCCTGCATAATTGGGACAATCGCTGGAACGCCTTTCGCACCCTCAAGGGCAAGAAACCCAAGGCCGAGGACGATCCGTGGCCGCTGTTCCGTGAAGATGCCACCAAAAGCGGTTATGTGCCCCCCGATGAAGACGGCGTGCGGCTGATGCAGGACATCATCCGCTTCGAGACGGATTCCATCGCCAAGGCCTGGCGCGAGCTGAACCAATTATACGACCAGGAATTCCACCCCAACGCCCGTCAGGAACAGGCCCGCGAAGGGGCGTTCCGCGATGGCCTGATGAAGTGGATCAGCAAATTGCCGGAAGGCATCGGCGAATTGCTGGCGGTCAAGTGTTACTTCTTGTTGGAACGTATCGACGCCACCTATATGCGTCGCCTGCTGACCAATTTCGGCCGCTCCGACAACGACCGCCGACGCAATGCCCCGCAATTGTTCGAATTTGTGCACAGCATCGGGGAATGAGTCTTTTGTTACGGGATTTAGCGCGTTATTTTGCCAAGGCTTAGGCAGGGGATCGTGGTCAACATGAGTGGAGCCAAAAGCGACACGTTTGAAAACAAAGTGGCCGATCTGGTTGCGGTGACCCAGCAATTGGACGTGCTGCGCATCGTCATGCTGCGCCGGCTGACCTTGGCCGATCCACAGACCCTGAAATGGGCCAGCGTCCGCCAGTTGGATCTGATCTTCAACGTCATCTTGTCGAAAGCCCTGGAACGTGCCGACGCCGCCCAAGTGGTGGCCGCCAGCGAAAAGCATTTCGACCCCTTCCTGCCCCCCGGCCCCGAAGACCAGCAGGACAAGGAACGTTGGCTGTTGTTCGATCTGGCCAAGCCCATCCTGAACGGCGCCGCCCAGAACGACCAAGGCACCACCGAAGCGGTGCTGGACGAATTGCAGGCCGATGCCGAGGACGAACAGCCGGAATCCTACAGCGATTTCGGCACGCTTTTCGACGACAGCATCTCGCGCTATTTGAAACGCACCCTGGCGGTGTTGGCCCCCACCGGCACCCGGCCGCACATTCCCCTGCCCTTCTACGCCGCGCCGGCCTTCGCGTCGTGTTACCTGCACGTGGTCCGCGGCATCATCTTGCCGCAATTACGATCGTCGCGGCGGCTGAAGGAATTGGCCACCAGCCGTAATTGGACCGAAGCCGGGGCCTCGGGGCGTATCATCGGCATCATCCAGGCCGGCGAGGACAATAACCCCATCCTGCACCATTGGGATGCCCGCTGGCAGGCCAGCCACCCCGACCATGTGGTCAAGGACAAGACCGGCAAAGTCCGGCCCAGAAAAGATGCGGACAATCCCTGGCCATTGTTCCGCGAAGACGCGGAAAAGCATGGTTACGTGCCGCCTTATCCGGCCGACATCCCCATGTTGCAGCGCCTTTTGCGTCTGGATGGTGATGTCTTGGCCGAAAGTTGGGACCATCTGGCCCATCTTTACGAACAGGAATACCAGCCGAAAAGCCGTCACGACCAGGGGCGGCCGGGTTCGTTCCGCGACGGGCTGTTGAAATTCATCGACGAGTTGGACTATCACGGCGGCGATTTTCTGACCATCCGGGCTTTCTTCGAGTTCCCCAAGGTCGACCGCCTGTTCATCAAGCAATTGATCCAGATGATGGGACGATCCGACAAGGAACGCATGTTGCGCGCCCCCCTGGTCATCAATTTCTACAACGACCTGCCGAAATAGAACCGCCATGGCCGACGATCCCCGCTTGGAAATCGTGCTGGCCGACATCACCACCTTGGCGGTGGATTGCATCGTCAACGCCGCCAATTCGTCCCTGCTGGGCGGCGGTGGCGTCGATGGCGCCATCCACCGCGCCGCCGGCCCGCAATTGCTGGAAGAATGCCGTCGCCTGGGCGGTTGCCTGCCGGGCGAAGCCAAGGTCACCGCCGGCTATGGCCTGCCGGCCAAATGGGTCATCCACACCGTCGGCCCGGTGTGGAGCGGCATCCCCAAAGACGATGAGGACTTGGCCGCGTGCTATCGCCATTCCCTGGAACTGGCGGTCAGCCTGGGCGCCACGTCCATCGCCTTCCCCGCCATTTCCACCGGCGCCTACCGCTTCCCCGCCGACCGCGCGGCAAAGATCGCGGTAGCCACGGCGATGGCGTTCTTGCAAACGGACCGGCAGTTGGAACGGGTCATGTTGTGCTGTTTTGACGCCAACAGTGTCATCTGGCACCAACAGGCGCTTAACGCCGGTTGATACGCTCGGCGACGGGACCGTCCAGGGGCTGCGACAGGGTGCCCGACTTGCCACTGGCCTGCGCCCCTTGCTGGCGGGCCTCGGCGGCGAAGAAATCCACCGGAACCGCACCGCCCAGATATTTACCGCCCCCGGTTCCGAAAGTGGCCACATGGATGGCGGACAAGGTCGGCACCCCGTTCTTCCACACCAGAACCGGCGCCCCCGAATCGCCATGCACCGCGTCGCAATCATGGGTCAGCACACCGCTGGCCAGCTTGCCGGCCACATGGCAGCCCAAATGGGCGGCGGGGATATGGGCCTTGTCCTGGCCATAGCCGACAGTCACCAACCAGTCGGCGGGGCCCGGAGTGCTTCCCAAGCCGACCCAGCCCACCTTGTCGCCCAAGGGTTCGGCCAAGATCAGCAAGGCCCAATCCTGCGATGCCAGAACCGGGGAATACGGCACGTCGAATTGCCAGCCCGGTGAAATGATTGTGCGCTCCACATTGGTGAAAGCCAGATATTGTCCCCGGTCGTAACCGGCGACGAAACGCAGCGAAGCGGCGGGCATGGGCCGCCTCGTCTTCTTGTTCCACAGACAGTGGGCGGCGGTGACCGCCAGTTTGGGACCCAACAGGATGCCGCTGCAATGACCGCCCTGGCCGTTGTTCACACGTCCCACCGCGCTCCACGGATATTGGCCGGCCGCCACCTCGATGCGGTCGTCAGCCCCCTTGATGCCGTTCAAAGCGGCGGCACCGGCGAAAGACGGCAACAGGGTCAGCAACACGGCAAGCAGACGTTTCATGGCAACAGCGTCCTGATGGCGTCGGCCACCTGACAGGCGGCGTTCAGAGGTGGGTGCGACCAGCTTTCCAAGCCGCCATTGTCGGGCAAGGACTTGGCATAACCCTGGGCGTAAAGGTCGGCATGCAGATGGGCATGCTTGGCCACCACCCAACCGAAGGGGGCATAGATGTAAACCGGGGCCGGGCTGGCGCAGGCTTCGCTGACCATGGACACCGAATCGCCGGTCACCACCAAGGCGTCGCACAAGGCCAGCAGGCCGAAATAAGGATTGTCGCCGCCCGTTGCCCAGGAATGGGTCAGACGCGGCTCGGGGATGGTGGCGAACAAGGCGGCTTCCGCCGCCGGGCTGGTGCGGCGGCTGGTGGTGACCAGGATTGATCCCCCTTGGGCCAAGGCGGCGACCCGACGGCCCAGATCGGCGGCCATGGCCGGTGAAAACGGCCGCTTGCGGGTGTCGCCGCCGACGATCAGCCCCACCCAGGGACGCGGCAGAGCGGCGAAGCGGGGGCGCCAAACCTCTGCCGCCTGAGCCAACTTGGCCGCATTGACCCGGTGCGGTGCCCCGGTCATCTCCATCACGTTGGCGCCATGCAGACCACCATCATGGCGCGGCACCGCCAACAGGTCGAATTCGTCGCGCCCGCCCGGACCGGGGTCCATGATCTGGACCAGACGCGAACCGCTGCCTTGCCGCTTGATCCAACGGGCCACCGGCGCGGTGCGGCGACCGGCGGCGATGACCAGTTGCGGCCAAGGTGCCACCAGGGCGGCGCGGCTTTCCGGGGTCACCCCCATCAAGCCGGCGCCGCGGACCAGATTGGGCAATTTGGCCAAGGCCGCATAACGGATGTCCTTGACCACGAAAGGGCGTCCCAAGGCCTCGGCCACCCCCAGGCACTGGCCCACATTGCCGGCGCGGTCGTCGGCCAGAACCCAGATGGCGGCCGGATCGCTCATTTGCCGGTGAACGCCGGCTTGCGCTTTTCCTTGAACGCCGCCTGGCCTTCCCGGTAATCGGCGGTGTCCAGGAACTCGTAGCATTCGTCCAGTTCGGCGGCGCTGATAGGGGCGTCATCGCCCAGGCGCTTCAGGAAACGTTTGTGCCAGCGGTTGACCAGGGGGGCGCCTTGGGCCATGCGCTTGGCCGCCGCCATCACCTCGCCTTCCAGGGCTTCGTCGTCGTAGACGCGGTTGAGCAGGCCCTTGATCAGCGCTTCCTCGGCGTCGAAGATGCGGGCTTCCAGCAGGATTTCCGCCGCCACGGCCGGGCCGGCGATCTGGCGGATCATGGCGATTTCCGGATAGGCCATGACCACCGAAATCTTGTTGATGGGCACACCGAACTTGCCCGAGCGCGCCGCCAGACGCATGTCGCAGCAACAGGCCAGTTCCAATCCACCGCCGACGCAGGGGCCGTAAATCATGGCGATCACCGGCTGCGGGCAGTTCTTCACCGCGTCCAGCGCGCCGCGCATGACCACGTCGTAATCCTTGGCCTGCTGGGCGTTTGCCCGCAGGGTGTCGAATTCCTCGATGTCGGCGCCGGGGGCGAAAGCCTTGGTTCCCGAGCCGCGCAGGACGATGGCGCGGACGTCCGAATCGGTGGACAAATCCAGGAACGCGGCAGTCAAACCCCGCCATACCGGCAGGTTCAAGGCGTTCATGCGGTCGGGCCGGTTGATGGTGACAGTGGCGATAAAGCCTTCGCGGCTGACCAGGATCTCTTCGGACATTTCGCTTCCCTTGTTGTTTGCTGACTTGCAGGAAACCCCGATATTGGCCTATAGAGCCCCAAGCCGACAACCCAGTCGAAAGGCGCGACATATGCAAACCGCTTCCCGCACGCCCGAGCATAAGAAGGCGGCGCTGACCACCGCCCGCATCCTGCTCGAGATCAAGGCCGTCAACTTCCGCCCGGAAGAGCCCTATACCCTGACTTCCGGCTGGGCCAGCCCGGTCTATGTGGATTGCCGCAAGGTCATCAGCTTCCCGCGCGCCCGCCAGAAAATTTGCGAGCTGGCGTCCAACGCCATCCTGCGCGAAGTCGGCTTTGAAAGCTTCGACGCCGTCGCCGGTGGCGAAACCGCCGGCATCCCCTATGCCGCATGGATTTCCGACCGGCTGATGGTGCCGATGCTGTACGTGCGCAAGAAGCCCAAGGGTTTCGGCCGCAACGCCCAGATCGAAGGCGAGTTCCCCAACGGCGCCCGTGTGGTGCTGGTGGAAGACCTAGCGTCGGACGGCGCTTCCAAGGTCAATTTCTGCAATGCGCTGCGCGATGCCGGCGCCGAAGTCAGCCACGCTTTCGTGGTGTTCTTCTATGGCGTCTTCCCCGGCGCGCTGAAGTCGCTGCACGAATCGGGCGTCGATTTGTCTTACCTGTGCAATTGGTGGGACGTTCTGGAAGTGGCCGAACAAGACGGCCTGTTCGACCGCAAGACCCTGGAAGCGGTGCGCAGCTTCCTGCACGATCCGGTGCAGTGGTCCAAGCTGCACGGCGGCCGCGCCGAGTAAAAAACAAAATGCCGACAACCTTGTTGTCGGCATTTTGCTAGGCGCGACCGCGCCGCGCGGCTTATGCCGCGGGAGGCAAGGACCACACGATGGCCCGCCCGCCGCCTGAGGGACATCATCAAAAAGGGGGCCGAAAGGCCCCCTTTTCTTTTCAGATTTCGCACGCCGCCAGATGGACCAGGAACTGGCCGATCAGGTGGTGGGGGTCGGTGCCGAATTCGCGCTTGAACACGTCCTCGTCCGCCTTGCTCATTTCGGTCAGCGGACTGAACAGCGCCTGGAAGAAGGCGCAGAAATGGTGGTTGTTGAAGACGTGCGGCTCGTCATGGTCGACTTCGCGGGTAACGAAGGAATTGGACCCCAGGCTGACGGTGGTCGGCGTGTACTGCATCAGCTTCATGAACCAGTCCTTGCGCACGTCCCAGCGCTTGAACGAACCGGCGATGCGGGTCAGCGTCCGCCACAGGATCAACTTGGCCTCGCGGCTTTGGTAATAGGCATCCCAGGTGAAATCCTCCCCCAGATCGGCCTTCATCTCGCCCACCAGCTTCATGCATTGCTCGCCGTAAAAGCCGGCGTCGTCGCCCAGAACCAGATGGAAGAAGGAAAAGATGTTGGGCAGGATGGAGCGGTCCAAGGTGCCGTCTTCGAACAACGACCCCAGATCGTGGACCATCAAACGGCCAAAGGCGTTGGTGCGGCGTTGTTCCAGCTTTTCCTGTTCGACCACGTCCAACAATTCGCGATAAGCGCGGCGATAGTAATCGTCGAACTGGCTGGACGCTTCCAACGCCATGATGATATCGCGCAGGGCATCCAATTCCTTGGCATGACCTTTCCAGGCGCCCTCGGCCGCCTTCAGCAAGGCATCCAACACATGATTGGTGCTGCGTCGCAACAAATTCGGCCCACGCGAAGCCATGATCACCCCACGAACACTCTTAGATCATCAGGGTAAAAGACATATTGTTAATAATAGGCAAAGAAAAAAGACCACATAAACTTTTGTTTATGAGGAAACTGTGTTGCAGAATCTTGTGAAAGCGACAAGGAAAGGCCAGTGTGGGCCTTCTTTATCCCTTACTCGGTCACTCCTGTAGCCACAGGGACAAGGCGGCGCTGACCGCCTGGGGCTGTTCGATGGCCGACAGATGGCCACAACGACTGACCTTGACCAATTTCGCCCCCGGGATCAGCGCCGCCATTTCTTCGGCCCGGTCGGGCGGCGTCAAGGTGTCGTCACGGCCGACCAGCACCAAGGCCGGACAACGGATCGCGGCCAAGCCGGGCCGCGAATCCACCCGTCCGATAATGGCGTTCTGCTGACGCAGGAAATTTTCCACCCCCACCGCCTGGGCCATGGCATGGAACAGCTCGGCCACCGGCCCCTGGGCGTGGAATTCCGGGACCATGCTGGCCAGGATGGTGGGCAGGATGCGGTCCAGCTTGCCACCTTCCACCAGATCCATCAAAGCGCGGCGGCGTTCGGTTTGTTCGGGGATGTCAGGCCGCGCCGTGGTGCTGACCAGGGCCACCCGCTCGACCCGTTGGGGGGCACGGCGCAGGATTTCCATGGAGACGTAGCCCCCCATGGACAGACCGGCCAGACAGAAGGTCGGCGGTGCCTGCTCCAGCACCGCGCTGGCCAGATCGGCGACGCTGGCATGGGTGTAAGTGGGGATGACGGTGACCCGGGCCTGATCGGCCAAATCCTGGGCCTGGGCCTGCCACAGACGGGCGTCGTTCAACAGACCGGGTAGTAAAATCAGGTCCTTCATGTCCCGCCTCCCCTTTACTTCACCAACTTGATCAAATCTTTGAACGACGGGGTGCCGGCCACGTGCAGCCACTCGAACACCACCATTTCGGTGGACACCACCGACACACCGGCCTGGGTCAGACGGTTCATCGCCAAGTCATGGTTGGATTGCTTGCGCGACGAACAGGCATCGGCGACCACGAAGACGTCAAAGCCTTGCGCTTTCAGCCCCAGACAAGTCTGCAACACGCAGACATGGGATTCGGCGCCGCAAACCACTACTTGCCGACGGGCAAAGCCTTGCAGGCGTGACAGGATGGCCGGTTCCTCGGCACAGGAAAAGTGCAGCTTCTCGACCACCACACCGTCCGGGGCCAGGGCCAGCAACTCGCCCATGGTCGGCCCCAGGCCCTTGGGGTATTGCTCGGAAATGGTGACCGGCACCGCCAAACGTTCGGCGGCGCGCAGCAAAAGGTTGCAATGGCGCAGCACCAAGCGTGGCTCGGCGACCACCGGGGTCAGGTTTTCCTGGACGTCGACCACCAGCAACGACGCCTTCGCGGCATCCATCAGCATGTCCTAAGCCTCCTTATTCTTGCCGGAAGCGTAGCCGAAAGGCCACAGCATCGCCAGACAAAGCAAGAAATGCCGGTCTTTCATTGACATAGGCGTGCGAACTTCTATTATCCGGCCGGAATGAAACATTCCCTGACATTCACCGCGACAGCGGTCATATCACACACCAAGAGCACGGCTTTTCGCACTCCATGAGCTTCGCTGACCTGGGCCTTAGCCCCGAACTTCTGCAAGCCGTCGAAGAATCCGGGTACACCACCCCGACTCCGATCCAGCAGCAGGCCATTCCCGTTGTCTTGATGGGCCGCGACGTCCTGGGCTGCGCCCAGACCGGCACCGGCAAGACCGCCAGCTTCACCCTGCCGATGATCGAGATCCTGGCCGCCGGCCGCGCCAAGGCGCGCATGCCGCGCTCGCTGATCCTGGCGCCGACCCGTGAACTGGCCGCCCAGGTGGCGGAAAACTTCGACAAGTACGGCAAGTACCACAAACTGTCCAAGGCGCTGATCATCGGCGGCGAATCCATGTCCGACCAGGTGGCCATCCTGGATCGCGGCGTCGATGTGCTGATCGCCACGCCGGGCCGCCTGCTGGACATGTTCGACCGCGGCCGCATCTTGCTGAACGACGTCAAGGTGCTGGTCATCGACGAAGCCGACCGCATGCTGGACATNNGCTGGACATGGGCTTCATCCCCGACGTCCAACGCATCGTGTCGCTGCTGCCGAAGATCCGTCAGACCCTGTTTTTCTCGGCGACCCTGGGGCCGGAAATCCGCCGGCTGGCTGACGAATTCCTTATGAATCCCAAGGAAATCACCGTCAGCGCCCAGTCATCGACGGCGGTGACGGTGGAACAGTTCCTGGCGGTGGTCGATCACATCGACAAGCGCGAAACCCTGCGCCACATCATCCGCATCGAAAACCTGAAGAACGCCTTCATCTTCTGCAATCGCAAGCGTGACGTGGACATCTTGTTCAAGTCGCTGAAAAAGCACGGCTTCGACGTGGTGCAGATGCATGGCGACATGACCCAGCCGGCGCGCCTGGAATCACTGAGCAAGTTCAAGTCGGGCGAAGCCCGCCTGCTGGTCTGTTCCGACGTCGTGGCGCGCGGCATCGACATCAAGGCGGTCAGTCACGTCTTCAATTTCGACGTGCCCATCCATGCCGAAGATTACGTCCACCGCATCGGCCGCACCGGCCGTGCCGGTGAAACCGGCCGCGCCTTTACCATCGCGTCCCCCGAGGACGGCAAGTTCGTCGCCGCCATCGAGGCGCTGATCGCCCAACCGCTGCCCCGCATGGCTGTGGAAGGCGTACCGCCGCTGGACCTGGACATGAGCCCGCGCCGTGGCCGTGGCGGACGTCCCGCTGACAAGAAGGACGATGGCCGCCGGTCGCGCAAGCCGCGGGGCGAGCAAGCCCCCGCCGCCGAAGCAGAAGCGGCAGCCGACACCCCCGCCCCGGCGGTGGAAAGCCGCGACAACGAACGCCGTCGTGACCGTCCCGAGCGGGATCGGGGTGACAGGCCCGAGCGGGAACGCGCTCCCCGTGAACGCAATGACCGTGAACGCAATGACCGGGATCGCGGCGACCGCAACGACCGCGATCGCCGTCGTGATGATCGCGGTGGCCGCCGCCGTGGCCGCATCGACGAGCTGGGCATCGGCGAGATGACCCATCCCGATGGCGTGGTCGGTTTCGGCGAACACATGCCCGATTTCATGACCCGTACGGTGCAATTGCCGGTCAAGACCAGCAAGGATGTGGATTCCGACGCCGATCAGGCCGACGAATAGATCGTCTTCAGCAAAGGACTTTCCCCATGCAGACCATTTTCGTGATGATGAAATGTGAGCTGGGCCAGGCCTATCAGGTTGCCGACCAGGCGGTCGATATCGAACGGGTGTCGGAAGTGCATTCCATTTCGGGTCAATACGACCTGATGCTGAAATGCTATCTGGACGACGGCCAGGACATCGGCCAGTTCGTGGTCGATACCCTGCAGGTGATTCCCGGCGTCAAGGACACCTTCACTTTGATCGCCTTCAAGGCGTTCGCCTGAACCACCACGCGACGCGACGACAAAGAAAAACCCGATGGGGATGATGATCCCCATCGGGTTTTTTTGTCAGAGCGGAACCCGGTGCAGTCAGGCAGCGCGGGGGACCGCCCCTTCGATCTGGCTTTCCAAACGGTCAAGCAGCCACTGGCTGAATTCCGCCTTGGCCGCAACCCGGCGGAAGGCGCGCCAGTCGGCCAGCATGGCCCCCATGGCGCCATAGGCTTCCGGCTGGGCGGCGAACAGGCCGGCGAAGCGGCGGTTGATCAAAGCGAAGTGCTCGACCTTGCCCTGGGCCACGGCCAGGGCGGTGTCGCGCAATTCATCGCGGCTGCGCTGCAGCTTGGCACCCTGGGCCAGGAAGCCGACAACCCGCCAAAGATCGCGGTTGAAAGCCAAGGCTTCGGCCATGCCGCCCAATTGCTCGGCACGTTCGACCCGGGTCAACCCCACTTCCAGGGCAACCGCCAATTCCACGTCGATACTGGCGATCTTGTGCTTTTGATCCGTCATGGCCCGCTCCTTACCCCAATCCTTGCTGCGATGCGATACGATCCACCGCTTTTTATTATGATGCAGTGAAACACATCGTTTGCCCATAGACACAAGAGAATAAGGGCCATCCACCTAGGGTGACGGTTTCCTACACCCTGCGTGTATTTCGCTACGCCTTTAGATGGATTTTAATGTGTGCGCAAGACGATTTTTAGAAGTCTTCAAATTTTGGCAATGGTGGCGCCGCCACGCCATCGGGCAACGGGCGCGTGTCGTCGCCCAAAACACGATGCATGATCACCACGTCGACCCAACGGCCGAACTTCAAGCCGACACCGCGCAAAACGCCTTCCTGACGAAAGCCCAACGAGCGATGCAGGCCGATCGACCCCTGGTTGGCGGAATCGCCGATCACCGCGATCATGCGGCGATAGCCCAAATCGGCGCAGCGGTCGATCAGCGTCCCCAACAGGGCCTTGCCGACGCCCCGGCGCTGGACGAAGGGGGCGACATAGATACTGTCCTCGACCGTATAGCGATAGGCCGAGCGCGGACGCCACGGACCGGCATAGGTGTACCCCAGAACCTCGCCATCCTCCTCGGCCACCAGATAAGGCAGGTTGCGGGCCTCCACCTCGTCGCGACGGCGCCGCATCTCGGCGACGCTCGGCACCTCTTCCTCGAAGGAAGCCGCCGTGCGGGTGACGTAATAGGAATAGATGGACTGGACCTGATCCATGTCCTGGGAGGTGGCGGGACGGACCAACACCGACAAGGGCGACTGGCTGTGCATGGTCATGGGAACGGCTTCTCCCGCGTCAACGCCGCCAGCTCGGCGACAATGCCGCTCAGATCGGCCGCCAGCCGGTCGAATCCCGGATGGCGGCTGTGATCGGTCTCGTTCATGTAAAGGGCGCGGCTGATCTCGATCTGCACCGCGTGGCACCCCTGGCGGGGCTGGCCGTAATGACGGGTGGTGAAACCGCCGGCATAAGGGGTGTTGCGCACCACCCGATAGCCCCGCCCGGTGAAACCGTCCTCGATACAGGCGACGATGTCTCCGGCGGCGGAAGCCCCATAACAATCGCCCAACACCACGTCGGCCCCCAAGCCCCCGGCAAAGCCCCCCGCCGGCGCGCTGGACGCCGGCATGGAATGGCAATCCACCAAGATCGCCCAGCCGAACTGGCGCTGGGTTTCCTCGACCAATTCCCGCAGACGCTGATGATAGGGACGATAATAGCCGCCGATGCGACGTTCGACTTCGCTGACCGGCAGACGCTGGGCATAGATCTCGGCCCCCGAGGCCACCACCTTGGGAATGGTTCCCAGACCGGCGGCGACCCGCGGCGAACGGATGTTGGCCGCCTCGGGCAGCTTGCCCACGAACATGGTGGGGTCCAATTCGTAAGGCTCGCGGTTAGGGTCGCAAAAGGCGCGGGGAAACATCGCCGCCAACAACGGTGCCCCATGATCGACGACACAGGCGAACAATTCTTCGACGAAGGAATCCTCGCTGCGGCGCAGGGCCTGGGGATCAAGCTTCGACGAGGCGATGAAATCGGCGGAATAATGCCGCCCGGAATGGGGCGAGGAAAACACCAGCGGCACCGTCTGCCGGATAGGCGAAAGCACGGTGAACGCCTGGGCAAGAGGGGTTGTCGGCGCTTGGTTTTCCATCTCTTGGGTTTAGCAGGTTGCGGCCCGGCTGTCACAACAGAGTTCGGCGAAAAAAAACCGCAACAGAGGGGTTGCCAAGGTCGATAAAAGCAGTTAAAAGCACGGCCCTCAGCCACGAACACCGTGACTGACGGGCGGTTAGCTCAGCGGTAGAGCACTACNNAGTTCGATCCTTGTACCGCCCACCACCGAAGGCCCTGGGGAAACCCAGGGCCTTCGTCCGTTTCAGGCCCCCGCCTTGCGTCACCCTGAACCGCCGGCAGGGCAAATCCAAAAGGGAAGGAAGGTCGTCATGCCCCCTGCGCAGGACCGGCGCCGTATCCTTTTCTTCAGCCTTTTGGCCATCGCCCAGGCCTTGGCCAGCATCGATTTCACCATCACTTTCGGCGGGCCGTCGCAACCGCATTTCGGCGGGCTGTTCCTGGCGCTGGGAATCCCCCCCTTCCCCGGCCTGGGCATCATGGGACTGGCCTTGATCCAGGTGCTGCCCGTCTTCATGCTGGTGCTTTGGATGCGCGGCGACGCCACGCCGAGACATTGCGCCGAACTGGGGCGCTATGTGGTCATGGCCTATGTCCTGGGCAACGGCCTGAGCTGGATGGCGTTCGCCGGGGTTCATCTGCTGTCCAAATGGCTGTATCACCCCTGGATGGACGACAATCCCAGGACCACATCGGCTATGCTGGCCGTGTTGACCGCCCTCAGCGGGCACGTCATCTATCGCCGAATTCTGGACATGCCGGTGATGACCGGTTCCCGCAAGATATAATCTAGTTAACCATAGATTTTTATATTGACAGCCCTGCCAGCGCCACGCATTAATCTACTCAATTGTGGTTTATTGAAAGGCGACATCATGGGCTGGCTGGTCATCGAAGACTTGAAAAAGGCCGGATTGGCCACCATCCTGGCCCTGAGCCTGGCAGCCCTGATTGCCATCGCCATCCCCGGCGCCCGCGCCGACCAGGATTCGCGCGATCAAAGCAGCGAACAAACGTCTCGTCCCTAAACCCGGTCTCAAGCGGCACCCCTGCGGTCTGCCGCTTTTTCTTGGCCTTATTAATCTATATATCTATAGATTATTATAGTTACGGAGGGTTTCAGATGTCCGATAAACGCTTCCCGATTTTGCAGGCCGCCGCTTTGGCTGCCGCCTTGTCCTTGGCGGCCACCGCCGCCGGGGCCGCCGATCCCAAGACCTTGCTGAACGTGTCCTATGATCCGACGCGCGAGCTTTATCAGGAATTCAACGCTGCCTTCGCCAAGGACTGGAAAACCAAGACCGGTGAAGACGTGAAGGTCAACCAATCCCATGGCGGGTCGGGCAAGCAGGCCC
>DISD01000010.1 GCA_002435715.1 Rhodospirillaceae bacterium UBA6219
TGCTGGCCGAGGCCAACGTGCCCTATGACGAGGTGTTCGAACTGGAAGAGATCAACCACGAATTCGGCACCGCCGACGTGGCCTTCGTGATCGGCGCCAACGACGTCACCAACCCGGCGGCCAAGACCGACCCGACCTCGGCTATCTACGGCATGCCGATCCTGGACGTCGAGAAGGCCAAGACGGTTCTGTTCATCAAGCGCTCGATGGCGTCCGGCTATGCCGGCGTCGACAACGAGCTGTTCTTCCGCCCGAACACCATGATGCTGTTCGGCGACGCCAAGAAGGTGACGGAAGAAATCGTTCAGTCCTTGGGGTAAATACGAATGACGGCGGTGAGGTCTTTCACCTTGCCGCCGTCCCCCTCATAATAGCAGTTCAATACGCTTGGCTAGCCGATCAAAATCCTCGGGGCATTTCTGCCGAATCGCTTGAATATTGCGAGATGCCTCTTCCCCAAGCGCCTTACGTCCGCCACCGGGGCCGTCAATGGTGCCTCTTAATTGAGAAAATGGCTCAAAATAGGCTTCTTTGACGTTTGCTTCGGTGCGTATGTCTCTCCATTGCCAATTCTTTGGCAAAGCTAGTCCAGCTAAAGCCCACGTCTCGATTTCCTCCCACGCATTCGTTGCCAGGAAGTGGACTGGACCGTCAAATTCACGCTCAATATCATCAAGGCGTTGTTGTCTGGTCGCTATGCCGTCTCGGTCAACGCATAGCAGGAATATATCGACCATTCCCTGATTCCGATCGACAATTTCACGGATTCTCGATGACTTGAGGGCTTCCCCTACACCCCCCAGAAGTGGATCTCGCAATATTCGTACTCGAGAGCGTGGGCGTCCTAGTTCGGAAAGCAGTCGTTGGAGCAAAGGTTCAAGGATATATCCATCTTTGCGGAAATCCTCCGGTATTACCAAAATGTTCATGGGGCTGCCTCACCCTCGTCCGGAGCAGTGAATACAAGGGCGTCTTCTAACCAACCACTTGCGTGAAGTCGTCCTAGGCCTTGGTTGGTTCGCAATTCAGCAATATGTGGAAAATCGCGGATTTCACGGATAATTGAGGAGTCTGTCCGAGGCAATCGACCGACAACCGATGTTGTTTCAAAGGTCGAGTCGCCAATCATGGTTAAAAGATCCGGCGAATGTGTTGTGGTAACGACCTGAATATCCCCTTTTCCTGTCTGGCGCTCAATGAGATCAATAAGAAGTCTCATCCGAGCCGGGTGAATTCCATTATCGATTTCTTCAAAGAAGTACAGTCCGGATCGATTGCTGCTGAGTAAGGCTGCGAGCATGGCCAGAAATCGCAGAGTACCATCCGAGGCACTATATGCTGATACACGGTTACCATTCCCCTCAACCAATACAAGCTGAACAAGTCCAGAAACATCGTCTCGAGGGAAATCTAGGTCGGAAACATCCATCGGTGTCAGTTCGCGAATCCAGTCCAGCAGAACCGCTTTGGTTGAGGTATCGGCGCAGATGTCGAACAGAACCGTGGGCAAGTTTTCACCGCTATCGCCTAGAACGGATTGGCCTGGGAAGGATGGCCTACGCATTGCTTCAGGAACGAGGTCCAGAAAGCGCATCTCCGCAAGGTCCGAAATGATGCCTGCCACATAGTCCTTGTAGGTCTTGGAAACCCTTTTGAACTCATATACTTGGGTCAGAGCAGGTTGTTCCGGTCGGACTGCCAATCTTTCCCCATATTTGCGCTGCTCACCAGCCTTGGCCATTCGAACCAACAAATGAGACTCGTCATCCTGGCGGGAAACGGGGTCGCCATACATTGGATGTGTCGTGAAAATTGGATCAAGTTGCCAGAACGGAATTCGCTTTAATTGCTCATGCTGCACACGAAGGCCGGAACGAAGCGATTGGTCGATCGCGATGCATATGGAGTAGGCATAGGTGTAGGAATCCAGCCTGAACTCGACCTCAATCTGGAATTTCTCTGAGCCGAAGCGAGCAATTTCGTTAGCGGCGCCCCTTAACGGTGCCCACTCGGCTTGACCTCCAAAGCCAAACTTTCCGCCGATGATCTCTGCCAAGGTGTATCCGCGTCCAATCCCGTGCAGGAATCGGAAGGCATCACGAATGTTGCTTTTTCCGCTGGCATTGGTACCGACTATTACGCTGAAAGGTCCCAGCTTTAGCGTGGTGTCTGCAAAACCCTTGAAATCGATGAGGCGTAGTTGCGTTATCATAGGGCTGACTTCTTGTGGTCTCTCCAAGTCTAGCTCATCAAGGCGCTTAACTGTAGCCTTTGTCAATGTGGCTTGGTCGCATCCGTTGAATAGCTCCCACCCCAGCTGTCCGCCCCATCGCCAAGCAGGCGGTCAGCAGATAGCCACNNTCCCAATCCAGCATCTCGCCGGCGATGAACAAGCCAGGGCGGGATTTGACCATCAAGTCCTGGTTCACCTGATCCAGGCGGACTCCGCCGGCGGTGCTGATGGCCTCGGCCAGGGGGCGGGGGCGGAGCAGTTTCAGCGGCAGGGATTTCAAGGCAGCGGCCAGCGCCTCTGCGTCCTGGCCGCAACCGGGCAAGCATTCCTTCAACAACGACAGGCCGATACCCGACAATCGGGCGGTGCGCTCCAGATGGGCGGACAGTGACCGGCTGCCGCGCGGAGCGGCCAGAGCGGCCGTCAGTTTTTCCTGGCTCCAGTCCGGTTTCAGGTCCAGACGCAAGATGGCCGTTCCATCGGCTTCGATGGCGTCGCGCAAGGGTGCCGACAGGGCATAGACGGCGCTGCCCTCGATGCCGGAGCGGGTGACCACGAACTCGCCCTTCAAGGTGGTGCCGCCAAAGCCCAGTCCCGCCGCCTTGACCGGGAAGCCGGCGAAACGGTCGCGGAAGAACGGGCTCCACTCCACATCGAAACCGCAATTGGCGGGTTTCAGGGGGGCGCAGGCGATGCCTTGGTCCTGCAAAATCTCCGTCCAGCCGCCATCCGACCCCAGCCGGGGCCACGAGGCGCCGCCCAAGGCCAGGATGGTGGTTTCCGCCCGTGTCCGGATGTCGCCTTCGGGGGTGGCGAATGTCAGCTCTCCCTTGGGTGTCCAGCCTTGCCAACGGTGGCGGGGGTGCAGGACCACGCCCATTCCGTCCAGGCGCCGCAGCCAAGCCCGCAACAACGGCGCCGCCTTCATGCCGACCGGGAACACCCTGCCCGAACTGCCGGTGAAGGTGTCGATGCCCAGCCCCTTGCACCAATCCTGGACCGCCAGCGGTCCGAAGCGGTCCAGCAGCGGGGCCAGGAAGTCTTGCGCCGCGCCATACCGTGCAAGGAAGGCGTCGAAGGGTTCGCAATGGGTGAGGTTCAGCCCGCCGATGCCGGCACGCAGGAACTTGCGGGCCGGGCTGGGCATGGAATCGAAGACATGGACCGCGTGGCCGGCGCCGGCGACGATCTCGGCGGCGGCCAGTCCGGCCGGACCCGCGCCGACGACGGCGCAGGCGACAGGGGCGCTCACGCTTCCGGCTGGTGGTGGCCCGCGAAATCCGCCCGGACCACCGCCACCTCGTCCGACACCATGCCGTTGTAACGGGCGGCCATCTCGCGGCCATAGGCGCCGATCAGGTTGAACTCGACATAGTCGCCCTCGGCGACGTCATCGGGCAGGTCCAGGGCATAGGGAAGCTTGTCGTTGCCGTCGCAGGTGGGGCCATAGGCGGTCATGGCGGTCAGCAAGCCTTGTCTGGTGTTTCCCGATCCGTCGACCACCCGGTAAGGCAGCGACAGGTCGTTCTTACCCCAATAGACCTCGGTCAGGCCACCGAATATGCCGTCGTTCAGATAGACCGCCCCAGGTTTGACCAGATTGACGCGGGTCAGCAGCGATCCGCCCTCGGCCATCAGCCCGCGTCCGGGCTCGCAGGCCAGACGGATGCCCAGCGGCGCGGCCCACTTTTGCCGCGTCTCGTCGATGACCGCGAAGAAGGTGGCCAGGGGCGGCGCGTCGGTGGTGCGGTAATAGGCCGGGAAGCCGCCGCCGATATCCATGAACGACACCGGCACGCCGGTGCCGGCGATGGTTTCGCAGGCCAACCGGATGCCGTGGCGGAAGGCCTCGGGGTCCAGACATTGCGAGCCGACATGGAAGGTGACGCCGGGCTTGAAGCCCATGTCGGCGGCCCGCTTCAAGGTGGCGGCGAAGATGTCCGGGGCGGCGCCGAACTTGGTGGACAGGTCGTAGACGGCGCCCAGGCCCTTGGGGATGGCCAGGCGGACCATCGGCACGAAGCCGGGTCCGACGATGGCGGCGACCTTGGTCAGCTCGGCTTCGCAGTCCACCGCGTAGTGCAAGACGCCCAGGTCGCGGGCGAAGGCGACCTGCGACGGGCTTTTGGCCGGATGGTGATAGTACATCACCCCGTCCGCGACGGTTTCCTTGACGCGGGCGATCTCCATCCGCGACGCCACGTCGAAATGGCGGATGCCCTGCTCGCGCAAGGTGGTCAGGACCAGCGGATGGGCATTGCACTTGACGGCGTACAGCACGTCGCCGGGAAAACCCTGGACGAACCGGCGGGCGGTCTCGGCCAGCCGGTGCGGTCTCAGGATATGGACCGGAAATTCGGGGCGGATCTGGCGGATGAGGTCGCCGACCGTGGCGTAGGTTCCGATCACCGGTTGCCCCGTCTGGTCTGACGCGGCGCCATGCGCTTGATCTTCTTGCTGTCCAGGCCGTCCAGATAGGCGCGGCCCGTCTGATCGGGGGCCTCGCGCCGTCCGGTGATCCAGCGGCGGCAGTGCGACGATCCGCAGCCGCAGGCGAACTGGCGGTGCAGGGTGTCTTCGGTGACGGCGNNCGGCGTAGTCGATGGTCAGAAGGTCGCCGGCCTTGATGTCGGTCAGCGCCCAGATTTCCAGCCGCTGCATGTCCAGCACGCAATTGGGGGCGCAGGAATGGGTCAGCAGGCCGACGAACCACGGATCGTGCAAATGCATGTCGGGGCTGACCTGCAAGGTATGTTGCAAAATCTTGGCGGAAAGCTGGCCGGTGAACTTGGCGACGCGTTTGCCGCGAGCGATGTCGTGCTGGATGCGCACACCCTTGCCCACTTGGCCGTCCACCGATTCGACGGCAAATCCGTCGGACGTCGGCAGTTCGGGGTCGATGCAAAAGTCGGGAGGGTACAATTCGCTCATGGTGCCGACCCCTTCTTGGCACGTTGCGGGAGAAAAGACATATCACCGTATTATTACGTACATAGGTTCGTCAATCGAGGATGCAAGTAAGCGAAATATTGGTTTAATATATTGGTGACATTGATAAATTTGATAAGGGCCGACAATCGGCCAGTCCTGGTGGCTGGGGTCGGCCGCAGGCTCTCGCCGCAGACTTGCCGGCGTGGTAAAGACAAGTATCCAAGGGATGAGGGGAAGCACCCGCGATGGCCGAGACGACGTCCAACACCAGTGCCGCCGGACCGGCGCCCCGAACCCAGATCGAATGGGAATCCCTGGCCCGCGGCTACCTGGAAGAAGGACAGAACTTCCTGGCCCACGACGTGTGTCGCGAAGGGTTGCGGTACTTTCCTGCCAATTTCAAGCTGGCGATCTATGGGTCGATCGCGCTGTCGCAGACCGGCGCGGTCGACGAAGCCCGGCGCCTGCTGAAGCCGGTCCTGGACGCCATCCTGATCGACGAGGGGCCGTTTCAGAAGCTTCAGGCCAGCTTGCGCAACGCCATCGTCAACCTGGACGCCACCGACCATTCGCAGGCGTTGGCCGCCGTGGCCGACCTGGCCGAGTCGCTGGAACTGGTACGCGGCAAGAAGCTGGTCGCCAGCGCCGACGCCGACGTCTACAACTCGCTGGCCCGCGTGTTCCGCGAGGCGTGGCTGTCCTCGGGGCAGCGGTCGGACCTGGAACATTGCCGCGAGCTGTTCCTGCGCGCCTTCGCCGCCAGCAACCATCCGCGCGACGGCATCGACGCGGCGGTGATGTCGACCTTGCTGCGCGACCACGACCGCGCCCGCAAGATCGCTCGCCAAGTCCACGACCTGCTGGCCGGTGCCGAGACGCCCGAGGATTCGCTGCCCGACGACCGTTACCGCGTTCTGTCGACCCTGGGGCAATCGCAGTTGCTGCTGGGCATGACCGAGGAAGCGATCGGGACCTATCAGTGGGCGAAGTCGATCGAGGGCGTGCATTACAGCCGCGTCGTCCGCGCCCTTCAGCAGATCGAGCTTCTGAAGCGCGGCGGCATCGAGGTGCCCGACGAACTGTCCGACATCATCAAGCCGCCGACGGTGGTGGTGTTCACCGGCCACGCCCTGGACCGTCCGGGCGAGGGGCCGCACTTTCCGCCGGGGCTGGAGGCCTCGGTGCGGGCCGAGATCGCCCTGCAGTTGGACGAGTTGGACGCCCAGGTCGGCTATTCGATGGCGTCGTGCGGGTCCGACCTTTTGTTCATCGAGGCGATGCTGGAACGCGGTGCCGAGGTCAACGTGGTCATGCCCTTCGCCCAGGACGACTTCATCGCCGAGGACGTTCGTTATGGTGGTCCGCGTTGGGAAATGCGCTTCAAGAACGCGTTGAAGCTGGCGGCGTCGGTCACCTACGCCACCGAAGAGCGGTTCCTGGGGCACGAGATGCTGTACCGCTTCGCCAACCAGTGCCTGCACGGCCTGTCGACCTTAAGGGCCGGCTTCCTGCAAACCTCGCCTTATCTGCTGGCGGTGTGGGACATGATGCCCGGCTCTCTGGTCGGCGGCGCCGGAGACTTCATCGACCAGTGGGAAGACATCTCGCGCCTGCGCATCATCGACCTCGACGGGCTGTTGCAGCAGCACCCCGATCTGGTCGGAGAGGACGGGCCGGCACTGCCGGACCTGGATTTCGGCGGTGACGAGGAAGAAGGCCAGGGCCGCGTCATCCGTTCGATGCTGTTCTGCGACATCGCCGGCTATTCCAAGCTGAAGGAAGAGAACATTCCCGCCTTCCTGGAGTTCCTGGAGCGGTTGAAGGAAGGGGTCGAGGCCTGCGGCATCCAGCCCAAGTCCATCAACACCTGGGGTGACGCCATCTTCGCGGTGATGGACAAGGCCACCCCGATGGCTGAGTACGCGCTGACCTTGCAGGAAGTGGTGACCCGTCTGGGCACCGAGATGATCGACAAGCTGCCCAACCCCTTGAACCTGCGCATCAGCCTGCATGCCGGTCCGGTGTTCGAGGCCATCGACCCCATCCGCGGCAACCCCAATTTCTATGGCAGCCACATCAATCGCGCCGCCCGTCTCGAGCCGGTGACCGTCATCGGCCACGTCTACGCCACCCAGCAATTCGTGGCGGTCCTGACCGCCGAGCAGTCGGCGGCACGCTCGGAAGCGGTCAACAACGGCGAGGAATTCATCGAACGCTATGCGTCCGAATATGTCGGCGTCCTAAGCTTGGCCAAGGATTTCGGCAAGCAGACGGTGTACCACCTGCGCCGCAAGGCCCCCGAGGACCCGTTGCACGACGACGAGCCCGAGGCCGAGGGTGCCGATTCCCAGGGTGGCGACGGCAACGGCGAGGTGGTGGAAACGCAGGCGCCGTCGGTCGGTTCGGTGATGGACACCGTCAACAAGATGATCGGCAGCGGCAAGAGGCCCGAGACCACCGGCGACGCCGCCGCCATCCTGATGGGTGACGACGCCGCCTATTGGCCCGGCGGCTGACGGTCAGCCGTCCAGGAAGGAATCCAGGATCGCCAACTGCACGGCATCGTTCAGGTACGGCGCGTGGCCGCAGCCGGCGATGGTTTCCAGCCGCGCCTTGGGTCCACGCCCGGTCATGGCGGCGGCGGTCCGTTCCAGCAGCAGGTCCGAGGTCTCGCCGCGCAGCACCAGGGTCGGACAGGTGATGGAATCATAGATGTCCCACATGTCCAGGGGCGTGTATTGCTCGGCGAAGACGCGCATGACCGCCGGGTCGTAGTGCGACGAAATCTTGCCGTTGTCGCGGCGGCGATGCGACGTTTCCGCCATCTTGCGCCATTCCGTGTCGGACAGGCGTCCGAACGGGGCATAGATGAAGCGCAGCAGGGCCTCGAACTCGCCGATGGTTGAAAATTCCGGCACCATCGTGGCATAGGCCTTGATGCGTTCGATGGCCTCGTCGTTCAGGGCGGGGCCGGCATCGTTGACCACCAGCTTGCCGATGCGGGCGCGGCCGGGATCGGTTCCCGCCAGGGCCAGGCCGATCAATCCGCCCATCGAGGTGCCGACCCAATCGCAGCGGTCCACGCCCAGCGTGTCCAGCAGGCCAAGTGCGTGGGCGCAATAGACCGGGATGGTGTAGTCGGTGTCGGGCGTGGCCGACCAGGACGACAGGCCGCGTCCGATGGTGTCGGGGCAGATCACCCGAAAGCGGCCGGCGAAATGGGCGGCGGCGATGTCGAAGTCGCGGGCGTTTCGGGCCAGGCCGTGCCACATGACCAGGGCGGGCAGGGCGGTGTCGCCCCATTCCATGACGTGGATGTCGTGCCCCAGGACGGAAACATAGTGCGAGCGGCTGTCCGGCATGGCTTGGCCTTTGACGTTGCGGGCCGCCAGAGTATATCTGGACCGAACCGTTTGTCCCGCCTGATGGAAAGACCGCCATGCTGAACCTTGCCGACGTCAAGCTGTTGCGCCACCACGCCCATGTGAACGGGCAATGGATTCATGCCGATTCCGGCCAGACGGCAGCGGTCACCAACCCGGCCGACGGCTCGGTGATCGTCCATGTGGCGTCGGTCGGCCGGGCCGAGACGGAACGCGCCATCGCCGCCGCCGCCGCCGCCCTGGGACCGTGGAAGGCCAAGACCGCCAAGGATCGCGCCGTCATCCTGCGCCGCTGGTTCGACCTGATCATCGCCAACACCGACGATCTGGCCCGGCTGATGGTGGCCGAACAGGGCAAGCCCCTGGCCGAGGCCAAGGGCGAGGTGGCGTACGGCGCCGCCTTCGTCGAATGGTACGCCGAGGAAGGCAAGCGGGTGTACGGCGACGTCATCCCGGAAACGGCGCCCGGCCGCAAGATCGTGGTCACCAAGGAACCCATCGGCGTGGTCGCCGCCATCACGCCCTGGAACTTCCCCATCGCCATGATCACCCGCAAATGCGCCCCGGCCCTGGCCGCCGGCTGCACCGTCGTGGTCAAGCCGGCCGAGGACACGCCGCTTTCCGCTTTGGCTTTGGCCGAATTGGGCAAGCGCGCCGGCCTTCCCGCCGGTGTCTTCAACATCGTGCCCTGCATCGATCCGGAACCGGTGGGCACCGAACTGACGTCGAACCCCATCGTCCGCAAGCTGTCGTTCACCGGTTCCACCGAGATCGGCAAGCTGCTGATGCGCCAATGCGCCGCCACCATGAAGAAGGTCAGCTTCGAACTGGGCGGCAACGCCCCCTTCATCGTCTTCGACGACGCCGATCTGGATGCGGCGGTGGCCGGCGCCATGGCGTCGAAATACCGCAACACCGGACAGACCTGCGTGTGCGCCAACCGCATCTTGGTGCAGGCCGGCGTCTATGACGCCTTCGCCGCCAAGCTGGCCCAAGCGGTGGAAAAGCTGGTGGTCGGCCCGGCTTTGGGCGGCGACACCCAGCAAGGCCCGCTGATCAACGCCCAAGCCGTGGACAAGGTGGAACGCCACATCAAGGACGCCTTGGACAAGGGGGCCAAGCTGGTGTGCGGCGGCAAGCGCCATGAATTGGGCGGCACCTTCTTTGAACCCACCATCCTGACCGGCATCACCCCGGAAATGCTGGTGGCGCGCGAGGAAACCTTCGGCCCGGTGGCGCCGTTGTTCAAGTTCGACACCGAGGAACAGGCCATCCACATGGCCAACGACACCGAATTCGGGCTGGCCGCCTATTTCTATTCCCGCGACGTCGGCCGGGTGTGGCGGGTGTCGAGCGCCCTGGAATACGGCATCGTCGGCATCAACGAAGGCATCATCTCGACCGAGGTCGCCCCCTTTGGCGGGGTCAAGGAATCGGGCATCGGCCGCGAAGGCTCCAAATACGGCATGGATGACTTCCTCGAGGTCAAATATCTGTGCATGGGCGGATTGAGCTGAGACACAACGCTCAACCATTGCTGGATTCCCATCCAGAACTCCTCTAAGGTTTTTGCGGGTGAGGAGGAGACGCGATGGATTCCTGGATCATGGAAATGACCGAGGAATTGCTGTGGGTCGATGACATCGAATCGGCCCAGGCGACCTTGCGGAAACTGGCCAAGGACGCCCAGGTCGATTTTTTCGCCTATGGCAATTCCCGTCCCGGCATGGAATCCCCCTATTGGGATTCCACCTATCCAGCGGAATGGATGGAGCATTACTTCCTGAACCGCTACCAGTTCGTCGATCCGGTCGTCCAGGAAGCCCAACGCTCGCATTTGCCCTTTGCCTGGCGGTTCTTGCTGAACCGCCCGGAAGGCCTCAGCCCCGAACAACGCCTGTTGTTCGCCGAAGCGGCGGAACATGGTATCCGCGATGGCTTCACCATCCCGTTTCACACCGACAATGGCTGCATCGCCGCCATGTCCTTCGCCTTTCGCTCGCGCGCCGAGATGGAACATTTCGCCACCATGCAACCCCGGCTGAAATTGCTGGCGCTTTATTATCACACCGCCGTCGAACGCCTGCTGGACGTGTCCTTGCCGGAAAACGAATTGTCGGCGCTGGAACAGCAATGCCTGATCGCCCTGGCCGACGGTCGATCCTTGTGGGAAATATCGGGCATGCTGCACCGTCCCCAATCGGACGTCACCGCCTCGATCCGCTCGGCACGGGACAAATTGGGGGCCACCACCACCACCCAGGCGGTCAGCCAAGCCATCGCCCAGGGATTGATCTCACCCTAAAGTCAGAACAATTCTTATTTCACACTGCAAAGAGCGTTGTTTGTTGCACCTCGGGCCACAACAACGTAAACCGCCGGGACGGTTTATTTAGCAGGATGTGATCTATGACCGTTCCCGCCGTCTCTTCCTTCATGTTCGCCCCCGCAATCGAGACGATGGATCGCGCCGCTTTGGCGCGCCTGCAATTGGAACGGCTGAAGACCAGCCTGGACCATGCCTATGCCAGGGTGCCGCATTACCGCCGCGCCTTTGACGAAAAAGGCGTCAGTCCCGCCGATCTGCGCAGCTTGGCCGATCTGTCGCGTTTCCCCTTCACGGTGAAGACCGATTTGCGCGACAATTATCCCTTCGGTTTGTTCGCCGTACCACGAGAGCAACTGATCCGCCTGCATGCCAGTTCGGGAACCACCGGCAAACCCACCGTGGTCGGCTATACCGAGGACGACCTGAACACATGGGCGGATTTGATGGCCCGCTCGCTGGCCTGTGCCGGGGTGCGCCCCGGCGATTGCATGCACAACGCCTATGGCTATGGCCTGTTCACCGGGGGCCTTGGTTTCCATTACGGCGCCGAACGGCTGAAATGCACGGTCACCCCCATTTCCGGCGGCCAGACCGAACGGCAAATCGCCCTGATGATGGATTTCGGCGCCACCGTGCTGGCGGCGACGCCGTCTTATGCCCTGAACCTGGTGGAAGCGGCCGAACAGATGGGGGTGGACTTGGCCTCGGGTCCGCTGCGGGTCGGGACTTTCGGGGCCGAACCGTGGTCGGAAACCATGCGTGCCGAACTGGACCGCCGTCTGGGCATCCGCGCCTGCGACACTTATGGCCTGTCCGA
This sequence comes from Rhodospirillaceae bacterium UBA6219, assembly GCA_002435715.1. Classification (GTDB taxonomy): domain Bacteria; phylum Pseudomonadota; class Alphaproteobacteria; order Rhodospirillales; family Magnetospirillaceae; genus Magnetospirillum. The sequence continues at coordinate 11,694 of DISD01000010.1, forward strand.
GATCATGGGGCCGGGCGTCGCCATGGAATGCACCTATCGCCTGGGTCTGCACGGCTGGGAAGACCAATTCGTCTTCGAAGTGGTGGACCCCGAAACCATGGAACCGGTGGCCATGGGCGAACCGGGCGAGTTGGTCATCACCACGCTTTCCAAGCAGGCGCTGCCCATGGTGCGTTACCGCACCCGCGACATCACCCGACTGACCGACGAGCCCTGCCCGTGCGGGCGCACCCATGTCCGTATCATGCGGGTGACCGGGCGCAACGACGACATGTTGATCATCCGGGGCGTCAACCTGTATCCATCACAGATCGAAGCGGTGCTGGTGGGCTTCCCCGGCATCGCGCCGCATTACCAATTGGTGGTCACCCGCCAAGGATCGATGGATCATCTGACCGTGGAAACCGAATCGCTTCATGAAAACGACGAAGACGGCCGCCGCCTGCTGGCGCATCAAGTCCGCCACCATTTGAAATCCATGGTCGGCGTCACCTGCGAAGTGCTGGTGCGCGCGCCCGGCGAGTTGCCGCGCAGCCAGGGCAAGGCGGTGCGGGTCAAGGACATGCGCAAGGTATGATCATCTGGCGTCCGATGATTGCCGGCGACCTGGACCAGGTGCTGGAGATCGCCAATGTCCTGCACCCCAATTATCCCGAACGGATCGAGATCTTCGCCGACAAGCTGGCTTTCGACCCCGAAGGCTGCAAGATCGCCGAAACCTCGGCTTCGGACATGGTCGGCTATGTGTTCTCGCATCTTTGGCAAAAGGGTCTGCCGCCCTTGCTGGATTGCGAACTGGGCCGGGCGCCGGCCCATGCCGACTGCCTGCATCTGCACGACATCGCCTTGTTGCCGAAAGCCCGTGGCCAGGGCGGCCCCGAAGAGTTCCTGGGCCTCATGGAAAACCTGGCCCGGAAACGCCGTTTGGCATGGCTGACCCTGGTCGCCATCAAGGGTCAAGCCGCTTACTGGCAGGCCAAGGGGTTCAGCCCGGTACGCCCCGATTCCTTGTTGCAGGATCGCCTGGACAGCTATGGTGACGGTGTCACCTACATGGTCAAAACTATCCCTTGAGGATCAGCTCGCCAGCGCCGGGTCATTGCCCACTTGCACGACGAACTGGGCCGGGTGCAGGCCGGACGAAGCTTTGCCGCCACCGGTACCTGGGATTGGGCGGTAGAGCAGGAAGAACGGCATTAGTCGGACGAGGTCTACCCCATGTTCGGATTCGCCGCCGACAAGTTGCATACCTGATCGAGCAGCCCCTTCACATCGACGGTCATGTCCTGCAAGTTGGTGTCAGTATAGGTGTCGTATTGTATCCCGACCACGGCGACAGCGCCGAAACCCTGATCGACAGGGCCGATCAGGCCATGTACGAGGCCAAGAAATCCGGCGATATCATTCGTTTTTTCGCCGCCTGACCAAGCTCAAGGAAAGCGATACACAAATCGCTTGAAGATCTTTCAGATTTGTCCGGAAAAATGATAGGGTCTTGCCGCCGTGACGCCGGGATGACCGTTTGACGTCATGACAAGAACCGGGAAGAGCTGAAGGGAGAGTTCATGTCCGCTGCCGCCGTACAGGCCCAGGCCGCCTCGCGCCTGTTGTTGTCGGGTAACGAAGCCATCGCCCGCGGGGTGTGGGAAGCCGGCTGCAAGGTCGCTTGCGCCTATCCGGGGACACCGTCCACCGAGATCTTGGAAAACATCGCCCTTTACCCCGATCTGTACGCCGAATGGTCGGTGAACGAAAAAGTGTCCATGGAAGTGGCCATCGGCGCTTCCATGTCGGGTGCGCGTTCGTTCTGCGCCATGAAGCATGTGGGCATGAACGTGGCGTCCGACGCCTTCATGACCCTGACGCTCGCCGGCGTGGTCGGCGGCATGGTGGTGGCGGTGGCCGACGACGTCGGCCTGTCGTCGTCGCAAAACGAACAGGATTCGCGTTTCTGGGGCCGCTTCGCCCATGTCCCGGTGCTGGAACCGGCGGACAGCCAGGAAGCCTACGAGATGACCAAGTTGGCGTTCGACCTGTCGGAGCGTTTCAACACTCCGGTGATCCTGCGCCTGACCACCCGCATCTGCCACGTCAAGGCCATGGTGACGGTGGGAGAGCGCGATTTCCACCCGGTCAGCGGCTTCAAGCTGGACGCCAAGCGCTGGGTTCTGACCCCGGCCAACGCCAAATTCGCCCTGCCCCGCCAGATCGCCCGCGAAGAGGCATTGCGGGCAGAATCGGAAATGTCGGAACTGAACGTGGTCGATGCCGGCACGGACAAACGCGTCGGTTTCGTCACCTCGGGCCCGGCCTTCATGCATGTGCGCGAATGCTTTCCCGACGCCCCGGTCCTGAAGCTGGGCTTCACCTATCCGCTGCCGGTGGAAAAGATCAAGGCCTTCCGCGCCCAGGTGGACCAACTGGTGGTCGCCGAAGAAACCGAACCGCTGGTCGAAAACGAGTTGAAGGCCGCCGGGCTTTACGACATCCACGGCAAGGACATCTTGCCGCGTCTTGGGGAACTGAGCCCCGCCGCCCTGATGCCGGCCATCGCCAAGCTGTTGGGCGAGGAAGAACCGCCGCCGGCCGCTTACGCCAAGATCGATCCCTTCCCGCGCCCGCCGACCATGTGCCCGGCCTGCCCGCATATGGGGGTCTATTACACGCTGTCCCGGCTTAGGAAGCGGGTGCAGATTTCCGGCGACATCGGCTGTTATACCCTGGGCGCCGGCCATCCGTGGAACGCTTTGGACACCACCATCTCCATGGGCGCCTCCATGGGCATCGCCTTGGGCATGGACAAGGCGCGCTCGCCGGAAACCAAGGACAAGGCGGTGGTTTCGGTGATCGGCGATTCCACCTTCCTGCATATGGGCATGCAGGGCCTGCTGGACATCGTCTACAACCGCGGCAACGTCACCACTTTGTTGCTGGACAACCGTTCCACCGGCATGACCGGCGGCCAGAACCATGCCGGCACCGGCAAGGACCTGCATGGCGAAGACGCCCCGCGCGTCGATTTCGCCAAGCTGTGCGAGGCCTTGGGCGTCAAACCCGAACGCATCAAGAAGGTCGACCCCTACAAGCTGCCGGTGCTGTTCAAGGCCATCAAGGACGAAATCGACGTGCACGAACCGTCGGTGATCATCACCGACCGCCCTTGCGTGTTGTCGGAATTCTATGACGGCTTCAAGCCCTATGCGGTGGTCGACAAGGATTGCAACGGCTGCAGCAATTGCCTGAACGTCGGCTGCCCGGCCATCACCGTCAGCCGCACCGGCACTCGCCAGCGCCCCGGCATGCCCGACGTGGAACTGAAGTTCACCACCATCGACACCGCCATGTGCACCGGTTGCCACATGTGCGTCGATTCCTGCGGCCCCAAGGCCATCGTGCCGCTGCATGAATTGAAGGAGGCCGCACAATGAGCACCGACATCATCACCAACATCCTGGTCTGCGGCATTGGTGGCCAAGGCGTGATGACGGCGGCGGAAATCCTGTCACAGACCGCCATCGCCAAGGGCTTCGACGTGAAAAAGTCGGAAGTGGCCGGCATGGCCCAGCGCGGCGGCGTGGTCACCAGCCATGTGCGCTTCGGCAAAAAGGTGTGGTCGCCGGTGATCACACCGGGCACCGCCGACATCGTCGTCGGCTTCGAACTGGCGGAAGGATCGCGCTGGGCCGACATGCTGCGCCCCGGTGGCGTGGCCATGGTCAACACCATCCGCCTGACGCCCCCGGTGGTGTCGGTGGGTCTGTTCAAATATCCTGACGACCCGGTGGCGCAGATGCGGGCGGCGGGTGTCACCGTTTATGATTTCGACGCCGGAGCCATCGCCCGCGACCTGGGCAACCTGCGTCTGGTCAACACCATCATGCTGGGTGCCATTTCGGATTACCTGCCCTTCCCCGCCGCCGATCTGGAAGAACAGATCGTCGGCCGCTTCCGCGCCAAGAAGCCGGCCATGGTGGAAATCAACCAAAAGGCTTTCGCCCTGGGCCGTGCCGCGGCACAGGCCAGCCAGCAAAATCTGGCGGCCAGCGCCTGACCCCAAGGATCATAGCCGAACGGCAGGGGGGATAACGCCTATCCCCCCTGTTTCGCATCTGCTAGTATTGGTGGCGCAATGCTGCCAATAAGGGGGTTCTATGGCTGGGGCCGTGGATTTCGCGTCACTGAAGATTCTGGTGATCGACGACCAGGAATTCGTTCGCACCATCGTCAAGAAAATGCTGCAGCAATTGGGCACCGGCACCGTGCTGGAAGCCCAAGACGGTGTTTCCGGCCTGGAAAGCGTGCGCCAGAACAATCCCCATCTGGTCATCTGCGATATCCAGATGCGTCCCATGGACGGTTTCGGCTTTGTCCGTCAATTGCGGGCCAGCGACGATGTCGCCGCCACCCCGGTGATCATGCTGACCGCCCACACCGACGCCGCCACCATCGCCCGGGCCAAGGATCTGGACATCGGCGCCTTCTTGGCCAAGCCGGTGCTGCCGCCGGCCTTGAAGGAAAAGATCACCCAGGTTCTGGGCGGCTGATCCCGATTTTACCGTTTCCCGTTAAAGCGCCGCGATCTGTTCCACCGCTTCGCTAAAAGCGGCATCCATGGGCTCGGCCAGGGTCTGGGCCTGAACCAGATAACCGTCGGCACACAAATGCTCGATCTCGGCGCAGATGGCGGCGAAACGATAGCAACCGGCGGAATTGCCCGCCCCCTTGGCGCTGTGGGCGGCTTCGCGGGCCAATTCGGAATTGGCGCCGTCCAACTGACGCAAGGTTTCTTCCACCAGCGGCCGGGTGGTGTCGACGAACAATTGCAGCAATTCCTTGGCGTCGTCGGTGATGGAGCCAAAGATTTCCCGCATGGGGGTCAAATCCAGCACCGGCGGCACCGCGTGGCCGGCCTTGGCGGCGGCGACGCTGGCATTGGTCATCGGTTCGGGATTGGCCGGACGGCGGCGCATGTTGACCGCCACCGGCAACAGCTTACGGATGGTGGCATCCATCTGGGCGCGGTCGATGGGCTTGGCCAGGAAGCCGTCCATGCCGCATTCCAGGCATTTGCTGGCGGTGCCCGACAGCGCGTCGGCGGTAAGCGCCACGATGGGCATGCGGCTCAGGGTTTCCAGTTCCCATTCGCGGACCCGGGTGGTCAGTTCGTAACCGTCCATTTCCGGCATGTGGCAATCGGTCAGCAGCATCCCGTAATCGCGGATCTGCATGTGTTCCCACGCTTCCAGACCGTTGCGGACGATCTCGATGGCATAGCCCATGCGCTCCATCAGACGACGGATCACCACCTGGTTGGTGGGGTTGTCCTCGGCCACCAGGATCAGGCAACCGGCGGCGGCGGCTTCCTCGGTGCTGGGGGGGGTGAAGCTTTCCGACAGATCGGCCACATCCTCGGATTCGTCACCCAGATAAGCCCGGCTGGCCGCCGCCCCCACCACCCGCCACAAGGCACTGCGGCGGATGGGCTTGGAAAGCGTGGCGAACAGCCCGGCCTCACGCGCGGCGGCGGCGGCGGCGGGATAATTGGCGTGGGCGGCCATCATCACCACCCGGGTCAGCGTTTCGTCCCCGGCCACCGCCCGCAACGACACCGCCAGGGGCACCCGCAGATGGAATTCGTTGCCGGCATCCATCAGCACCACGTCATAATTCCAGCCGGCCAAGGCGGCGGCGCGTACCGCAGCCATGGCACCGTCGATGGACGCCACCACCGCCACCTGCGCCCCCAAATGCCCCAGATACGAGCGCAAGATCTCGGCGGCGATGGGGCCTTCGGCCAACAACAGAACGGCGATGCCGGCCAGATCGGGGCCTTCCGCCGGCCCCTTGCTGACCTGCACCACCGGCACCGAGAACCAAAAGGCCGAACCGTGTCCGGGATCGCTTTCGACGCCGATTTCGCCGTCCATCATGGCGACCAGACGACGGCAGATGGACAGCCCCAGACCGGTGCCGCCATAGCGCCGCGAAATTGAAGCGTCGGCCTGGCTGAACGGCTCGAACAACTTGGCCTGTTGCTGCGCGTTCAGACCGATTCCGGTGTCCAAGATAGTGAAGCGCACGCCGCCTTTGGCATCGGGCTCCACATTGATGCGCACATACCCCTTGTCGGTGAACTTGACGGCGTTGCCGGCCAGATTGGTGACGATCTGACGCAAGCGCGTGGCGTCGCCCTGGAACAGGTCGGGCATGGACGGGTCCACATAGGTCATCAGCCCGATACCCTTTTCGGCGGCGCGCGGCGCCAGCAATTCGGCGACGCTTTCCACCACGTCGGCCAGACTGAACTCGATCTCCTCCAGTTCCAGCTTGCCCGATTCGATCTTCGAGAAGTCCAAGATGTCGTTGATGATGGTCAGCAACGCATTGGCCGAATCGCGGATGACGCGGGCCATTTCCTTTTGTTCCTGGGCCAGCGGCATGTCTTCCAGCAACTGGGCCATGGTCAGCACGCCGTTCATCGGCGTGCGGATTTCGTGGCTCATGGTGGCCAGGAACAAGGACTTGGCCTGGCTGGCGTCCTCGGCGGTACGCTTGGCCTCGGCCAGGGCGGCTTCCTGGTCCTTGCGCTTGGTGATGTCGGCGGTGGACACGCACACCGCCGGTTCGCCATCCATGTCGATGGCCGCCGCCGACATCATGGCCCAGAACTCGCCACCGTCGGCGCGGCGCATGCGACTTTCGTAATCGGCCAGATAGCCCTGGCTGCGCACCAGTTCCACCACCCGCGACCGGTCGGATTGGTCGGCATAGAACAGCGTGGCATCCATGCCGTCGGCACTGTCGGGCGGCACGCCGAACAATTCCGACCACCGTGGGTTGACGTAAAGGATGGTGTTGTCCGACACCCGCGAGATGGCCAAGGCCAAGGGCGAGGTGCCCAAGATGGTGCGCAGGCGGCTTTCGCTTTCCTTCAGCGCGTCGGTGGAATCCTGCAACTGCGCCATGGCACGCTGGAACACCACCAATTCGCTGGCCATGTCGGCGATTTCGTCGTTGCCCGACACTTCGAGCTTGGTGTGGTAGTCGCCTTCGACGATGCGGTGCATGGACGAGGCCAGACCGGACAGACGGTTGACGATGTTGCGGCCCAGATACATCCACACGAATAAAAGCGGTCCCAAAACCGTGACCACGGCGCTGGCGATCATCACCTGACGGCCGGTGGACAAAGCGGCGGCGGCCTGACGTTCGTTGGTGATGGCGGCGGCTTCGGTTTCGGAAACGATGCGGCCGACCACCGACGAGGTGCGCGCCACCAGATCGCGGCCTTCTTCGTTGGCGGCGAACAAGCGGACTTCGGTCAACAGCCAGCGGGTGCGCAACTCGAAGACATTGTCCGGCCCCGACCCCAAGGACAGCGCTTTACGCGCCGCGTCACGGATGCGGGCCGGACGCGACGAGCCGCTTTCCACCAAGGTGGTCAATTGCCGCGACACGTCGGCATAGCGACGCCGCATCTCGCTCATCACGTCCATGTCCCGCGCATTGAAGGCCTGACGCAGGATGTACATGACGCGGGTGATTTCCGAATCCACCATCTGCTTGTCGTTGACGATCATGTCGCGCAACGACACTTCCAGGCTGTCCAGTTCCACACCCAGCTGGCGATTGCGTTCCGCCTGTTGCAGGCGGTTGTCCACCAAGGCGTTGCGGCCGACCACGTTGTCGCCGATGGACACCATCAGGGTGCGCAGTTCCTGCAATTGCGGCAGCTTGACGTTACTGCCTTCCAAATCCTCGATCAGGTTGCGCAGGCGCTGCGCCTGTTGCTGAAGCGCCACGAAATTGTTCTGGCGCTGGAACTGGCTTTGCGATGAATCCAAAGCGGGGGCGGCGGCGGCCAGCCGGGCGGTGGCTTCCGACAATTTCAACGCCGCCGAGACGCTGGGCAAATTGGACCGCGTCACCTCGGTCAGCAGACGGCCGACCTCGGAATAGCTGCTCCACGCCAGCCAGCCGGCCAGCAAGGTGATGCCAGCGACCAAGCCGACCGCCACCAGCAACTTGGCGCGGATGCCGAAACGGCACAGCGACACGTTGCTGGGTTCGGCGGATTTCGCCACAACCTCGGATTTCGGGCCAGCCGAAAAATCCACGCAGAAATCTCCCCAATTCCCCCAAGCGCCACATCATGCCCCATGCACAGCCCTTGAACAATCCCGCCCAGCTTATGACATATCCAAATCACCGGGCGAGCTGTTATGATGCCGCCCCTTTCGCCCCTGACCGGAGTCGCGATGGCCTCGCCCGCCCAAGCTGCCCAGCAATCGGCCCTGCCCCCGCAAATCGCCGCCACCCTGGCCCAAGCCCAGAAGCTGGCCGCCAACCAAAAGCTGGACGAAGCGGAAAGGCTGTTGGCGGCCCATCCCGACATTCCCGAATGCGTGTTTCGCCGTTCCGCCATCCTGATGACGCTGGATCGCTGGGCCGAGGCCGAAACCGGTTTTCGCGCCCTGTTGAAGATCGCCCCCAACCATTTCGACTGCACCATGGGTCTGGCCGGGGCGCTGATCGAACAAAACCGCGCCGCCGAGGCCCTGCCGCTGCTGGAAGCCGCCTATAAGGCCAAGCCCGATGGCCGCACCCGCTATTTCCTGGGCATCGGCCTGGACCAGGCCGGACAAAAGGACCGCGCCGCCAAGCTGTTGAGCGAAGCCCGCGCCCATGTCATCGCCCAGTCGGAAAAGCGCAATCTGCTGCCGACCGAGCTTTACATGCAGATTTCCCGGCGCTGCAACCTGCGCTGCGCCATGTGTGGGCACGAGGTGTGGAAATCCAATTCCGGCTTCATGGAAATGGACGTCTTCGACCGCATCCTCGACCAGGCCCAAGTCAACAACATCAAGACCCTGCACATCCTGTCGGGCCAGGGCGAGCCCATGCTGCACCCCCACGTCTTCGAGATGCTGGAAAAGGCGGTGGGCATGGGATTTTCGGTGGGCATCGTCACCAACGGCACGCCGCTGACCCAGGAACGCTGCGAAAAACTGGGCAAGCTGGGCCTGTCCTATATCCAGTTTTCCTTCGCCGGTTGGGACAAGGACAGCTACGAATCCACCTATGTGGGGTCCAAATTCGAACGGACGCTGGCCAATCTGCGCACCATGCAGGACACCACGCGGGGCACCAAGACCAACTTCATGGTCAAGGCGGTGTGCACCGGCGACAATTGGGCCGAGGTCCGCGACAAGACCCGCGCCTTCCTGGAAGGCCATGGGGTGGAAAAGGTGTTCACGGTGATCGCCAACAATTTCGGCGGCAACGTGGTGCACGGCAATTTCTATGAAGATCACGGCGTGTGGTCGCTGAAGAACATCGAACACCAGCGCCGCATGCCGTGCCGCGTGTTGCTGCGTGCCGTCGGCGTGTTCTGCGACGGCACCGTCACCGCCTGCGCCTGTTATGATTCCAATGCCGAATTGAAGATCGGCAACATCATGGACAACAGCTTGGCGGAAATCCGTCAGGGACCGGAATTCCGCAAGATCGTCGACGCCTTCAAATGCGGCGACGTTTCCGGCATTCCCATGTGCGCGAAGTGCGACGACCCGTTCGGTTGAGATCATACCGGGCTGCCGCCCCCTGCCCCGCTTGCAGGCTCGCCCCCCTCGGTGTTGTTCATCAAAGGGGTTTGGGGCCTAAGGCCCCAACTGGGCGCGGGCCAGGGCCCGCATTGGATATTTTAAACCGGAAAACCGGCCTTGATCAGACGTTTGATCACCTCGTCCTCGGCATCGATGGACAAATCCATCAAGGGCGGACGGGTGATGCGCCACGACTTGTCGCCGCTGGCCCGCGCCACCAGGGCCTTCAACGCCGGGATCAACGGGAAGTCCTGAAGGGCCACGCGGAAGGCGACCAGCGCGTCTTGCAGTCCTTCGGCATCGGGGTCACGCCAGCGGCGGAACAATTCCACCATGACCGCCCCGTTGACGCTGGCATTGGCGGAAATGCACCCCGCCCCGCCCAGACGCATCAATTTCAGCAACAAAGCCTCGGTCCCCGAGAACACGTCGAAGCCGGGGAAAGCCCGGATCATCGCTTCCATGTTGGCGAATTCACCCGACGAATCCTTGATGCCGACCACGGTGCCGGGATAGGCCTTGAGCAGCCGTTCGATCAAGGGCAAAGACAGCGGCACACCGCTTTGACGCGGGAAGTGATACAGATAGACCCGCAGCTTCTTGTCGCCAACCCGCTGGATGACTTCCGAATAGGACCGGAACAAACCGTCGTCGCTGACGCCTTTATAATAGAACGGCGGCAGCATCAGCACGCCGCCGCAGCCCAAGCCCACGGCATGACGGGTCAGGTCCACGGTGTCGGACAGCGCGCAGGCGCCGGTTCCCGGCATCACCCGGGCCATGTCGATGCCGGTGCCGGCCAGGGCATCCAGCAAATCCTTCTTTTCCCCCACCGACAGCGAATTGCCTTCGCTAGTGGTGCCGAACGGTGCCAGGCCGATGTCCAGGGACGTCAGCATGCGGGCGAAGGCGGCAAAGCGCTTGGCATCCGGCGACAGGTTGCGATCAAAAGGAGTAAGCACCGGAGCCAGGATTCCGGTGATGCGATTGGGACGGGTCGTGGCGGCCATTGCCGGGAAGCTCCGTGTGGGGGCACCATCTGCGACGAAGAACCAAGACTAACCCATCCGGTGGCACATGCACAGGCTTGTGCTTGGCGCTTGCCGTCATCCGCCGCGATGGCGTATAGCCCAAGGCCGAAATGGACAGGATGATCCACAGAAAATGACCGAACCGTCCTTGGCGGTGAAGCTGATCCCGCTTTATGTCCTGGTGGCCATCGGCTTCGCCCTGGGCCGCTTCCTGGGGGTGAAAAGCCAGGAAATCGGCAAGCTGTCGCTTTACGTCCTGTCGCCGGCGGTGGTGTTCAAGGGCTTTTATGCCGCCAAGCTGCAAGGCGCCATGATGGCCCTGCCCTTCGTGGTGATGGCTTTGGCCTGCATTGCCGCCTGGATCGCCTTGCCCATGGCGGCGCGCCTGTGGAGCGATGGCCGCGAACGCCTGAGCGCCTTCACGGTGGCGACCGGCAATACCGGCTTTTTCGGCATTCCCGCCTGTCTGTCGCTGATCGGTCCGGAAGCCCTGCCTTACGTGGTGCTGGTGTCGTTTGGATTTACGGCCTATGAAAATTCCGTCGGCTTCTTCATCATGAGCCGGGGCGACGCCACCTGGAAAGGCGCGCTGATGCGGGTGTTGAAATATCCCGGCCTGCACGCCTGCTGGATCGGCCTGACCCTGAACCTCAACCACATCACCCTGCCGGCTTACGTGCCGCAAACCATCGACCTGCTGGCCGGCGGCTTTTCGGCGGTGGGCATGATGATCGTGGGGCTTGGTTTGGCCGGGCTGACCCGCTTTCGCATCGATCTGGGCTTCATCGCCTATGCGTTCGGCTGGAAATTCCTGGTCTGGCCAGCGGCCGCCTATGCCTTCATCCTGTTCGACCGCGCTTGGCTGCACGCCTTTTCCAAGGTCGGCCACCAGGTTCTGCTGATCGAATCCCTGGTCCCCATGGCCGCCATCACCGTGGTCCACGCCACTTTGCGTAACATCCACCCCGACCGCGCGGCGGTGGCGGTGGCGTTGTCGACCCTGGCGGCGCTGGCGTGGCTGCCGCTGGTGTATGGGGTGGTGTTTTAGGCGGACTGGGGTATAAACCGAGTAGAGTCAGGACTTAAGACAGGATCGGATCATGATGGAATGGGAAAAGCTCTTAAAGCTGGAGCGCCTGAACGATCCCAATTACATCCTGAAAAAGCACCGGCCGACATATTCTCAAGACATGGACCGGATTCTGTTTTCGCCACCCTTTCGACGGCTGGCCAATAAAACACAAGTTCATCCGCTTTACGACAACGACCACCTTCATCAACGCCTGACCCACAGCCTTGAAGTCACCCGTGTCGGACGTTCCTTGGGTATCGAGGTCGGTGATTGGCTGGCCGAAGAACGAGGAGACATCCCGGGGGACCAAGTCCATGTCGTCGCCGGTCTGGTGCAGACCGCCTGCATGGCGCATGACATCGGAAACCCTCCGTTTGGCCATTCCGGTGAAGAAGCCATCGCATCATGGTTCCGCGAGAAATTTTCCGGCTCCAGCGACATTCTGAATGCGGTCACTTTGGAACAAAGGCCGGAATTCGAAGCTTTTGAGGGTAATGCACAAGGGTTTCGCATTCTCACCCGAACCGAAATGTACAAGAACCAAGGCGGCATGCGCCTTGCCATGGGATCGCTGGGGGCATTCAGCAAATATCCCGTCAGCGCATGGGCTCAAACGCAGATGGGCGACCAAGCCATCGTTGATGGAATCCACTATATTGGCCTTAAGAAATATGGATTATTCCTGGACGACGTGCAGACCTTCGAGCATGTCGCAGAGCAGCTTGGCTTGCCGTCGAACCCCTTGAACACCCCCGATGGTCGTTCTATCGGAACTTGGTGGCGGCGCCACCCCTTGGCATTCCTGATGGAGGCCGCTGACGACATTTGCTACAACATAATGGACTTGGAAGACGCCTATCTGGCCGAAGACATCTCCTTCGAGCAAGTCATCAGCATTCTTGAAAAGATAGCTCGCAAATCAAACAAGTCCTATCCGGACCAAAGCGAGCAAGACACCATCTCGCGCTATCGCGCCCTTGCCATCAGCGGTGCGATCGAAGCCTGTGTCGAAGCATTCAAACAGAATTATGAAAAAATAATGGCGGGAACCTTCTCAATCTCACTGGTTGACGCCTCGAGACTGGCTCCTCTCTTCACTGAAATCAAAATTCTAGCCCGAAACAGGATTTTCACCGCCCGCAGAAAGACCGAGCTGGAAGTCTATGGCCGCAACATCGTCTATCGAATCTTGGATGGATTGCTGCCGCTGGTTGACGAATTGGTGACGAAGAATGGTGACGTCACCAAGCTGTCTTCCTATCACACCCAGGTGATCCGAGCGCTGAACTTCCCAACCGATTCCCTCGGCAGCCCCTATGAGGCGCTGCATTCCTTGACCGACTTTGTGTCGGGCATGACCGATAGATATGCAGTCAAAGTGGCGGAAATGCTGGGGCGCTGATCTGCACACCGCTTCCCGCTCTCCCCTTCCCTATCGGCACGCCCGCTTCAAAATCCCGGCGAAGGCCTGGGCGGCTTCCGCCAATTCGCCATCGTTGACGATGGTTTCGTCGCAATCGGTGGGGACGGCGGCGGCGCGGGCCAGACGATTGGCGATGTCTTCGGCGGTTTCGCGGCCGCGTCCGGCCAGACGGCGGGCTAAGACATTGGGGTCGGCGGTGATTTCCACTACCACCGAATCATAGGCGGCGCGGGCCGCCGGGATGGCGGTGCGGCTGATATTGGCCACCACCACGGCGCCGGTGGCCAGGTCGTCACTGATCCCGGCGGGGATGCCATAAGCGATGCCGTGGGCTTCCCACCACAGGGCCAAGGCGCCGGAATCGCGCAATTTGACGAAATGGTCGGGGGTGACCGACAGGTGGTCCTCGCCGCCGGCATCGGCGGCGCGGGTGATCACCCGGCGCGGGAACACCACGCGATGGTCGCCACCCAGCAAATCCTTGGCGGCGGCCATGACGCTGTCCTTGCCGGCCCCGGACGGGCCGACGACGCAGACCAGTTTGCCGGTCGCCATCACGCCGCCTGTTCGGAATCCAGGGCGTAACCGGCGGCACGGACGGTGCGGATGATGTCGGTGTCGTTGTCGCCGTTCAACGCCTTGCGCAGACGACGGATGTGGACGTCAACGGTGCGTGGTTCCACATAGATGTCGGGACCCCAGACGGCGTTCAGCAGTTCTTCGCGACTGAACACGTTGCCCGGATGCTGCATGAAGAATTGCAGCAGGCGGAACTCGGTGGGGCCCAGATGAACCGGACGGTCGCCACGGGTGACGCGGTGGGCCGCCAGATCCATGGCGATGTCGCCATATTCCAGCATGCCCTTTTGCGGCACCGGCTGTACCCGGCGCAGCATGGCGCGGATCCGCGCCATCAGTTCCGGCAGGCTGAAGGGCTTGGTCATGTAATCGTCGGCACCGGTGTTCAGGCCGCGGATCTTGTCGCCTTCCTCGCCGCGCGCCGTCAGCATGATGATGGGCAATTCGCGGGTGGCCGGCTTGCGGCGCAACTGGCGGCAGACTTCGATCCCGGAAAGCGACGGCAGCATCCAGTCCAGCACCACCAGATCGGGCTTGCGCTCGGACACCAGGGTCAGGGCTTCTTCACCGTCGCCAGCCTCGCAGACGCGATACCCTTCTTTTTCCAGGTTATAGCGCAACATGGTGGCCAGGGCGGCCTCGTCCTCGACGATCAGGATCAGCGGCTTCATATCCATGGGAATGCTCACTCGGTATCCACAGTGTTACCCTTGGGCCGCTCACCCTTGATCGGGGTTCCGACCACCAGGAAATGCAGGGTCTCGGCGATGTTGGTGGCATGGTCGCCGATACGTTCGATGTTCTTGGCCATGAACATCAGATGGGTGCACGCGGTGATGGTGCGCGGGTCTTCCATCATATAGGTGATGAGTTCGCGGAACAGGCCGGTGTACATGTCGTCCACCTCCTCGTCGCGGTTCCACACCCGCACTGCCTTGTCGACGTCGCGTTCGATATAGGCGTCCAGGATGTCCTTCAGGATTTCCTGGACCAGATGGGCCAGATGCAGCACGGCGTTGACCGGCTTGACCGGCGGCAGCTGGTTCAGCACCAGCGACCGCTTGGCCACGTTGGCGGCGTAATCGGCGACGCGTTCCAGTTCGGAACTGATCTTCAACGCGGCGACGATGTGACGCAAGTCCGAGGCCACCGGCTGGCGCAGGGCCAACAGACGGACGGTGAATTGCTGCACTTCGTGTTCCAGCTCGTCGACGCGGGAATCGCCGGCCACTACACGGGCGGCTAGGTCGCTGTCACGCTTGGACAAAGCCTGCAGGGCGGCGGCGAACTGGGCCTCGGCCATCCCGCCCATGCGGGCGATGATGTTGGTCAGATGGGCCAGTTCTTCGTCGTACGACTTGACGGTATGGTCGCTCATGTGCTGGTCCTTAACCGAAGCGGCCGGTGATATAGCCTTGGGTCAGCGGATGCTGGGGATTGGTGAAGATCTGTTCGGTGTCCCCCACTTCGACCAGCTCTCCCAGGTGGAAGAAGGCGGTGCGCTGCGAAACGCGGGCCGCCTGCTGCATGGAATGGGTGACGATGACGATGGTGAAGTTTTCACGCAATTCGTCGATCAGTTCTTCCACCTTGGCGGTGGCGATGGGGTCCAAGGCCGAACACGGTTCGTCCATCAGGATCACTTCCGGTGCCACGGCGATGGCCCGCGCGATGCACAGACGCTGTTGCTGCCCCCCCGACAGACCGGTGCCCGATTCTTCCAGACGATCCTTGACCTCGGCCAGCAGACCGGCCTTTTCCAGGCTGTTCATGACGATCTCGTCCAACTCGGACTGGTCGCGGGCCATGCCGTGGATGCGCGGACCATAGGCGACGTTGTCATAGATGGATTTGGGGAACGGGTTGGGCTTTTGGAAAACCATGCCGACCCGGGCGCGCAATTGCACCACGTCGATGGTCTTGTCGTAGATGTCATCGCCGTCCAGCATCAGGGAGCCGGTGACCTGGGCGTTCTCGATCAGGTCGTTCATGCGGTTGATGCACCGCAAGAAGGTGGACTTGCCGCAACCGGACGGGCCGATCAGGGCGGTGACGTCGTTGGCGCGGATCTCCAGATCCACATGCTTCAGCGCATGTTTTTGGCCGTAGAAGACGTTGACGTCGCGGGCGGCGACCTTGGACAGGCGAGTGTCGGTCACGGGAATGGCGTTCATGGATCTATCCTACCAGCGACGTTCGAACTTCTTGCGAAGCATGATGGCGGCCAGGTTCATCATGGCCAGGAAGAACAACAGCACCATGATGGCGGCGCTGGTGCGCTCGACGAAGGCGCGTTCCGGGCTGTCGGCCCACAGATAGACCTGCACCGGCAACACCGCCGACGGGTCCAGCGGGCTGGCCGGAATGTCGACGATGAAAGCCACCATGCCGATCATCAACAAAGGCGCGGTTTCACCCAGGGCATGGGCCATGCCCAGAATGGTGCCGGTCAGGATGCCGGGCATGGACAGCGGCAGAACATGGTCGGTGACCATCTGCAGCTTGGAAGCGCCCAGACCCAAGGCGGCTTCGCGGATGGACGGCGGCACCGCCTTCATGGCGGCACGGCCGGCGATGATGATGGTCGGCATGCTGATCAGCGCCAACACCAGACCACCGACCAGCGGAGCCGAACGCGGCATGCCGAAGAAGTTCAGGAAGATGGCCAGACCCAACAGACCGAACACCACCGACGGAACCGCCGCCAGATTGTTGATGTTGACTTCGATCAGATGGGTCCACTTGTTCTTGGGGGCGAATTCTTCCAGATACACCGAAGTCGCCACACCCAACGGGAAGCAGACCAGAAGCGTGACGGACAGCGAGAAGAACGAGCCCACGACCGCCCCCCACAGGCCAGCCTGTTCGGGTTCACGCGAATCACCGGTGGTGAAAAGCGTGGTGTTGAACTTCTTGGTAACGGCGTCGCGCTTTTCCAGTTCATCCAGCCAACCCAACTGAGCGTCGGTCAGACGGTTGCCTTCGACACCCGGTTTACGGCTGACATGCCCCTTCATGGCCATGTCCACATCGGCGCCAGCGGTCATCCACACGCTGACGGTGGTGCCCAGCAAACCGGGATTGGCCATCAGCTTGTCGCGCAGCGGCAGGTCGGCCCCCGTGGACACCAACTTGTAAAGCTGACGACGCTGCCCCCCGGAAACATCCGGGAAAGCCTTGCTGAGGGCGCTTTTGATCACGCCGCCGTAATTGGCCCGCAGCAATTCGTCGGCGCTGGGATTGACCGGACTGACGCCCAGGGTTTCGGCATCGAAGGTGACGTCCAGGCGGATGTTGGTCTGAACCAAGGCAGTGCTGCCGTTGGAAAAGATGGTCACCAACAAGATGCCCAGGAAGCCCAGGGCCAGGGCGATGGCGCCGAACCCCAGCGCCTTGAAGCGCCGCTCGGCGGCGTAACGCTTCTTCAGACGCTTGGCGACAGCCTGGGACGAGGCAGCGGCGGTGGCGACGTTTTCCATGATGGCGGCCTCAGTCATATTTTTCACGGTATTTATTGACGATGTGGAGCGCGACCACATTGAGCGCCAAGGTGACGGTGAACAACACCAGGCCCAGGGCGAAAGCCGCCAAGGTCTTGGGGCTGTCGAATTCCTGGTCACCCACCAACAGGGTGACGATCTGGGTGGTCACCGTGGTCACCGCTTCCAGCGGATTGGCGGTCAGGTTGGCGGCAAGACCGGCGGCCATCACCACGATCATGGTTTCGCCGATGGCGCGGCTGGCGGCCAGCAGCACACCACCGATGATGCCGGGCAACGCGGCCGGGATGACCACCTGACGGATGGTTTCCGACTTGGTGGCCCCCAGGCCGAAAGCCCCTTCACGAAGGCTTTGCGGCACGGCGTTGATGACGTCGTCGGACAGCGACGAGACGAAGGGGATGATCATGATGCCCATGACCAAACCGGCGGCCAAAGCACTTTCGGACGCCACCGACAAGCCCAGGGAGGAACCGACATCGCGGATGAAGGGGGCGACGGTCAACGCGGCGAAGAAGCCGTAAACCACGGTGGGAATACCGGCCAGGACTTCCAGCAGCGGCTTGACCACCGAACGGAACTTGGGCGCGGCATATTCCGACATGTAGATGGCCGACAGCAGACCCAGCGGCACGGCGACCGCCATGGCGATGCCGGAAATCAGCAGCGTGCCGGCGAACAGCGGAACCGCACCAAAGGCCCCCGAGCTGCCGACCTGGTCGGCGCGCATGGCGATCTGCGGGCTCCACTGGGTGCCGAACAGAAACTCGATCAGCGACACATGGCGGAAGAACAGCAGGCTTTCGAACAACAGCGACATCACGATGCCGACCGTGGTGAAGATGGCCATGGTCGAGGCCAGCACCAAGAACACCTTGACGGTGGCTTCCACCTGATTGCGGGCCCGCATGTCGGCATGGATCCGACGATGCGCATAAGCCAAGGCGGCAACCGCCAGGGCCAGGGCACCAAGCGCCACCGAGATGAACATGGTGTGGCGCACGGCGTTGTAATGCTGCGCCGCCTCACCCACCGCCGGTATGGAGGGCGTGTGGCCATAACGGGCGACATTGCGCACTTCGTTATAGATCAGGGCCAGACGTTCGTCGGCCATGCCCTGAAGATCGACCGGCAGCGAGCTCATCACCATCCAGTGCAGGAGGGCCGGCTCGAGCGCCAACCAACCGGCGATCAGCACCAGGGCGGGCAGACCGCACCACAGGGCCACGTAATAGCCGTGATAGGAAGGGAGCGAGTGGAGCAAGCGGGGATTGCCGCTGGCGGTGGCCAAGGCGCGCGAGCGTCCCAGGCGATAACCGAATGCCGTCAGCAAAAGCAGGACGACCATCAAGGTGAGGAGCTGCATGGGATCCGTCGGTCTGGCGGTGGTGCACCTGAAATGCGGCGCGGAAATGCGTCAAAAATCGATAAAAGAAAAAAGGCGGCCACCCGAGGGACAGGGGTGGCCGCCCCTTGACATTACATCTTCAGAGCTTCCAGAGCGCCCACCTTGGTGGCCTGCTCCTTACGCTCGGTATCGGGCATCGGGATCAGGCCCTTGTCGGCCAGATAGCCGGACTTGCCCCAAGCCTTTTCCGAGGTGTATTCGGCCAGGTATTCCTTGATGCCGGGGATCTGGCCAACGTGGGCCTTCTTCACGTACACGAACAGCGGACGCGAGACCGGATACTTGGAAGAAGCGATGGCGTCGAAGGTCGGCGCAACGCCGTCAACCATGGCACCCTGCAGCTTGTCGCCGTTCTGCTCCAGGTAGGAGTAACCGAAGATGCCGAAGGCGGCCGGGTTGGCTTCCAGCTTCTGGACGATCAGGTTGTCGTTTTCACCGGCTTCGATGAAAGCGCCGTCTTCACGCAGCGACGAGAACACCTTCTTGAAAGCCTTTTCGTCGGTCTTCTTCAGTTCCTTGATTTCCGGGAACGATTCGGCGCCATGTTCCATCACCAGTTCCAGGAAGGCATCACGGGTACCGGAGGTGGGCGGCGGGCCCAGCACTTCGATCTTGCTGGACGGCAAGGACGGATCGATCTGGTTCCAGGTGGTGTAGGGGTTTTCCACCAGCTTGCCGTTGACCAGCACTTCCTTGGCCAGAGCCATGAACATCTGCTTGCGGGTCAGGTCGATATGCTTGGCCTTCTTGGAAGAAGCCAGCACGATGCCGTCATAACCCACCTTCATTTCCACAACGTCGGCCACGCCGTTCTTGGCGCAGGCTTCCATTTCGGACTTCTTGATGGCGCGCGAAGCGTTGGTCAGATCCGGATGGTCCGGGCCGACACCGGCACAGAACAGCTTGAAGCCGCCACCGGTACCGGTCGATTCGACCACCGGGGTCTTGAACTTGCCGGCCTTGCCGAACTGTTCAGCCACAGCGGTGGTGAAGGGGTAAACGGTCGACGAACCGACGATGCGGATCTGGTCGCGGGCCTGGGCGGCGCCAGCGAAGGAAACGGTCGCCAGGGCGACGGCCGCAACGGCCAGAGACTTCTTCATTAGGTGGGTCCTCCAAATCGTGCGAACGAATTCTGGTGCGGAACCGGTCGATCCCGCCGGACGTCACTTTAGCCATTCTGTGTTACAGTACCGCGATGGGCGGATGAAGGTTTTATGACAAACGCTGTCATAAAACTTTCCCACACGATCCACCCAAGTCATTGATTTTACAACATATCGCCCAGCACATAAAAAAGCCCGCCCCCGGCTTTCGCCAAGGACGGGCACTGTCACAATCACCGATCACCCTGTGATTGGCCTAGTCCAAGCGTAACAAACAGGCCTTGTCTTGGGCGGCGGCATCCACCATGACCGGCACTTTCGCCAGCTCGGCCCCGCGAATGCCTTTCACCACCAAGGAATAGGTCTTGCCGGGTTTCATCTCGGGGGCCGCCGGGGCGGTGATCAAGCGGTATCCCTGCGCCGGCACCGACAGCAACATTTGGCCGCCATCATAGATTTCCACCTCGCCGACATCAGCTTTGCGTTTGCCGATGACCATGCAATCCACCCGGGCCGAGATGGCCTGCGCCCCCTCGCCCCCGACGCCAGCCGACCCTGCCGTGCCCAAGCTGACTTCCTGTGGACAGAAATGCCCACTGTCCTGGCTGTTCTTGGCGTCGCTGACCACCACCTGTTCGGCGGAAACAACCACCTTGCCACCGGTCACCGCCACCTGCCGGCACGACCCGTAATGCAGGATCACCACCCGGTCACGCGGACCCAAGCCGATCTCGCGGCCGGGAAGGATTTCACTGTAGGCTTCGATGCCGGACCGCGGCGGGCCGCTGTAATCCAGGATCAAAGCGGCAGGAAACTGGCTGGCTTGGGCAACACCGCACGGGAAGGCGACGGCCAGGGCAAATACGATGGCGCGCATGGCAAGGGGCCTTTCTCAATTTACCCTTTCGTTTATAAGGTGAAAACCTGATATACGCCAGCACTTCAACCAATACGCACAGAGATTTGTCGAAACGCGCTTCGGCTTGGCAGCCGGGGGCACCGCCGTCTAGAATGCGCCGCCTTTTCCCTGCGCGTTGCCCATGACCGCCACACTTGCCTCTGCCCGATCCTGCCTGTCCTCGGTTTTCGGTTTCGATTCGTTTCGACCGGGGCAAGAGGACATCATCGCCCCCATCCTGGACGGCGAGAACGTGCTGGCCATCATGCCGACCGGCGCCGGCAAGTCGTTGTGCTATCAATTACCGGCCATCATCGGCGAGGGCTTGACCGTGGTGGTGTCGCCGTTGATCGCCCTGATGCGCGACCAGGTGGCGCAATTGACCAATTACGGCATCGCCGCCGCGTCGATGAATTCCACCAACGACGCCGAAGAAAGCCGTCGCATCTTCGACATGGTGCGCCGGCGCGAGCTGAAATTGCTGTATCTGGCCCCCGAACGGCTGGCCCGTCCCGACACGGTGGATTTTCTGCGCCGATCCGGCGCCACCCGACTGGCCATCGACGAAGCCCATTGCGTCAGCCAATGGGGGCATGACTTCCGCCCGGAATATCTGGCCTTGGGCGATTTCCGCCGGGCCTTGGGCGACGTCCAGACCCTGGCCTTTACCGCCACCGCCGATGCCGCCACCCGCGCCGACATCGCCGAGCGTCTGTTCGATGCCCCCCCACGGATCTTCATCGGCGGTTTCGACCGTCCCAACCTGACGCTCGCCATGCAGGCCAAGGACAGTCCCAGGCGGCAAATCCTGGGCTTTTTGAAAGATCGCAAGGGCGACAGCGGCGTGATCTATTGTTCGTCGCGCGCCGGCTGCGAAGAGCTGGCCCAAGCCTTGAACGAAGCCGGCCACCGTGCCCTGGTCTATCACGCCGGCCTGAACAAGGACGTGCGGGAAGCCAACCAGGACGCCTTCCTCCGCGAAGACGGCATCGTCATGGTAGCCACGGTGGCCTTTGGCATGGGCATCGACAAACCCGACGTGCGCTTCGTCGCCCATGCCGATTTGCCGAAAAGCATCGAAGCCTATTACCAGGAAATCGGTCGCGCCGGCCGCGACGGCATGCCCGCCGACACCCTGACCCTGTATGGATTGGGTGACGTCCGCCTGCGCCGTCAACAGATCGAAGACAGCCAGGCGTCGGACGAGCAAAAGCGCGTCGAACGGCAGAAACTGAACGCACTTTTGGCCCTGTGCGAGGCACCGCGCTGCCGCCGCCAGACTTTGTTGGCCTATTTCGGCGAAACCAGCCCGCCCTGCGGCAATTGCGACCTGTGCATCCACGGTGCCCAGGTGCGCGACGGCACGGTGGACGCGCAAAAAGCCCTGTCGGCCATCTGGCGCACCGGCCAGCGCTTTGGCACCGAACATCTGATCAATGTGCTGATCGGCCAGGACGGCGAGGCAATCCTGCGTTTCGGCCATGACCAATTGCCCACTTTCGGCGTCGGCAAGGATCAGTCGCGCGACCAATGGCGGGCTTTGTTCCGCCAGTTCCTGGCCGCCGGACTGATGACCCAGGACCTGACCCAGCACGGGGCCTGGCGCATCACCGAACAAGGCGGCGACGTGTTGCGCGGCCGTGCCCGCATCGACGTGCGCACCGAATTCCTGAAGGCGAAAAGCAAAACCAAGGCAGCCCGCCCCCTGCCCGCCGTTCTGCGCAACGACGTGGACCAGGACTTGCTGGCCGAACTGAAAAAGCTGCGCCGTGAACTGGCCACCGAACAGGGCATCCCGGCCTATGCGGTGTTCCCCGACCGCACGCTGATCGAACTGGCCGCCGAACGGCCCATGTCGCTTGCGGAAATGCGCGGCATCCACGGTGTGGGCGAAGCCAAGCTGGAACGATACGGCGACCTGTTCCTGGAAGTTTTGCTGGGATAAAGTCTTTCCCGCTCTGATCCTGTCAGAGCGGGAAAGGCGGCAAGCCGGTGCGGCGTCTGGAGTCGCAGACATGTGCTCGGCACACAGCGGGCCCGGTACGGACCGCACAGACAAACCAAGACCTATAGATCGTCCTTGGAAGACGGGATCTTGTGCGCCACGCCCTTGTGGCAATTGATGCAGGTCTTGCCCTCCATGGCGGCTTCCGGGTGTTTCAGACGCCCGGCGGTTCCCTGCTTGGCCAGATTCATGGAATCGAAGGAATGGCAGGTCCGGCATTCCCGCGAATCGCTGTCGGCCATGTATTTCCACACCCGTTCCGCCAGATGCGGGCGCGCCGCCTCCAACTTTTCCGGGGTGTCGATGGTGCCCCTGATCTCGGCGATGATGTCGTTGACCGCCATCATCTTGCGCACCAATTTCGGCCCCAAAGCCTTGGGGACGTGGCAATCGGCGCATTGGGCATGGGCGCCGCTGCGATTGATGTAGTGTATGCTCTCCTTGTACTCGGCGTAGTTCTGCTTCATGGAATGGCATGAAACACAGAACTCGGTGCGGTTGGTCCATTCGATGGCGGTGACGAAACCGGCCATGCCGAAAACGCCCAACACCAAGCCGAACATGACCAGCGCCAATTTGCGTTTCCACGCGCCCGGGGGTGGCCGGTCATGACGCCGCCCGTCGGGGGCGGCGTCATGATGTGAGGCACCTTCCGGGACCTGATGATCCTGCCCGCTCATGTCGGTTTACTTCGGCAGGGACTTGGCATAGGCGACGATGTCGGCGGAAATGCCGTGATCGAACGACCGCAGCATGGGCATGGCCTCGGCCGGCTGACCGTTCAACGCCTTATGCAACATGGCGGCAGGATATTCCGACGCCTGGCCCAGCGGCATGCCGGTGCTGACCTTCTTGCCGTCCGGGCCATGGCACACCCCGCACAGGGTGTTGAAATAAACCTCGCCCTTGGCGGCGTTGCCCTTGGAAGCGTTGGCGGCCAAGTCGATGTACTTGGCCATGTCGATCTGCCCCTTCGACACGAACATCGCCAAATCGTTCGCGTCCTTGTCGTTCAACTTGTCGGGACCATAACCATGATTCTTGTCGCGCAAGATGGCGACGATCGTGGCTTCCGGCTTGCCCTTGGCCCCGGTGATGCCCTTGACCCCGGTGGATTTGTCGCCGGTATAGTCCCAACCGTGGCAAGCGGTGCAGCGCCAGGAATTCTTCGTCGCCTTGCCGGTATAGCCGGGATGCGGGTCCTCGGGCCGGGTGGTCTTCAATTCCTTGTACCAATTGTCGTACAAGCGACCGCCGCGGGCCAAGGTGGATTCGATTTCGGCGGCGCTGGCGGCCACGCCCGAAAACAGGACCATGCCGAAAACGGCTAGGGTAGAAAGACGACGCATGTTCATGGGGGGAAAGCCCTCTCTTGGACGTGATGCCGAGCCTCGCGGGCGATTATTCGCCTCGTTCCTGAATAAACTCTAATATAGATAAATAACAATTAAGGCCGCAATACTGATTTTGCGCACAATACTTAAGTGAATTAAGTATTTATACTTAGCACGGAAAGCCCACCCCTTACACAAGGGGTGGGTTCCATAGAAATACTTGATATCTTAGGCCCAGCTATCCTGGCAGATGCTTTGATACCAACCAACAGCGAAATCCGCTTCCTTCTTGCGGAACTGATAATTGGCGCCCATGGGGCTGACACCGCCGGAATTGGCAACGCTGGCGATCTTGCCGTCCTTGACCTCGAACACCGCGGCCACCGAGATGCCGTAATCGGGCGCCACCAGCGAATAGCAGGTGTTGATGGCCGACAGCGGCAACGGCTTTTCCCCCTTGAACAGGGCGACGATGGCGGCGGCGCAGACCTTGGCCTGGGACGACGCCGAATAGCCCGATTTGGGCATGGCGCCGGCGATGGCGGCGTCGCCGATGACGTGGACGTTCTTGGCCAGGGTCGATTCGAAAGTGTTGGGATCGACCGGGCAGAAGCCCGACTTGTCGGCCAAACCGGCGGTAATGGCGATCTGACCGGCGGTTTGCGGCGGAATGATGTTGGCGACAGCCGGCTTGAACTTCTCGAAATCGGTTTCGACGGTGCCGTCCTTGGCGTTGACCTTGGTCACCTTGCCGTTCTTGGCCGCCGGCACCCATTCGATGATGTCGTCGTACATCTTTTCCCAGCCTTCCTTGAACAGCTTGTCCTTGGCGAAGGCATCCTTGGCGTCCAAAATCAACAGCTTGGACTTGGGCTTGTTGCGCTTGATGTAGCTGGCGATCAGGCTGGCGCGCTCGTAGGGGCCGGGCGGGCAGCGGAACGGGTTGCCCGGGGGCGCGATGACCACCAGACCGCCATTGGGCATGGCTTCCAATTGCTTCTTCAGCAACAGGGTCTGCGGGCCGGCCTTCCAGGCATGGGGCATGACGGCGGAAGCCGCCTCGTCATAGCCTTCGATGGCGTTCCACTTGAAGTCGATGCCCGGCGACACGATCAGACGGTCGTATTCGAAGGTCTTGCCGCCGGCGGTCTTGACCACCTTGGTGGCCGGGTCGATGGCGGTCACCATGTCGGTGAACACCTTGACGCCATGCAGGGTGTTCAGCTTGTCGAAGCTTCGTTCGATATAGCCCATCTCGTTCATGCCGACGATGACGGTGTTCGAGAACGGACAGGTGAAATGGCTGGCTTGGGCGTCGATCAGGGTGACGTCCAGGCTGGGGTCATAGCGCTTCAGATATTTGGCGGCGGTGGCGCCACCAAAGCCGCCGCCGACCACCACCACACGGGGACCGGAAGAACAGGCGGAAAGGCCGCCGGCCAGGCTGAGCGCACCGGCCGCGCCCACGAGCGCGTTGAACGAACGACGCGAGATCTTGGTCATGGCGCGTTCCCCTTATTTCTTGCGGCTGGCGAAGTAATCGGCGATGGCGTCCAGCTGTTGGACGCTGTACGCCTTGGCGATACGATCCATGACGGTGGCTTCGCGGGCCCCCGACTTGAAGTCGTGCAACACCTTCTTCAGCTCATCCGCCTTCTTGCCGGAAAAGCCCGGCATACCGCCGATGCTGTGGCCGTCGGTGCCATGGCAACCGGCGCAGGCGTCGGCCATCACCGTCACCTGGTCGGCGGCTTGGGCACTGCCGACCCATGCCAACGGAGCCAGCGCCAGGCCAAACGCCAGACGCAATACGGGTGTTACGGGGAATCCCCTCATGACGCATCTCCTCCCTGATTTTCATTTTTACGGTTATATTATGGAAAACTAACAGGCAGTGCGCAGGTTGACAACTGATTCAACCTGCTGCACTGCAGCATAGTTCCTTGAAAATTCAGGTTTTTTCAGGCCGAGGAGAGAGGCCTGTTTATCGGATGACGGCGCCGCCCATGGACATCCAGCCGATCATGCCGCCTTCCATGCGGTTGATCTCGCCCTGGTATCCCGCCTGGACCGCCTTGGCGGCGGCCATGCCGCAACGCTGGCCGGACCGGCAATGGAAGACCAGTTTCTTGCCTTCGGGAACTTCGGGAATCTGCGACGCCTGGAAGGTGGACAACGGCAAGTTCAGGGCATCCTTGATGTGTTCCGAAGCGTATTCGCCCGGTTCACGTACGTCGACGACGATGGCGGTGCCGGCGGCGATCCATTCGGCCACGGTAGAGGGGGCGACCATGTGAACATTGCCCTTGCCATTACCGGACAAAGCACCGAACAGACGATTCAGCATGACGATCTTCCTTGAGGGGCTGCGAGACTATGTAAGCCGCCACTCATATTAGGCGGCAAGGGCTCCATTGCAAGCCCCGTTTCGCTGCGATGCACAATGAAAAATGAAAAAAAAGTAAGCCGGGGTCTTGGCGTCAACGCCCGGAGCCACCACTGATAATTATAATTCGCACAATCACAAAGAAGAAATCGCGCGAACGGCATTCAGGCGAAGCCGCAGGGAGGCAACCGCATGAGACGTTTGACATTGGTGGCGACGGCTGCCTTGGGGCTGGCCGCGTGGCCCGCCCGGGCCGACCAGCCGGTTCCGTGGGCGTTGAACTTTCAACCGGCGGCGTCGCCGACCATGGAACGCATCACCGAGCTTTCCACCCTTTTGAACATCGTGATCATCACCATCATGGTGCTGGTCACCGTGATGCTGGGATGGGTGATCTGGCGCTACAACGCCCGGCGCAATCCGGTGCCGCAGCAATTTTCCCACAACACCGTGCTGGAAATCGCCTGGACCGCCATTCCGGCGTTGATCCTGCTGGCCATCGCCCTGCCGTCCTTCCGCCTGCTTTATTTCATGGATCGCACCCAGGACGCCGAGATGACGCTGAAAGTCACCGGCCATCAATGGTACTGGTCCTATGAATATCCCGACCACAATTTGTCCTTCGACGCCTTCATGGTGGCCGACGACGACTTGCAGCCCGGGCAATTACGGCTGCTGACCACCGACCGCGAAGTGGTGTTGCCGGTCGGCGTGCCCATTCGGGTGCTGCTGGCCGCCGACGACGTCATCCATTCCTGGGCGGTGCCGGCCTTGGGGGTGAAGACCGATTCGGTGCCCGGACGGCTGAACGAGACCTGGGTCCGCATCGACAAGCCCGGCACCTATTACGGCCAATGTTCGGAACTGTGCGGGGTCAACCACGGCTTCATGCCGATCATGATCCGCGCCGTCGCCAAGGACCAGTTCCTGGCCTGGACCGAGGAAACCCGCATCCGCACCGCCGCCAATTCCCGTGAAAACGACACCAGTGACAAAGCCAAGGGGGGCAAGTCATGAGCCAACACCACGACCACACCCCCACCGGGCTTAGCCGATGGCTGTTTTCCACCAACCATAAAGACATCGGCACGCTGTACCTGATCTTCTCGGTGATCACCGGGTTGCTGGGCGGCGCCATGAGCGTCTTCATCCGCATGGAGCTGCAAAATCCCGGCATCCAGTTCCTGGATGGCGATTACCAGTTCTACAACACCATCCTGACCGCCCACGGCGTCATCATGGTGTTCTTCGTGGTCATGCCGGCGCTGATCGGCGGCTTCGGCAATTGGTTCGTGCCGCTGATGATCGGGGCGCCGGACATGGCCTTTCCGCGCATGAACAACATTTCCTTCTGGCTACTGCCGCCGGCCTTCGCTTTGTTGCTGTTGTCGGCGGTATCGGGGGCTGGTGCCGGCACCGGCTGGACATTGTATCCGCCGTTGTCGGTCACCGGCCACCCCGACCCATCGGTGGATTTCGCCATCCTGGCCCTGCATCTGGCCGGCGTGTCGTCCATCCTGGGGGCCATCAACTTCATCACCACCATCTTGAACATGCGCGCGCCCGGCATGACCTTCCACCGCATGCCGCTGTTCGTCTGGGCCATGCTGGTCACCGCGGTGCTGCTGCTGCTGTCGGTGCCAGTGCTGGCCGGGGCACTCACCATGGTGCTGACCGACCGCAATTTCGGCACCGGTTTCTTCAACCCGGCCAATGGCGGCGACCCCATTTTGTACCAGCATCTGTTCTGGTTCTTCGGTCACCCCGAAGTCTACATCATGATCCTGCCGGCCTTCGGCATCGTCAGCCACATCATCGCCACCTTCTCGAAAAAGCCGGTCTTCGGCTATCTGGGCATGGCCTATGCCATGGTGGCCATCGGCGGTGTCGGCTTCGTGGTGTGGGCGCACCACATGTTC
>DISD01000073.1 GCA_002435715.1 Rhodospirillaceae bacterium UBA6219
CTCCGGCAAACCCGGGGCGGTTCATGCCGCCTGTGGGCTCAGGGATGTTGAATGGCCTGGTTTGAAGCTTTCCGGCCTTGATTGCTTCACGAATAACCTCCTCGTCGGACCTGTCCTTGTTGCGCGGATCAGATGCCAACTCCCGACCAATGGCGTTGTTGTACAAGTCCATCAACCGCTCTCCGTCAGGCTGACCATCCCGCTCATGAGCGTCGCCGAATCCTCTGGCCGCACCTGCTCCAATTTCTTTCGCCATCTTATACGACCACAAAGCGTGACGGAAGGCAGCCCCCTCCCCGTTGGCGAGCGCAGGATTGGTTTTCCCATATTCCGATTGAGATGCTGCGGTCGCAGCATCCGCAGCCTTGTTTGCCTTTATGGCATCAAGCGGATGTTTGATCGCGTTTCCGTAATCCCCGCTCCCGTCATGCTGGTAACCCAATTGTTCATAAAGTACCTGCGGATCAATGGGCTTATTTGTCGGCGAGGGTACAGAGGGTTTTCCCGCCTCCTTGGCCGACGGTCGTGCCGGTTGATCCGGCGGCGTTGTCGAAGAGGATTCTGGTGGCACCGGAGCCGGCTTGCTTTCTGTGGGCTGTGTGACAGGCGGTGCCAGAGGAACTGGTTGCTGCAGGGGTGCTGGTTCGGGCTGCGACGCTGGAGCCGGAGTCGGTGCCCGTGCGGGCGTCGGTGTCGGCTCCAGCGTGGCCCCTGCCTTTTTCTCCGGTGCCTCTGTCAGGCCGGCCTCGTTCATCTGTTTGGCGAACTTCATCGCCTGCATGGGGCTCTTGTCAGCCATGATCCCATGCACGGCGGCCAGATACGGCATGGTTGCGCTTTTGTCGGTGCGGAAATGCTTCACCGCGTCGGCGTAATCGCCCTGGCCCAGCAGCGCCTCGGCCATGTTCCTGGCCGCCCAGCGGTCGGCACCCTGGGCGCTGCCGAACGGCGACTTGGGGGCGTGGGCCAGTTTCTCCTCGTCGGTCAGTTCGCGGAAGCCCTCGCCCCGAGGGGCAATGCGGAACGGCAGGTCCTCGCCGGTGGCGTCCCGAACCGCGCGGCGCAGGATTGCCGCCTTGGCCGGATCGACCTGATGGAGGCGTCCCAAGATGTCGGCGACGTCGCCACGCCCTTGGTCACCATATTCCGTGATGGCGCCCTTCAGCATGCGGGCGGTCTGGCCGGGATCGCTGTCCTTCACCAGCAGCTTGACCCAATCGTCGTGTTCCTTGGCGCCGGATTCCGAGATGGTGTGGCCAGGGAAGCGGTCGGGCAAAGTGGGCATCGGATGCGCAATGCCGCCGTCATGCGGGCGCTGGGCGATGGGCGGCAGGCGGGGCGGCGTCGGCAGATAGGGCGGCGTGCCGGCCGCTTCGGGCTTCTGGCCGCCGTTCATGATCCGGATCAGGGCTTCCAGGTCGTCTGGTCCGCCCGCAATCGGCTGTGGCTTCTCCCAGATTTCGCCGCCGGGCAGATCGGGGGTGTCCATTGGCGGCTTGGGCGGATGGGACGAACTGGGTAATTCTAAAACATCCCGATGGTCGTTGTTCGGGCCCTCCCAGAATCCGTGCGCAGTCTCGGCGATTTTGCCGATGGTCGGGCCGTTCGGCTTCAGCAGGCCGTCCACTTCCAGGCCCTTGTCCTTCTGAAAGCTGCGGATGGCGGAATCCTGGTTGGCATTGTGCCAGCCGCTGGGGCCGTCGTTGGTCAGCGGCTTGTAATAGCCGGAATCGCCCAGGAATGTCTCGACCTTGGCGACGTCGGGCCGATGGTTGTCGGCGCCTGAGCTGTGAAGTCGGACGCCTGGGCGGCGTGGTGAAGAAGGGGCGGATTTTATCGAACATGGCGGTTCTCCTTGGTCAGGGGGCTTGCCGGCGGACCGGCATGAAAACGCCCGGGCCGTGGCCGGCACCAGGCGAGGGGGGAGAAACGGGGCAACGAAGGGGCGGATCGGCCGGCTTGGGCGGCTTACGCCGCCGTCCCAGCCCGATCCGGGCACAGAAAAACCCTGGCTCCGCTGTCGCGGGGCCGGGGGTGGGGCGCACCTGTGGTGGTGCTGGGATCGGTCGATACTGGCGACCAATCATTTTTTGTTCTTATTGGGTCGCCAACCCCTGCCATGCGGGTGACCCGCGTGGAGCAAAACCCGACGCGCCATAAAAAGAATCAGGATGGATGATGTGCAAAAGGCCGTCCCGATCGGGGCGGCCTTTTGATTGTTGAAGAACCGACCTTGGGGGGTTAACGCACCGAGATTTCGACCCGGCGGTTGCGGGGCTCGTCGACGCCATCGGCGGTGGGAACCAGGGGTTCACGCTCGCCACGGCCGGCGGTGGCGATGGCTTGGGGCGGAACGCCGCGGGCGACCAGGGAATCGCGCAGGCTTTCCGCCCGCTTCAGCGCCAGCTTGTCGTTGTCCAGCAAGTTGCCGACCCGGTCGGTGTGACCGATCACCACCAGATCGGCGGCGGGCCGGCGGGCGATTTCGGCGAAGACCTCTTCGAACACCGGCTTGGACACGGCGGTCAGTTCATCCTTGCCTTCCAGGAAATACAGCAAGAAGGACCGAGGCGGCAGCGGGCGGGCGGCCAAGGCCCGGCCGAACACCTTGTCCACCTTGCCCTGATCCATGACCACCCGTTCCGGCTTGCCGCCGGTATCGGCATGCACGGCGGCATAGGCTTGATCAAGAACGGTACGATCGCCGCCGCTGGCGGGGGTGACGACGACGGCGCCGACATGGCCGTTGCTTTCCGGCAGGACGACGACGACGTTGGGTTTCAAGGATTCGCAAGCCGCCAGGAACAGCCCCAGGACCATGATCGGCAGTACTTTGATCGCTTTCATCGAGGTTTCTCCTATTCGTCGGCGCGGACGACGAATTCGGTGCCGCGAACACCCAACAAGGCCGTCTTGGTCCGGATGCTCATGGCTTCGGGGGTCTGTTGGACGATTTTCCCCGATTTGACGGCCAGGGTGCCTTGTTGCAGCCGGGACGAGAAAACGCCTTCGTTGGTGGTGGAGTTGAACTGAAACCGTTCGAGTTCGAGCACGCTTTCGCTTCCCAACGACATCATCGAATTGTCGGCGAAGGTGATGCCGACGGCACCATCGGCCAGGGTCCGGATCGTGTCGTTCTGGACCAGGGAATCGCCCAACTTGAGCGTACGGCGGATTCCGTCATGTTCGGCGAAGACCGTGCCGGAAATGGTTTTGACTTTGCCGATGAACGCTTCCTGGGCGAAAGCCGGCAGACAAAATGCCGAAAGAAGAACCAGTGTCGAAATCGAAACGCGGGACATGGACACCCCCTGTGTCTAACGATGCGGGCATACATATACCGCATGGGTAAGTCGAGCAATGTAAAGTGTGTTTTTCGATATTATAATCTCTAAGAAATGAAAGTTATTGTAGGAATTCGTTGGGTTTCTGACGATGCTGCCGCTTCGCTTTTTGCTTAATATCTTTACGCATAGGCCATATGCTGGTCATCACTTGAAATTGTGCGGGATAAGGCAAGGTGGAACGAAACAGGCCGTTGGCGACCATGTTGTCGTTTGGGCGTGGGCGTCCGCTCGGCCTTGCGGTGCTGGTCTTTTGCCTGATCGCGCAAATCTGGGCGCCTGGCCCGGTCACGGCCATGCGCAACGCATTGTTCGACACGTTGCAGGTGTTGTTTCCCCCCGAGCGGGGCGAGCCGCACGTCAGTGTTGTCGCCATCGACGAGAAAAGCCTGAAGGCGTTGGGCCAATGGCCTTGGCCCCGCGCTTTGACGGCGAAGCTGGTTTCCGCCGTGCAGGAAAGGCAGCCGGCCGGGATCGGCTTGACCTTGTTGATGCCCGAACCGGACCGTATTTCCCCCGACGTTTTGGCGCAATCCGAGGATTTGCCGGAGGAAGTGCGGCTGCAATTGTCGTTGCTGCCGGGATACGACCGCCTGCTGGCCCAGGCCATGGCTTTGGGGCCGGCACCGGTCACCCTGGGCGTGGCCGGCCTGGCCGGCAATTTGACGCCCATGGGGGGCGGGCCCTTGCCCCCGGTGCTGTTGCGGGGCGAGAATGCGGGGGTCGCCGGTGTGCATTATGACGGCGTGTTGCGCAATCGCCCCGAGTTGGAGCGGGCCGCGGCCGGACATGGGTTGATTTCCGTCGAAACCGACAATGACGGTGTGGTGCGCCGTTTGCCGTTGCTGGCCTGGGCGGGCGGCGTGCCGTTTCCGGCTCTGGCGGTGGAAATGCTGAGACTTGCCGTCAATGCACCGGCGGTGGAAGTGACCGGCGATGACCATGGGATCGATAGTTTGGCCATCGGCTATCGTCGCCCGCCGGTCCTGGCGGATGGCACCGCCTGGGTGCATTTCGGCCCGTTTGATTTCCATCGCACCGTATCGGCCGTGGACGTGCTGGATGGCAAAGTGGATCCGGCGTTGTTGCGCGATCAATTGGTCCTGATCGGCGTGACGGGCCTGGGGCTGGTCAACGAAGCGGTGGTGGCCGGGGGGGGCGCCACGCCTGCCGTGTATGTGCATGCGCAATTGCTGCAATCCCTGCTCGATGACGGCTTGTTGTTGCGCCCGGCTTGGGTGATTGGGGTGGAATGTGCCGTGACCCTGGTCCTGGGCGGATTGTTCATCGTTTTGTTGCCACGGGTTTCCGGGCGCGGACAATGGGTCTTGGGCGTTCTGTGGCTCTTGCCGCTGCCTTATGCCTTCTTGCTCTTTCATCGGTATGGCTTGCTTTTCGACAGCCTGAACCCGTTGGTGGGGGCCGCCCTGGTGTACCTGGTCATGATTGTGGTCTTGGCGGCCGAGGATCGCAGGCAACGCCAAGCGTTGCATCTGGCCCTGGAGGAGCACCGCTTGCGCATGGCGCATCTGGGGGGCGAATTGGCGTCGGAACGGCGTGCGGCCGAGGATCGCTTGCAGTTTATCGACATGATCAGCCACGAGTACCGGACGCCGCTGGCGGTGCTGCGGACCGGCCTTGACGTGTTGGAATTGCGACTGCAGGAGACGCCGCAGATCAAGGCGCTGTCGCGGATGCGGCGCGCGGTGATCCGGCTCAGCGAAATCGTCGATGTGGGCTTGGCACGGGCACGTCTCGACGCCACGCAAATTCCGGTGGAACGCCGGCTGATCGATCTGGCGGAATGTCTCGATGAGGCTGTCGCCTCGGCGCGGGCGGTTCATCCCGGGCGAGTGTTGGAAGTCGACATGATGTCGCCGGCACCGATGATCCTGGCCGATCCGCCCATGTTGAAGACCGCCTTGCTCAACTTGTTGGACAATGCGCTGAAATATTCGGATCACGATGTTTTCGTCAGCGTTCGTCCCGACGGAGGCGACCGGCCGGCATGCCGCATCGTCGTCGCCGATGAAGGGATCGGCATGAGCGCCGGCGAGTTGGGCAAGGTGTTCGACAAGTTCTATCGCTCGCCGTCGGCCTTGGCCAAGCCGGGAACCGGCATGGGCCTGGGCATCACCCGGCGCATCATCGAACTGCATGACGGCACCATCGAGTTGTCCAGCCGGGCCGGCGAGGGAACGACGGTCACCGTCATATTCCCCCTTAATCTTTCGCCTGAAGGCCATTCGCATGAATTGACCGAAGGCAAGCCGGCGGGACATATAGAAAGCTGACGGTATGCTTCATACAGATAGTTTGTCTTAACCGCTTCGGGGGCGGGGGCCAGGTGGGCCGGGGGAGGCGCAAGCATGGCATACGAGGATTTTGGGGAATTCCATGACACGGATCATTATTGCCGAGGATGAGGTCGATCTGCTCGAGCTCTTGCAGGAATGCCTGTCTTTGCTTGGTTTCGAGACCGTCGGGGTGGGGTCGGCTCTGGCGCTGTTCCGCGAACTGGCGACGGGATCCTTTGATATCGCCATCGTCGATGTCGGATTGCCGGATCAAAGCGGTTACGACATCGCCGAGGTCTTGAGCAAACGGCCGGACATGGGCGTCATCATGCTGACCGCCCGCGGCGAGACCGAGGATCGCATTCGTGGTTTCGCCAGCGGTGCCGATCTTTATTTCGTCAAGCCGGTGGATTGTCGGGAACTGGGGGCGGCGATCCACTCTCTGCGGCGTCGTCTCGAGGGGGGCGAAGCCTCGGTCGAAGTTGCGCCGGTTCGGCCGGGGGCGGCCTGGACCTTCGACCGAACCCGCTGGATCCTGCGGACCGACGACGCGGTCGATATCAGTTTGACGTCGGCCGAAGTGGCCTTCCTGGAGGGGTTGTTGCGCCATCCCGGCGAGATGGTCAGCCGTCGGTCTTTGCTTGAGGCTTTGGGCTATGCCGAGGATGAGGCGGGCAACCGCAATCTCGAAGCCATCGTACGCCGCCTGCGCCGCAAGGTGGAATCCGTTGCCGGCAACAAGGCACCCATTCAAACGGTGCATAGTCGGGGATATCTGTTCTCGGCGGCGGTGACGGTCATTTCCGCCTGATCACGGGCGAAACCTCCAGTCTTTTTATAACGGTTTCAATGTGCGGGTCCGTGCGCTGCCACGGACCCGCCTGTGCGCCCGGGTGTTTGCCGGTCCTAGACGAAAGGCGCAGCCCTGAAATGGGCGGGCTATGCCTAGCATATGCCGAAATATATTGATCGTATTATCCTGTATCGTCATGTCATGTTTATCGGGCATTTTGCTCTAAATGATGCCTAGATTGGGTGTGATGTTTTCAAAGATAAAAGTAAGATTGATGTGGATGTTGAACATTAAACGACAAAAACCTACATAAACAAACATTTCTGAAAAGTTTCTCGAATTATTTCTTTAAGCTTATTGTTGCTAATATTGCGCGCTGATATCACTTCATGGAATTTCATTGTTCCGTGAGGGCGGTATGAAGCTGTTCCTTGAGCCGCGCTGTCTGTTCGATGCCTCGGTCGCCGCGACCGCCGATCATGCCAGCGAAAATGTTGCCGCCAAGTCTGTCGTCCCCAGCGATGCCGATACGGCCGCCCATGACGATGGGGCGTCGACGGCGCCCGCCGTTTCCGCTGATATGGTGCAGCCGCCGATTGTGCCCGACGCGCACGAGATCATGTTCGTCGACACCCGGGTTTCCGGCTGGGAACAATTGGTCGCCAATGCCCGCGCCGATGTTCAGGTGGTGGTCCTTGACCTGCATCGCGACGCCATTACCCAGATTTCCGAAGCACTGGCCGACCGCCAGGGCATCGAGGCCATTCACATCCTGTCCCATGGCGCGGCGGGCGAGATCGACGCCGGCAGCGGAATCATCACCTCGGCGACGCTGGCCGCCAATGCCGAAACGGTGGCCGCCTGGGGCGACCATCTGGCCAACGGCGCCGATATCCTGATCTGGGGGTGTGACGTGGGCGCCGGCGAGACGGGGCAGGCCTTGCTGGCCGATCTGCACACTCTGACCGGCGCCGATGTGGCGGCGTCGACCGATGCCACCGGGGCCGTTTCACGCGGCGGCGATTGGGTTCTGGAAAACCAGACCGGCACCATCGACAGCGCATTGCCCATCACCGTCGCAGCCGCCGACAGCTATGACGATCTGTTGGCGCCACCTTCGGTGAGCGACACCTATACCGCCAACCAAGTGCGCGAGGTGACGGAAGACGGCACCTTCACCATGGGGCAATTGTCGGTCTCCGGCGATGGCGAGATCACCGTGGTCCTGACCTTGACCGAAAACGGGTCGGGGCCGGTTTCGGGCTCGTTCTCGTTGGCCAGCACCACGGGCCTGACCTTCACTGTCGGGGATGGTGTCAACGATAGCACCATGACCTTCAAGGGAACCGCCAGCGACATCAATGCCGCGCTGACCGGGCTGACCTATCGGCCGACGGCCAATTTCAACGGCAACAGCGTTTTCGCCTTCGCCCTCAGCAATACCGACGGCAATGCGAGCAAGAACATCACCGTGCAGGTGGTCCAGGTCAACGACGCGCCGGTGCTGACGCCGCCGGCCAGCGTCAACGCCGCGGGCGTCGCGTCGGTCAACGAAGACGGCACGGTTGTTCTGACCGCGGCCAATTTCGGCATCGACACCAACAATCTCAAGGCGTTCGATCCCGACCTGGACGCGACTTTGTCCACCGTCAAGGCGCAAACCACCGACCAGCTGACCTTCGAGGTTACCTCGATTCCCACTGACGGCCGCCTGTTGAAGGATGGGACGCCGCTGCTGGAAGGGTCGCTGTTCACCCTGAAGGATCTGATCGACGGTAAGATCAGTTACAAACATCTGGGCGGCGAGGCCAACGAGGCGTTGCAGGCGGGCAGCGAAAGCGACAGTTTCAACGTCACCATCCGTGACGGCGCCGCCGGGGAAGATACCGGCACCATCCTGATCAAGATCAATCCGGTCAACGATCTGCCCAGCGTCAGCAGCAGCGTCAACGTCACCGCCTATGAAGGGCGCAACGGCGTGCCGATCACCCTGAGCGTGACCGATGCCGATCAGGTCAGCACCACCTGGAAACTGGCGTTCAGCGAGTTGGACCTGCAGGGCTGCACCCTGTATCTGGAAAACGGTTCGGATGGTCACTACACCGCCGGTGTGGACACGCTGGTCAACGCCAGCACCGTGTTCACCGGCACCCTGGCCCAATTGAACGCCAAGCTGCGCCTGGATGTCAGCGGCGCCGAGCCGACCAATCCGGTGACCTTCAAGGTTACCGTCACCGACGATGACGGCGGCACCATCGACGCCAATGTCACGGCAGGGGACGGCGCGTCGGTTTCCACCACCATCACCATCAATCTGGTGGAAAACAACGATCACCCGGTCCTCACCAATACCGGGGCGGATCAGGCCAATCCCATTTATGCCGGGGACAACAATTACAGCATCATCGTGACCACGGCCATGCTGGGCATCGTCGATGCCGACAGCCCGACGACCACTTTGGCCTTCACCCTGACCTCGGGGATCATCCGCGACAGCGGCAACGGCACCGCCTATCTGTTGTTGGACGGTCAGGCGCTGTCCAATGGCGGGTCCTTCACCTATCAGGACATCATCGACGGCAAAGTGCAGTTGATCCTGACCGGTGGCAGCAGCGTCAACGACTTCCATTTCGACTTCAAGCTCCGTGATGGCGAAATCACCGCCTTTTCCACGGTCCGGCAGGTGGAAGACCCCATCGACGGGGGGACGCGCAATGCCGGCGACACCGCCTATCTCAGCCACTCGTTCTATTTCCGCTTCGACACCCCGGCCGGATCGGGGGGCAGCTATACCCCCGAACCGGCCAATCAGGCCCCGGTCATCGATCAGATCATCGGCATCCGCGCCACCGACCTCAGCGAAGGCGGCACGGTGACCCTGAAGGGGGATGGTTCTGGTCCCGGGCTGGTCATCACCGACAACGACAATACGGACAGTGAACTCACCATCCGTCTGGAAACCTTGCCCACCGGCGGTACCATCTTGCTGAACGGGGCGGCGGTTCCCCTTTATGGCAGCTTCACCTATGCCGATTTGAAGGCGGGCAAGGTGACCTATCGCCACGAGGGCGGCGAATACTTCCAGTCCAGCAATCTGGGTTTCACGTTCTCGGTCACCGACGGTTCGTCCGTGCCGGTGACGCCGGCCGTCAACTCCCAGGCCTATGATGCCAACGATTTCGATCCGACGCACAATTTCTCGGTCGAGGCGACGCCGGTCAACGACACCCCCAGCGTGGCCGTCGACATGACCGCCGTGGTCAAGGAAGGCGGTTCGCTGACCTTCAACACCAGCGGTCAGCCGACGCTGACCCTATCGGACGTGGATGGCAGCGGCGACGCCGCGCCGGCCAGTTTGGACACCTATGAAAGTGCCGGCGCCGACCAGCTTTACGTGACCGTCGGCGTGCTGCCCAGCCATGGCACGCTGATCTATGACGGCACGACCATCACCGCCGGCAACATGGCGACGTTGAAACTGCTGAAATCCGACATCGCCGCCGGCAAGCTGGTCTATCAGCACGACGGCAGCGAAACCACGTCGGATTCGTTCCAGATTACCGTGAACGATCAGCAAGGGCAGGGGAATTCCGTCGGCAATACGGTGACGGTCGCCATTCAAGTGGCGCCGGTCAACGACACCCCGTTGGTCGATCCCAGCACCCCCAATGCCCCCAGCACGGTCGGCACCATCAATACCGGTCTGCGGGTGGTCGAAGGTGGGACCGGTACCATCGGCGGCTCGAACGCCCTTTATGGCGGCACCGCTTTCAGCACCGTCATGGACGGGCAGGGCCGCGCGCAGTTGATTTCCATCGACCCCGACAACACCACCACCCAGATCCAGTATCGCATCACCGACAACGTGGATGTCGGCAAGCTGATGCTGAACGGCCAGGTGTTGGGCGTCGGCAGCACCTTCACCCAGGATGATCTGGACAATGGCCGGGTCACCTATGTGCACATCACCGGCAATGGTGCCGGCGAAGGAATGGTGACGGATTCGTTCTCGTATGAAGTCGGGGATGCCGGTCCCGGCACCTATCCCACCGGCACCTTCGATATCGAGGTGTGGACGCGGACCAACGACAGTCCGGTAATCAGCGGTGGCGGCACCACAATCAACATCGACGATGTCGCCGCCGCCAGCAATCCGATTACCGGCCTGTCCATCTCGGACGCCGACTTCCCCGGCAATGACGGCCAGATTCAGGTGATCGTGCGGCTGACCGCTGCCAACGGCACGCCGCTGGCCGTCGGCGACTATGCCGGCTACACCATCACCAGTGGCGCCAGCGGTTCGGGCGTGACCATCGATCCGACCTTGGATGGCAGTGACGCCGCCTTGCGCATCAGCGGCACCGTCGCCCAGGTCAATTCCTATCTGGCGGGGCTGCAATTCGGCTCGACCAACGATCCCAACACCACGCTGAAGCTGGAAGTGATCGCCGACGACCGCACCTATAGCGGCGGCAATCCGCAATCCGACGCCAATGGCGGCGATCAGAACCAGAACCAGACCGAAGGCGGCAATCCGGTGGCCATCGGCACCACCACCATCGATCCCTATACGACGCTGGTTTCGGCCTTCGGTGGCTACAACGTGGTGTCGAAGACGGTGACCTTGCGGATTTCCACCATCGACCAGCCCGCCACGGTGACCGTGCCGGGGGCGCAGACCGCCAACGAAGACGTCGGCACGGTGATCACCGGCATCTCGGTCAGCGATCCCGAGGCCAGCGGCTTCGGTATCAACACCACGGTGACCCTGAGCGTCGGGTCGGGCAAGGTCAGCGTCGGTTCGCAAACCGGCGTCACCGTCAGCAACAACGGCACCGGCACGGTGACCCTGACCGGCTCGCCGGCCAACATCAACACCTTGCTGGCCGCCGGGGTGACCTATACCTCGGCCGCCGACAGCCACATCGACACCAACGGCGCCGCCGACGGCGATGTGACCCTGACGGTCAAGATCCAGGAAGGCTCCGCCGCCATCGGCAACGAGGCCGGTGGCACCCCCGGTGACGACGCGACCACCCAGACCGTCGCCATCTCGATCAATCCGGTCAACGACGCGCCGGGGGTCAGCCAAAGCGGCACGGCCATCGCCGTCGGTGACCCCAACACCGCCGTGGATGTCACCGGGTTCAGCGTCACCGACAAGGATATTTCCGGCGATGCCGGCAATCTGAACAGTGCCGAAGGCGAGTTGGATTTCGTCCAGGTCACCGTGCGTCTGCTTGACCAGAACGGCACTCCCTTGACCGTCGGCAGCTATGCCGGGGTCACCATCGCGGTTACCTCGTCCGGTGGCCTGGTCACCGACACCACCCTGGACGGTACCGATGCCGCCCTGCAGATTCGCGGCACCTTGTCCGAGGTCAACACCGCCCTGGCCGGGCTGAAGCTGACCTTGGGCAACGGTCTGGGCAACACCGACCAGCCCTATCGGGTCCAGGTGGTGGTCGACGACCGGGCCCGTGACGCCAGCGGTGCGCTGAATGCCGCCGGCAGCGACGCCAATGGCGGCGAGTTGAACAATTCCAACGGGGCGACCAGCGCCCAGGCGGTGCCGACCACCGTTTTCGATCCCTATGCCGCGCTGCCGTCGCTCTATAACCTGAGCAGCACGACCCGTATCATCTATCCGTCTTCCGGAAATGAAGTCCCCACATTGGACAAGCCGACGGGGGCGAATGCGACCGAAGACACCCGCAGCTTCATCGGCGGCGATCTGGTGGTCGGCGACACCGAATCCGACAATTTCAACCTGCCGGTTCAATTGACCCTGTCCACCGGCGGCCACGGCATCCTGAGTGTGGGCGGCAGCTCGACCTTGGCCGATGGCACCACCATCGCCGGCACCAACGTCAAGGTGGTCAGCGGCGACGAAACCGGCACCGTGGTGCTGGAAGGCAAGGCGTCTGATATCCAGGCCCTGCTGAACGACGCGACCAAGGGATTATTCTATACCTCGGCGGCGAACAGCAACAACGACCTCAACGGGGCCGCTGCGGGCGACGTGACCATCGGTCTCAGTCTGAACGAGTATCAGTCGGCCACGGTCTTCGGCAAGGTGGCGCAAACCGTGACCACCAGCTTCGGCGTGACCGTGGCGCCCTTGAACGACGTGCCCAGCCTCAGCGGCACGTCGTTGGATCCGATGGCACCGCTCAAGGCCAATGGCGGCGGGACGACGGCGGTGGCCCTGGTCAGCGGGGCCGGCGCTTCCGACATCGATTTCGGCGATACCGGCATTTCCACCTTCGGCGGCGGCAGCCTGACCATCAGTTTCACCGACGCCTACCGGACCGGCGATCGGTTGACCCTGACGGGCTCGCCGTCCGGAGTGGCGTCGACCAGCGGTGGCAATGGCGCGGCATTGGTGGTGACTTTGACCAGCGGGGCGACTGCCGCTGACGTCAAGGCCATCATCGAGGCCGTGCGCTACCACTCGGTCGACGCCGACCCCACCAATGGCGGGGCCGATGCCGACCGTCATTTCAGCATCGTGCTGAATGACGGCAACAACGACAACGGCACCAGCAATGCCGGTGGTCCGGCGGCGCTGAATTCATCGGCGCTGACCGGGATCATCACCTTCGGCTACACCAACCCGACGGCGCAGAACAATACTGCCACCGTCACCCGGTCCACGGCAGAAACCGATAATGGCAATCTGCTGACCGACAATGACGGCAGCGGTGTCGATTCCGACCCCGAAGCCGATCCGTTGAAGGTCAGCCTGGTCGGTGGCGTCACCGTGCCCGGTGCCGGGACCGTCGACGTGGTCGGCACTTATGGGACGCTGCGTGTGGCGGCCGACGGCACTTACACCTATCGTCTCGATCCCGCCAATGCCGACGTCATCGCCCTGGGCGAAGGCGCGACGCTGACCGAGACGTTCCACTACACCATCACCGATACCCAGCGGACCGGCAGCGCCGATCTGGTGGTCACCGTCAAGGCGCCGGTCAAGACCAGCGAACCGCCGGTGGTGATCACCCCGCCGCCCGCCGAGCCGCCGGCCCCGGTGGCCCCGGTGGTCACCGCGCCGCCGCCGCCCTCGACCTTGGTGCTTTATACGCCGCCCTCGGCGGCCGCCACGCAGAAGGACGGTGTGCCGCCGGATTCCAATTTGCGCGACTTCAATTCGCGACCGATGGAATATGCCCATGCCTGGGGGGGCGACCGTCCCAGCGAGGTCGATCTGTTGCTGGTGGGCTCGGTGAGCAACCGCTTCATCATTCCCAACCAGCCCAGCAGCATCGAAGTGCCGCCCAATATCTTCCGGCACACCAATCCGAACGAGCCGCTGGCCTTCGAGGCCCGCCGTCCCGATGGCAGCCCGCTGCCCAAATGGCTGGTTTTCGACGCCCGCAACCTGACTTTCAAGGGCACGCCGCCGGACAACGCCAAGGGGGCGGTGGACATCGTCATCGTCGCCAAGGACACCAACGGCAACAAGGCCGAGGCGCAGTTCCGCATCCTGGTCGGCCAGAATGTCGGCGAGGATGCGCCGGTTCAGGACGGCATCCTTCCGCCTGCCGCCGAAGCCCCGGAACTGTCGCCCAATCAGGTCGACGGAACCCCGGCCGAGCCGTCAGCCGTTCCGGTCCGTCAGGGGCGTTTGGATGACGGTTCCGGCTGGACGGCGACACTGGCTTCGGGGCGGCCGGCCTTTTCGGCGCAAATGCGCGAGGCCGGATATCTGGGAATGCTGGCCCAGGCCCGTGCCCTGCTCGACGCCATCGATCAACAGCAGGCCTGATCATCGACAAAAAAGCGAACCGGCCCCGGGCCGACGTTCATTGGGGGATTGAACAAAGTGAAACGCATCATCGCCATCTTGCTCGCCACCACCGCCTTGACGGCCTGTTCGCTCACGCCCGAGCCGATCAGCACCGCCCAGCATTTCCAGCGAGCCAAGGACGATTACAAGGAATTGTATGCCAGCTATCTGCCGGTGACCAAGGCGTTGACCTTGGAAGAGGCGGTGGCCCGGGCGCTGAAATACAATTACGACAACCAACTGGCCCGGGTGGAAACCAGTCTGCAGGAACGCCAGCTTGATCTGGCGCTGTCGCAGATGCTGCCCCGCCTGGCCGCCGATGCCGGCTACAACTGGCGCAGCAACAACGGGTCGTCGCAAAGCATCTCGGAACTGACCGGGGAGAAATCGCTCGACTATTCCTATTCGCAGGAACGCCAGCACACCACCGCCGACCTGCAATTCTCGTGGAGCATGCTGGATCTGGGGGTCAGCTATTTCCAGGCCCGCCAGCAAGGTTATCGCGCTTTCGTCGCGGTGGAACGCCGTCGTAAGGTGATCAACACCCTGGTCAAGGAAACCCGTGGCGCCTATTGGAAGGCGGTGTCGGCCCAGCGGCTGCTGCCCCGCCTGGAACCGATCCTGGCCACCGCCGAAAAAGCCCTGGCCGCCTCGCGCAAGGCGCAGGAAGACGCCTTGCAGCCGCCGCTGCAGGCGTTGGAATACCAGCAGAACATGCTGCAGGTGATCAGCCAACTGAAGCGCATCCGCACCGATTTGATGAGCGCCAAGGCGCAATTGGCGGCACTGATCAACGTGCCGCCCACCGATGCCTTGCCCCTGGCCGCCTTGGTCGACGACGCCAAGGCGCCGAGCGCCATCCAGGTGGAAATCGCCAAGCTGGAAGAAATCGGCTTGGCCATGCGTCCCGAACTGCGCGAGGAAGCCTATCAGGAGCAGATCGATCGCCAGGCGGTGTACAAGGAAATCGTCAAGATGATGCCTGGCGTCACCCTCATGGCCAGCCTCAATCAGGATTCCAATCAATATCTTTATCGCGATACCTGGGCCGAGGCGGGGGTGCGCGTCTCGTACAATCTGGTCAACCTGATCCAGGGGCCGCAGGCCATCGAAGCCGCCGAAGCCGCCGTCGCCGTGGCCAAGACCCGTCGCCTGGCGGTCAGCGTCGCCGTCCTGACCCAGGTCAACCTGGCCTATCAGCAATATCTGCGCTCGCTCGAGACCCTGGACACGGCGATCGACGTCAACAAGGTGCAGCGCCAGATCACCCAGACGGTGGACAACGCCAACGTCGCTTCGGCCCAGTCGGACATGGAACGTATCCGCCGTTTCCTGTCGGCGACGGCGGCCGAGCTGGAACGGGACCGGGCGCTTTCGGACGTGCACCAATCCCTGGGTAATCTTTACGCCGCCGTGGGCATCGATCTGGTGCCGCCGACCGTCGACACCAACGACATGAAGCAACTGGTCGACCAGGTCGGCGCCGCCATTCACGATTGGGAAGAAGGCCACATGCCGCTGCCCGATCTGTCCGCCGCCACGTCTGCGGACGAAGCCAAGGGGGGTGAGCATGATCAGTCCAGCCAACCTGCGGCGGTGCCCGTTTCATGAGGGGGCGGCGTGTGAAGTTTTCCCTGTTGGTGCTGGCGGCGCTGCTGCCAGCCTGCGCCCTGGCCGCCGAACCTCCTCTCCGGTCGGCTGGGGCGCCTGTGGCAAAAGATGCCGGCAAGCGCGATTTCGTCAAGGAAATGGACCTGCCGCAGGCCTCGGCGGAGCGCGATGTCCGGGTG
Organism: Rhodospirillaceae bacterium UBA6219; assembly: GCA_002435715.1. Classification (GTDB taxonomy): domain Bacteria; phylum Pseudomonadota; class Alphaproteobacteria; order Rhodospirillales; family Magnetospirillaceae; genus Magnetospirillum. Next base: position 16,017 of record DISD01000073.1, read on the forward strand.
CAGATCACCGCGACGACCATGACCACCATCGGTGCGGCCATGGCTGGGCGCCTGTCACAATTTCCGTTGAAAGACGGTGATCGTTTCCGAGAGGGGCAGTTGCTGGCCCGCTTCGATTGCGCCGTTCAGGACGGGGCCGTGGCCCGCGCCCGCGCCAGCTATGAAAAGCGGCGCAAGATTTACGATATCCAGCAAAAGCAGCGTCAGTTGGGCAGCAACAGCGCCCTGGATTTCGAAGTCGCCGGGGCGGAACTGCGCGAGGCCGGCGCCGATGTCGCCGCCGCCCAAGCCATGAGCAGCCGTTGCACGCTCGCTGCCCCCTTCGCCGGTCGGGTGGCGGCGGTGACGGCACGGGAACACCAATACGTGGCGGAAGGGGCGCCGTTACTGGAAATCCTGAGCGACCGCGACCTGGAACTGGAAATGATGGTGCCGTCGCGCTGGCTTGGCTGGCTGAAGGTCGGAACCCATTTCGAGGTGGCGGTGGAAGAGACCGGGCAGACCTATGCCGCCAGTTTGATCCGGGTTTCGGGCAAGGTCGACGCGGTCAGCCAGTCGATCAAGGTCTATGGCCGTATCCCTTCGGGCGGCGATGCCTTGTTGCCGGGAATGAGCGGGCGGGCCTTGTTCCACCCCCCGTCATGAGCGGCGCCAATCAGCACGTGTTGCGCCTGTCCACCCTGTTGCAGTTGGAACAGCGGGCACGGCGCTGCTCGGCCCAGGAACTGGCCTTCCTGATGGTCAACGACACCACCGGGGTGGTTGCTTACCAGCAGGCGGTTTTGTGGCAGCGTGCTCTGCCGGGTACGGGCAAGGTTGTCGCGCTGTCCGGGGCGTCGTCCCCCGATGCGGCCGCCCCTTATGTGGTGTGGCTGCACAAAAGCCTGGCGGCCATGGATTTGGATGACGATGGCGTGCCGCGCCCGATCCAGGCCACCGACCTGCCGCAATCCCTGGCCGCCGAATGGGCGGAATGGTTGCCGGCCCATGCGCTGTATTGTCCCTTGGACGCCGGTCAGGGCCAGCGCCTGGGCGGCTTGCTGCTGGCCCGTTCGGCGCCGTGGCACGAAGGCGACATCCGTTTGCTGTCCGTCTTGGCCGGCGCTTATGCCCAGGCTTGGCTGCTGGCCAGTCGGCCGCCGGCCGCCTTGCCGTGGATGGAGCGCCTGCGGCAGCGGCGCCGGCTGGTGATCGGCGTGGCCGCGATGCTGAGCGTTCTGGCCCTGTTGCCGGTGCGCCAATCGGTCCTGGCCCCCGCCGAAGTGGTGCCGATCACCCCCATGCAGATCCGGGCGCCGTTCGACGGCGTCGTCGATTCCATCGCCATTACTCCCAATGCCCAGGTCAACGAGGGGCAAGTCCTGGTATCCCTGGACACCACCCAGTTGCGCACCAAGCAACGGGTCGCCGCCAAATCCCGCGAAATCGCCGAGGCCGAATATGGTCAAGCAGCGCAACAGGCGCTGTCCGACCCATCGGTCAAGGGCCGTTTGGCGTTGTTGCAAAGCAAGATCGATCAGCAGAGCGCGGAACTGGCCTTCGCCGAGGAACAATTGCGGCGTGCCGAATTGAGTGCGCCGGCTTCGGGTATCGCGGTCTTCGACGACGCCAATGATTGGATCGGTCGCCCGGTGACGGTGGGCGAACGGATCATGACGGTGGCCGACCCGACCCGGGTCGAGTTGGAAATTCAGGTCCCCGTTGGCGATGTGGCGACATTCGAGACCGGCGCCGAAACATTGTTCTTCCCCAACGTGGCGCCCGACCGCCCGATTTCCGCCAGTCTGGTGTTCGCCAGTCATGTCAGCCAGCTCACCGCCGAAAGCGTGCTGGCCCATCGATTCCGCGCCGGCTTTGATGGCCAAGGTGGGGACTTGCGGTTGGGCATGAAAGGTACCGCCAAGATTTACGGGGACCGGCGACCCTTGTTGTTGTGGCTGTTGCGGCGGCCCTTGGCGATTGTGCGGCAATGGCTGACGCTTTGACCCTGGCCCGCCTGCCTTTCCTGCGCGAGGATTTGCGGCTGCTGCCCGGCCCTTCCACCGCCGAAGGCCGGCCGACCTGGACCCTGCACGATCCGGCCGCCCATCGCTTTTTCCGCATCGGCTGGGCCGAATTCGAAATCTTGAGCCGCTGGAATCTGGGCGACGCGACGGCCATTGCCCGGGCGGTGTCGGGGCAGACGACGCTGCGCGTTTCCCCCACCGAAGTCTTGGACATGGGGCGGTTCTGCGAAAACGCCGGCCTGATCCGGGCCGAGGGCGAGCAGGGGGCCAGCCGGCTGTCCGCCGCCTTGGCCAGTCGGCGCATGTCGGCGGCCAAATGGCTTTTGAAGAATTATCTGTTCCTGCGCCTGCGGCTGGTCAATCCGGATCGTCTGCTGGCCGCCCTGCAGCCTTGGGTCGCCTGGGCGTTCCATCCCGCTTTTCCCGTAATGTTGCTGGCATTGGCGGCTTTGGGGTTGTTCCTGGTCGGGCGGCAATGGGAAGGCTTCACCCATACCCTGTCCTGGGCCTTCACGGCGGAAGGGGCGTTGGCGACGGTGTTGGCCCTGTCGGCTTCCAAGTTCGCCCACGAATTGGGGCATGGGCTGGCCGCCAAGCGTTTCGGCTGTCGGGTGCCGGCCATGGGGGTGGCGTTGCTGGTGCTGTGGCCGGTGTTGTGGACCGATGTCACCGATTCCTGGCGGCTGACCGATCGCCGCCAGCGTCTGATGATCGACGCCGCCGGCATGACGGCGGAAGTGATCGTGGCGGTGGTGGCGTCGTTGTTGTGGGCGGTCTTGCCCGATGGCCCGTTGCGGTCGGCGGTGTTTCTGCTGGCCGGTTCGGTCTGGCTGCTGACCCTGGCGGTCAACCTGAACCCTTTGATGCGCTTCGACGGGTATTTCCTGCTGTCCGATCTTCTTGACGAACCCAATCTGCAGGACCGGTCCTTCGCCTTGGGGCGCTGGTGGCTGCGCGAAAGGTTGTTCGGTTTCGGCGACGGCCCCCCGGAAGGTCTGCCGTCCGGTCGTCGCCACCTGCTGGTCGCCTATGCCCTGGCGGTGTGGGTTTACCGGTTCTTCCTGTTCCTGGGCATCGCCTTGGTGGTCTACCACCTGGCGTTCAAGCTTTTGGGGCTGTTCCTGATGATGGTGGAAATCGGCTGGTTCATCCTGCGTCCCATCGCCCTGGAACTGAAGGTCTGGCGCCAGCGCCGGGGCGATTTGCGCTGGAACCGCAACATGATGGTCAGCGCCACCATCGGAACTTTGCTGGTCTTGGCGGCGCTCCTTCCGTGGAGCGGTTCGGTCTCGGCGCCGGCCTTGTTGCGGCCGGAACGGCAAAGCGTGCTCTATACGGCCCAGCCGGGGCAATTGTCGCAGATGCCGCGTGAGGGGCAGGCGGTGGTCGCCGGCGAAACCTTGTTCGTGTTGCAATCCCCTGAACTGGGCTTTCGCCGCCGCCGGGCCGAGGCCGAGATCGAGGGGTTGCGCAAGCATCTGGCCGGGCTGTCCTTCGATACCCAATCCGCCGGCGAGGTTCAGGTCGCTTGGGAGGAATTGGGCAAAGCGGTGGCGGATCTGCGCGACAGCGTCGCCGCCGGAGATGCGCTGAGCACGCGGGCGGTCTTTGCCGGCGTGGTGGTGGATATCCCGCCGCTTTTACGCCCTGGGCTGTGGATGGGTCGGCACGAACCTTTGGGAATCCTGATGGACCCGGCGACCCAGATGGTCGAAGCCTATGTGGCCGAAGCCGATCTGGCCCGAATCGAGGTTGGAACCCCGGCCCGGTTTTATGCCGAGAACGGCGAAATCGCCTTGGATGTCAGCGTGCGTTCCATCGACCGCCTGTCGACGCGGGAAATGACGGTGCCGGAATTGTCGTCCACCAATGGCGGCGGCATCGCCGTGCGCGAGGACGCCAGCCGCAAACTGGTCCCCGAAGCGTCGCTTTATCGCGTCGTCCTGGTGCCCACCGGCCCGGTCATGCCGACATTGATCCGTCGCGGTACGGTGATGTTGGACGCCAAGGCGGAAAGTCTGTTGACGCGGGTCTGGCGCAATGGGGTGGCGGTGTTGATTCGCGAAAGCAATCTGTAAGGGGGGCTTTCCGTCAGTTGGAAAAATGGCAAGCGGGCCAAAGGGCCGCGCTTGCCGAGTTGGCGGCCGCAGAGGGAGACTTATGGGGTGGCCGCAGTAATTTCAGGCATCGCTTTGTACAAATCGGCGACGCGTCCCTTAATGGCTGAACAAGACCGGCAAGGTCATGTGTTTCAGGATGTGGTGGGTGGCGCCGCCCAAGGCGCGTTCGCGCAGCGGGTGGCGGCTGAACGCCCCCATGACCAGCAGGTCGGCGCCGATTTCGACACAGCGGGACAACAAGGCGTTGCCCACGTCCAACTCGCCCGCCGTGCTGTGGACCAGCTCGACCCTGACCCCCTTGCGGGCCAGGACCAAGGCGATATCGGCACCGGGATTTTCACCGACGCTTTGGTCGGACGGATGGCCGTCCAGGGTCAGGATCACCACCCGTTCGGCACAGGCCAGAAGCGGCAAGGCGTCGTACACCGCCCGGGTGGCTTCCCGGCTGCCGTTCCAGGCGACCAGGATGGTGCCGCCGGCATGGTCGAAACGGCCATATTGCGGCACCACCAGAACCGGCCGGCCGCCATTCATGATGAAGTCGGTCACATGGTCGGCCCCATTGTCCAAAGGCTGGCCGACCACCGCCATGTCGGCGTGGCGGATATGGGCGCCGAATTGCCGCAAGGCCCCCAGCCGTCGCCACTCGACCACCGAGTCCTGGCCGGGCCAAAGGGTGGCCTGGTCGGGCTCGATCTGGGCGGCGGCGGTGATCCGCGCCTGCATCTTGGCCGCCAGTCCGGCGGTCACCCCCAGGCGTGTCTGGGCCTGGGGGGTGTCGTCCAGATGGACGACGATGTCCATGGCGCCCATCTTGGTCACACCCGCTCGATGATGGCGGCCATGCCCTGGCCGACACCGATGCACATGGTGACCAGGGCATAGCGTCCGCCGCTGCGCTGCAATTGCCGCACGGCGGTCCAGGCCAGACGTGCCCCGGAACAGCCCAAGGGGTGGCCGATGGCGATGGCCCCGCCATTGGGGTTCAGACGAGGGTCGTCGGCTTTCAAGCCCAGTTGCTGCAAACAGCCCAGGACCTGGACGGCGAAAGCCTCGTTCAGCTCGATCAGGTCCAAATCCTTCAATTCCAGCCCGGCGCGCTTCAGCACCTTTTGCACCGCCGGCACCGGCCCCAAGCCCATGACCCGCGGCGGGACGCCTGCCACCGCACCGGCGACGATGCGGGCCACCGGCTTCACACCGTAACGCTGGCCGATCTCGGCATCGCCCACCAGCAAGGCGGCGGCGCCGTCATTGACGCCAGACGCATTGCCGGCGGTCACCACGCCGCCGTCGAACAAGGCGCGCAGCTTCGACAAAGCGGCGAAATCGCTTTCGGCGCGGGGATGTTCGTCCTGATCCACCACACGCGGCGGCTTGTTCTTGCCGGCGAACACCGAAATGGGATGGATTTCACCGTCGAAGAAGCCATCGGCCTTGGCCTTTTGGTACTTGGCCTGGGACTGGGCGGCGAACATGTCGCTTTCCTCGCGCCCCAGACCCAGATCGGCGGCGACGTTGTCGGCGGTTTCCGGCATGGAATGCCCGCCATAGGGACCGGTCACCTTGGGGTTGGGGAAACGGGTGCCGATGGTGGTGTCGAACATCTTGAAATCCCGGCTATAGGCGGATTCCGCCTTGGCCAGGACGAAGGGGGCGCGGCTCATGCTTTCGACGCCGCCGGCCACGAACAGCGAACCTTCGCCGCAGCGCACCGCCCGGGCGGCGTCCAGCACGGCGGCCAGACCCGAGGCGCACAGACGGTTGACGGTCTGACCGGCGACATCCACCGGCAGACCGGCCAGCAGACCGGCATGGCGCGCCACGTTGCGGCTGTCTTCTCCGGCCTGGTTGGTGTTGCCCAGGATCACGTCTTCCACGTCGGTGCCGGAAAACGGCGAGCGTTCGACCAAGGCGCGGATGACCTCGCCCGCCAGATCGTCGGGACGAACAGCGGCCAAAGCGCCGCCATGACGGCCGACGGGGCTGCGCAGACCGTCATAGATGAAAGCGTCTTGCATTGGTTTCTTCCCTGTTTCTTAGATTTCGTTGGTGGTCAAGGACAGGCCCAACTGGGCCCGGCGCCGCAGCCACGGGCTGGGCCGGTAACGCGGGTCCAAGGTGGCGGCATGAATGGCGGTCAGCACATCAAGGACCCGGGTCGTCCCCAACCGGTCCCCCCAAGCCAGCGGGCCATGGGGGTAGCCCAGGCCCAGGGTCACCGCGTCGTCGATGTCCTGGGGGGTGGCGATGCCGGCCTGGGCGATTTCACAGGCGATGTTGATCAGCCCGCAGACCACGCGTTGGGCGATGAAGCCGGGGCTGTCCTTGATCACCACCACCGGGGCCAGCTTGGCGAACAGGCCGTGGGCCTGGTCCCGGCACTCGGCGCTGGTGGCCGGATTGGTCATCACGCTGATGCAGCCATCCAGGCCGAACAACGCATCGACGGCGACGGTGCGGCGAGGGTCCAGCCCCTGGGCCACGGCGGCCTGGGTGCATTCCTGCCCCAAGGGGGTGACCACACACAAAGCCTGGGCGGATGGCAGGCCGCCTTCGACCTTGATGCCGATAGCCGCCAGACGGGCGGCGATTTCCGAACCGGCGGCCGAGGATTCCACCCACACGGAAGTGGGCAGCACATCGGGCACGGCGACGGGATCGGCGGTCACCATGACACCGTCCTGATAGCGATAGAAACCGCGTCCGGATTTGCGGCCCAGCAGACCGGCGGCATTGTGCAAACCGGTCAGCGGCGACGGCCGGAAGCGCGGTTCCTGGTAAAATTGGTGGTAGATGGATTCCATCACCGGATGCGAGACATCCAAACCGGTCAGGTCCAAAAGCTCGAACGGCCCCATGCGGAAACCGGCGGCTTTCTTCAGCACCATGTCGATCTGTTCGATGCCGGCGACGCTTTCGCTCAAGATGCGCAGCGCCTCGGTGCCGAAACCGCGCCCGGCATGGTTGACGATGAAGCCCGGCGTGTCCTTGGCCCGCACCGGACGATGGCCCATGCGCCGCGCCAGGGCATCCAGGATTTCGACGGCTTGCGGCGCGGTCAGCACGCCGTCGATGACTTCCACCACCTTCATCAACGGCACCGGGTTGAAGAAGTGGAAACCGGCCACCCGTTCCGGCCGCTGGCATGACGAGGCGATGGCGGTGACCGACAGCGACGACGTGTTGGTGGCCAAGATGCAATCCGGGCAGACCACTGTTTCCAGACGGCGCAGCAGGTCTTTTTTCACCTCAAGGTTTTCGATGATGGCTTCGATCACCACCTGGGCCGGGGCGAAGCCGTCCACATCGTCCACCACCGACACACGGGCCACGGCGGCCTGGGCCTGTTCCGCCGTCAGCTTGCCCTTGGCGGTCAGCTTATGGAACGTGTCGTCCAAAATCTGCACCGCCTTGGTGGCGGCGCCGGGGACGGAATCCATCAACACCACCCGGCAACCCGACTGGGCGGCGATCTGGGCGATGCCGCGCCCCATCATGCCGGCGCCGACGATGCCGACGCAGAAATCTTGTGAATCTACTGGGGTCAGCATGACTTACTTCCCTTCGTAAACCGGCTTGCGCTTGTCCATGAAGGCGGCCATGCCTTCCTTTTGGTCGCTTGTGTCGAACAGCAATTGGAAGGCCTTGCGTTCCAGCATCAGGCCGGTATCCAGCGACGCGTCCATGCCGGCCAGCAGCACTTCCTTGATCTGGCGCACCGCCACCGGCGGCATGCGGGCGATCTTGCCGGCGATGTTTTTGGCCACTTCCAACACCTGGTCGTCAGGGACGCAGACGCTGACCAAACCCATGGCCGCCGCCTGGGCGCCGTCCACCGCTTCGCCGGTCAGCAGCATCAGCATGGCGCGATGCTTGCCCACCAGACGGGTCAGGCGCTGGGTTCCCCCGGCGCCGGGCATGATGCCGACACGGATTTCCGGCTGGGCGAAGCTGGCACCTTCGCCGGCGACGATGATGTCGGCATGCATGGCCAACTCGCAGCCGCCGCCCCAGGCGTAACCGTTGACCGCGGCGATCAGCGGCTTGGAAAACTGGGCGATGGACCGCCACAGCACATGGTTCTGCCGCAGCAACATCTCGGCGGCGCCGGCCTGGGCCATGTCCTTGATGTCGGCCCCGGCGGCGAAGGCCGTTTCGTCACCGGTGATCACCACCGCGCGGACGGATGGGTCTTGGTCCAATTGGGTCAGATGCTCGGCCAACAGGCGGCGCACCTGCGCATTCAAGGCGTTCTTGGCCTCGGGGCGGTTGATGCGCAAAAGCGCGATCCCGTCCGAAACCAGCTCGATGACAACCTCGGTCATGCCGTTCCATCCCCTTTTTAATTTCGCTATGCGAAATCATATTTCGCACTATTGACGCCCAAACCTAATTCGTGTCAGGATCATTTTGCAATCGGTTTTTCACAAAAAAACAACGGCCGATAGGTATGGGAGACGTAAATATGGCGCCAATCGTCGGTAGTGACGAAATCAATAAAGATGACGACAAGGATAGGATGTTCATAACGGCATTAGCGCGTGGACTTGATGTCCTGCGTTGCTTTGCGGTTACGGATACTTATCTTGGAAATCAGGAAATCGCAAAAAGAACCGGGTTGGCGAAGCCGACGGTTTGCCGCATGACGCATACTCTGACCAAGCTCGGCTATCTGAAGTTCAACCCGAAATACGAGAAATATTCCTTGGGCAGCGCCGTGCTATCGCTGGGCTACACCGCCCTGGCCAACATGGACATCCGGCAATTGGCCAAGCCCTGGATGCAGGAAATGGCCAACAGCACCAATGCCTCGGTGTCGTTGGGCAGCCGCGACCGGCTGCACATGATCTACATCGAAAGCTGCCGCGGCCAAGGCCCGGTGACGCTGCGTCTGGATGTGGGCTCGCGCATTCCGCTGGCCACCACCGCCATGGGCCGCGCCTACATCGTGGTGATGGAAGAGGCCGAGCGCACCGAATTGCTGGACCAGCTGAAAGCCGCCCACGGTTCGGACTGGCCCAAGGTCAAGGCCGCGGTCGAACAGGCCCAAAAGGATTACCAGGATTACGGCTTCACCATGTCCACCGGGGAATGGCTGACCGAAATCCATGCGGTCGGACGTGCTGTCCGCCTGCCCGATACCGGCGAGGTTTTCGCCCTTAATTGCGGCGGAGCGTCGTTCTTGATGCCCGTGGAAAAGCTGAAAAGCGAATACGGGCCAGCCCTCATCCAGGTCGCCAACAGCATCGAAGCCGCGTTGTCACGACCTTGATTTCCATAAAATGAAAACGTCTTGAAAGGACATAAGAATGATCAGGGATCAGGAAATTCTGGAACAATTGCTGTCGACTATTTCCCGTTTCGTCCGCGAACGGCTGATCCCTAACGAGGACCTGATCGCCGAACAGGACGCGGTTCCCGCCGACATCGTCCAGGATATGCGCGAATTGGGCCTGTTCGGCCTGTCCCTGCCGGAAGAATTCGGCGGTCTGGGTCTGACCATGGAAGAAGAGGTCCAGGTGGCCTTCGAACTGGGCCGCACCTCGCCGGCTTTCCGCTCGCTGATGGGGACCAATAACGGCATCGGCGGCCAGGGTATCGTCATCGACGGCACCCCCGAGCAAAAGGAAAAGTGGCTGCCCAAGCTGGCCGCCGGTGAAATCATCGGTTCCTTCGCCTTGACCGAACCCAATGCCGGTTCCGACGCCGCCTCGCTGTCCACCACCGCCCGTCTGGACGGCGACCATTATGTGCTGAACGGCACCAAGCGTTTCATCACCAACGCGCCGCACGCCGACATCTTCACCGTCATGGCCCGCACCGATCCCAACAACAAGGGTGCCGGCGGCATCTCGGCCTTCATCGTCGAAAAGGGCACGCCGGGCCTGTCCTTAGGCAAGATCGACAAGAAGATGGGACAAAAAGGCAGCCATACCTGCGACGTCATCTTCGACGATTGCCGGGTGCCGGCCGCCAACATCATCGGCGGCGTTCCCGGCCAGGGCTTCAAGACCGCCATGAAGGTGCTGGATCGCGGCCGGTTGCACATCGCCGCCGTCTGCGTCGGCGTGTCCGAACGCCTGATCGAGGAAGCGTTGAAATATGCCAGCGAGCGCAAGCAATTCGGCAAGGCCATCGGCGAGTTCCAGTTGATCCAGGCCATGCTGGCCGACAGCCGCACCGAAGCCTATGCCGCCCGCTGCATGGTGATGGATGCGGCGCGCCGCAAGGATGCCGGCCAGAACGTGTCGACCGAGGCCGCCTGCTGCAAGCTGTTCGCCTCTGAAATGGTGGGCCGCGTCGCCGACCGCGCGGTGCAGATCCACGGCGGTGCCGGCTATATCGCCGAATATTGCGTCGAGCGCTTCTACCGCGACGTCCGCCTGTTCCGTATCTACGAAGGCACCACCCAGATCCAGCAATTGGTCATCGCCCGCAACATGCTGCGTGAGGTCGCTTGATGACCTCGCCGGCTGATCTTCTGGCCGCTTTGCCGCAACGGATATCCCATCCGTTGCGGCGTTGGGCGGCCGAGCGTCCCGACGCGCCCGCCGTGCAAGAGCACGATTTGCGGCTCAGCTTCGCGGCGCTGGCCCAGGCGGTGGACCGCACCAAGCAGGCCCTGATGGATTTCGGCCTGCGTCCCGGCGACCGGCTGATGATCGTCAACGAAAACTGCGCCGAATTGCTGACCCTGATCCTGGCGGCGTCCGAGATGGATGCTTGGGCGGTGATCGTCAACGCAAGGCTGTCGCCGCGCGAGATCGACACCATCCAGGATCATTGCGGTGCCCGGATGATTCTTTTCACCCACCGGGTGTCCAAGGATGCCGCCGCCCATGGTCAGCGTTTGGGCGCCACGTCCTTCGACATCCCCGGTGTGGGCAGCGTGCTGGCCGCCCCGTTGAACGGATCGGTTCAGCCCGAACCGGTGGAGACGCAGGGGAAAGACCAGGTCGCCGCCCTGATCTATACCTCGGGAACCACCGGCACCCCCAAGGGGGTGATGCTGACCCATCGCAACATCTTGTTCGTCGCCGCCTTTTCCGGCCGGGTCCGTGGCCTGCAGGCCGACGACCTGGTTTACGCGGTGCTGCCCGTTTCCCATGTGTTCGGCTTGTCGTCGGTGTTCATGGGAACGCTTTATGCCGGCGGCTGCCTGATGGTCGAACCGCGTTTCAGCGCCGAACAGGTGCTGGCCGACGTCGCCGCCGGCATGACCGTGTTGCAGGGCGTCCCCGCCATGTATGCCAAGATTCTGGAGCACGTGAAGACCACCGGAGCGTCGGTGGACACCCACAAGCTGCGATACCTGTCGGCCGGCGGTTCGCCCCTGGACCCGGTGATCAAGGCCGGGGTGGAAAAGCTGTTCGGCAAGCCGCTGCACAATGGATACGGTCTGACCGAAGCGTCCCCCACCATTTCGCAGACCCGCATCGACGATCCGCGCAGTGATTGTTCGGTGGGGCAGGCCCTGCCCTTGGTGGAAATGTTGATCGTCGGCCTGGACGGCAAGCCTTGTGCCCAAGGGGACGTGGGCGAGCTGTGGTCCCGCGGGCCGGGCATCATGAAGGGTTATTACCGCAATCCCGACCTGACCCGCATGGTCATCGACGAGAATGGCTGGTTGAACACCGGCGACTTCGCCCGTGTGGAAGCTGACGGCAGCCTTTATATCGTCGGACGCTCCAAGGAATTGATCATCCGTTCGGGCTTCAACGTCTATCCCGTCGAAGTCGAAGCGGTGTTGAACGCCCATCCCGCCGTCACCCAATCGGCGGTGGTGGGACGCAGCCTGCCCGACGGCAACGAAGACGTCATCGCCTTCGTCCAAACCGTGCCGGGCAGCAAGGTCAGCGCCCAGGAAATCCACGATTTCGCCGCACAGCAATTGGCGCCCTACAAACGGCCGGCCAAGGTCGTGATCATGGAACATCTGCCGGCCGGCGCCACCGGCAAAATCCTGAAAAACCGGTTGGCCGAAATGGCCAAGTCACCCTCTTGAAGCAAACAAGCGCACGTTTTAATAGAAATTCAGGGAGTATAGAAATGTCCAAGTTCGCTTCCGTTTCCGCTTTGGCTGTCTTTGCCGTCCTGGCCGCGTCCACCGCGTGGTCGGCGGAAATCAAGATCGGCAGCCAAATCCCCAAGACCGGCAATCTGGCCCGTGTCGGCGGCGCCATGAGCGAAGGCATCGCCGTCGCCGCCGAGATGTTCAACAAGAAGAACGGCAAGCACACCGTTTCGGTTCTGACCATGGATGACGAATCCTCGCCGGCCAAGGCTGTGGCCGCCGTCGAGAAACTGGCCTCGGACGGCGTGGTCGCCTTTACCGGCGGCTATGGGTCGAACATCATCGGCCCGGCCTCGGAAGCCGCCGAAAAGATGAACAAGACCTACATCACCTCGGGCGGCGTCGCCACCGAGCTGACCAAGCGCGGCCTGAAGAACTTCTTCCGCATCAACAATTCCGAAGGCTATGCCCGCGCCCTGATCGGCATGTACACGGAATTGGGCATCAAGTCGGTGACGGTGATCTATTCCACCAAGGAAGCCACCGAGGAAGTGGCCAAGATGCTGGAAAAGACCCTGAGCGCCAAGGGCGTCAAGGTGACCCTGCACGCTTTCGACCCGTCGACCACCGATTTCAAGCCGATCGTCCACAAGATCAAGCTGCAGGATCGTCCCGAAGCCATCGCCATGATCGGCTATGAGAACGATTACGTCGGCATTCTGCGCGCCGCCAAGGTGTTGAAGCCCGACATCAAGAACATTTCCGGCGTGTGGTCGCTGGCCACTTCGAAGATGTGGTCGGAATTCCCCGATCTGATGAACGGCGTCGCCGGCACCTCGACCTTGTCCTATCCGGCCGAGTTCACCACCCCCGAAGCCAAGGAATTCGCCGAGACCTATCAGCGCATGTACAACAAGGCGCCCGATTACCTGGGCATCTTCGGTTATGTGCAATCCATGATGCTGTTCCAGGCGGCCGCCAAGGCCCAGGATGCCGGCACCATCGACAAGGGCGGCATCAGCGAGGAACTGCGCAAGCTTGACGTGCAAACCGTCATCGGCCGGGTCCGCTTCGACCAGGACGGCGACAATCCTGAATTCACCCACCGCATGGGACAGCATCAGGACGGCAAGGTCGTGCTGGTTTGGCCGGCTGACGCCGCCACCGGCAAGATGAATTTCCCCGCCGTCCCCTGGTAAGTGCCCTTCAGGTTCGGTTGAAGGCGGGCGTTTGACGCCCGCCTTCTCATCCCCTCCCGACGAGCGGTGTGACTATGTTTGAATTGTTTGCTCAATCAGCCTTCTCGGGGGTGTTGGCGGGCGCCTATTACGCCCTCATCGCCCTGGGACTGGCCTTGGTTTTCGGCACCATGCGGGTCATCAACCTGGCCCATGGCGAATTGGTGTTGCTGGCCGCCTATGTGGCCTATTCGGCCGAAAATAAACTGCATCTCGATCCCTTGGCCTCGCTGCCCCTGGCGGTGGCGGTGGTGGGGCTGACCAGCATTGCGGTCTATGGCCTGCTCAGCCGGATCAAGAAGGATCGCGAGCTCAACTCGCTGATCCTGACCTTCGGCCTGGGCGTCATCATGACCAACGCCATCTTGATGATCTGGTCCGCCGACATCCATTCCACCTCGGTGCCGTGGCACCACGACGCCATCATTCTGGCCGACCTGCTTTTCGCCATGAATTCCGAAGTGTTCTTTGGTGTGGCCGGTCTGGTTGTCGTGGCCGGCTTGTGGTGGTGGCTGGAAAAGACCTGGTACGGCCGGGCGCTGCGCGCCGTGGCGTCCAACCGCGACGCCGCCAAGCTGATGGGCATCAATCCGCAATTCACCGAAATCCTGTCCTTCGCCGTCGCCGGCCTTCTGGCCTCGGTGGCCGGTATCGCCATCTATTCGGCCAAGGTCATCCAGCCGTCGCTGGGCCATCACCTGACGGTGAAGGCCTTCATCATCACCGTGCTGGCTGGCATGGGTTCGGTGCCGGGCGTGCTGCTGGGCGGCATGTTGCTGGGGATCGTCGAGAACCTGACCGTCACCTTGGCCTCGTCGGCGCTGCAGGAACTGGCCGGCATGGTGCTGTTCCTGGTGGTGCTGCTGGTGATGCCTTCGGGGCTGTTCGGACGCGTGAGGAGGCGGGGATGAACAAGTTGAAAATTCCGGCCGTCCTGGTCCTGGCTTACCTGGTTCTGCCCTTGGCGGTGAACGGCAATGATTACGTGGTCAGCCTGATCGTCGCCGCACTCACCATCGGCGGCATCGCTTTGGCATGGTCCATGTTGGGCAATCTGGGGGGGATGGTCAGTTTCGGCCATGCGGCGTTCTTCGGTATCGGGTCTTACGCCTCGGCGTTGCTGACCATCAAGGCCGGCTGGCCGGTGCTGGTATCCATGCTGTTCGCCGGATTGGTCGCCGCCGCGTCGTCCATCGCCACCATGCCGGCCCTGCGGCTGCGCGGACCCTATTTCGCGCTGTCGATCCTGGCCTATGCGGAAATCTTCCGCATCATCGCCACCGAATGGAAAGGCCTGACCGGCGGCGCCGCCGGCATCTTGTCCATTCCGCGTCTGCCGGAAATCATGGGGATCGATCTGGGCGGCAAGATCGGCGGCTATTTCGTCGTCGTCACCCTGGTCATCGCCATGGTCGGCATCTATGCGGTGATCCGCCGTTCGCCCCAGGGCCTGGCGTTGAAAGCCATGCACGATTCCGAGGACGCCACCCGGGTGGTCGGTGTCAACGCCACCATGCTGAAAGCCCTGATGCTGGTGGTTTCGGCCTTCTTCGCCGGTCTGATGGGGGCTTTCAACGCCCATTACATCAACTTCCTGGAACCCGATTACGCCTTTTCCGGGTCGTGGACCACCCTGGCCATCGTCGCCGCCATTTTCGGCGGATACCGCACCTTGTGGGGGCCGCTGATCGGCGCCCTGGTGGTCTATCTGGTGGACCAGCTGGTGTTCAAAGCCATCCTGCCGCAGGGGCATCAGATCATCCTGGGGGCCTTGCTGGGCGCCATGGTGTTGTTCAGCCCGACGGGTCTGACCCCGTTGATCGCCAAGCTTACCCGGCTTCAGCGCAAGGAAACCGCCAATGCTGCACATTAACGGATTGACCGTCACCTTCGGCGGCTTGGTCGCGGTTTCCGACGTGACCTTCGACATGCGCGAAGGCGAGGTCCTGGGTCTGGTCGGCCCCAACGGTGCCGGCAAGACCACCTTGTTCAACGCCATCTGCGGTCTGGCCCGCCCCGGTTCCGGCACGGTCGAGCTGATGGGCAAGAACCTGTTGTCCATGCCCATCCACCACCGGGCCCGCGCCGGCATCGGCCGGGCGTTCCAGGTGCCGCAGCCCATGCACGAGCTGACGGTGCGCGAGAACCTGACCGTCGCCCAGCGTTTCGGCGCAGGCAAGGTGGACAAGGCCAAGATCGAAGAATTGCTGGACGTGCTGAAGCTGGGGCACAAGGCGGACATGGATGCCGCCACCTCGTTGGCGCTGACCGAGCAAAAGGCCCTGGAAGTCGGCAAGGCCCTGGCCACCGAACCCAAGCTTCTGATGCTGGACGAGGTTCTGGCCGGTCTGGAAACCACCGGCAAGCGGGCTTTCCTCGATACCTTGGAAGAAGTGCGCAAACGCTATCGATTGTCGGTGATGATCGTCGAACACGACATCGAGACCATCACCCGCATGTGTCCCCGGGTCTTGGTGCTGAATTTCGGTCGGCTGATCGCCGACGGTTCTCCGGACCAAGTCTTCAACGATCCCGAAGTTATCAGGAGTTACACCGGTGGCGAACCTGCTTGACGTCCAATCCGTCCGTGCCGGCTATGGCTCGATCAACGTGCTGTGGGACATGACCCTTGGCATTCCCGAAGGCAAGCTGACCTGCATCCTGGGTCCCAATGGCGGCGGCAAGACCACGTTGCTGCGCACCATCATGGGGCTGATTCCGGCCAGCGCCGGCAATGTCAGCTTCGAAGGCCGCGACTGCACCAACGAAAAGACCTGGAACATGGTCAGCCAAGGGGTGGTGATGATCCCCGAAGGCCGCATGATCTTCCGCGACATGACCGTCGAGGACAATCTGCTGGTCGGCGCCTTTCCCAAGAAATGCCGGGCTCGCTACAAGCAGAACCTGGACATGGCCTATCAGATGTTTCCCCGTCTGAAGGAACGCCGCGACCAATTGGCGTCGTCGCTTTCCGGCGGCGAGGCCCAGATGCTGGCCATGGGGCGCGGCCTGATGGAGGAACCCAAGGTCATCTTGGTGGACGAACCGTCCCTGGGTCTGGCCCCGGTGATCGTCGACGAGGTGATGGGCATCTTGGACAATCTGCGCAATCAGGGCCGCACCATCGTGCTGGTCGAGCAGAACACCAACAAGGCCCTGGCCATCGCCGACCACGTGCATCTGGTGCGCGGCGGCAAGGTGGTGTTGTCGCAAGACGCCGATCAGGTGGATTTGGCCCATCTGCACGACCTGTACTTCGCCCGGGACCACCAGAACGCCTCGTAAGGCCCGGATCGGGTCGGTGATCCAGGACCGGCGGTGGGGCGCTTGCCCCGCTTCCGGCCTGGTGCCCGAGCGCATCCACCATGAAGGAGAGCCGGTGTGAGCTTTTCCACCCGCCTGACCCAGTTGTTCGCTACCCGTCATCCCATCCTGGCGGGTGGGCTGCAATGGCTGGCCGATCCCGTTTACGTGGCGGCGGCGTCCAGGGCCGGCAGCCTGGGCTTCCTGACCGCCGCCAGCTATGCCGACACCCCGTCCTTGCAAGACGCCATCCGGCGTTGCCGTGACCTGTCGGACGGTCATTTCGGCGTCAACATCTCGATGCTGCCGAAATTGGTCGAGGGCGAGCGCACCGGGGAAGTGGTGCAAACCATCATCGCCGAGAAGGTTCCCTTCGTCGAAACCTCGGGACGCAATCCCCAGGCTTTCCTGCCCGCTCTTCACGATGCCGGATGCAAAATCATCCACAAGGTGCCGACCATCCGCCATGCGGTGAAGGCGCAAAGCGTCGGCGTCGATGCGGTCAGCATCGTCGGGGCCGAATGCGGCGGCCATCCGGGCATGGAAATGGTCGGCAGCTTCGTGCAGAACGCCCTGGCCGCCCGGTCGCTGCACATTCCCTTTGCCGTCGGCGGCGGCATCGGTCACGGCTCGCAGATCGCCGCCGCCTTGGCCATGGGGGCCGATGGCGTGGTGATCGGCACCCGCTTCCTGGTGGCGGAAGAAATCTGGGCCGCCCAAGCCTATAAGAACCGTCTGGTCGCCATGACCGAGACCGACACCACCTTGGTGCTGCAAAGCCTGCGTAACACCTGCCGGGTGATGGCCAATCAGACCACCCGGATTGTGCAGGATTTGGAACGCCAAGGCGCTGATCTGGCCACTCTGATGCCGCATATCACCGGTAAATTGGGCCGCCTAGCCTATGAAACCGGCGATGTTTCGCAGGGCTTGCTGTCGGCGGGCCAAGCCGTGGCCTTCATCGACCAGATCGCCCCCCTGGCGCAGATCGTCGCCGAATTGGTCGCCCAGGCGGAACAGGCCATGGCCCGGCTGAATTCCTTGTCGGTGCCATGATCCGCTTCAAGCATTTCAGCGCCATGGCCCTGGTGGTCATGATGCTGTGCGTCTTCGCCGACGTCTTGTGGCCGCATGTCGGCCTGCGCGTTGCCGCGCGCGCTTTTTTGGGCACCTATCTGCTGCTGGAATGGTCGAATTTGGCCGGCAATGCCCGTGTCATCCTGGTGGTCGCCGCCGCCATGTCGGCCGGCTATGTCGCGCTTTTCGCCGATCCGCTGGCCGCCTTGACCCGGGCCGCCGACACCGCCGTGTTCTTCGCCGCCTTTTTCGCCAACCAGTTCTTTCTACGCGAAGCGGCCCGCACCTCGCCCATGGTGCAGCGTTGCGCGTCGTTCTTCGTTGATCAGCCGCCGTCCAAGCGCTATGCGCTGTTGACCCTGGGCGGCTATCTGTTCGGCATCATCGTCAATCTGGGGGTGCTGTCCCTGTTGGGGCAGATGATCGTCAAGCGCAATACCCTGCAGGCGGCGGGGGGAAACAGCGAAATCCATCATTGGCGTCAACGCCGGATGTCCACCGCCTTGCTGCGCGGTTTCGCCGTCACCCCCTTGGCCTCGCCGCTGTCCCTGTCGCTGGCGGTGGTGCTCAGCACCCTGCCCAGTCTGAAATGGTCGATCATGGCCGCGTCCGGTTTCGCCTGCGGTACTTTGCTGCTGGTCCTGGGCTGGGTGTTCGACCGTGTCACCGCCCCCCGACATCTGGCCGGCAAGCTGGGTCCCGTCGCCCTTCGTCACGATTACCGGTCGCTTCTGGGGATCGTCGCCATCGTCTTGTGCACCTTGCTGTTGGCCAAGGGGCTGGAACGTTTCGTCGGCGCCTCGCCCAGCCGCGCCATCTTGCTGGCGGTGCCGACGGTGGGAATGGTGTGGCTGTCCTGGGGCTATCTGAAACGCTTCCCCCATCTGGCGGTCTGGCTGATCGCGCGGCGCATCCGCGACCGCGCCACCATCACCTTTCCCGCCTTCCGCAGCGAGGTGGCGGTGTTGTCGGGCGCCGGTTTCGCCGGCACCCTGTTCACCGCCTTCGTCCCCCCGGACGTCCTGTCGGCGGCCTTGACCTCGCATCTTTTACCCACCCCCTTGTTGCCGGTGGCGCTGTTGCTGGCGATGGTGGGCGCCGGTCTGCTGGGCATCAATCCCATCGTTTTGGCCACCATCGGCGCCGCCAGCCTGGGGGCCGTCCACGATTCCGACCTGCCCAAGGAATTGTGTGCCCTGGCGCTGATGGCCGGCTGGGCGCTGGCCATCAATTCTTCGTCCATGACGGCTTCGGCCATGCTGTTGGCGGACGTGGTGAAACTGCCGTCGCCGCGCCGCCTGATGGGGTGGAACGCGGCTTATTGCGTGACCTCGACCCTGTTGCTCGCCGGTCTGCTGGCCGCCGCCAGCGTAGTGCAGCAGACATTCGGCTAGAAAGGCTTTGTCCATGTTCCAGATCAACGACCTGCCCATCAGCCAGAAATTCGGCCTGGTCACCAAAGTCCTGTTCGGCGGCATGGCGGTGATCCTGGTCGCCGGTATCGGCACCGCGTTCAGCATCCGTCATTCGGTCAATGTGCTGAATGAAACCGCCTTTGGCAGCTTTCAGCAGGCGGCGTCGGTGGAATCCCAGTTCACCAAGTTCCATGCCGGGCTTTATCAGCTGACCTCGTTCTCGGCGAACGAACGAGACAAGGCGCAAGTGACCAAGATGGCGGAAAAGCTGACCGCCGATCTGGCGCGGCTGCGCCCGCTGGCGGCCAGCTTCGAAGACATGGCCCAGGACGCCATGCCCTATCTGGATGCCGCCCGCGACGTCATCGAGATGGCCCCCATCAGCCCCAGCATCGCGCTGTCGTCCATGAAGCGGGTGGACCAGAAATATCAGGTCATCCAGGACCTGTCCCATAACCGCACCCAACAGGCCGACCAATACCGTCAGGACGCCTTCAGCGGCACCATGACCGCCATGTCCATCGGCGGTCTGTCCATGATCGTCATCGCCCTGGCGGTGGCGGGGGGCATGGCCTGGATCGCCCGTAAATCGGGTGACGCCATCAGCACGCCGATCAAATCCCTGACCCAGGCGCTGACCGCCATTGCCGACGGCGATCTGCAGGCCGAGATTCCCGGCGGTCAGCGCAAGGACGAGATCGGGGTGATGGCCCGGGCGATCCGGGGCCTGAAAGACGGGGTCGAGGAACGCAACGCCGAACGTGACGCCAAGGAACAGCGCAGCGCCTTCGTCGACGCCCAATCCTCGCAATTCGAGACCAAGGTCTCGGGCATGCTGAACATGCTGGATCAATCCGCCCAGAAATTGCTGTCCATTTCCCAGGCCATGCAACAGACCACCAGCCAGGCGGTGGGCCTGTCGGAAAGCGTCAACAAAAGTGCGGCGCATGCCACCCGCGACGTCAATGCCGTGGCCGCCACCGCCGAGGAACTGGCGGCGTCCATCAATGAGATCAACCGCCACGTGGTGCATTCGGCCGAAATGACCCGCAGCGCCGCTGCCGGTGCCCAGGATGCCCAGGGTGCGGTGTCGTCCCTGGTCCAGGCCGCCCAGGAAATCGGCGAAGTGGTCAGCATGATCATGATCATCGCCAAGAAGACCAATCTGTTGGCCTTGAACGCCAGTATCGAGGCGGCTCGTGCCGGCGAAGCCGGCCGGGGCTTCGCCGTGGTCGCCGACGAGGTCAAGCAACTGGCCGACCAAACCGCCCGGGCGACCACCGAAGTGGACGACAAGATCCGTCAGGTGCAATCCCGGACGCAATCGGCGGCCCAGGCCATCACCGACATCCTGGGGGTCGTCGACCAGCTTCAGGGGATCTCGGCGGAAATTTCCAGCGCCGTCGACCAGCAACGGGCGGCGACCGCCGAAATCGCCAGGACCGTCCAAAACGTCGCCACCAACACGGCGGTGATCGCCACCGACATCCAACAGGTGGAAGACGCCATCCGTTCGTCCGGGACCGTCTCACACGACGTGTTGCAATCGGCCAACACCATGACCGACAACGCCGATTTGCTGCAGGGGTCGGTTCATGCGTTCCTGGGGGTGATCAAAAGCGACACCGATTCCAGCCCCGACCTGACCGACCATTTCCTGAGCCGGGTGGTGCAGACGGCCAAATCCATCGAAGCCATCTTCCAGACGGCGCTTGGCGATGGCCGATTGGGGCACGACGATGTGTTCGACGAAAACTACGTCTTGGTCCCGGGAACCGACCCCCAACAATTCACCACCCGCTTCACCGCCTTCACCGACCAACATCTTAGCGCCCTGCAAGATGGTTTGGCCCAAGAAGACGACCGGGTGCTGTTCTGCGCCTGTGTCGATCGCAATGGTTATCTGCCAACGCACAATAGCCAGTTCTCGGCCCCGCAGGTCGACGATGCCGAATGGAACAAGGCCCATTGCCGCAACCGCCGTTTCTTTGACGACCCGACCGGTCTGGCCGCCGCCCGCAACACCAAACCGACCATGATCCAGGCCTATCGCCGCGACATGGGGCATGGCGGCACTCAGATGATGATGGACATC
The DNA here is from genome assembly GCA_002435715.1 of Rhodospirillaceae bacterium UBA6219. GTDB lineage: Bacteria > Pseudomonadota > Alphaproteobacteria > Rhodospirillales > Magnetospirillaceae > Magnetospirillum. The sequence continues at coordinate 37,288 of DISD01000073.1, forward strand.
TCTGCCCCCATCTTCATCGACGGTCAACATTGGGGGGCGCTGCGCATGGGATTGCGCAAGGATTGACGAAAGGCCGCCCCTTGGGGCGGCCTTTCTTCGTTTGGGCTATTCGATCCGCCGCACCGGCGGTTTCGACCGTTCGTCCACAGTCAGGGTGAAGATGTCGGGACGGGCGTAATGGCCGGCGACGTCGAAATCGAAACGGGCGCGGGTCATGTGGTCGAAATCCAACTCGGCGATCAGGATGGCCGCTTCATTGAAGACCGGCCCGGCCAGGATTTCCCCCAAAGGCCCGATGATGACGCTGCCGCCGCGCATCAGCAGACGCTCGGGATCGGCGGGATCGTCGGCCGAAACGTAATCATCGGGAAAATCGTTGCGACGGATGATTTGACAGGCCGACAGCACGAAGCAACGCCCTTCCAGGGCGATGTGCCGCATCGTGGGCAGCCAAGTGTCGCGGTCGTCGGCGGTGGGGGCGCAATAGAGGCTGATGCCCTTGGCATACATGGCCATGCGCAGCATGGGCATGTAGTTTTCCCAGCAGATCACCGCCCCCAGCCGGCCCAACGGGGTGTCGAAGACCGGCAGGGTCGAGCCGTCGCCCTGGCCCCAGACCAGACGCTCGGCGGCGGTGGGCATCAGCTTGCGGTGCTTGCCCATCAAGGACCCGTCGGGGGCGAAGAACAAGGCGGTGCAGTAAAGGGTGCCGCCGTCGCGTTCGATCACCCCGATGACCACGTGGACCCCGGCGTCCTGGGCGGCGGCGCCCAGACGTTCGGTTTCGGGGCCGGGCACGCAGATGGCGCCGTCGTAATAACGGCGGAACGCCTCGCGGCCGTTCTGGGTGCGCATGCCGATGGCGATCTCGTAATTGGACCCCTTGGGATAGGTCCCCAGGAAGGCCTCGGGGAACAGCACCAACTGGGCGCCCTGCGCCGCCGCCCGGGCGATCAGCGCTTCGGCCTTGGCCGTGGTGGCGGCGGGGTCGAAGGGCACCGATCCGTCTTGAACAACCGCCACTTTCACTTTGGTCATGACGTGCTCCTTATATTCCCAGATAGGCTTCGCGGACCTTGTCGTCCGAGGCCAGTTGCGCCGCCGGGCCTTCCAGAACGATGCGCCCCGATTGCAGCACATAGCCACGCTGGGCCACCGACAGGGTCAGGGCGACGTTTTGTTCGACCAGCAGGATCGACATGCCCTCGCGGTGGATTTCCACCAGCTTGCGGTGCAATTCGTCGACGACGATGGGGGCCAGGCCGTGGCTGGGTTCGTCCAGGATCAGCAGCTTGGGCGACAGGATCAGGGCCCGGCCCAGGGCGACCATCTGCTGTTCACCCCCCGACAACGTGCCGGCGAATTGGGTGCGCCGCTGGGCGAGGCGGGGGAACAGGCTGTAGATACGCTCCAGCGGTTCCTGCAGATTGGCGCCGCGCCCCAGGGCATAGCCGCCCGACAGCAGATTGTCTTCCACCGACATGGCGGGAAAGATGTGGCGGCCTTCCGGCACATGGGCGATGCCCAGGGCCGGAATGCGGTGGGCGGGCAGGGCCATCAAATCCTGGCCCTGGAACGATATTTCGCCCGACGCTTTGGCGATCAGACGCGAGATACAGCGCAACAGCGTGCTTTTGCCCGCCGTGTTGGCGCCGATGACGCAGACGAATTCGCCTTCGGCCACGTCGATGGACACGCCGTGCAGCACTTCGCTGCGGTCATAGGCGGCGTGGAGGTTCTTCACCGTAAGCATGCGGAACTCCCTAATGCGCGCCGTGATCGCCGGTATAGGCCTTGCCCAGATAGGCTTCGACCACGGCGGGATGATGCGCGACTTCTCGGGGCGTGCCCTCGGCGATCAGGCCGCCGAAATTCAGCACCAGGATGCGGTCGCACATGGTCATGATCGCCTGCATGTGATGTTCGACCACCACGATGGTCAGGCCGTCCTTGCGCAGATCGCGGACCAGGGCCAGGAATTCTTCCATCTCCACCGCGTTCAGGGCCGCCATGACCTCGTCCAGCAGCAAGATGTCGGGCCGGGTGCACAAGGCACGGGCCACTTCGACGCGGGCCCGTTCGGGGAAGGACAGGTCCCCCGCCAGCTTGCCGGCGATATGGTCCAGCCCGACGCGGCGCAGCATTTCGTGGGCGGCGTCGCGGGCCTGGGCCACCGGGTGATGCAGCAAGGCCCCGGTCAGCACGTTGTCCAGCACGCTGCTTTCCTGGAACAGCGCCACGTTCTGGAAGGTCTTGGTCATGCCCAGCTTGGCGATGCGGTTGGGCTTCAGACCCGAGGTCTCGGTGCCTTTCAGGCGGATCGACCCGGAACTGGGGCGGTGGATGCCCACCAACAGGTTGAACATGGTGGTCTTGCCGGCCCCGTTGGGGCCGATCAGTCCCAAGACCTCGCCACGGGTCAGGTCGAAACTGACGTCGTTGACGGCGGTCAGGCCGCCGAAACGCCGGCTGAGTCCCCGGACTTGCAGGATGGTTTCGGCGCTCATCGGGACGATTCCTTGCGCAGACGTTTGTAAAGGTCGCCGAACAACGCCAGCAGCCCCTGCGGCTTGACCAGGATGATGGCGATCAGCAGCGCGCCATAGACGAAGGCCGACAGGCCGGCGGCGCGGCCCGCCAGGGCGGCGTTGGAAATCTCTTCCAAGGGAATGATGAAGAAGGCGCCGACGATGGGGCCGAAGGTCAGGCTGACACCGCCGACGATGGCGATCAGCGCCATGCGCACCGAGATGCTGGCGACGCCGAAAATGGTGTCGGGATCGAAGAAATAGCTGAACTGGGCATAGACGGTGCCCAAGGCGGCGGTCAGCACCGCCGAGACCAGTCCGGCCATCAGCTTGGCCCGATAGGTGTCGATACCGATGACTTCGGCGGCGTCGGGATTTTCCTTGATGGCGCGCAGACGGTAACCCAAGGCCCCGGTCTTGATGCGCCAGAACACCACGCTGACCAGAACCAGGGCGATCAGGCTGACATAATAATAGGGGCGCACGGTGTTGTACTGGAACATCCACAGGCTGTTGGGGGCGAAGGGCACCGAAATGCCCACCGGGCCGCCGGTCACCGACGACCAGGAATTGGCGATGACGCGCATGACCTCGCCGAAGGCCAGGGTGACCAGGGCGAAGTAATGGCCTTTCAAACGGAAGGTCGGCACGCTGAGGATGGCGGCGGCCAACCCGGCCAGACCCATGCCGGCGATCATGCCCAGCCAGGGCGAAACGCCCAGATCGCGCAGCAGGATGGTCGAGGTATAGGCGCCGATGCCGAAGAAACCGGCATGGCCCAGGGAAATCTGATTGGCCAATCCGCCGACGATGTTCCACGACTGGGCCATGGCGGCGAACAGCAGGGTCAGGGTCAGGACACGCAGGGTATAGCCCTGGGGGTCAAGGCCCAGCGGCACCAATCCGGCCATCCCCAAAGCGGCGGCGATCAGCAGGACGGGGCGGCAGGGAAGCGTGCGCAACGACGGGGTGCCGGCATTGCCGAGACTGGAGGAAAGGCTCATGCCGAGGCTCCCTTCAACAGGCCGGACGGGCGCAGCGCCAGAACGGCGATGAACACCACGAACAGGACGAGATTTTGCAATTGCATGGGGAACACCAGGGCCGACAGGGCTTGGATGACCCCCACCGCCAGGCCGCCGACCACGGCGCCGGCGACGCTGCCCAGGCCGCCCAGCACCACCACGGTGAACATCAGCACCACGTATTGCGAACCGACAGTGGGATAGACGGTGAGATAGGGCAGGATGACGGCGCCGCCAAAGGCGGTCAGCCCGACCCCCAGACCAAAGGCGATCTGGTGCATGCGGTCGGTGTTGATGCCCACCAGCTTTGCCGCCATGGGGTCCTGGGCGGTGGCCCGCATGGCCCGACCGGTGCGGGAATAGCGCATGAACGCCCACAGCAGGCCGCCACTGATCACCGACATCAGGAAGGCGAACAGATAGGGCATGCTGACGATGATTCCGCCCAGATGCAGACTTTCCGTCTGGTACGAGGTCACCACCGAGCGGTAATCGGCGCCGAACAGCAACAGCGCGCCGTTTTCCAAGGTGAACATCAGACCCACGGTCAGGAAGATCTGCGCCACCGGCGGGGCCTTCAGGATGGGGCGGATCAGCGTACGCTGCAATCCGGCCCCGGCCAGGAAGACCACCACCAGGGCGATCAGGGACCCGATCAACGGATCGAGCCCCAAGATCGCCCAGGCGAAATAAGCGACGAACATGCCGACCATCAGGAATTCGGCATGGGCGAAATTGACCACGCCCATGATGCCGAACACCAAACTCAGCCCACTGGATACGATGGCGTAGACGCCACCGATCAGGATGCCATCGACGATGGCCTGCAATCCTTGCGTCATTTTACCTTTTCCTTGGACGTGACGGGCGGGCTCAGCCGCGCTTGGACCACTGGGCCTTGCCCTTGGCCGCTTCCGGCGGATAGACGGTGACCAACTCGTCCTTTTGCCACTGCACCATCACCGGATAGGCGTTCTTGTTGTGGCCGGTTTCGTCGAACCGCACCGAACCGCCGGTCATCACCGAAGCCCAGCCCTGGTCGAAGGTGGCGCCCAGCAAAGCCGCGCGCAGGGCGTCGGGGGCGGTGGACTTGGCGTTTTCCAGGGCACTGGCCAACACGCCGGTCAGGGCGGCGTGTTCGATGGCCTCGTGGACCATGAAATAGCCGAAGCGCTTGCGGAAGCGTTCGGTCAGTTCCGGGGCCTGGTCGTAATTGGCCGGCGAAATGGACAGCACGCCGTCGCCAAGGTCGGCCAGGGCCTTGCGGAAATCGGGGATGACATAGCCGGCGGCGCCGCCGATGGTGGGGATGTCCAGACCCTGCTGGCGCATGGTGCGCACGATCAGGATGGAATCGTTCAGGTACGACACCGGGAACACCAATTGCGCCCCCGAGCTGCGCAGCTTGTTGATCAGCGGGGTGGCGTCGGTGACGCCCAGCGGATAGGCCTCGTCCAACACCACCGCGATGCCGGCGGCCTTGGCGGCCTGACGCAGACCTTCCGCCTGCGAGGTGCCATAGGCGGTGTCCTCGTACATGATGGCGACCTTGCCGATGGTCTCGCCGGACGCCTTTGCCAGGGCCACCGAATAATCGAACTGGGCCCGGCCCAGGGTCGAGCCCTTGGACACCACCTGGAACACGTTCTTGAAGCCGCGTTCGGTCAGCACGTCGGAAAACGACATGGTCAGCAGCGGAATGCCGCGCCGTTCGGTGACTTCGGAAATGGCCAGGGTCAGGGACGAGGCGAAGGCGCCCAGGACGGCGACGACACTGTTTTGCGAAATCATGCGCTGGGCGACGGTGGCCGCCGTGGTCGGCGTCGAGGTGGAATCGGCGATGATCAGGTTCAGCTTGGCGCCGCCCAACGATTTGATGCCGCCGGCGGCGTTGATTTCATCGGCCACCAATTGGATGGCGTTGCGTGAATTGATGCCGAACTGGGCATTGGCGCCGGACAGCGGCACGACCACGCCCACATTGACGTCCTTGGCGGCCGCCATGCCCTGGCGGGCGATGAACGGCATGGCCAGGGCGGCACCGGTCCCGGCCAGGATTGTGCGGCGGCTGACCACCAGGGATGACGAGCGTTGATCTTCGGCGGACTTGGACATTGGAAACCTCCGTTTGTAAGTTTTGCGCAGCATGCGCCGCTTGCATACCGGCTGTCAATATGATTGACGGATTGTACGACAATATGCGAGGCGGCCGCATTCTCCTCCCAAACGACCTCCTGGCTGAGATCAGTCAAGGCCGCCCTGCTGGTACAGAAGCAGATGGCCGATCGCAGCAACGCGAACACCTGGTGGGCGATATTGGCGGAATTGGGGCGTAAGCGGACGTTTTGATTTCGGGCATCCGCCGTCCCCCTTTTCCTGAATTTTGAATTCGTTGCAAAGCCACATGACCAATGGTGTTAATTTCGGCACAATATGAAAAGGCATTCAGCCAATAATATTGACAGATTGTATGACAATATGGGAGAAAGGGGTATGAGCACCATGGATCTGCATATTCCGCGTGAAGTGTCTTCCCTGCGTCAGCAGGTCACCGATCGCCTGCGAGACGCCATTCTGTACGGGGCCTTCGAGCCCGGTCAGAAGCTGGTCGAGCGGGAATTGTGCGAGCAATTGGGCATCAGCCGCACGCTGCTGCGCGAAGCGTTGCAGCATCTGCAGGCCGAAGGGCTGATCGTCAACGTCCCCCACAAGGGGCCGTCGGTGGCGGTGATCGATGCCCAGGAAGCTCGGGAAATCTATCAGGTGCGCCAATCGCTCGAGGCTTTGGCCGGCGAAGGTTTCGCCCGCAACGCCACCGACGATCAGGTTCGCCGATTGCGTCTTTGTTTGAACTACCTGCATACGCCTGACGCGGCCGCCAACATGCTGGTGGCCAAGAACGGCTTTTACGCGATCTTGCTGGAAGGCTGCGGCAACAACGTGGTGGGGCAGATGCTCACCCAGTTGAACAACCGCGTCACCTTGTTGCGCCGTGTGTCGTTGGCGAAACAGGGGCGTCTTCCGGAAACCCTGAAGGAACTGGGCGCGATCGTCGACGCGATCGAAGCCCGAGACCCTGAACTGGCGGGTCGGCTTTGTGCCCAGCACGTGGCCAAGGCTGCCGAGGTGGTCGCCGGCCAGTTCGCCAACACCACCGAACCAAACCGAAAACCGGAGAAATGATCATGGACCGTGAGTTGTACGAACAAGGCTTGAAGATCCGCCGTGAAGTCCTGGGCGCCGAATATGTGGACAAGTCCATCGCCAGCGCCGACGATTTCAACCGCCCCATGCAGGAACTGACCACCACCTATTGCTGGGGGGCCATCTGGGGGCGTCCGGGTCTGGATCGCCGCACCCGTTCCATCATCAACCTGTCGATGATCTCGGCCCTGAATCGTCCTCACGAATTGAAGCTGCACATCGCCGGTGCCCTGACCAACGGCCTGAGCAAGGAAGAGATTTCCGAAATCCTGCTGCAGATCGCCGTCTATTGCGGTATCCCCGCCGGCATCGACGCCTTCCGCATCGCCCGTCAGGTCTTCGAGGAGAAGGGCGTTGGCTGATCCGAAACTGCCGAAAATCGGCTTTGTCGGGATCGGCAATATGGGGCGGCCCATGGCCGCCCTGTTGGTCAAGGCCGGCCATGCCGTCACCGTTCTGGACCGCGATGCCGCCCTGTCCCGGGTGGTCGCCGCCGAGATCGGCGCCACTGCCGCCGACAATGCCGCCGCCCTGGCCCAGGCCAGCGACGTGGTCTTCACCATGTTGCCCAATGGCAAGATCGTCCATGACGTGCTGATGGGCGCCGACGCTATCGCCGCCCATCTGGCCAAGGGGGCGCTGGTCATCGACACCTCGTCCTCTTATCCCCTGGGTACCCAGGAACTGGGCCGCGAATTGGCCGCCCTGGGCCTGGGTCTGGTGGACGCCCCGGTTTCGGGCGGGGTCAAGCGGGCGATCAACGGCACCTTGGCCATCATGGCCGGCGGCGATTCCGCCCTGGTGGAGCGCGCCACCCCCATCCTTCAGGCCTTGGGCAGTGTCTACGCCACCGGTCCCTTGGGCTCGGGCCACGCGCTCAAGGCGCTCAACAACTATGTCTCCGCCGCAGGCCTGGCCGCCGCCGCCGAGGCTTTGTTGGTGGGCCAGCGTTTCGGTCTGGAGGGGGAGACCATCACCCGCGTGCTCAACGCCTCGACCGGGCGCAACAACGCCACCGAGAACAAGCTGTCGCAGTTCATCCTCAGTGGGTCGTTCGGTTCGGGTTTCGCCCTGGATCTGATGGCCAAGGATCTGCGGGCCGCCGGGGCCCTGGCCACCGATCTGGGGGTGGCGGCGCCGCAATTGCAGGACAGTGTCGCCCTGTGGAACCAAGCCGAGCAGGAACTGGGCAAGGGCGCTGACCACACCGCCATCTATCTGTACCTGAAAGCGCTGAAGGAGAGCGCGTGATGCCGGCGGCGATCGAGTCCTGGCTGAGCCGCTGTGGACAAGACGCCGTCTTGGCGCGCTGTTCCCAGGGGTTGGACGTCGTGGTCGAGATCGCCGCCTTGCCTGCCGGGGCCTGGCGTCAGGTCTTCGGTAACGGCAAAGGTGGAACCATCCGCATCGCCGCCGATCCGGACAACTGGAAACGATTGTTGGGACAAGCCACGCCTTTGCCCGGCTGGCAAAGCTTTGGCGCCATCATCCGCTTGAACCCGGACTTCCAGGTGACGGGGGATGCCCTGGACATCGCCCAGTCCCTGGCCGCCCTGGAACGGATGATCGAATTGGCCCGTCCCGCCGCGCCGCCCCTGCCAGCCCCGGTGGTGGAACGTGATCCGTCGCAGGTCAGCGGTCATATGCGCCGGCTGGTCCATCGTGACGGCACTGCCCATCACCTCGGCTGGCAACAGGCGGGCGAGGGGTCGCCCTTGTTGATGCTGCATACGGCGGGCGCCGATTCCCGCCAATTCGCCCATCAGCTTTCCGACATCGAGCTGGCCTCGCGCTGGCGCATGCTGGCCTTCGACATGCCCGGTCATGGCCGTTCGGGGCCGCCCCCCGGCTGGCAGGACGGCGAGGCCTATCGTCTGAGCCTGGAGGGCTATCGCGATTGGTGCGTCGCCTTCATCGAACAGGTGGTGGGCGAACCGGTGGTGGTGACCGGTTGCTCCATGGGCGCCGCCATGGCCTTGGTCCTGGCCGCCCACCGCCCGGATTTGATCAAGGCGGTGATCGCCTTGGAAGCGCCGTGGCGGGCGCCGGGTCGTCGCTCACCCCTGCTGGCCGATGCCCGGATCAACGCCCAATTGCACAATCCGTCCTATGTCCGGGGCTTGTTGGGACCGCGCAGTCCGGCCCAATACCGCGACGAGGCGTGCTGGATCTATTCCCAGGCCGGTTTCGGCATCTATGCCGGCGACCTGGCCTTTTACAGCGACGAATTCGACGGTGCGGCCATCGCCGCCGATCTGGCGGCCTTGCCCCACATGCCCATTCATCTGCTGACCGGGGAATACGATTATTCCGCGTCGCCCGACAACACCCGGCAATTGGCCGATGCCATCGGCCACGCCACTTTCGTCCCCATGCCCGGCCTGGGGCATTTTCCCATGATCGAACATCCGGATTACTTCCGTGGCTATTTCACCCAAGCCCTGGATGACGTCCGCAGGAGATTGCCGCAATGACCGCCTTGCCCGAATACGAAGTCCTGGCCATTCAATACGCCACCGTCCAGCGCCGACCGGCCGAGAATTTCCTGATCGCCGATCTGCACGAAGGCTCGATGCCCATGTCTTACTGCGTGTGGCTGATCCGGGGGGGCGGGCGCACCATTTTGGTGGATACCGGCTTCAACGCCGAAGCGGCGGTGCAGCGTCGCCGCGATTTCATCCGCTGTCCCACCGAAGGACTGCGCGACCTGGGAATCACTCCCCAGGATGTGGACGACATCGTCATCACCCATCTGCATTACGACCACGCCGGCAACGCCATCTTGTTCCCCAAGGCGCAGTTTCATCTGCAGGAAAAGGAAATGCAGGCGGCCACCGGTCCCGACATGCGCCACAAACTGTGCCGCCACGCCTATGAGGTCGAGGACGTGGTGCATATGGTGCGGCAGAACTTCCGCGAGCGGGTCCGCTTCGTCAACGGCGATTCCGCCGTGGCGCCGGGGATCAGCCTGCATCTGGTGGGCGGCCATACCCGTGGCCTGCAGATTGTGCGCGTCCATACGGCCCGGGGCTGGGTGGTCCTGGCCTCGGACGCCGTGCATTATTACGACAACGTGGTCAAGGCCATGCCCTTTCCCGGCGTGGTCGACGTCCCCGCCTTGATCGAAGCGGGCGAACGCTGCCTGTCCCTGGCCGATAGCGGCGACCATGTCGTCCCCGGTCACGACCCCCTGGTCTTCGACCTGTTCCCCGCCCATCCGACGGTGCCCGGCGTCGTCGTGCTCAGCGCCGCGCCGCTTCGCCCCAGCCCCTTGGCCGAAATGGCCGCGCCCATTTAAGGATCTGTCATGTCCATTCAGTTGAAGGATAGCGGCCTGCTGCGTCATCAGGCCTATGTGAACGGTGCTTGGATCGATGCCGATGACGGCGCCACTTTCGCGGTGACCAACCCGGCCAGCGGCGACGAATTGATCAAGGTCGCCGATCTCGACGTGGCCGAAACCAAGCGGGCCATCGCCGCCGCCGAGGCCGCGTGGGGCGCCTGGAAGGCCAAGACCGGCAAGGAGCGGGCGGTGATCCTGCGCCGCTGGTTCGATCTGGTGATGGCGGCCCAGGACGATTTGGGGCGGTTGATGACCCTGGAACAAGGTAAGCCCCTGGCCGAGGCCAAGGGCGAGGTCGCCTATGGCGCCAGTTTCATCGAATGGTTCGCCGAGGAAGCCAAGCGCATCTATGGCGACACCATTCCGTCCCATGGCGCCGACAAGCGCATCGTGGTGATCAAGCAGCCCATCGGCGTGGTCGCCGCCATCACGCCGTGGAACTTCCCCATCGCCATGATCACCCGCAAGGTGGCCCCCGCCCTGGCGGTGGGCTGCCCGGTGGTGGTCAAGCCGTCCGAGGACACGCCGCTTTCCGCCCTGGCCCTGGCGGTGCTGGCGGAACGCGCCGGCATTCCCGCCGGGGTGTTCAACGTGCTGACCTCGACCAAGGCGCCGGTGGTGGGACTGGAACTGACCACCAGCGACATCGTCCGCAAGGTCTCTTTCACCGGTTCCACCGAAGTGGGCAAGATCTTGATGCGGCAATCGGCCTCGACGGTGAAGAAGGTGTCGTTGGAACTGGGCGGCAACGCCCCGTTNNTCTTCGACGACGCCGATCTGGATGCGGCGGTTCTCGGTGCCTTGGCCAGCAAGTACCGCAATGCCGGCCAGACCTGCGTCTGCGCCAACCGCCTTTATGTGCAAGATTGCGTCTATGATGCCTTCGTCGCCAAGCTGAAGGCGGCGGTCGAGGGATTCAAGGTGGGTGACGGCCTGCAATCCGGGGTGAACCAAGGGCCGTTGATCAATGCCGAAGCCATCGACAAGGTGGAAACCCTGGTGGCCGACGCGGTGGAAAAGGGGGCGAAGATCGCCCTTGGCGGTCAACGTCACGCCTTGGGCGGCACCTTCTTCCAACCCACCATCCTGACCGATGTGACGCCAGCCATGCGGCTGGCCCGCGAAGAAATCTTCGGCCCGGTCGCCCCGGTCTTCCGCTTCAACACCGAAGCCGAGGCGATCGCCATGGCCAACGACACCGAATTCGGCCTGGCCGCCTATTTCTACGCCAAGGATGTGGCCCGCATCTGGCGGGTGGCCGAGTCGTTGGAATACGGCATGGTCGGCATCAATGAAGGGCTGATCTCGACCGAGGTCGCCCCCTTCGGCGGTGTCAAGCAATCCGGCCTGGGCCGCGAGGGCAGCAGGTACGGCACCGAGGATTTTCTGGAAACCAAATATATGTGCCTGGGCGGAATCGCCTGACAAAAGGAAGGAAGGCGATCATGCACGTCCAATTACGCGATATTTTGGTTCATCTGGATTCCAGCCCGCAAAGCGCCGAACGTCTGGCCTTGGCGGTGGAACTGGCGGCCCGGGACGGCGCCCGGCTGGTCGGTCTGTTCGCCCGTCACGGCACGCCGCGCCGGGTTGGCGTGGTGGCGATCTGGCCGGGCGAGGAATATACCCAGGCCGCCCAGCTTTCGCGGCAGCACTTCGCCGCCGCCACGGAAAAACTGGCCCAAGCCGAATGGCGCGACGCCAATCGCGGCGGCGACGGTGAAATCATCGATTCGGTGGTTCGGGCGGCGCAATTGGCCGATCTGGTCATCTTGGGGCAAACTCTGCCCGAAGGACATCTGGTTCCCGCCGATCTGCCCGAACAGGTGATGCTGAATTCCGGGCGACCGGTCCTGGTGGTGCCTTATACCGGCTGTCCCGCCAGTTTGGGGCATCGCCCCATCATCGCCTGGAACGCAAGCAAGGAATCGGCCCGCGCCGCCAGCGACGCCCTGCACGTTCTGCCCGCCGATGCCGAGGCCTTGGTTCTGTTGGTCCTGGCCGACGGGCAAGAGGAAGACGGCGAAATCGTCGCCCATCTGCGTCGCCATGGCCTGAAGGCGCAGACGGAAAACGCCCATGCCGGCGGCATCGGCCTGATGGATCTGCTGCTGAACCGGGTCACCGATCTGGGGGCCGACCTGCTGGTCATGGGCGGGCACGCCCAATACAGCGTCCCTTTGCGCACACGCGGCAGCGGCACCCGTCACATCCTGGCCCACATGACTGTGCCGGTGCTGTTTTCCTGCTGAGGGAGAGGCGTTCAAGCCCGCGTAGAGTCTGAGCCGGCCCGTTACGGGCCATAGACGAAGCAAAGCTGGTTCCGTGTGAACGGGGCCAGCTTTGGGGCGGATCAGCGCAGCAGTAAAGTGGGGATGCTGACCATACGCAACAAATCGGTGGTCTTGCTGCCCAGGAACAGGCTGCGCCACGGCGAATGGGAATAGGCCCCCATGATCAGCAGGTCGAAGGATTGTTCCTGGATGGCCCGGGGCAGGACCTCTCCGGCCTCGCCCTCGACCAGGGTGGCGGTGGTGGTGAAACCCGCTTGATCCAGACGGGATCGGGCCTCGTCCAATTGGCGGCAATTGTCGCTTCTGTCCTTGCCCGACATCAGCAGATGAAGGGGCAGGCCGCGCAGCAACGGCGACGCCGCCGCCCGTTTGATGGCGCTGCGGGCATTGGCAGAACCGTCAAAGGCGAACAGCACGCGCTGGGGGGCTTGGAACGGCGCCGAGATGGTCAGGATTGGTTTGTGCAGGGCCCGGATCGTGCGTTCCAGGTTGCGCCCGATGGGATGGTCGGTCTGGTGGGTGGCGCTTTCCCCCCGGCGCCCCAGCACCAGCAGACGGACGTCGTGTTCCTGCTCGGCCAGGGTTGCTTCCAAATCACCATAGCGTTGGCGGGTGTCCACCTGCCCAAGCCCGGCGGCCACGGCCTTTTCCCGCAACCCGTTCAGGAAAAGGCGGCCTTGTTCGCGGGCCGCCTTGGCCCGGGCGGCGTCTTGCGTCGACAAGTGCTGCAGCAGGTTTTCCTGGGCGTCGATGCCGATGGCGCCGCTATTGTCCGTGGTGATCGCGGTCTCGGTCTGCCGCGACAGCACGTGCAGGAATTCCAGTGGCGCGTCCATGCGCCGTGCCGCCCAGGCGGAAGCATCGGCGACGTATGGGGCGTAAGGCGACTGATCGACGCAGGCCAGGACCTTGTTTTCGTTGTTCATGGCATGGCCTTCCTTAATGGGTGGTCAGCAGGTCTTCGGCGCCGTCCTTGGGGTGGAGTGCGAATTTGTCGACCATGGTGGCGCTGGCTTCGTTCAACCCGACGATCTCGATTTCGGTGGCTTCGCGGCGGAAGCGCATGACCACCTTGTCCAGGGCCGAGATGGCGGTAATGTCCCAGAAATGCGCCCGGCTGACGTCGATGCGCACCTTGTCGATGACTTCGTTGTAGTCGAAGGCGGCGACGAAGCGTTCCGCCGAGGCGAAAAACACCTGTCCGGTGACCGTATAGGCCCGCATGCGCCCTTCGTCCTCGCTGCACGAGCGCACCCGCAGGATCTGCCCCACCTTGTGGGCGAAGAAGAAGCCCGACAGCAAGACACCCACCAGAACGCCACGGGCCAGATCGTGGGTGGCCACCACCACGGCGACGGTGGACAGCATCACCACCGACGAGCTTTTGGGGTGGTCGCGCAGATTGCGGAGGGACGACCAGTCGAAGGTCCCGATGGACACCATGATCATCACCGACACCAACGCCGCCATGGGAATGCGCCCGACCCAATCGCCCAGGAACACCACCATGATCAGCAACAGTGCGCCGGCGGTCAGGGTGGACAGACGGCCGCGCCCGCCGGATTTCACGTTGATCACCGATTGGCCGATCATGGCACAGCCGCCCATGCCGCCGATGAAGCCGGTGACGATGTTGGCCAGACCCTGACCCACGCATTCGCGGTTCTTGTCGCTGCCGGTGCCGGTCAGATCGTCGACGATGGAGGCGGTCATCATGGATTCCAGCAGGCCGACCACCGCCATGGTGGCGGAATAGGGGGCGATGATGGCCAGGGTCTGCCAGTTCAGCGGCACGTCGGGGATCAGGAAAACCGGCAGGCTGCCGGGCAATTGGCCCATGTCGCCGACGGTGTGGACATCCAGGCCCAAGGTGACGCTGACAGCGGTCAGCACGATGATGGTCACCAGCGGCGACGGGATGGCGGTGGTCAGGCGCGGAAACAGGTAGATGATGGCCAGTCCGGCGGCGACCATGGCATAGACGTGCCAGGAGACGTCGATCAGTTCCGGCAATTGCGCCATGAAGATCAGGATGGCCAGGGCGTTGACGAAGCCGGTGATGACCGAGCGCGAAACGAAGCGCATCAACGCCCCCAGCCGGGCCCAGCCGGCGGCGATTTGCATGATCCCGGTCAACAAGGTGGCGGCCAGCAGATATTGCAGTCCGTGATCCTTGACCAAGCTCACCATCACCAAGGCCATGGCGCCGGTGGCGGCCGAGATCATGCCGGGGCGTCCGCCGGCGAAGGCGATGACCACCGCCATGGAAAACGACGCGTACAGCCCGACCTTGGGATCGACCCCGGCGATGATGGAAAACGCGATGGCTTCGGGGATCAGCGCCAGGGCGACGACGGTGCCGGCCAGCATGTCGCGCGGCACGTTGGCGAACCATTCGCTCTGTAAGCGGGAAAGGGCAGACATGAAATATCCTCGCTTCCTTGGTCAGGCGCTCTGGATCGAACGGAATCGATGGGGTCAAGGGAATGGCGGTCTGCTTAGAATAATCGGGTTGTCCGGGTCAACTAAAATGCGGCACGTGCAAAATCACTGGTGGCACCCAGCCGGATTTCTTAAGCCGAGGGCGATGGACAAGATCAGCCAAAGGTTTGTGCCGTCATCTTCCCGTTGCGACATCTAGTGTCGGTCAGTAATCTTAAGTCAGGGATGGGTGGCTGCATTGATCAGGACTCGCCAAAGGGGTGGAACGTTTGTTCCTTGTCTCCTTCGGTGTTTCGCTCTATGTGGTGTGGACGTTGAGGTGTCGCCATATGCATGGCAAACTGAAGCCAGCCCTTTGGGCTCATCCCCCTAGAAGGTCTAATTCCCCACAGCCGTTCCCCCCGCGGCTTGTCAGATGTCTCGGCAACATGCGGGTTTGTTGAATGCTGAAAATTGCCTTTTTGCTGATTGGGCCGGCGGCTTTCCGCCCTGTTTGGATGCTGGTGGCGGCTTTGGGCCTGGGCGTCGTCTCCCTGGCCGGCGGGGTGGTCTGGGATGCCCTGGACGGTGAAGCCCGGCTTTCGCATCAGCTTTTCGGATCGCTGTTCCTGATGGTGGCGTTGTTCCATCTGGTGGCGGTGACGAATGCCCCCGATCGCCGCGAATTGGTGCATCGTCTGTGGCGATTGGCCCTGCCTTTGGCGGTGGCGGCCGCTTTGCTGGCGCCCCCCTCCCTGCAAGGCGATTGGATCGCTTCGGTGGTGATCGCCTTGGCCCTGGTCATCGACGGGGTGATCCGTCTGGGCATCGCCTTGGTGGTCCATGTGCCGGGCTGGCGCCGCAACACTTTGGTGGCCTTGGCGCAATTGGGCGGCGCCGCCGGATTGTTCTGGCAATGGCCGCTGGCGCCTGAACCCAACATCGCCCTGGTCCTGGCCCTGTCGCTGGCCTTGTCCGGTTGGGTTCTGCTGCGCATGGGGCTGCATCTACGGCGTTTGGACGACAAGACCTCGATCCTGCGTTCCACCCTTTATTCCACCCGCGACTGGCATGCCCACGCGCCGTCCTTCGCCGATCCCGAAATGCCGCGCTCGCCCGATGAACGGCCGTTGATGATGTATAATTGGATGCCGTCGGGCGCTCCCAACGTCACCATGCGGCTGCCGGTCATCGATCGCTATTTCGCCGTGCCCGATACCGATGGCGGCATGTCGTCGGGCCATGTGTCGCTGGAATTGGGAGCTGATTTCTATGTCAGCTATTACCCCAACGAAGAAATCGAACGTTCCAGCAGCGACTTCATCAACACCATGAGCGGCGAACCCACCCACAACATGGAAGGCTCGTTCGTGCCGTCCTTCGCCTTCGAGGTGGAGGATTGGCGGGCTCCGAACCGTCAATTCATGCTGCGTCGTTTCAGCGAACGCCGCCTGCGGGCCTATTGGGACTCGTTTCGTCAGGACAAGACCTATTCCCTGGTCAACCGCAATTGCGCGGTGGCGGTGGGGCCAGGCTTGGAAGCCGCCATGGAAGGTGTCCATGCCGGTCCCCGTCCGTTCTTGCGTCTGCTCCGGTTGATGGTCGATCCCGGTTTGTGGCTGGCGGCGTTGATCCGGGGGCGTGCCGACTTCCTGACCTGGACGCCGGGTTTCGTGGTCGATTACATGGGCGAGCTGAACCGCATGCTGGATCAATGCGAACAGGGAATGGGTCTGCGCGCCGCCTTCCCGTCCGCACCGGGCATGGTGGGGCAGGACTTCCCGCCGGTTTGCGACGAAGCCTAGGGGGCGGCCATGACCAGTCGACCCAAGGTGCGGGGACGTCACCTGACCAATGCCG
Organism: Rhodospirillaceae bacterium UBA6219; assembly: GCA_002435715.1. GTDB lineage: Bacteria > Pseudomonadota > Alphaproteobacteria > Rhodospirillales > Magnetospirillaceae > Magnetospirillum. The sequence continues at coordinate 53,963 of DISD01000073.1, forward strand.
ACAAGCGTTTCGCCAAGGGCGGCGGCATGATGGCGCATCTGCTGGCGCCGGGCTTCCGCTCGCTGTTGGACCGCATTGACCGGGGGCTGGAAGAAGGCGCCATCGAGGCCACCTTGCCCGACGGCACCAAGCGGGTGCTGGGCGGCCGCAAACCCGGTCCGGTGGCGGTGATCGAGCTGAAGAACTGGCGCCCCTTGGTGCAATTGGTGGCTACCGGCTCGGTGGGGTGGTACCGGTCGTGGGCGGCGGGGGATTGGACCTCTCCCGACCCGGTGCCTTTGTTCGATCTTTCCATGCGCAACCGTCATCCCCTGGGGGAAATCGGCCGTGCCCAGGGGCTGTTCCGCATCGTCAACCGGCTGTGGCATGGATTGCGGCACAACAATCCGGCCAATTCGCGCAAGAACATCGCCCATCACTACGATCTGGGGAACGATTTCTACGAGACGTGGTTGGACCCCACCATGAGCTATTCCTCGGCGCTGTTCGCCGAGCCCATTTCCGATACCGAAGCGTTGCAGGACGCCCAGCACCGCAAGATCACCCATCTGTTGGACCGCTTGGACCTGGCGCCCGGCGCCAAGTTGCTGGAGATCGGCTGCGGCTGGGGTGGTCTGGCCGAGGTGGCGGCGGCCCATTACGATTTGGACGTCACCGGCATTACGCTGTCCCAAGAACAAAAGGCCTGGGCCGATCAGCGCATCGCCAAGGCCGGTCTGGCGGACAAGGCGCGCTTTCACATCTGCGATTACCGCCATGTGGACGGCACCTATGACGCGGTGGCCAGTGTCGAGATGGTGGAAGCGGTGGGCGAGAAATACTGGCCAGAATACATGGCTTCCATCGCCCAGGCGCTGAAGCCGGGCGGCAAAGCGGCGATCCAATATATCGAGATCGACGACGCGGTGTTCGAGGATTACCGGGCCAATGCCGATTTCATCCAGACCTATATCTTTCCCGGCGGCATGCTGATTTCCGAAAGCCGTTTCCGCGCGGCGGCGGAAAAAGCCGGTCTTCGCTGGGAAAAACGCCACGGCTTCGGCCTGCATTATGCAGAGACCCTGAAACGCTGGCGGCAGAATTTCGACGCCGCTATCGAAGCTGCCCGGTTGCCCGCCGGTTTCGACGACGATTTCATCAATCTGTGGCGCTTCTACCTGATGTATTGCGAAGGCGGTTTCATGGGCGGTGGCATCGACGTGGCCCAGGTGACCCTGGTGAAGAGCTAGAGCGGATTTCGATCTGACAAGGTCAGAGCGCCATCCGCGATGAGCCTGCGCGGCGTTGAGCGGCCCCGGAACGGGGCGCATCGTGCCAAAGAGAGCGGATTTCGATTGGTCGAAATCCGCTCTAAATCACCTCGTCACCGATGACCGCGCGGACGGCGGCGTTGACGCGGGCGTGCAATTCCGGCTCGGTCTGCATGATGCGCAGGAATTGCTGGCTGGACAGCGACAGACACCAGGTGTCGGCCCAGGCGACGATGCTGGCGGTGCGCGGCACGTCACGCAAAAGCGCGATCTCGCCGAAGAAATCGCCGTCGCGCAGGGTGTTGACCACCTGCATGTTGTCGCCGTCGGGGACCAGGACCTGCACGCAACCACGCGCGATCACATAGAAATGTTCGCCCGGATCGCCGTGATGGAAGACGTATTGGCCTTCGGTGAAATGCGACGCCACGAACAATTCGCTCAGTTCTTCCAGGGTCTGGCGGCTGCATTCCGACAAGAAGGGAATCAGGGCCAGACGATCGGGGGTGATCAGGCTTTGGCCGTCAATGGCGGCGGCGGTGGCCATGCCCTGCTGGCGGGTCCACAATTGGGTATAAAGCCCGCCTTGCGCCACCAGGGAATCATGGCGGCCACTTTCCACCAATCGCCCGTCCTTCAGCACCAGGATCAGATCGTAATCCACCACCGAGGCCAGACGGTGGGTGACCGACACCACGGTGCATTCCGGCGCCAGCGCCGCCACGGAATCGTTGACCACGTGTTCCGAGGCCGGGTCCAGGGCCGAGGTGGCTTCGTCCAGCAACAGAATGGGGGCGCGGCGGATCAGGGCGCGGGCTACGGCGATGCGTTGGCGCTCGCCGCCGGACAAGGCGCCGGCCGCCGGGCTGACCGGGGTGTCGTAGCCCAGGGGCTTGGCCAGGATGGCATCGTGGATGCCGGCGGCACGGGCGGCGGCGATGATGCCATCATCGGTCGCGTCGGGATTGCCGGCCAGGATGTTGTCGCGGATCGAGGCGTCGAACAGCAGGGCGTTTTGCAGCACCACGGCGATATGGGCGCGTAAGGATTCCTCGGCGATGTTCCCGATGGGCACACCGTCCAGCAGCACTTGGCCCGATTGAGCCGGCGCGAAGCGCATCAGCAAGGAAAGCGCGGTGGATTTGCCGCAGCCCGACGGGCCGACCAGGGCCACCCGGCTGCCCGGCCGGATGGTGAAGCCCAGGCCGTTCAGGATGGGATGCGCCGGGTCATAGCCGAAACACACGTTGTCGAAGACGATCTCGCCGTTCAACTGGTCCAAGCGGATGGCGTCTTCGGTTTGCGGGCTGGGGATGTCTTCGTCCAAGAAGGACTGGATGCGGCAATGGGCCTGTTGGGCGCTGATCATCAGCGGAATGGCGGTGGTCAGCATGCCCACCGCTTCGGCGATGCCCATCAACAAACCGACGAAGGCGATCAGCAGACCGGCGGTCATCTGGCCGTTCACCGCCAGTACGGCGCCGGCGCTGACCACCACCAATTGGGTGATGCCGGTCCCCAGGATGGCGGTGCGCGCCACCAATCCGCCGAACAGATAGGCATGGCTGCCTGTCTGGTCCAGGCGGTCAAGATGGGTGCCGAAGGCCCGTTCTCGGCGTTGTGCCAGATGAAACAGGCGGATGACCGGCAAGGTGGCCAGACTTTCCTGGATGAAGCCGGTGGCCCGGGCCTTGGCCTGCTGATGATGGCCTTCCCACCGCGCCGCCTTGGTGGCGAAAATCTTGGGGATCAGCACCGCCATGGGCAGAACCGCCATGGTGATCAGAAACAAAATCCAATTGATGCCCAACAGCAGAACCAGACTGGCGCCGATGATCAGCGAATGCAGCAACAGGGGCGGCACGGCGCGCACCAGGGCAGTTTCCACGGCGGCGACGTCGGCGCCGAACAACTGCACCAGATCGCCCTGGGACCGCGCCGCCACCACCGGCGGCGGGAAGTGCTGCAACTTGTCGTGCAGACGGGCGCGCAGGCGGTTCATCACCTTCATGCCCAAGACGCCGGACAGGCGTTCCTGAGCGAAGGTCGCCAGACTTTGCACCGCCAGCAAACCGGCCAGCACCGCCATTGCCCAGATCAGCACGTCCTTTTGACCTTGGGTGATGCCTTCGTCGAAGATGAATTTATAAAGCAGCGGGCTGCCCAGGTAATAGGATGCCTCCATCAGCAGCGCCATCACCAGCAAGGCGAAGCGGCCCCGGAAAGCCAGCATCTGGCGCACGCACCTTGCGACGAACGAAAAACTCACTGCACTCTCCCCGCCGCTTGGCGCTGCTCAGCGGCCAAAATAGATACGCTTCAATTGTTCGGGCAAGTCGGGCGCCAAGTTCAGCGCCTGCTGGAATTCTTCCTTGCTGAGCAGGGCGATGCGCCCGGCGCCACGTCCGATGACGGTGGCGTTGCGGGTCTCGCCGGTGATCAGGGCACGTTCGCCGAAATATTGCCCCGGTCCCAAGGTCGCGGCGATTCGGTCCTGGCCGTTTTCGCGGATCACCACCTCGGCTTGGCCGTCCTGCAGCAGATAGAACATGTCGCCGTCCTCGCCTTGGCGGACGAAGACTTCGCCGTCGGTAAACGGGCGGGCGGTCATCTTTTCCGCCACTTGGGTCAGTTCGGCGGTGCTGAGCCGGGCGAACAGGTCGATGCCGCGCAGCGCCAGGGACAAACTGACCGTGACGTTGACCCGCACGTCCGAGACGATACGGCCGTCCACCATGTTCATGATGCGGTCGGCCAGACCGATGATGCGGTTGTCATGGGTGACCATGACCACGGCGCGGCCGTCCTGGGCGGCGAATTCGCGCAGCATGGTCACCACTTCCAGCCCCGATTTCTGATCCAGCGCGGCGGTGGGTTCGTCGGCCAGGATCAGCCGGGGCGAATTGACCAGAGCGCGGGCCACCGCCACCCGTTGGCGTTGGCCGCCCGACAAAGCCGCCGGTTTGTGATGGATGCGATGGCCCAATCCCAGCCGTTCCAGCAGCGCCTGGCAATTACGCCGGGCCTGATCGGGGGGAATGTCCGACATATGCGTCGCCATGATCAGGTTCTGCATGGCGGTCAGCGAATCGAACAGATTATGCATCTGGAAGATGAAGCCGATATCGCGGCGCATCTGGGTCAGCGCCGCACCCTGCAGGCCCGACAGGCTTTTACCCAAAATGGTGATCTGGCCCTGTTGGACGCTGCGCATGGCCCCCATCAGGGTCAGCAGCGTGGTCTTGCCCGACCCTGACGGCCCGGTCAGGATGACCAGCGAACCCGGATCGATGTCGACGTTCAGGTCGAACAGAACCTGGGCGCGCGATGCCTCGTCGCCGAAAAAATGTGACAGGCCTTGGGTGCGGATGACGGGGGCGGAGCTCATGAGAACAGATCCACCGGGTCGGCCTTGCGGATCTTGCCCACCGCCAGCAGGGTGGCGGTCACCGCCATCACCAACACCAGGACGAAGATGGTGGTCATGTCGGCTGCGTTCATGCGCAGCGGCAGTTTCGACGCGTCGGCGGCCAGGGCATAGACCCCCCAGGCCAACAGGGCCGACGGCACATAGGCGGCCACCGACAACACCAGGGCGATGCAGCCGACCACGGCGCTGAAGAAGCCCTGCTGATAGCCGATGGCCCGCAGGGTGGCGTATTCCTTCAGATTGTCGCTGACGATGCCGTGCAGGGCCTGGGAAATGAAGACGATGCCGACGAAGGTGCCGACGATCAGGCCCAGGCGGAAAATATAGCCGATGGGGGTGTTTTCGGCGTAATAGGCGATTTCGTTGTCGATGAAATCGGATTTCAGGAACACCCGGGCGCGGCCGTCCAAGGCGGCGGCCAATTGGTCGCGGATGAGGCTTGAATCCTGGCCCTCCTGGACCCGAACCACGCCGACGCCCACCCGGTCCAGCGGCGTCGAGGTCAGGCGGTAATAGTTGAGATCCGAGGTGATCATGGTGCCGTCGATGGTGAACGACGGCCCCAGATCGAACAGACCGCTGACCCAGCCCAGACGCTGCAGGGTGTCGGTGGCGTTCAACACAGTGATCTCGGTCTCGCCACGGGCGCGGACGGCGTCGCTGATGGCTTCGAAATCCACCCTTGATTGGGCGTCCATGATCAGATGGTCGGGCAGGGCCAATTGCGGGATCAGGGCGTTGATGTCGGCGTTGCCGAACACCGGGGCATTGGGCGAAAAGGCCAGCAGGAAACAGCTGAGCCCATGGCCGTCCAGCGGGCTGGCGATCTGGATGGCGGCGGAATAAAGCGGCGCGACACTGCGCACGCCGGGCATGCCCTGGGCTTCGTACAACAACGCCCGGTTCATCCAAGGTGGCGAATCGGCCCAGGATTTGAAAGTGGGGCCGGCGATCAGGATGTCGGCGTCAAGGGCACGCGGAATGCCCACGGCGCTGTCGTAAAGGGCGTTCTGAAACCCCAATTGGGTGAAGATCAACACGATGGCCACACAGATGCCGACCAGCGCGCCCGACAGCTTGCCGCCGCGATGGAGCAATTGGCGAAAGGCCAGTTCCGCCGCGATCCGCAGCATTATTGGACCGCCGGTTTGTCGGCGCGTTCCAGCCGCACCACCACCTCGGCCCCCAAGATGGCGGGCAGCGGGGAATCGGGGGTGATGTCCACCTCGACGATGCGGGCGTCGCGCCCGGTCAGCACGTCCGACGCCGGGCGTTTCTCGCGATAGACTTCGTGAGCGATACGGCGCACGGTGCCGGCGATTGGCTGGTCGAGGAAACGGGCCTGGATCAGGGCTTTCATGCCCTCGCTCAAATAATTGGCTTGGCTTTCCTCGATTTCGGCGACCACTTCCAGCTTGTCCAGGGCGGCCAGACGCAGGATGCCGTTCTGGCCGATCACTTCCCCGGCCCGGCTTTGCACCGACAGCACCATCCCGTCCACCGGGGCGCGGATGACCAGATGTTCGGCCTGGGCGCGGGCTCGGTCCATGGCGGCGCGTTCCACCTCGATCCGCGCCTGGGCGACGCGGTCGTCGATGCCGCGGGTCTCGGTCTGGGCCTTCAGCACATTGGCGGCCTGGGCCACTTCGTTTTCCGCCGTCTTGCGGTCGGCGGCCAGGGAATCCAGGGCCTGCTGCGACACATGGCCGTCGGCGAACAGGGCTTGGCGGCGTTTCCATTCCCGCTCCAGCATGTCGCGGCGGGCTTCCTTGGCGGCCAGCACGTTGCGCTGGGCGGCGATGTCGGAACGCTTGGCCCCGGCGATGGTCTGTTCCCGTTGCAGGCCGGTCAGCGCCAAGGTGCGTTCGGCCATCTGTAGTTCGGCCTGGCGGATGTCGTAGCCATCCAGGATGGCCAGGATCTGCCCGGCTTTCACCGTCTCGCCCTGGTCGACCCGCAATTGCTGGACGACGCCGCCTTCCGACGGACCATAAACGGCGCGGACCCGCCCCACCGGTTCAATCCGGCCACGGGAGACGACGGATAGATTGGATTTGGTGGCCGCGGATGACGGTTTGTCGTCGGAACCCAGCAGGCCATAGGCCGCAAGCAGGGTGGCCAAGGCGCCCCCGCCCCAAACGATCCGGCGCCCCCAGCCCGGACGTAACGCAAACGACACCATCCCCCATTTCTCCCTTCGGAGCACACCCCATCTCCCATGTCGGAGAGCTTGACGTGTCTTTTAAGACCAAGCAAGGCGCCAGAAAGGTTAGGGCGCGAGCTGGCTGTCGATCGACAGATATTTCCCCATTTTCTTGCGGCGAAAGGCGGGGAAAGCCATACGTGTCAAAAAAGAAGTCGGAGAGGGTTATGCCTCTTGTATCAATAATTGTAGTCAGATTTTATGCGTCCATTATCTGTGGCAAATATAAGCAACTAGGGTCAAGGCCTTATATCCGCACGGATAGTTGCGCTAATATCGCGAAACCGGGGATATTCATACTGAAGTCATGGGCGGCCTTGGGTGGCGATCATGAATAGACCCTGCGAAAAACCCGATCAGGTGGATCGGGTCCGGCACTTGATCAGTCTGTTGAAGTGCGCATCAAAGAATTTGTGCCCGCAAAGTATTCAGTGCACGGAAAAGCACATCGAACACCTGCATCACGAATCCCGGGGGACGTCTCTGGTCGACAACGATTGACCTTCGTCCTCCCTCATCAATTCCATTATGGCATCAAGGCCAGGCCATCGCGCCACAGCACGTTGTTGGCCTGCAACAGCCGGCCGGTCCGTTCGAAATAATCCGAGTAACGCTGGTCGTCGCTGGCGATGTGGTCGATCAGCGCTTGGCGGAAATCGGCGACGTCGGACAGGTCCAGGCGGCGCTGGGTGGTGGCTTCGCTGATCTGGTCCCAGCGGCGGACGAAGAAAGTGTGGGCTTTCTTGTGTTCGGCGATGTGGTCGTATTGGAAACGCTGCATGGAATGTTCCTCGCAGCCGTTATGGACCAGCAGGTAGCGGCCGACTTTCTCGCAAGCCCAGTCGGCGAAGCCCCAACGTTCGGCTTTGACGTTGTCTTCCAGGTGGCGGAACAGGATCAGGAACCAGCGGTGATGCAGGTCGAAGGTCAAAACCTCGGTCCGCAGATAGTCGGGCAGTATGCTCATCGAAAACTCCATGGCGGGGAATTTTCGATGCGTTCTAAAGTTTTCCGGTGATAACACAATAGGGAAAGGACCCGATGGCGGTATGCAATTCCCGGTTTCGGTGGCCGAGATTGCCGTTCCGGCGGCTGATTTGGTTTTGACGCATCCGCAACGAACTGGTTTCATGGCCGCTTCCAAAGCGAGGGCATAAGGGGAGCAACATGTCGCGCATCACCACTTCGTCACTGGTCGTCGCCGGGTTTCTGGCCGCCGCCGCGCCGTCTTTCGCCGCTTCTGGCGAGGTCAAGGTCGGCATGCTGACCACTCTTTCCGGCCCCGGTTCGTCCTTGGGCATCGACGTGCGCGACGCCTTCAATCTGGCGGTGAAGAATTTGGGCGGTTCCTTGGGTGGCCTGAAGGCCACAATCATCGAAGTCGACGACCAGCAAAAGCCCGATGTCGCCAAGGATGCCGCCACCCGCCTGATCGAAAAGGAAAAGGTCGATTTCGCCACCGGCGTGATCTTTTCCAACCTGATGCTGGCGGTGCAGCCCAGCTTCGACCGTGCCCAGACCTATTACATCTCGGCCAATGCCAGCCCGTCGCAACTGGCCGGCAAGAAGTGCAGTCCATATTTCTTCTCGGCCGCCTATCAGAACGACAACCAGCACGAAGCCATGGGCCATTACGTCCAGGCCAAGGGCTACAAGAAGGTCTATCTGATGGCGCCGAACTATCCGGCGGGCAAGGACGGGCTGAACGGCTTCAAGCGTTTCTATGCCGGCGCCCTGGCCGGCGAGGTCTACACCACCGTCAACCAGCTGGATTACGCCGCCGAACTGGCGAGCTTGAAGGCCGCCGCCCCCGACGCCGTCTATGTGTTCTATCCGGGCGGCATGGGCGTGAACTTCGTCAAGCAATGGGAACAGGCCGGTCTGAAGGGCAAGATTCCGCTGTTCGGCCCTGGCTTCACCTTCTCGGAAGACACGCTTCCGGCCATGGGTGACGCGGCGCTGGGCACGCTCAACACCGCCCAGTGGAGCCCCGATCTGGACAATCCCCAAAACAAGAAGTTCGTCGCCGATTTCGTTGCCGCCACTGGTCGTCTGCCCAGCGTCTATGCCAGCCAGGCCTATGACGCCGCCCTGCTGATGGATTCGGCCATCCGCAAGGTGGGCGGCAAGCTGGACGACAAGGCCGCTTTGGGCAAGGCCCTGATGGAAGCCGATTTCAAGTCGGTGCGTGGCGCCTTCAAGTTCAACAAGAACCATTTCCCCATCCAGGACTTCTTCCTGCGTGAAGTGGTCAAGGATGCCCAGGGTCGTTACATGAACAAGAAGGTGGCCCCCATCTTCAGCGAACGTGGCGACGCCTATGTGGACGAGTGCTCCATGTGATCTTTCAGTTGTTCGTCGAGCAAGGCCTGAACGGCCTTCAGCTCGGCATCACCTTGTTTCTGATGGCGGCCGGCCTGACCCTTGTTTTCGGCATCATGGACGTGATCCATCTGTCGCACGGGTCGTTCTATATGGTCGGCGCCTATCTGACCGCCACCTTGGGCGCCAGGTTCGACAATTACCTTGTCGGCCTGGCCCTGGCCATTCCGGCGGCGGCGTTGATCGGCATGGCGGTGGAATGGATCGCCATCCGGAAATTGTACCAACGCGACCACCTGGATCAGGTGCTGGCCACTTTCGGCCTGATCATGTTCTTCAATGAAGGCGTGCGCATGATCTGGGGGGCGCAGCCCATCTTTTTGTCGCCGCCCGAAATGTTGTCGGGGACGGTGGAAATCCCGCCCGGCATCGCCTATCCGCAGTTCCGTCTGGCCATCCTGGTCACCGGTCTGGCCGTGGCCGCCGGTCTGGCCCTGCTGATCCAGCGCACCCGGCTGGGCATGCGGCTGCGCGCCGGGGCGTCCGACCGCGCCATGGCCGGGGCCATGGGCGTGGATATCGACAAGCTGTTCACCATCGTCTTCGGCTTGGGCGCCGGACTGGCCGCCTTGGCCGGCGGCATGGCCGGCACCGTGTTGTCGGTGCAGGTGGGCATGGGCGAAAGCATCCTGATCCTGGCCTTCGTGGTGGTGGTGATCGGTGGCATCGGCTCGGTCAAGGGGGCGCTGGTCGGCGCCCTGCTGGTCGGGTTGGTGGACACTTTGGGCCGCACCTTGCTGCCGGTTGTGCTGCGCGGTGCCTTCGGCGCCTCGGTGGCCGACGGTATCGGCGCCTCGCTGGCTTCCAGCTCGGTTTACGTGTTGATGGTCCTGATCCTGGCCTGGCGGCCAAAGGGGCTTTATGGCACCTGAACGACGCTCCCGTCTGATCCTGGTCTTATTGCTGGTGCTGGCCTTGGCCCTGCCGCCTTTGCTGGGCGCCTTGGGACAGGGTTTCTATGTGGGTTTCGCCGCCCGCGTGCTGATCATGGCCCTGGCGGCGCTGGCGCTGGATCTGGTCATGGGCTTAGGCGGCATGGTCAGTTTCGGCCACGCCGCCTTTTTGGGGATCGGCGCCTATGTGGTGGGCATCGGCTCGTGGCACGTCTTCGACGGCTCGGCCTTGCCGTTCGGTCTGCCGGGCAGCGAGAACGCCTTGCTGGTGTGGCCTTTGGCCATGGGGGTGTCCGGACTGGCGGCGCTGTGTATCGGCGCTATCTCGTTGCGCACCAGCGGCGTTCATTTCATCATGATCACCCTGGCCTTCGCCCAGATGCTGTTCTATCTGGCCGGCGGGCTGAAGACCTATGGCGGCGATGACGGCATCACCCTTTATAACCGCAGTGAATTGCTGGGGCTGAAACTGTCCGATCCGCAGACTTTTTATTATCTGTGCCTGGGCATTCTGGTGGTGGTGTTGGCTGTTCTGCTGCGCCTGCGGGCCAGTCGTTTCGGCATGGTACTGCGCGGCATCCGCGACAACGAACGGCGCATGCGCGCCTTGGGCTTTCCCACCTATCGCTACAAGCTGGCGGCCTTCGTGCTTTCCGGCATGGTCTGCGGGCTGGCCGGGGCGCTTTTGGCCAATGCCTCGGAATTCGCCAGCCCGGCGCTGATGAGCTGGCAGAAATCCGGTGAATTGCTGGTCATGGTGGTGTTGGGTGGCATGGGGTCCTTGGTCGGCCCGGTTTTGGGGGCGGTGGCGCTGATGGCGCTGGAAGAAGGTCTGGCCGATCTGACCCAGCATTGGCAGGTGATCTTGGGGCCGCTTTTGCTGCTGCTGGCTTTGTCGGCGCGGCGCGGGCTGTGGGGATTGCTGCGGGGGCGCGGCCACCATGACTGAGCCTTTGCTGCACACCAACGGACTGGTCAAACGCTTCGGCGGCGTGATCGCCACCAATCATGTGGATTTGCGGGTGGAACGCGGCCATCTGCATGCTTTGATCGGCCCCAACGGCGCCGGTAAAAGCACGTTGATCGGCCAGTTGTCGGGGGAAATGGCCCCCGATCAGGGCCGCATTCATTTCGACGGCCACGACGTCACCAAATTGCATGTGCACCGGCGGGCGCGGCTGGGTTTGGCGCGGTCGTTCCAGATCACATCCATCTTCAAGACCTTCAGCGTGTTGGCCAATGTGGCCCTGGCGGTCCAAGCCCATCAGGGCCATTCCTTCCGCTTTTGGCGTTCCGCCTTGCGTGACAAGGCCCTGACCGGCCCGGCCTTGTCGGCGTTGGAGCGGGTGGGACTGGCTGATCGCGCCCGTGACCCGGCCTCGGCCCTGTCCCATGGCGAACGCCGTCAGTTGGAACTGGCCATGGCCCTGGCCGGTGACCCCACCATGCTGTTGTTGGACGAACCCATGGCCGGCATGGGCCCCGATGACGGCTTGCGCATGGTCGAATTGCTGGCCAGCCTGAAGGGCGAGCGCACCATCTTGCTGGTGGAACACGACATGGACGCGGTCTTCCAATTGGCCGACCGCATTTCGGTGCTGGTCTATGGCGCCGTCATCGCCAGCGGTCCCCCCGACGCCATCCGCGCCGACGAGCAGGTGCGCCAAGCCTATCTGGGCGAGGACCACTGATGCTGGACATCCAATCCATCGAAACCTTCCACGGCGACGCCCAGGCCCTGTTCGGGGTGTCCTTCACCATTGCCGAGGGCGAGGTGTTGGCGTTGTTGGGCCGCAACGGCATGGGTAAAAGCACCACCGTCGAATCCATCGCCGGTCTGTTGAAACCGCGCCACGGCACCATCCGTTTCCAGGGCCAGGTGATTTCCGGCAAACCGGCCCATCTGGTGGCCCGCGCCGGCATCGGTCTGGTCCCCGAGGGCCGCCGCGTCTTCCCCAATCTCAGCGTGCGGGAAAATCTGGTGGCCACCGCCATTTCCCGGGGCGGCGAAGGCTGGACCGAAGACCGGGTCTATGACCTGTTCCCGGCGCTGACCAAGCTGCGCGACCGCATGGCCGCCAATCTGTCGGGCGGCGAACAGCAGATGGTGGCGGTGGGCCGTGCCTTGATGACCAATCCGTCCTTGCTGATCCTGGACGAAGCGACCGAAGGCTTGGCGCCGTTGATCCGCGAACAGATCTGGGCCGCCATCCGTCAATTGGCTGTCGGAAAGCTGTCGATCCTGGTCATCGACAAGAACATCGAGTCTCTGTTGACCCTGGCACACCGCCATGTGGTGCTGGAAAAAGGCACGGTGTCGTGGACCGGCACTTCCGCCCAATTGGCCGACGGCGATTTCCGCCACCGTATTCTTGGCCTGTGACGAAAGGCAAAATCATGTCCGCCAAACCCAAGGTCTATCTGGCCGGTCCCGCCGTCTTTCACCCGGCGGCCAAGGCGTTGTTCCAGTATATGAAGGAAATCTGTGCCGAAAATGGTCTGCAAGGCGTGGCCCCCCTGGATGGCGAGGCCGATTGGAACGATCTGCCCCTGGCCGAACAGGCCGCCGCCATCCGCCAAGCCAACGTGGACAAGATCAAGCAATGTGACGCGGTGATCGCCTGCATTTCGCCGTTCCGTGGCCCCGGTGCCGATGCCGGCACGGCGTGGGAGATGGGCTATGCCGAAGCCCTGGGCAAACCCGTCTTTTCCTGGTGCGAGGATACAAGGCCCTACCTGGAACGGGTCGAGCACCAAAAGGACGCGGATGGCCGCGCCTTTTGCCAGGTCCACGGCATGGTGGTGGAAGATTTCGGGCTGGTGGACAATTTGATGCTGACCGCGGGGCCCTATGCCCCGCAAACCGAACTGGATCAGGCCATTCGTCAGGCTGCATCCTGCCTGATCTCTCCCTAGGTGATATGACGTATTGCTTTGGTATTTGGTTTGGTGGCATTTTATCGGTTCGGTTGATCACTACGGGATGCGCTGCCTTTGTCGATCTCGTATCGCGCTCGTTCGCTTGCCATTGCCAGCTTGATCTTCGTCGCCTTGTGCCTGTTCAGCTGGCTGGTGGCGCGTTTCGAGACGGAGCGGCGCGAACATCACCTGCGTGACCAAGTGGGGCAGCAGGTTCTGGTGGTCATGTCGGCGTTGCAGGCCGAATTGAATGCCAATGTCTTTCTGGCCAACGGCATGGCGGCCCACGTCGTCGTGCAAGACGGTGGGATCAACGATGACGACCAAGGCATGCTGCACGCCTTGCATGAATATGGTCGCAACATCCGCAATATCGGTCTGGCCCCGGGCAATCGCATCGCCACCATTTATCCCCTGGAAGGCAACGAAGCCGCCATTGGTCTTTATTACCCGGACATTCCCAGTCAATGGCCCGCGGTGCAAAAGGCCATCGAGCGCCGTGCCACCACCATGGCCGGGCCGATCAAGTTGCGTCAGGGGGGCACCGGGCTGATCAGCCGGACCCCGGTTTTCCTGTCGGACGGCTCGTATTGGGGGGTCATCAGCCTGGTTCTGGATGTTCCCGGATTGTTGGCCTCGGCCAATCTGTCAGAGGAAATCAACGGCATCGCCTTCGCCGTGCGCGGCACCGATGGTTTGGGGGCCAATGGCGCGGTGTTTTTTGGCGACGCCGGTTTGTTCGGCCAAGACAGCGTCGTGCTGGATGTCCCCATCCCTGGGGGGCTGTGGCAAGTCGCCGCCCGTCCCTTGGCGGGGTGGCAGGGGCAAGGAATTGCCCGTTATTATCTGATCGCCGGCATCGGGCTGTCGTTTTTGTTGTCGGTTCTGGCCCATATCCTGCTGCACAGCCGCCTGCGCCTGATGGAAAGCGAACGCCAGACCGCCGCCTTGATCAATGCGTCGATGGATCCGGCCTGCTTGGTTACTCCCAAGGGCGAGATCGTCACTTCGAACCAAGCCATGGCCGAGCGTTTCGGGCAGAGCCTGGAAGCGTTCCTGGGCAGCAACATTTTCGACCACATGCCGGAAAGCGTACGCGAACGGCGCCGCAACTTCGTCCACAACGTGGCGGTGACTCATCAAACGCATCTGTTCAGCGACCAGCGCGACGGCATGCACCTGGAACATTCGGTTTATCCGGTCGAGAACGCCGAAGGGCAGGTGACCCATGTGGGGATCTATTCCCGCGACGTCACCTCGCATGTGATTTTGCAGCAGCATTACAAAAGCCAGATGCTGCAATTGGACACCATCCTCAGCTGTTCCAGCATCGGCATCGCCTTGGTGCGCGACCGGGTGCTGGTGTGGTGCAACGAGGCGATGGCCCAATTGTTCGGCTACACTGTCGATGAAATGTGCGGCCACAATACTTCGGTCTTCTATCCCAGCGAGGACGAGTATCAGCAATTGGGCAAGCAGGCCTATGCCGAGTTGGCCAAAGGCGAACGCTATGCCTTTGAACGGTTGATGAAACACAAGGATGGGCGCCTGTTCTGGGCCCGCATGCTGGGCAAGCAATTGTCCCAGGACGATCCCGCCGACGGCAGCATCTGGACCTTCGAGGACGTCACCGCCCGCAAGGCGACCGAGGCCGAGCTGTCCCTGGCCGCCAACGTCTTCCATCAGGCCAATCAGGCGATCATGGTCACCGACGTGGACGGCACCATCTTGTCGGTGAACGAATCCTTCACCCGCATCACCGGATACAGTCGCGGTGAAATCCTGGGCCTGACCCCCCGTGTGTTGAAATCCAAGCATCAAGACGCCGCGTTCTATGCCCGGTTCTGGAATTGCCTGCGGGACGACGGTCATTACGAAGGCGAATTGTGGAACCGCCGCAAATCGGGCGAGGTGTTCCTGGCCTGGCAGAACATTTCCGCCGTGCGGGATGCCGATGGCGCCATTATCCGCTATGTCTCGCTGTTCAGCGATGTGACGGAAACCAGGGCCGAGGATCAGCGTTTGCGTCACTTGGCCTCGCACGACGCCTTGACCGATTTGCCCAATCGGGTGTTGCTGAACGACCGCCTGGACCATGCCCTGGGATTGGTGGGCCGCAATAACGGACAATTGGCGGTGCTGTTCCTGGATCTGGACGGCTTCAAGAAGGTCAACGACACCTTGGGGCACGATTGCGGTGACGAATTGCTGCGCGAAATCGCCCGTCGATTGCTCGACACCGTGCGGGCCTGCGATACCGTGTCGCGCCTGGGCGGCGACGAATTCGTCGTGTTGTTGGAAAATCCCACCGACCGCGCCGAGGTGGAGCGGGTGGCAAACCGCATCATCGCCGAGATCAATCGCCCCATCCCGCTCAATGGTGTCAATACCCATGTGGGCACGTCGGTGGGCATCGCCCTTTATGGCGAGAACGGGATCAGTGCCGAAGCGCTGTTGGCCCATGCCGATTCCGCCATGTACGCGGCCAAAAAGGGCGGCAAGAACACCTTTCGCTTCGACAAGGCGGCTTAACCCATCACCCAGGGCTGCGCCAGCAACCACGATGCGGTGACCGCCATCATGGTGCCGAAAGCGCGACGAAGCGTGCGTTCCGGCCAACGATGGGCCAGGGCGACGCCGCCGGCCACCGTGGCCAGACCGCCCAACGCCAATGCCAGGCCCATTCCCCAATCCACCCGCTGGTTCTGGGCATAGGTGGCCAAGGCGAAGACCGAGGACGGCGCCACCAGGGCCAGGCCATAGCTTTGCGCGGCGCGTTGCGGCAGGCGGAACCAGCCGGTCAGCAAAGGCGCCGCCACCAATCCACCGCCGATGCCCAGCAAGCCCATGGAGGTGCCGCCGGCCAACCCGACCAACGGCAACAAACGCTGGTCGCGCGGCGGTGTGTCGTCGTGCCGGCCCGGTTTCCAACGCAGCATGCGCCAGGACACGAACAGCAGGAACAAGGCGAACAGGGCGCGCAGCACACCTTGGTCCAGGCTGTTGGCGAAATGGGCGCTGCCCCAGGTGGTGGCCGAGCCGACGCACGCCACTGCGGCCGCCAGCGTGATGTTCACCGGGTTGTGGCGGGCATAACGCCACCAGGCGATCAACAGGTTGGGGACCATCATCACCAAGGCGGTTCCCTGGGCCGTCGCTTGGTCGAAGCCGAACCCCAGGATCAACACCGGAATGGCGACGATGCCGCCGCCGATGCCGAACAGGCCGCCGCAAAAACCCAAAGCGGCACCCAAGGGAATGGTCAACAACAGGCCGGGCAACAAGGTGGCGAACATGAGGAACCTCGACAGGGGGGCTGGGGTTCAGCATATTGATGTCATCATGTGGAACAATGGCGTTTACGATCATTGACTGTTGCGTCAGGGGAAATAATGTCCAAAGCCGACGATCTGGCCTTTTTCGTCATCGTGGCGCAGCAGCCCAGCCTGGCGGCGGCAGGCCAGCATTTGGGACTGTCGCCTCCCGCCGTCAGTCGGCGTCTGGCGGCTTTGGAACGCCGCTTGGGGGTCCGGTTGATGAACCGCACCACCCGCCGTCTCAGCCTGACCCCGGAAGGCAGTCGCTATCTGGAAGAAGGCGGGCGCATCCTGGCCGATCTGGGGCAGTTGGAACACGAGCTGGCGGCGTCCCGGCAAAGCCCACGCGGTCTGTTGCGCATTGGTGCCGGTTTTGGCTTCGGGCGCCGCCATCTGGGCCCGGCGGTAGCTGATTTCGCCGCGCTTTATCCGGCGGTGGACGTGCGTCTGCATCTCTCCGACCGTCCGCTCGACATGGCGGCCGAGGGTATCGACATCGGCATCCGTTTTGGTCTGGGCGGCGATTCGGGGTTGATGGCACGCAAGATCGCCAGCAACCGCCGCCTGCTCTGCGCTGCCCCGTCTTACCTGGATAAACGCGGTATCCCGCAAAGCCCCCAGGAATTGGCCCATCACGATTGCATCTTCATCCGCGAGAACGACCAGACCAACAATGTCTGGAAACTGCTGGACGGCCCGCAACCGGTCAGCGTCAAGGTGGGGGGGCGGGTCGGGTCGAACCATGGCGAAGTGGCGGTGGATTGGGCGCTGAAGGGCTTGGGAATCCTGCTGCGATCCGAATGGGACATCGCCCCTTATCTGCGCAGCGGCGAGCTGGTCCGCGTCTTGCCGCACTGTTCGGGGGTCGCCGCCGACATCCACGCCATGTTCCTGGAACGCCATCTGTTGTCAGCCAAGGTCAGCTTTTTCCTGGATTTCCTGACCGAACGCTTCGCCGGTTATCGCCGCGACGGTGGCTGGTGATGCATGACATAAAGCCGATATTGCAACATTAAAGTTGACTTTAGATATCGATGTCGGCTTTATGCGGCCAAAAGGAACGGGCATGGCCGCCAAGGACAAACTTTACAGCGGGACGGAGCTGGCGCAGGAATTCGCGCTGACCCCCCAGGCGCTTCGGTTTTACGAAGAAAAGGGCTTGCTGCAACCGGCTCGGTCGGGGCGCATGCGGGTCTACACCTATCGGGACCGGGCGCGGCTGTTGTTGATCCAACGTCTGCGCCGCTTGGGGTTTTCGCTGGAAGACTGCGTGCAATACCTGTCTCTATACGGATCGGTGGGCGGCGGGCAATATCAGTTGGGGCTGGAAAAAATCGAACGTCGGGTCACCGAGCTTCTGAGGCTGCGGGGCGAGATCGACCAGACCATCGACGAATTGAAAAGCCTGGAACAGGAAGCCAGGCAGAAACTGGCGGCGGCCGATGAAAGGGCGTCGTCGAAGGGCCAAAAACATTCGAAAGGCACGGAGGAACCAGCATGAAAGTCCTCGTCGCGGTCAAGCGCGTCATTGATTACAACGTGAAGATCCGGGTGAAGTCGGACAACACGGGCGTCGAAACCGCCAATGTGAAGTTTTCCATGAACCCGTTCGACGAAATCGCGGTGGAAGAAGCGGTGCGTCTGAAGGAAGCCGGCAAGGCGTCGGAAGTCGTGGTGGTCTCCATCGGTCCGGCCAATGCGCAGGAGACGCTGCGCACCGCTTTGGCCATGGGCGC
>DISD01000014.1 GCA_002435715.1 Rhodospirillaceae bacterium UBA6219
AGGTTTCGGCATGTTCCGGCCCACCATCGATAACGATGTGATCAACCAACCAGCTTTCCAGGCCGCGGCCCCAGGCCCAGACGTCGATCTCGACGCGGTCCTTCTGCACGTCGGCACCGGCGGTCAGGAACAGCCCGCCAGCGGGCACGGTGCCGTTGGCCCAGGTTTCGCGGCGGTCGTACAGGCGCTGCCAATCGGGCGCTTCGCCGGTTTCCACCCAGGTTTCGCCCAGCACGGTGTTGCGGAACACCCGCAAAGCGTCGTCATTGCCCTGGGCGGCCTCCCATAGTCGGGCGATTTCCCGCCACGACTGCCAGCCCGGTGGCGAGTAGAGGGCCGAGATGTGAAAGCCCACCAGCGTCGGATCGGTACTGGCGGCAGTGGCTCGCCATTGCCCCGCCGCCAGCATGGCGGCCTTATGGTGTTCGCCGATGTCCTGGTCGCAAACCTCGCAGACGTAACGGACGGTGCCATACTGCCCCTTGTCCCAGCGCAGTCGCTCGAACTTCAGCCACTGCATCTCCCCGCAATGGGGGCACGGCACGAAGAACCGGCGCTGATCCGACACCTCGAATTCGCGTTCGATGCGGGACATGCCGCGGATCGTCGGCGTTGAGGCCAGGAACACCTTACGGCGATGGGCGAAGGTCAGCGACCGCGCCTCGGCCAGCGCCACCGGGTCACCTTCCTCGTCGGCGGAGGCCGGATAGGCATCCACCTCGTCCAGGAACAAATAGCGGGCCGGCATGGAGCGCAGGCCCACCGCGCTGTTGGCCCCGGTCAGCACCAAGGTGCCGCCGGGGAAATCCTTCGACAGCATGGTGTTGCCCGCATCCCGCGACCGGGCCGGTTTCACCCGTTGGCGGATGGCCGGGCTTTCGTCGATCAGCGGATCGATGCGCTGGCGCGAGGCGCGTTTGGCCATCTCCACCGTCGGCTGGACACAGAGCATCGGTCCCGGCGCATGGTGGATGACGAAGCCGATGAAGCAGCACCCAGCCTCGGTCGCCCCCACCTGGGCGGCTTTCATGAACACCACTCGCTGCACCGGGTTGGTGGGCGAGAGCGCATCCATGATGTCGCGCATATAGGGGGTACGATTGGTCCGATACCGGCCCGGTTCCGCCGAGGCCCGGCTCGACAGCATGCGGTGGCGGTCGGCCCACTCGGAAACGGTCAGGCGCGGATCGGGCCGCATCCCCTCCTGCCACGCCTGCACCACCGCATCCGCGCCCCGGAACCCGAACGCCTCATCGGAGGTTCGGCTCGATGGCGGCGAGTTCGTCGAGATGGGCGTGGACATGGGCTTCCAGCAGGGTCTGCATCACATGCGGGTCGATGCCGATTTCGGCCGCCATCTGCCCGGCTACCCGGGCGGGCCAGGTGATCCAGGCATCGCGTTCCTGCCGCGCCAGCTTGAACACCAGGGCGGTGGCCCGCGCCCGGTCGACCACCTCTTCCTTGAGCCGATCCACCTGGATGCGGGCCTTCTGGGCCTTGGCGACTTCGTGGGCCGTGCGGGCCTGGACGAAAGTGGCCCCAGTAGAGGCAGGAACAGCCGGAGCAAATTCACGCTGTGGCGCGGGTGGCGGGGCAATCGGATCGGTAATAGGGGGCGATGCCGATGGCTTCGGGGCTGTCGCCGCCTTCCGGCCAGGATCGGTCTGGGCATCCCAGGCGGTGTCGGCCTTTACCGGGTCGATGGTGCCGTCGGGCTCCTGGGGAATCCGTCCCGTCTGCACCGCCTTGCGCACGGCGGTATGGCTGACGCCACGCCTGCGCGCGTATTCGCGGACGGATAATCCCATGATCGATTTCCGCTGAAATAAGCAATGAAATGAGGCGCTTAATCGGTTGATGTGCTGGGTCGACAGAGCGATTGATGTCCCCGCGAACAGCGGAGGACACCATGAGAAAGCGCACCGACAACACCAAGGCCATCGACGCCTTTCTCGCCAAGAAAACCGAATTCGACGCCATGCTGGCCCGGCTGCAGACTTTGAGCGCCGACCATTTCAACTGGGCGCCCGACGAGATCAACTGGGGCCACGCCGGGACCATGGCCCACTACGCCGAGATGCTGAAGCGCATCAGCGACAGCGCCTTCCAGGAGGGCGAATTCGCGGAGTAACCAACAGGTTTCCCCTTTCGCCCCGACCAGCTTCAAGCCGGCGGGGCTCGGGGTGGTACAGGCGGCGGGACTGGCCCGCGCCTTCCTTGGAGTACCACCCACATGACCCAACTTTCCGACACCCAGGCCGTCATCCTGTCCGCCGCCTGCGCCCGCGAGGGCGGTTTCCTGCTGCCCA
The DNA here is from genome assembly GCA_002435715.1 of Rhodospirillaceae bacterium UBA6219. Lineage (GTDB taxonomy): Bacteria > Pseudomonadota > Alphaproteobacteria > Rhodospirillales > Magnetospirillaceae > Magnetospirillum. The sequence continues at coordinate 2,310 of DISD01000014.1, forward strand.
TCACCGCCGCCTTGAAGGGCGGCGCGGTCAACATGGTGTTGACCAGCCTGATCAAGAAAGAACTGGCCGAGGAAATCGCCGCGGAACCCGGTGCCCCGGTCTGGCGCGAGGATGATGACGGCAATCCGCTCACCCTGCGGGCCACGCCCGCCGCCTACGAGGCGTTGGGCATGCAGGCCGACAAGGGCGTGGACACGGCCCCGGAAGGGGAGCCGGCGACGGACATGGCCGGCCACATTGAAATCCCGCCCTCCGGGGGCGACACCGCCACGGAGGGGCAAGTCGTCCGCAAAACCCGCGAGGGCAGCAAACAGGAGGCTCTGGTCGCCATGCTGAGGCGCCCTGAAGGCGCCAGCATCGCCGAGACCGCCGCCGCCTTCAGCTGGCAGGCTCATACGGTGCGTGGTGCCATCGCCGGAACCTTGAAGAAAAAGCTGGGCCTGGAGGTCACCAGCGAGAAGGTCGAGGGGCGCGGCCGGGTCTACCGGATCACCGGCTGATTGGCTTCGACAGGCAGGTTTGGCTCGATGGGCCAGACCTGCCGGCCAATGGAGCGGAATGTGGTGATCGCCAACGCGCCGCGTTCATTCCTGGCCTTGCTCCCCGGCTTCAGCAGTGCCGCTTCAATTGCCGGGCGATCTGCCTCGTAGATCGACACAGGCTCGAAAAGCTCGTCCATCAGGACAAGGAGGACCGCATCCCACGGTTTCCCGAGGTCGATGGCACCCAGCCGCTGCCCCGTCAGCTTCTTCTCGCGTGGGATCGAACGGGATTTGATTTGCAGGCGGCGACCAGTGGAATCGGTGGCGTCGTAGCCGGCCTCTCGGGCAACGGCGAGATCGAGGCCGAGAAGGCGTGCAGCCTCGTATTCTCCGACCTCGCCGGTGATCCCCAGCGGTTTGCCGGTCAGTTTGTAGTATTCGATGGCAATCCGACGCGCCTGCCTCAGCAGATCGGCGATGCGTTCGGCGGGAATTTCAGTGGTCATTGCAGATGCCGGAATTTCTGTCGCTGTTCCGGCCATGATAGGCGTTCAAACAGTCGGCGCAGCATGAAACCGCGCAGCAGGGATACCAGGGCGAAGATGCCGCCGATGGCTAGGTCGTCGGAGAGGGCGACATAAATGCCGAACAACGGGAACACCACGACCTGGGTGGCGACTGCAAGGACATAGCCGATGACCACGTTGGCGATGGACTCCACCAGCGACATGCGGCGGGACTGCCTCACGGCTTCCGCTCCGCAGACAGATCATCAAAGCTCCGGCCATCGCCATCCAGGACGGCTTTCTGCCCGGTCATCTTCTGCCAGCGACCGACGATCACGTCGGCATAGGCCGGGTTCAGCTCCATGGCGAAGCAGACCCGCCCGGTAGTCTCTGCAGCGATCACCGTGGTGCCACTGCCGGCGAAGGGCTCGTAGACCCCGTCGCCCTCGACGCTGTTGTTGAGGATCGGTCGACGCATGCATTCCACCGGCTTCTGGGTGCCGTGAACCGTGGCCTCGTCCTCGTCACCGCCGTTGCCGATTGCCCAGACGGTGGCCTGATCCCGCGCCCCCTGCCAGTGGCCGGTGCCGTTCTTGCGGACGGCGTACCAGCAAGGTTCGTGCTGCCAGTGGTAATCACCCCGACCCAGGACGAAGCGGGGCTTCGACCAGATGATCTGGGCGCGAATTTTGAAGTCGTTGGCCTCCAGGCTGTCGGCCACAATCTTGGCGAAGATCGCCGCGTGCCAGACATAGGCCACCTCGCCGGGGAATAGCGCCCAGGCTTCCCGCCAGTCGGCTCGGTCGTCGTTGGCGACCTTGCCGGTGCGGGTGGTGGATGACACGCCCGCTTCGTTCCGCCAGGTGGGATCGTATTCCACGCCGTAAGGTGGATCGGTCACCATCAAGTGGGGTGCGGCTCCGGCCAGAAGGCGCTCCACATCGGTGGCGCTGGTGCTGTCGCCGCACAGCAGCCGGTGGCGGCCCAAGATCCACAGATCGCCGGGCCGGGTCAACGGATCGGCGGGCGGTTCCGGGATTTCGTCTTCACCGGCCGCGCCATCCCCATCGCCTTCGTCGTCGAGGGGGGCCATCAAGGCATCCAATTCCTCGGCGGAGAAGCCGATCAGGTCGAGGTCATAGCCCTCGGCATTGAGGGCATGCAGTTCCGCCGCCAGGGTTTCGTCATCCCACCCGGCGTTCAGCGCCAGCTTGTTGTCGGCCAGGATGTAGGCGCGGCGCTGGGCCTCGGTCAGATGATCCAGGATCACCACCGGCACCGTGGTCAATCCCAGGGACTTGGCGGCGGCCAGTCGGCCATGCCCGGCGATGACGTTGCCCTGGCTGTCGGCCAGAACAGGGTTCGTCCAGCCGAATTCAACCATGCTGGCGGCGATCTGGGCCACCTGGGCATCCGAATGGGTCCGCGCATTGCGGCCATAGGGGATCAGCCGGTCGATGAGCCAATGCTCGACCGTATCGGGAAGCGGATGGGTCATTATCAGTCCGTGCAATCGCAGGGCAGGCAGTCGTCCGATGGCCCGCCCTCGAAATCCCGCTGGCGGCGGACGAAATTCAGCAATTCGCGGTAGCTGGGCCGGTCGGCGCGGAACAGCGCCATTTCCGGCTTGGTCAGGGTGCCGAGCGCCGGAGCGTTGCGCTCCATGTCGATCCACCAGCGGGCACGCTCGGGGAACAAGCGCATGATCCCCTTGATGGTCGCGGCCCCTTTCATGAAACAAAGGTCGCAATTGCCCAGCGGCGTCTTGCCATTGTTGTCGGGCAGGCCGAGATCGAAAGTCAGGCGCTTCCAGAACGCCGAGACGTCCTGGCGGCACACCTTGGCCGTGTCCAGCGGCAGAACCGTCTCGAACCGCTCCTTGCCCGCCTCGTTCATGGCCTTCTGACGGGCGACCCGGTGGGGTTCGTCGTGGCGAAGACCGACCACGTTGACCCATTCCGGATAGCCCCGCATGTCGCGCATATAGGCGATGCCGCGCTTCACCTTGAGGTAATGGGTGCAGAGCCGCATGGTCGGGTTGGGCAGGAAGCCCCGCACCTTGATGATCTTCTCGAAGGGTTCGCCGTCGCGGGCGGCGCTGTTGTAGCCCACCACGCTGGTGTCGAACGGCTCGGCGGGATCGAATTCCAGCCAGGTGATCGGAACCGACCAACGCACCGAGCATTCGTGGACGAAGCGCAGCGTCTGCTCGAATTCCCGCCCGGTGTTGAAGAACACCACATGGACATCGTCGGGCAGTTGTCCGCCATGGGCATCCAGGATCTGGCGCAGCATGTAACCAGACGTGCGCCCGCCGGAGAACGACACCAGCGCGGGGCCGTCGATACGATAGGGATTGCGGGGCATGGAGATTATCCAGCGTTCTGGATGCGGCGGCCCAGCCAAGCCATCACCGGCACGGCCATGGAATTACCCAGCGCCCGATAGCGCGGGCCGTCGGGACAGTCCTCAGCTGCCTTCCGCCGCCAGGGGATTAGGGTGTAATCGTCGGGGAAGCCCTGGAGCCGCTCGCATTCACGGGGTGTCAGACGACGCACCGCCATGCCGTTCTGTACCGCCAATTGCCCACCGGCATTGTCGCGATCTATTGCGTTCATTGCCCGCAATGTCGGTGCTATGGTTTCGGCGACAACCGGGGTCGCCGCCTTGCAGTCGAACGCCACATAGGTCTGTTGCTTAGTGCCCGACTCCGCCGCCAGGGCACCGGCAACATCCAAAGTCCGGACCTCGTTCCGCTGGTTCTGGGTGAACGCCACGGCGTGCTGCTTGCCTGCCTGCAACGTGAACATGGGATCGCCGTCACCACCGATACCGATCCCGGCGCGAGGATCAGTGGTGCTGACGCCGGTGCGGGCGCCCGCCTCCTGAATGGGGATGGCCACCGGCACCAGCGGCGTGCCGCGCCCGGTGCCATCTTCGGAAGCGTCGAAGCCCTCGCCGCGTAGGGAATGGGTGACCAGCGTGTCAATGTCGGGCCGATGGGCGAGGTTAGCCTTGGCCCGTAGGGTGTGGGCGATCAGCGTGTCGGTGCAGTCGCTATCGACACCACGGGACAGATCGCGTGCCCGCAAGGTGGTGGCGACGAAGGTCTCGCTCTCGAAGTCCATCCGCCCGCTGGCCGAGGCGCAGGCATTGAGGGCGGTGGCGAGGTCGATAGGGCCGGAGGTATTATTGCCGCCGAACGCCTCGGCGATCAGTCCGCCGCTGGTGGCGAAAGACGTTTCGCCGCTTCGGCCAGCGCGAGCATCAAGCGTGGGGGCAACACTTTGTTCCGCTTCTCGGCGCGGCGGATGATCCCGGCGCACGCCTTCGCGCTCAAGAAGTACTTGGACGGGATCGGCCTGGTCTCCAGCACCTGCGACAACGAACACACGGCGGCGGCGTTGGGCCAGGCCGAAATATTGGGCGTCGAGCACCCGCCACGCGACTGTACGCGTGGGTCCAAACACAACACCAGCGTCCGACCATTTGCCCCCTGGCGGGACGACCGGATCATCTTCTCCGGCCAATCCGCCAAGAAGGCATCCGAAGGCGTTGTCGCGGGTGGACAGGACTCCGGGGACGTTTTCCCAAACAACCCAGGCTGGATCGATGGCATCGGCGAGTTCCACGAATTTGAGGGCAAGGTTGCCGCGGGAATCGTCCAGTGACTTGCGCAGGCCTGCCACCGAGAACGCCTGACAAGGCGTGCCGCCCACCAGCACGTCAATCTTTCCCCGCCATGCCGAACCGTCGATGGCGGTCATGTCACCCAGATTGGCGGTGGCCGGATGGCGGTGGGCCAGCACGGCGGACGGGAATGGTTCGATCTCGGCGAAGAATGCCGCCCGCCAGCCCAACGGCTCCCACGCCGCCGTCGCCGCCTCGATCCCGCTGCACACCGAGCCGTAAACCAGCGGCATCGGGCCGAGCGCCGGGGCGCCCGGCTCGGAGGAGGAGACCAGCATGACGGTGGAAACCTGGATCAGGTGGAAACTGGAACTTGCCGGTGGAAACCGGGTCAGGTTTCCGGTAGCGGTTTCCACCCCGGTTTCCAGTCAGCCGGAAACGCGAAAGGCGCGCTGTCCTTGGGACAAACGCGCCTTGGGGCTGGGAACTGGAAACCGGAGTGGAAACCTTGATTTTCGGGCTGACGCTAGCGAAGTTCGGCGCTGTTGCCGCCCGCATAGCGCTTCGGCCAGGGAGGACCCGCGATGTTTCGCGCCGCCTCGCCTTGGCTTGTTCTATCCTTTCGCCAGCGGCGGGCGGCGGATCATTTGATGATCGTGTTCGCCGCCTCTCGCCAGCATGGGGTCATCATGCCCCAGCGGCCCGGCTTCTGTCCGAGCGAAAAGTGTCCGCCGGACAGTTTGCGCTCCACTTCTCATCGCAGCGCCGCCTGGATGTCGGTGATGGTCTGCCGCCGCGACTTGTTGCGAGGCACCCGCCGCCCGTTCAGTTGCCAGGCGATGATGCACAGCGCGAACAACCAGTGCTCGTTGGCGGCGGAGCGGGCCAGCCCGACCTTCCAGCACACCACCTTCCAGGGTTCGCCATTGGCCCGCAGCCAGACGATGCGGGCGTCGGTGGGATCGAGCAGGCGCAGCCACGGCAGGGCTTCGTCCATGCGGGTGATGGCGGCGGCTGAGGGTGGCGGGCGGCGAAGCGTGACGTCTTCCGCCGACCAGCATTCCTGGATGTAGGGCGGCCAGGTGCTGGCATGCCCCTGTATCCTGGTCTCGGGCAGCCTGCGCAGGGTGTCGGCGGCCTCAGTCAGTCGCTCTTCTATCAGGGATGGAGTCCAGCGGAGGTCAGTCATGATGAACCTCCGGGGATGGGCGCTTGCCGTACAGCTTGGCGCCCAGTTGACGGACCAGTTCGCGTTCCGGCCAGGTCAGGCGGTCATCGTCTTCGGCAATGACCAGAACGCCCCGCTCCAACCAGCCATCCCGTTTCACTTCTTCTGGATCGCGCCGCTCGCCGCCGAAGCCTTTGGGGAGATACCTCATCAGGCACCTCCCTGGGTGTCGGTGGCCCAGGTCAGGATGGCCAGGGCATCGGCCTCGTTGTCGTCTTCGGGATTGAAGCCGCGTGCCCGCATGGCGGCGATCACGGCGTCCTTGGCCGCATTGCCCTTGCCGGTGGCGTGGCGTTTGATGGTGCCGACGGGCACGCCTTGGTAGGGGATGTGCTTGAGTTCGCACCAGGCCGACAGATGGGCGAGGAAGCCGCCATAGATGTGGGCGGCGTCGGTCCCGGCGTGGCGGCGGACTTCCTCGAAATGGATCAGGTCGATGGTCTTGGCGCCGTCCAGCAAATGGTCAAGCCAGGAGCGGAAACGAAGGAAGCGCATGCCGCCGCCTTCATATCGTCCCGACCGGAATTCCATGGTGCCGGAGACGACGACACCATCGGCGAGCCGCATGGCCCAACCGGTGGTGGTGCCCAGATCGAGGGCGAGAATGGTGATCATGGTGAAGGCTCACAGAACTGTGGGCCTCCGGCTTTGGTCGAGGACGAGGCTATCGACCGTGGGCACGGTCCTCAACCACATTTCGCCACCATCGAAGAAGATCGTATCTCGGAGAAAACTGCGGCGAACATTCGCCCTCCCCGCAAGGTTGGTGACGGGAATTGTCGTTCAAAATCAGGTCGTTGATGCCGTGCTGGCCTGCCTGTCACATGTCACCAACGGGGGGTGAACGCTCTCTCAGCCAAAATAAAAAGCGCATCATGGATGGCGCCATCTAATACATAGGCAACCTTTGATGCGTAAATTCTTCCAGCCCCTCACAGGTTCTTACCCCGTTGGTGACGGCCCCAGGTTGGTGACAAGCGTGTCTAGGCGATTGAATTTAAACGGATTCTCTCCGTCACCAACCCGTCACCAACCGCACAGAAGGTTGGTGACAGGGGCGATCCACCCGGATCGGGTTGACGTGGAGCGGAACGTATCCATATAGTCTGGAAAATCCAGATTTTCGGGAGAGTGGGCATGCCCGGCACCCCGGTGTTCGACACCAGCTACAGCACGACCGAGATCAACAAGAGTGGCTCGCGGGTCTATGACGATGCCTGGGTCAAGGGCGGCGTCGAGATCACCCGCCGTGGCCAGCGGTTCGTCCTGCTGCGCCAGGACTACCTGAACCGGCTGATCGAGGAGGCGCGGGAAGATCGCCCCCAATCCCTGGACGACCTGTTGCGCGATTACGATGCCGATAAGATCAGGACGCTGACCGGCGATTTCGCCGCCGAGCCGCCGACCGGCAAGGAGCTGATCTGAGATGCCGTCGAGGGGGGATGATTTCGCGAAGGGCTATGTCCCGTCGCGGGGAGACGTGGTGCATCTGGACTGGAACCCGGCCCTGGGGCACGAAATGAAAGGGCCGCATTACGGTCTGGTGCTGTCGCAGGATGCCTACAACATCGGCACCGGGCTGGTGGTGGTGTCCCCCATCACCTCGAAGGTCGGCAAGCTGAGCGCCTTTGAATTCGAGGTCCGGGCCGGACGGGTCAACGGCGTCGCCGTGCTGTCCCAGTTCCGCACCCTCGATTACCAGACCCGCAGCATCCAGTACGAGGGAACGATTTCTGCCGAGCAGATCGACGAGGCGGCCCGGCGGGTCAGGATGGTTTTGTAGAGCGGTAGCGCCATTCCCGCCCCGTGCTGCCGACCCGTGTCTGGTAGCGGGTCCAGCCCCTGGCCTTCAGATAGGCGGTGACCCGCATCTGGTCGGCGCGGGTCCAGCGTCCAGGCTCGATGCCGATGGCGTTGCGCAGGACCTCGGCCACCGACACGTCGGTCAGCGGCTCGGAGCGGGCCACCTCCACCTCGCGCCAGTCGTCATAGGCGCCATAGCCGTAATTGACCCGTTCCTTGTCGAAGGCCAGCCAGCGGTCGATCAGGCCGTCCCAGGCGTCGGATTGGTAGCGTTCTTCCTGCTCGGCGCGGGCCATGGCGATCAGGTCGGGATCGTCCAGCCACCAGATGGCGCCCTGCCGGTACAGTGCCATCGCCTCGGCCCAGAGCTGGTCGCGGTCGCGGCGGAGCGCCTCCAAATCGATCTGGCCACAGCGGATGGGCCAGAAGCGGCGGTTGCCGGTTTCGTCACGCAAGTAGGTGTCGGGATTGACGCTGCCGGCGAACACGCACTGGCGCGGCACGTCGATGACGTAGCGCTCATAGGGGGGGCGGTAGCGGTCCACCGTGCGGGTCAGGAATGACTTGATGCGCGATACCTCGGCGCGGCCGATGGCGTCCAGTTCGGCGATCTCGATGATCCAGACGCCGCGCATCTGCTGGGCGGCATCCTTGCTGCCGATCTCGGCCAGTTCGTCGGTGAACCAGTCGGCACCCGCCAGGATCTTCAGGGCGGTGGATTTCTTGGCACCCTGCGGGCCTTCCAGGATCAGCATATGGTCGACCTTGGCGCCGGGGGCCATGATGCGGGCGATGGCCGAGATCATCCACAGCGAGCCGAAGGCGCGGTTCAGGCGATTGTCGGCGGCGCCGAGATGGGTGACCGCCCAGCCCTCCAGGCGGCGGGTGCCATCCCATTGCAGGCCGGTCAGATACTCGCGCACCGGATGAATGCGGACATCGCGGGCGACGGCTCCGACAGACCGGGCGACGATGGCGGGGGCGACGTTGATCTCGCGGCGCTGGAGCCATTCGGCGCAGCGCACGTCGTCGGCATCGGACCATGGGCGGAGGATCGGCGCCTGATCGTCCCAGGGCAATGGCCGGTTGACGATGATCTCCTGCCGGAATTCATCGAACACCAGCGCCCCGGCGAAGGCTTCGTCACAGGACAAGGCGGTGATGACGTTGGCCTCATTGCGCTCGGGCGTGCCGTCGGGGCTGGTGCGGAGCTGAGATACCCACGCCGGGCGGACGGAGGGCATGCCGGCGGGACCGGTGCGGCGGCGCAGATCGCGGATCTGCTTCTCGGTCACCGACACCGGGATGCGGGTGGTGGCCTTGATGGCGACCAGCACCTGGCGCTCGGCCACCGGGTCGAGGCGGGCCTGGGCGACGTGGCCGAGCAGCCGCCCGAGGTCGCCCATGTCGGGCGGAAAGGTCAGCGCCAAGGCGGCGACATGGAGATCATCGAAGCCGCTGGGGGCTGCCGGCGGTTCCGGCGGACGATAGTCGGCGGCGACCGCGCCCTTGCGCAGGTCGTCGTTGAAGTCGTCGCCGTGCAGGGACGACACGATGGTGGCGGGAATGCCCGCAGCCTTCAGCCGCTCGGCCAAAGCTTGGGCGGCCTGCTGGCCGGCCTCGCCGGCATCGGCGAAGATGGTGACGCGGCGCACGCCGTCCGGCCACTGCCAGTCGCGCAGGTTGCCCGCCGACAGCGCCGCCCAGGTGGGAATGCTGAAGATGGCCCAGGCCGACAGGGCGGTCTCGATACCCTCGGCGATGCCGAGATGGCCGTCCGCTGGAATGGGGGCGAGACGCACGCTGCCCCCCGCCACCGGGCCGAGCATCTTTTTGGCCGGCGGGGCCTTGGCCGAGCCATCTTCCAGCAGGAAGGTGCGGTGGATGCCGCCGGTGGGATTGCCCGCGCTATCGCGCACGATGCCGACCAGACCGGGCCAGCCGCGGCGGCTGTCGAAGTCGGCCAGGTCATCGTGGAACAGCAGATCGGGCGAACGGGGATCGCCGACACCACGGTGGCGGAGATAGGCCTCGCCGACGGTACCGGCCAGCGGTTGGGCAGAGCCGATGATGCGGGCTACTTCCAGATCGTGCGTCGGCTTGGGCGTCGCTGCCCGCTGGGGAGCGGGCAGATCAAGCCGAGCCAGTCGGGCGGCTTCCTCGAACAGATCGCGGTCGGACAGGCCGGTGGCGTGGTGGATCAGGTCGATGGGACCGGCGCTTTCGCCGGTGGAATGATCGAAGCCCCAACCGGCATGGGCACCGGCCAGATGCAGGATGCAGGAGCCTTCCTTGCGCGGTACCCGGCCCGACAGGTCGGCACAGCGGAGCGTGCGCCGGTCCTGCGACCACCGCGCATGGGGAAACAGCCCCGGCAGCCAGTCGGCTGCGGTGGCTGACAGGCGATCACGAATCTCGGTCAGGTCGAAACGGGCGGGCGGCGCCCAGACGTCGTTCAGGTCGATCATGCCAGGATCACCAGCCCCCGTTCCGCCCGGGTAATGGCGGTGTACAGCCAGCGGCGGCGATCCTGCTCAGTGCGGCCCAGCCGATCATCCCAGACGATGACGTTCTCCCACTGCGAGCCCTGGGCCTTGTGGCAGGTGATGGCCCATCCGAAGGTCGCCTCGGCCAGCTTCTTCTTGTCCCGCCAATCGCGGTCATGGCGGTGGGGATCGAGGGCAACGTGGTCCTCGAAATGCCCCTTGTAGAGTAACAAGCGCCCCGGCTTGCCGTCCTTGGCCGGAGGTCCGATGGGTGTGCCGTCCTCGTCAATGACCACCGCCGAGAAGTACAGACTGCCCTCATCGACGATGTCGGCCAGCGACAGGAACATGCCGTTGATCAGGCCGAGATCGTTCTGGTTCTTGAGGCAGATGATCTTCTCGTCCGGGCCGGTGGGCAGGTACGATCCGCCGAACCCGGCGGCACGGCGGAGCGCGTTGTTCAACTGGAACCGGGTGGCGTTGCGACCGCAGATGACCTGCCCGCCGCGCAAGGCTTGCTGGGGCGTGACATCCGCCATCCGCATCTTCCAGGCATGGTCGTCGTATTGGCCGAAGCCGATGGGGCGGCCTTCGCGGGCCAGGGTGGCGAGGCGGATGATGGCGCTCTCGGCGGCCTGGCGGTGAATCTCGGTCAGCATGATGTCCGGTGTGGCTTGGGTGAACGCCCCTTCGCCCTTGATCGGCGGCAACTGCCCGGGATCGCCCAGCACCAGGATGGGGCGCTTGAAGCTCATCAGGTCGCGGGCCATTTCCTCGCCAACCATGGATACCTCGTCCAGAACGATCAGCCTGGCGCTGGCGGCGGGGCTGTCGGGATTGAGGGCGAAGCGCGGCTTCTTCATGTCGCGCAAGCCCTGGCGCATGGCCTCGATGGCAGCCTCGGCGGCGGTGCGGTCGAAGCCGATCAGCGTGCGGGCGTCGATTTCCGCCTGGGCGATGCGATTTTGGGCTTCCTCGATTTCCTCGTCGGTGGCCTCGATGACGCTGTAAATCAGACTGTGGATGGTTCGCGCCGGTGTGCCCTTGCGCCGCAACACCAGGGCGGCCTTGCCAGTGAAGGTGGCGGTGACCACGCCGGGCGTGTCGTCGGTGTGGGGCGCGAGGCCGAGATCGTCGAGGGCGAATTTCAGCACCGTGGATTTGCCGGTCCCGGCATAGCCGAACAGCCGGAACACCTGTTGCTCGTCGGTGCGGTTCTGGAACCAGTCGCGGATGGCGGCGATGGCGCGGCCCTGGGCGTCAGAAGGGGTGATGTCGGTCATCGCCGATTCCCCCAGCAGCGGTCCTGCCAGGCGCAGGGAGAATGCCAACCGTTTGCCGTCTTGCCGCCGCGGCAGACCACCGAGGTCCGCTCGGCGGCGGCGCGGGACAGCAGCTCCTGGGCGTCGCTGGCCCGCACCACCTGGAATGCGCGGTCGCTCATGGTCTGTGCCAGGGCCGCATCGAACGGCACCAACTCGCAGTGGATCTCCCAGGTGTCGCGGTTGAGTGCGGTGAACAGTGCCGGAGCGGGCAGATCCATGTAGGCCTGATAAAGCGCGATCTGGGCGGCATAGACCGGCTTGGACAACACGACGCCGCGCTTGACCACGTCCTTCCACGAGGACACGCCCAACGCCTTGTTCTCCCACAGCGCCGGGTACTCCATGGCCACCGGGCCGCCGACCAGGCAGCCGTCGATGTGGCCCTTGAAGCGACCGTTCAACACCGAAAACCCGAATTGCCGACCGTCCCGGCGCTCGGTGCGCAGATCGAACCCGGCGGCCCGCAGCCAAGCTGCCACTACGTCCTCGCCGCGATGCCCGGCTTCGAAGATGCGCAGGGTGGCGGGTTCGAAATCGCGGCCCTCGTCCTTGGGCACGGCCAGATAGTCGTACTGGATCTGACGCAGGCATTCCCGACCGATACCCGAGGTGCTGACGTACTGGCGTGCGGCTTGCGCCCGGTTGCGGGTCACCAGCGCCGCATCGATGGCGGCGTTCACCGCCACCGTGATACCGGGATCGCGGGCAGGCCCCTGATACTGGCAGCCGGAGCCATGGTTGAGATCGAGCATGGCGGTAGCCTCAGAACGGGATGGGGTCGTCGAAAGCGGTGCCGTGCCGCTCCTTGACGCCCGCCTGCCGCTGCATGGACTCGACGTAGCCGGTGATTGCGGCCTCGATCAGGCGGTCGATGTCGGCGGCGGAGCGATTGAAGAAATGCTCCATCAGGCCCAGCGCCGTCAGCGCCTCGGCGAAGAGCGGACGGGCATCCTTGATGGCCTGAGTTTCGCGGGCGGTTTTGTCGATCATACCGTTGCTCCGTCGGGCGATTTCGGCGCCGGCCTGCTGGCAGCGCGTCGAGCAGAAGCCGTAATGGGGGTAGAGGTCGTGGCGCAGGCGGTGGACGTAGCCGAGGCCTCGGGCTTCCCGCCCGCACACCGCGCACAGCGTCAGGCCAGCAAGAACCGGGTCAGGTCCGGGTGTTCGCCCGGTTCGTCCTTGATCCGCGAACAGCCAAGCACCACGAAGCTGCTGATGGCCGCCTGGGCCATGGCCTCGAGTTCCCACATGGCGAGAACCCTTATGGGCTGGTGCAGTCTTCCGCGGGCTTCGAGCCATTCACCGATCGCCTTTGCCGCCTGGCGCGTCACATGCGCCTGCCATTCATCGTCCGTCATGGGGGGAAGCCGCCCGCCGGGGAGACGGGCGGCGGCTCCGTCAACCATTGAGCCAGGCCGGGCCGGCGGCCGAGGGCTGGGGCGGGGCGGCAGATTGCTGCTGCGCCGGGGGCTGCTGGGTCCACGGCACACCCGATTGCTGCTGCGGTGCCTGCGCCGGGGCGGCATCAGTGGCCCAGGCGGGGGCGTTCTGCCCGGCACCGGCATTGGCGGGCTTGCGCGGCTTGGCATTGACGGGATCCGCCTCCACCGCTTCGCCCTTCATCACCGGCTCGTATTGCGGCTCGCCGGGCAGCACCACGTTGGCCAGACGGTTCTGGTCGCGGTATTTGGGGTCGCTGGCCGGTTCCACCATGATGCGGGCGGCGAAGGTGATGCCGTCCAACTGCTTCAGCCCCTGCAGGACGCGCTTGTTCTTGGCGGAGTCGCTCATGTCCTTGGCGTTGAGGCCGAGGGCGCTGTCGACCATGGCGCGGAACGATGCCTTCGAGATGTTCCAGCCCTTGGATTGGCCCTTGTCGTCCAGCTTGCCGCCGGCCACGGTGAAGTTCTGCCAGAACTTGCGGCGCACGAACGGCCCCTCGACCACGGTGAATTCGCAGTCGAGCATCTTGGCGTCGCTCTCGGATGCGGCCTTCAGCAGCCCGGCATCCATGGGCACCGAGCCGTTGACCCCGCCGGGGCGGATGGTCATACGGATCTTGGCGAAGGTGCCGTCGGGGATCAGTTCGCCCGTGGGCATCATCTGCGGCTGGGCATCGTTGAAATCGTAGGACATGGGGTGGATTCCTTTCGCTCAGGCGGAAACGCGGTTGATCTTGGAAAGCAGAGCGCCCAGGTCGGGCGGCTCGGTGGCGTCCAGGCGCCCGGAGCGATCCTTGGCGGGCAGTCCGTACGGATTGCCGGAGCGGCAGACCAGACGGCGCCCGTCGGCCTTCTCGTCCAGCAGCCAGTGGCCCTCGGCGTCCTTGGAGAACAGGTGCATGGAGATGACCTGATCGACGATGCCGGGCAGTTCGCGCCCCGCCTTCGATCCCTCCATCTGCGGCTGCCAGGTGGAGGCGTTGAACTCGTCGGTGACCTTCTCCAGCACACCGACGAAGATCACCGTCTTGGCCGGCGCATGCTGCAGGTGCTTCAGGGCCTGGATCACCTCGCGCCCGAGCAGGCCATAGGCGCCGCGCACGTCGGGCTTGCCGGTGCGGTCGGAAAAGGCTTCCGGCTGCTGCTTGGCGAAGGCCATGGCCTGGCGGGTGAGATCGGTGATGGAATCGACGAACACCACCGGCATGGAGGCCAGGAACTCCTCGACCCCGGTCCCAGCATAGAGCGAGCGCACATGCTGGTGGTGCTGGGCGCTGTAATAGGCGTTGGGATCAACCGCCGGATCGGGGCCGCCGATCAGCACGGCGAGATCGCGGAAATCGCCGAAACTGCGCACCGGGATGCTGGCGCCGGGCCAGTCCTGCACCGACTTCATGCCGGCCTCCAGATCCAGGCAGACGGTCTGGGCGGGCGGCAGGGTCTTCAGCAGCGAGGTCTTGCCGACGCCCGGCGGGCCGAAGATGGCCACCGAGGTCTTGTTGCCGGCGGCGGACAGGCGCTCGTCGGCAGTAATGATGCGAACGGCCATGGGAATGGATCTCCAGTTCGGGACGGGGACGGCGGGGCGTTGACCGGGCGCCGGAGGGGAACCTGCCCGCCCTTGCGGAACGGGCCGCCCCGCCGTGTCTCAGGGGCTGGTGGGCTTGAGCACGAAGGTCGGCTTGCCGGTCTTGACCGTGCGGGCCGCCTCGAAAGCGGTGCGGATGTGGACGGGCCAAGCGCCGTATTTGCGTTCCGAGACCTTGAAGGAGGTCTCGACGTACTCGCCCGGCTCGCCACCGCCCGTGCGGATGCGCTCGACGATGGCCGCCAGTTGCGTCTGATCCCACTCGACCTTCTTGGACAGATCGGCCACCACGGTGACGGCGCCGTCGTCGAAGCGAACGGTGCCGGTGTCCTTGCCTTCCACGCGGCGGTGTTCCGCCGCCAGGGTGCCGTATTTGCGCTCCAGGGCGCCGTCGAGCCAGTCCTTGGCGGCCTTGGCGCGACGCAGGTTCTCCTCGGCTTCTTCCTGCAACAGCGCCAGGGTCTCGCCGGACAGAGCGACGATCTCGCCGATGGGCATGCGGGCCAGGTCGGCCAGGCTGGGGCGGTTGGGGATGCTCATCGCGCCGCCTCCATGGAAACGCCGACCGACGCCGGCAGCATGGGGAGCGTGGAACTGTGGGTGCGTTCGGCCTCGTAAGCCTCCACGTCTTCCAACCGGTACACCACGCGTCCGCCGATCTTGAGGTAGCGCGGTCCCTGGCCCAGCCAGCGCCAACGCTCCAGCGTGCGCGGGCTGAGGCTCCAGCGGCGGGACAGTTCGATCTGGTTCAGGTGATGGGTGGTCATCTTTCGCTCCATCGGAGTGGCGGAGGGAAAGATGGATGATTCCTGCGAACCCTGTCGTCAGGACCGCAGGAGGATCGTTGGGGGATAGAAACCGCTTGCCTGGGGGATAATCAGGGGGATCGTGAGGGGATGGTGATCCCCCCAGGGGTGCCCGAGCCCTTGAAGGCCGAGACTGTCAGATGGGGGATCAAGGAATTGCCGGCAGTCGCAGGCGGTAGCGACCCTTGCCGTCGGATTCGATCAGGCGGCGCCAGTTGGATTGCGATTTGAACGCATCGGACAGGCGGGTGCAGCCGGAGCCCGCCTGACGCAGCACAGCCTTGCCGACGCACCAATGATCACCGGCCAAAGCCGCCTGGTGCAGCACCTTTACGATCCGGGCCTGCACGGGGCCGAGCGAGAAGGTCAGATCGCCCAATCGGATCTCGGTGTAATCGTTGCTTTGGTGAAATACCGGTTGGCCGGATCGCCGCTCTCCCCGTACGAGACCGTGCAGCGCCTCCACCTGGTCCCGCTCGTTGCGCCGGACCACCACGTCCACCAGTCGGACCAGGATGCGTCCACCAGGATCGGCCATGCGGCAATAATGGTTTGCCGGGGCGGCGAAATGCAGCACCTCGACGGCCCCGTCACGGAACAGGCGGAACAGGTCTTGTTCGGCCAAATCCTGAAAGCCGGTGAAGCAGGTGCGTTCAAGCACCATCGACCCCATCTCGCCGTTTCCCATCTCTTCGTAGCAGCCGAATTCGATGGGGGCGCCAAAAAGTCGAATGGACAACCGAAGCAATCCATTCTCGGCAAGATAGGCCAAGTCCCGGTGGGGCATCTGCCACCGCTCCTCAACTTCTTCGAGAGTGAAATATTCCTTGTCGATGAGGGACATGGATCGATGCTCTGACCTGTCGATGATCTTGTTATGTTCTATTCCCTTGACCGTGCCTAATCAATCCCATTTAATCCGCGTGTCCTGGACCGATGGATGAGCCCCATGAGCAGCAGCTTGGCAGAACGACTCCGCGCCAGAATCCGGCAGCTTGGCCTCCATGCGGGGCAAGTGGCTGAATTGGCGGGAGTTAACCGTTCCTTCCTCTATGACATCCTGCGGGGGCGCTCGGAGAACCCCAATCTGGAGCGGCTGGACCTGGTCGCTGGGGTGCTCAAGGTGGACCGCAACTGGCTGCTCCACGGCATGGGTGACGTGGAGGGTGAGGCCCCAATCCTGGACAATCCCGACGATGCATTCGTTGCCATCGCCTCGGTCGCGGTGAAGCCCGCCATGGGTGGCGGTGCCGTGGTCGAAGATCTGGTCCCCCAGGGGCGGCCCTATCATTTCCAGAAAGCCTGGATTAAACAGAGCCTGCGCGCCGACCCGGCCAACCTCCGCATCATGCATGTGGAGGGCGACAGCATGATCCCCACCTTGCGTAGCGGCGACATCGTCCTGGTCGATCTCGGCCGGCGTTCGCCGACACCGCCGGGGATCTTCGTTCTCTACGACGGCATGGGGCTGGTGGCCAAGCGCCTGGAGCACATCGCCAACAGTGAACCGCCCCGCGTGCGGATCATCTCCGACAATTCCTTCTATTCCCCCTACGAATGCACCTGCGATGAAATCAATATCGTCGGGCGCATCCGCTGGTTTGCGCGTGAGTTGTAGGTCGGGCATGGCAAAGAACGGCTTTTCGCTCGATCACTCGTTGTTTCCTTTGTTTTCTATATGGTACGACATCGGAATGATCTGACTTCCAAGTGGCTGTTTTTAATGCCTACCTTGCCGACCAGTTGTTCTCTCGAACTGTCGGTACGTCATGTCCATCGCCCTTTCTCCCAAACGCATGAGCGCCGCCGAGCGGCTTGACGAAATCGCCGGAATTCTGGCAGCCGGTGCCATCCGGCTCATGGCCAGGAAGTCCAGTCGTTTATCTGCTGACGGCGGAGACAGTTCCGTCGACTTCACCGCTCACCAGAGCGTGTATGGCGAGGTAATCAACCGCAGGGTTTCCCGCTGATGACGAACACCATCCTCACCCAGGTGGCCGAATTGCCCACCTTGCCGACGCCCAGGCTGAAGGCCATGTGGCGCGAATTGACCGGCACCGAACCGCCGCCCTACAACCGTACTTTCCTGGTCAAGCGCCTGGCCTACCGGATTCAAGAACTGGCCTTTGGCGGGCTTTCGGTGAAGGCTGAGCGCCGACTCGATGATCTGATCGAGGAACTGGACGGCAAGAAAAAGCCGAAGCCCAAGGACATGGCCGCCCCGGTCGCGGGCACCAAGCTGATCCGCGAATGGCAGGGGGTACTGCATGAGGTGACTGCGCTGGCCAAAGGGTTTGAATGGCAGGGGCGCCGCTACCAGAGTCTGTCTGCGGTCGCCCGCGCCATCACCGGTACCCGCTGGAACGGGCCGCTGTTTTTCGGCCTGCGCAAGCACGGTAAGTTGGAGGGCAGCAGATGACCGCCGCCAAGCCCCTGCGCAAGGTCCGCTGCGCCATCTACACCCGCAAGTCCTCGGAAGAGGGCTTGGACATGGAGTTCAACAGCCTCGACGCCCAGCGGGAATCCTGCGCCGCCTACATCGCCAGCCAGAAGGCCGAGGGCTGGGTGCCGGTGCCCGACCATTACGATGACGGCGGCTTCTCCGGCGGCAACCTGGAACGCCCGGCGCTGAAACGCCTGCTGGCCGACATCGAGGCCGGTTTGGTCGACGTGGTGGTGGTCTACAAGATCGACCGCCTCAGCCGCTCGCTGATGGATTTCTCCAAGTTGGTCGAGGTGTTCGACCGCAACGGCGTCACCTTCGTCTCGGTCACCCAGTCGTTCAACACCACCACCTCCATGGGGCGGCTGACGCTGAACATTCTGCTGTCCTTCGCCCAGTTCGAGCGCGAGGTGATCGGCGAGCGCATCCGCGACAAATTCGCGGCCTCGCGCAAGAAGGGCATGTGGATGGGTGGCGTGCCGCCGCTCGGCTATGACGTGGTCGCCCGAAAGCTGGTGGTGAACGCCGCCGAGGCCGATCTGGTCCGTCACATCTTCCGCCGCTTCCTTCAGGTCGGTTCCGCTACCCTGCTGGTCAAGGAACTGAACGCCGCCGGCCATTGCACCAAATCCTGGATCACCCAGGACGGCAAGGAACGCCAGGGCGTGCCGTTCACCAAGAATTTCCTCTACAAAATGCTGGAGAACCGGGTCTATCTGGGCGAGGCCGTCCACAAGGGCGTCGCCCATCCCGGCGAGCACGAAGCCATAATCGACCGCACGACGTGGGAACGGGTCGAGGCGGTGAAGGCCGACAATGCCCCTCGGAAACGTGCCGCCGCTGCCCGCGCCACTACCCCGGCGCCGCTCAAGGGGCTGGTGATCTGCGCCCATTGCGGCCGGACCATGACGCCGACCCATGCGCGCAAGAAGGGGCGGCTGTACCGGTATTATACCTGCATGAAGGCGATCAACGCCGGCCACGATTCCTGCACGGTGCGCAGCATTGCCGCAGGTGAGATCGAGGCGGCGGTGATCGGACAGGTTCGCGGCCTGCTGCGCGCCCCCGAGATCCGGGCGCGGGCGGAACGGATGGCGCCTCAGATCGCCCCACCCGATCTGCATTCCGCGCTCGACCGCTTCGAGGCGGTGTGGGATGAGCTTTTTCCCGCCGAACAGGCCCGCCTCCTCCAGTTGCTGGTGGAGCAGGTGAGCATTTCCCCCGATGGGGCGGACTTGCGCCTACGGGCCGAGGGGCTGGCCAGCGTCGTCGCCGACATCACCGCCCAGGTTGGTGATCGGAGCGCGGCATGAGCGGCGTCAGCATCGACACCTTCACCGTCCGGGTGCCGCTGACGCTGAAGCGGCACGGTGGCCGCAAGCTTGTGATCGTGCCCGACGCGGGCGGCGTCCCGGAACGCCCTTGCGCCACCCCCGACGACACCCTGCTGAAGGCGTTGACTCGAGCATACCGCTGGAAACGGCTGCTGGAGTCGGGGCAGGTGCGTTCGCTGAACGAACTGGCCGAGGCCGAGAAGATCAACCCGTCCTACCTCAGCCGCATCTACCGCCTGACCCTGCTGGCGCCCGACATCGTCGAGGCCATTCTCGACGGGCGACAGTCACGAACCTTGCAACTAGCCGATCTTATGGACGAGATGCCGGTGGAGTGGGAGCGACAGCGGAGGATGCTCGATATTAAAAATAAATAGGGGGTAGTCTTGGTTTTTTTCTGAAAAAACATACGGAAATGAATTTAATTTCAATAAAACACTATATTAATACATGCAATTCCTTACGTATCAGAATATTATTGCTTATTAAATGCGATGGACTGTGCTGATAATGCTGGACTCCTTCCCATCAAATAAGACGGTTTTATCGCCGATGCGGCACCTGTTTCTCCCTTCCGACTTCGCGGCATACATCCGCCGGTCGGCTTTGTCGATCAACGCCTGCCAGCTTTCACACCGGTCAAGCCGCCGTTCCGCTACGCCGATGCTGACCGTCACCGGCAGTGTGTCGGGCGTCTTTCCGATACCCGAGGCGCGAATCCGTCCAAGAATCTGACGGAAACCGTCCGCCTCTGAATTGGGAAGGATCATCAAGAATTCTTCGCCGCCCCACCGGACAAGTTGGTCGCTCTGGCGAAGGCAATCCTTCAGCGCGGCCGCAGCCATGCACAAGACCTTGTCGCCAGTCTCGTGCCCGAAGGTGTCGTTGATGCGCTTGAAATGGTCGATGTCGGCGAAGGTAACCGTCAGAGGCTGATTTGCACGGGAGGCGATCTGGAAATGCAAATCAAGCGTCTCGCAGCCTGACCGCCTGGTGAAAGCCCCCGTAAGCGGGTCGTGGCTGGCTTGCGCCACCAAGGTGACCATGTAGCCAAGTTGGCCCATGCAGGACAGCCCAGAAACCCCGATCAGCAAAGCGACTAGCCACAAGCTTTTCACGATCTCGGGCATCGATGCACCCGGCCCCATGACCATTCCCGCCAGCGTAACCACAGCGACTGCAATGGACGCCGCAGCCACTTCCAGCAAGGTCAAGGGGAAAAGGCTGAGACCGGCAAGAACGACCAACGGCAACAGGGAATAGGCGTGCAGGGCGATATCCAATGCATTGCCGCCTTCCAATCCCTCAAGGACAGGAATCGACGCCAGATAGAAGACAGGCGGGACGGCCAAGAATGTCAGTAGGCGAACGGAGGCGGAGAAGAAGGTAGGCACTGTTCCACCCCTTCTTCCGAAAGCCAGCACGGAGAATACGATCGTAGAAACAAACCGCAATATCGCCATCTGCTGCCACACGGGCGTGGCGAAGACAAGGAAATCCACCACGATCCAGGCTGGAGTAAGGACGGCGAATATGGCCGCAAGCATACGGACGCGGCCAAGGATGATCTTCGCACGGTGGCGTCGGACATGCTCGGGATGGGCGGCGGGCGTCAGAAGCTCGAGGAATTCCTCGGACCGGAGCCATTTGACTAATTGTGGCCAGTTCAGCGATTCATCCGACATGATGCCCTTGGCCCGTGTCAATTTGATTAGGAGGGCGGCGTCCTGTGGGGTTTTAGGGAGGGGACGCCGCCCAGGCGCACGACATATGGGGGATGTCGCGGCCTATGTTGTAAGTATGGCAAAAATGATGGGACAGGAATAGTGCGGAGAGTAAATGAACAATCATTCGCAGGAGCAAGGCTGCATGTCTGCCGACGAATGATAATGTCAGAAAATCCCTCGTTCATTAAGGAAAGTCGCATATTTCCGGTCCTCGACCAGAATATGGTTGACGATCCAGCCATGAAGGAACTCGAGCAGTTCCTGAGCGTCCACGCTTCCCGTCCCCATCACCCTTTCCGCCATATCCCGCACTTGGTCGATCAAGGCTTTGTGGCGCAGTTGATGTTCCCCATGGTGCGCATAGCCGTAATGGCCGAGAAGTTCCTCCTCTTCCTGGAAGTGGTATTGGGTGTAGTCCAGAAGGAATTCCAGCGATTGGATGACTTCGTCGCGGCTTTGCTCGCTTTCGATGGAATCCAGCAGTGCGTTGGCGGTGGCGAAAAGACGCTTGTGCTGGGTGTCGATGCGTTGGATGTTCACGCTGTATTCGGGTTGCCAAGTCAACAGCACACGACCATGGGTGTCGATCCCGGCCACAAGATTGTTGTGCCTTTGGAAGCTTTCGAACAGTTTCCAGCGGACGTTCGGGATGCGTCCCAGCAAGCGGGCGGGGATCATGTGAACCCGGCTGGGCGTGGCGACCTTCAATGTCGCGATGCAAGGGGTGTCGAAGACGGCGTATTCCTCGCCAAAAAAATCGCCCGGTCCTAGTTCCTCGATCACCGTGGTGCCGATGGATCGCACAATCTTCCCGCTTTCGATCAGCCCGACCATGCGTTCACGGGTGTCGAGAACAGCTCCTTCCTGGTGAAGGCGGACATTCATCTCGGATGCGATGGCGTTAAGCGTGCCGGTCGAGACGACGCCGGCGAGCAATGGCTGTCGGGACAGGAATTCCCGTTTCTCAAGCAATCCCGAGATGGTTCCGAACAATTCATGCCTGCGGACGAAAGTGGCATAAAGTTCACAAGGTATTTCTAGAACCTGAATGAAGCTCATGGCCCGCACGGTCTCGGCCGAGGGCAAGCCATGCAATCCGGACATTTCGCCAAGCAGGGCGCCGGCGGACAGGGCGACCCGAAAATCAGTGTCGTCGGCCAGGACTTCGACGCGTCCCGTCAGAAGAAGGTAGATGTTTTCGGGCACGTCTCCTGCCTTCTGCAGGATGGTTTCTGGATTGAACGTCTGGATCGGCCCGTTCAGCAATGCGCCCAGATCATCGGCGTCAACGTTCAGGAAATAGTCATGCAGGAAGTGGAAGGCCGAGCGGCCGAGGAAGTCGCGGTGGCTGGCGATCAGGACATCGGTGCTGCCGAACGAGGCTCCTGAACCGATGCGGCGCTGCTCGGCGTTCAGCGCCAAGGCCGTATGGGCCAGAATGATTTTCCGCGAGCTGTCGGCGGCGAAATCCACGGCGTTGCCGTGAATCATGCCGCCGCCGATATCCACCTTTTTGATGTCCGCCGGGGCGAGATAGCTTTGCGCGACCTCGTCGAACATGGCCGGGCTGAGCCCCGGCTTGTCGGAATCGTCGGTTACCATGCCTTTCAGGATGTCCAGCCCGACGATGTCGGCGAAATGGGCGTAGGTGCGGTAACCGTCCGCGGCCATGGCCCGAAACTCGAAGATGGTTGTTTCCACCGGATGGGGAGAGAAGATCGGTTTGACCTCCAGGCCGCTGACGCCGTTCCAGGTGCCCATTTCAAGATCCACTACTTCAAAGAAATCGTCGAAGTCGGTTTCCTCGATGGACAGCAGGGCTGCCAGCTTCTTGGTCACCGTTGCCCGTACCATCGGCACCGCCAGGAACTTTATCTTGCGGTCGGCTTTCATCAGAGTGGTCAGGCCGGCGAAATGGTCGTCGTGGGCGTGGGTCTGGAACACGCCCTCGACCTCGTTGATGCCGATGCCCAGGGCGCCGAGGGTGTGGCCAAGGTTGGGGCCGGCGTCGATCAGGTAGATGCGCCCCTGGAAGACCAAAACCGACCCCATGCTGGGACGACGGATGTCCCAGCCGTCGCCTTCCCCGGAATGAACCACGGCGAAATAATCCCGGCGGAACTGGAACGCCCCCAAAGGAAACGGACATTCGTATTCGGTGCCCGGCGGCAGGTTCAAGTCGATGCTCACCGTCTCGCCGTCATGAGAAATCTCAAAGATGTTGACGCCTGTCCGCCGCAAAGTGACGCCGCGAAACTCGACCGGATCGTCATCCAGTGCCAGTCCCTCGATCAGTGCGCTGGGATGCTGGATGCGGCCGAAGGCGAAGCGAAGCTTCAACCGCATCATCCATTCGGCATCGTCGGGCGTGACGCCCGCCTCGGCCATTTCCTCGCGCGAGATCAGGCCGTAATTGCCGCGATAGATGTACTGCATCTGCGCCTGAACCTGGTCGCGGCGGCCGACCAGGATCGGGCGCGTCCCGTTATTGTTGGGATGGTTCGGCAACAGCATCCCCTGGCGATAGAACATCTGTAGGACGGGGAATTCCGCCATATTGGAGAAGGTCCCGTTTTGGACCGTCACATCAGACAGTAGAATTGCATTTGGTCCGGTTTCATAGCGCACACCGAGCTTTTCCTTGGGGCGTATCAAGCCCCGACGCATCAAGTGCTTCACGGTGTCAGCAGGGCAGCCACATAGAAGCCGAAGACCCGATTCTGGAACCTCGACCCAATAAACACCAGGAGTAATCTCGATGTGAAGGATCTCTGACATTCAAACCCCTAATCGTAGACGCCAGTGTTGTTGCAGGTTATTTTGGTAAATAACATTAGAATGTTGATGTTTGCACCGCTTGAATTGTGATGGATTTGTTATTATCTGGAATTAAAATTACTTCAGAATTATTGTGCATATGCGCTTAACTTATTTTATAACTGTGATTTCTGTACGCCGAGAGTATTTTTCCAATCTCCATCTCAAACTCTCCAATGTCGGCTTCTTTGTGTAAATAAATGTCAGCTTTCTTCGCGCATGCATTTGAGTTGCGAGGGCACTGATCCGCGCAAATCAAACTCGTAAGTATTGCCACAAACGTAGCGTTCAATGCGTCCGTTGCTCGTATTTTGTCCAGAGTTTCACACCCATTCAATCCCGGCATCTCTATATCAAGTATTACTATATTGAAAGGCACACCTGCCTGGGCGGCTTCATTCATTCTAGAAAGACCGGTGTGGCCGTCTCTTGCGTGCTCAATGTGGTCGCCGATTTGAACCGCCTGTAAAGTCAACCGCGTTAGGGTGGCCTCAGCGACATCATCGTCAACGATAAGTATTTTAGCAGCATGCGGCATTTTAGAGGCCTTGTGGAAATCCTGACTTTTGAACTTGGCAATATATCTTAAGGCGTGTCCTGCGTCACTGAGCATATGAGGTTTTTATTAATGTTGTGTCGCTTCACCAACCATCACGAAGAAAGGAGACGCGAGGATATGATCCACCATTAGTATGTTTCCATTGCGACAGCTTCAAACAAGGAACGGCATATGACCGGGGATGATGCCAAAGTTTGAAATAGGGATGCGCAGCATCCGTCCACGAAGGAGGAAGGTTCAAAACTCCTGACTCCCATCGTCCAGCCGGAGAACAGTCGACGAACAAGCTGCCCCTCGGCAACAAGCGCCACATTGTGATGACGGGGATCCTTCCGGATCATCGTGTATAGACGTTTAATGTCGGTATCTCCTCCTTCCAAATACTGTAAGAAGGCGCCGTCGAAATGGATGAGGTGGCCGGTGATCCCGTTCAGCTGGTTAAAAGCCCGTGCCTCGGCGACGATGGTTTCGAGAAGGGGCTGCGTCACCTTGGCGGCTGGACGACTGATGTAAATCAGGTAACGAAGGTTGCCGTGCTCTCGGGCTTTGGCACGGCGGGAATTGGCCGCAGCGGTCAACAATTCGTCGGCGGGCATAGGACGATAGAACAAATAGCCCTGGATAGAGTCGCATCCGAGCGCACGAAGGGCATTCCGCTGATCTTGCGTCTCCACTCCTTCAGCCACCAGACTGAGCTTGAGGGATTTCGACATCCGGCACAGGGCCGCGACGATGGTGCCGCTGTCCGTATCGGTGTCTATGCCTTGGATGAATTCCTTGTCGATCTTAAGGACGTCGATGTTGAGGCGCAGCAATTGCGATAAGGATGAATAGCCGGTGCCGAAATCGTCCACGGCGATGCGCATCCCCAGTCCCGCCATCTTATCGATGATTTCGCGGTTGGCGTTGGTATCGGCCATAAGGGAGGTTTCGGTGATCTCCAGCAGCAGGCGGCGGGGGGCAGCCCCGGTTTCCGCGATGATGGAGGCGAAGTTCTCCACAAGCTTCGGGTCCGCCATCTGGCGCGTCGACATGTTGAACGAGACATAAGGTGCGTCGTCGCCCGCCTGTGCGTGCCAGCGGCGCTCGGTGCGGCAGGCTTCCTTAAAGGTCCAGTAGCCGATTTCGACGATGGAACCGTTCATTTCGGCGACGGGGATGAAGGTGGCCGGAGAAACCTCTCCGGCGGATGAACGCCACCTCAGCAGCAATTCGGCGCCGACCACCACGGACGATCGCGTGTCGACGATGGGTTGGAATACGGTATAAAACTCGTTCTTTTCCAGAGCCGAGCGCAAGCCGATGGAGATCGACAAGCGACGCTGGGCTTCATCCTGCAGTCCTTCGTTGAAGAAACGCCATCCCGCACGTCCAGATTCCTTGACGGAATACATCGCCGTGTCGGCGGCACGGATCAGGTCGTCGGCAGCGTGGGTCGAGCCATGTCCGGCGGCAATGCCGATGCTGGCGGTGACGAACATCTTGTCCGCCCCGTAGAGGACTGGCTGCTTGGCGGCGGCGAGTACTCTCTCCGCCAAGGACGACAGCATGGCCGGTGAATCCACATGCTCGCACAGGATCACAAATTCGTCGCCGGCCAACCGACCGACTGTGTCGCCGGGGCGCACCACATGGATGAAGCGCTGGGAAATCTCCTTGAGCAACTGGTCTCCGGCTTCGTGGCCGAATTTGTCGTTGACCGCCTTGAACCCGTCTAAGTCAATGAACAGCAGCGCGATGTTGTCGCCGCGCGCCTTCGAACGATGCAGGGCCTTTTCGAGGCGTTCGTGGATCAATGCGCGGTTGGGAAGACCGGTCAGCACGTCGTGGGTGGCGCGGCGGGTCAGTTCCGCCTCTGCTTCCTTCACCGCCGTCAGGTCGCGCATGGTGGTGACCAACACCCAGGTTCCGTCGCTGTGGAACTTGGCGATGGACGCTTCCAGGGGGAAGAAGGTTCCGTCCTTGCGGTAGCCGGTGATTTCTCCCCGTTGGCCCATTCGCCGCTCGGTTTCGTCGCTTGCAAGGAAACGGGCCAGATGTTCTTGATGAATGCTGCGGATGTGCGGGGGAACCAAAAGATTGACCGACAAGCCGATCAACTCGTCCTCGGCATACCCAAACAACTCGCATACGGCGCGATTGGCGTCCGTGATGAACCCGTTTTGGTCGGTTGCCAGGATCGCCATATCGGCAAACGCCAGGATCTGCTTCGCCGTTCCAATTTTTCGGTAGGCGTCTGCCGCCTCGGAAGCTAAGCGAGCCGCCACCTGAGGGTTGGAAGGCGATTCGGTGAAGTGCGGTCTTCCGGGAGGTGACCGATACCGTTCGGGAATCGCCGGTGGGATCGGGCCGAATGCCTTGACGACCTCGAAGGTGCCGTCTTCCCGGCAACGGGTCAGATAGGAATTGACCGTTGCATGGTGGGTCAAAGGATCCATCGAAACTAAGCCTTGCGGGCTGGAAACGTGCATCGTCTCCAGTGCTTGCGCAAGCGCCTCAGGCTCCAGGCCGCCAGCCACGCGCACGGCTTCGGCGAAAGCCTTGACGCAAACATAGGTGCCTTCGCCGAAATTGGTCAGCACGCCGTTTCCGCTGGGCCACAATCCCGAGACATCCGGCAATTCGTGCAAACGCGAAAGGTAGGTCCGCGATTCCGGGGTTTCGACGGACATGAAGTAGGTGTTGCTGGAATAGAGTCCCTCTCGGGCTTTGGGGGACAGGCGACCGGCGATGATTTCGTCGAAATGTCCCATCACCACCGCCATGCGGTCTTTGATGCCCATTTCAGCGAAGCGTGACAGAAGGGTGATCTGGTCTGCCCCAGCGAAGTAAGGGACGAAGACGTCGGCACCGGATCGTGCCACCCGCTCCAGCAAGACGTCGATCTCCTCGGCGCGGACCCCGAGGGGCAGGTATTCTTCGCCGACGATCTCGCCGTTCAGGGCTGCCAGCGAACGTTTACAAGCATCGATCGAACCTCGCGGCCATTCATAATTGTTGCCGGCGAAGAACATCTTCAGCCCGTAACGCTCGGCCATGAACGGGATCATCTTGTCGATCTGCTGGTTGGGCAGGGCGGCAAAGTGAAAGAACCAGCGCGACGAAATGCTGCCTTCGTAGAAAGAGAAGTTGAGGTAGGGAATGCCCATGGGATCGGCCACCTTGGCCGCTACGTCGATGCGCGCATTCGACAGCAGGTTGCCGATGATGGCGCTGCATTTGTGCAGTTCGACAAGTCGCCGTGCAGCCGGGACCGCCGTCTGCGGCAGGCTGCCGTCGTCTTCGATGACCAACTCCAACGGTCGTCCCAGGACGCCGCCGTTTTCATTGATCTCCGCGCAAGCGATCGTCGCCGCCCAGACAATCTCTTGTCCGTACATGTCGACCAAGCCGGACAGCGGGGGCATCAGCCCCAGGCGTACAGGAACGTTCGTCATGCCACCTCGACACGGTTTCGACCGTTCTGCTTGGCCCGATAAAGCATTTCGTCGGCGGTCTTCAGCATGGTCTCCAGCGACGTGCCGACGCCGTGACAGACGCCGAAACTTGCGGTGACCGGGATTCGACGCCCCGCATGCACGATCTCCTCGGCTTCCAGGGCGGAGCGCAATTTGTCGAAGAAGGGATGCACGGCGCCGTCATCCATGTTGACGGCCAAAATGGCGAACTCTTCGCCGCCGAAGCGTGCGACCACGTCGGTCTGGCGGCACAGACTGCGCAAAAGGGCGGCGACGCGCTTCAAAACCGCGTCGCCCCCGTCATGTCCATAAGTGTCGTTGACCTTCTTGAAGAAGTCGACGTCGATCATGGCCGCGGTCAAGGCGACTTGGTCCCGTTTGGCGCTGGCGAACAAAGTTTCTCCCGCCTCGAAGAAGAACCGCCGATTATGGATGCCCGTCAGAGCGTCCTTGGTCGCCATGTCGGTCAGCCGCTCCACCATGTCCAGCACGCGGACGTTCTGCATGACGCGGCAAAAGAACTCCTCGCGCAGGAACGGCTTGTTGATGAAGTCGTTGGCGCCGAACTTGATGAACTTGGCCGACAGCGCGTTGCCGCCGCCCGAGGACACGCCGATGATGGCCAAGCGGTCCTGATCATGCGTCGCCCGCATGCGCTTGACCATCTCCACCCCATCCATGCCGGGCATGTTGTAATCGGTGATGACCAGACGAATGTCCGGCGTCTCGGCAAGAACGCCCAAACCCGCCTCGCCGTTTTCAGCCTCGAACACCTGAAACTGGTAACTTCTCAGCAGATCGGCGGTATAGCGTCGCGCCGTTCGGGAATCGTCCACCACCAGAACCTTGGTGTTTCGATTGCGGTGCAGCCTCCCCACCAAATCCACCAGATAGTTGAGGCTGGAGGGCGTCTCCTTGACCACGTAGTCGATCACATGTTCGGCCAGAAGACGCTCGCGCAGGTCTTCCGAAAAGACACCGGTGAACACGATGCAGGGAATGCCCTGATCCTGAAGCCAGTTCACCGCCTCACCGTTGGGGGCGTCGGGCAAGACCAAATCCACCAGGGCGAGACCGAACCGCGAACCGCCATCCGCGACCGCCTTCATCGTCTCGGCCAAGGAGAGGGCGGAAACGACTTCGCCTCCCACACGTTCCCTTACCGCCTTGCTGACGACGGAATTGAAGAATTTCGAGTCCTCGACCACCAATATGCGGGAATCATCCATCGTCAACGCTCCTGAACGCATGTTCTTTATTTTCTCAGCTCAGCCGGTCAGGCGGCGCGGATTTCGCTCAGGAAGCCTTTCACCTCGCCTGCCAATTGCTTGGAAACATCCTGCAAGCTTTGCGCGGCGTTGGTGACCTGATCCGACATCAGCTTGGTTTCTTCGGCCGCGCTCGCCACCACGGCGACGTTCTCCGCCGCAGCATGGGTTCCTTCTGCCGCTTGGCTGACGGAACGGGCAATTTCCTGTGTGGCGGCTCCTTGTTCCTCAACTGCCGCCGAAATGGCCGAGGACAATTCGTTGATGTTCTCGATGGTGTCGGTGATGGCCTTGATGGCGTCCACCGCTGTCCGGGTTTCGGTTTGAATGGCTGCCACTTGCGAGCCGATTTCCTCGGTCGCTTTGGCGGTCTGATTGGCCAGCGACTTTACTTCGTTGGCGACCACGGCAAAGCCTTTGCCCGCCTCGCCCGCACGGGCGGCTTCGATGGTGGCGTTCAGCGCCAGCAAATTGGTTTGGCCGGCGATGGTGTTGATCAGGGCCACCACTTCGCCGATGCGGTTGGCGGCTTCAGCCAGGCTGCGCATGACTTGATCGGTCTTGGCTGCTTGCTCCACCGCTTCGGTAGAAATGGTGGCTGCATGGCTGACTTGGCGGGAGATTTCGTCGACCGAAGACGACAATTCATGGGTGGCCGCAGAGACCGCCTGCACGTTCGAGGTTACTTGGCCGGTCATGGCGGTGACGTTGCCCGCCTGCATCATGGTCTGGTCGGCGTTTCCCGATAGGGTTTGCGAATTGCCCAACAAGCTGTCCGACGAGATTTGGATCAGATCGACCACGCTGTTGATGCGGCTTTCCAAGGACGCGGCGATGCGTTCCATGTCGGCTTTGCGTTGAGTTTGGGCTTGAGCCTCCATCTCCGTCTTCTGGATTTGCGAGTAGCCCAGAATGGCCTTCATGGCGCGCAATGACCCGTTGATGGCCTTGAACTCACGCAAGGGTTCAGGCTGAACTTCGGCGCCATAGTTGCCCAAGGTCACGTCGCCCATGATGCCTTCCATACGGCTCAGCGGCGAGGCGATGGATTTCAGCAGTCCGGCGGCGGCGAGCACCGACAAACCGATCGCGGCCAGCAAACCGATGCCGGAGACGGTCACGCCGGTATGGAACTCATCGACCGCCGCTTCATATTCCTGCTTCGCCACATCCAACTGCAATTGGATCAGCGCCTTCATGACCACGGCGACGCTTGCGTATTTGGGTTCGACCACATTGCGAATATGGGCGGCCAAAGTTTCACGGTCACCGGCTTCGGCGATCGTCAAGCCCGCGAACAGACCGTTGACCACGAAATCCTTCCGTTTGGCGACGTAGTCTTCCGCCAAGGTCTTTTCCTCTGGTGTCAGATAGGTGGCCATGTAGGCTTCCCAAATCTTGTCGATCTTGGCCTTGGTGGTGGCGACTTCCGCCTTACGTTTGGCCACATCCGGATCGCCCGAGGCGATGTAGAGCAACTGCTCGATGTTGTGGCGCATCAATTCCGAGATTTCCGCCAATTGCCCGGCGGGCACGACACGGTCTTCATACACGGTCTTCAGGTGATTGTTGGATCCGCTCAAACCGGAAAGGCTGACCCCGGCGATAGCGCAGGCCGCGAGGATCAAAACAATGAAGGCGGCGCTCAGGCGGCCTTTGATACTGTCGCGAATCGCGGCCAATTTGGCAGCTGCAGAGGTGCCGACCACTTCACCGTTCTTGATGGCGACGTCCTTGATCTTGCCTTCGCGCAGACCGGCATACAACTGTTCGGCGGCGGCGACCTGCTCGCGGCTGGGCTTGGAGCGGATGGACACATAGCCGACGATCTGGCCATTTTCCATGTAGGGGGTGACGTTGGCCCGCACCCAATAATGATCGCCGTTTTTGCAACGGTTCTTCACGAACCCTTCCCACGGCTTTCCGCTCTTGATGGTGGCCCACAAATCGGCAAAGGCCTCCTTGGGCATATACGGGTGGCGGACCAGGTTATGCGGCTGTCCGATCAACTCGTCGCGGGTGTAGCCGCTGATGTCGATGAATGCCTGATTGACAAATGTGATGCGCCCACCCGTGTCGGTGCGCGACACCAGCATTTCGCCGTCTTTCATCAAGATTTCTTTATTTGTGATCGGGCCGTTGTCGCGCATTGATGCACCTCTAGTAGAAAGCCTAATACCTTGTGCAGATCTCCAAGGCAGGCATTTATGAGTATTAAGTATGGGGCATATATTGGCAACACCCGTTGCCCCTGTGTTTGAAGGGAATGGAGGCCTCAAGGGCAGAGGGGTTCCGAAAAGACCCCCGTGAACACGATGCAGCGAATTCCTTGATCCTGAGGCCAGTTCACCGCCTCGCCATTGGGCGCATCGGGCAGGACCAAATCGACCTCGACTCCGATATGGTCCCGAAGCGCCTTGCTGACGATGGAATTAAAGAACTTCGAATCCTCGACCACCAAAACGCGGGAAGCATGCATCGTCATCACTCCGAAGCTTGGCCTAGGCCGAACGGACATTCCTCAGGAAAGTTTCGATCAGTCTCTTCAGGCCATCGGCCTCGGTCGCCAAATCGCCGGAAGCGGAAAGAACCTCACGCGAGGAACGGCCAGTCTGATCGGCGGCTTCCTGCACACCGACAACATTGGAACTGACGTCGCTCGTCCCCACGGCGGCTTGCTCGACGTTGCGGGCGATCTCCTGGGTTGCCGCGGTTTGTTCCTCGACCGCGCTGGAAATGCCGGAGGATATTTCACCCACTTCTTCGATGATCTTGACGATACCTTGTATCGTCGTGACGACCCGGTTAGTTTGTTCCTGCACGGCGTTGATCTGTTGGGCGATTTCGTCGGTGGCCTTACCTGTTTGATTGGCCAGGGACTTGACCTCGTTGGCCACCACGGCGAACCCCTTGCCCGCCTCACCCGCCCTGGCCGCCTCAATGGTGGCGTTCAGCGCCAGCAGATTGGTCTGGCTGGCGATATCGTTGATCAGTTTCACCACGTCACCGATTTTCTGCACCGTTTCGGACAGATCGGCCACGACCCGCTCGGCCCGGTTGGCCTCGGACACAGCGGAACGGGATATCTGTGAGGAATGAGCGACCTGGCGACTGATTTCGTTGATTGAACCGGACAGTTCTTCGGCTGCCGAGGCCACAGTCTGAACATTGACCGAAGCTTCTTCCGAAGCGGCGGCAACAGCCGTTGCCTGCTGACTGGTCTGGGTGGCGGCAGAACTCAACGTCTGCGCAGTCTGCTGTAATTGCTGGGCTGCAGATGCAACGGTCTGCACCGTATGGGCCGCCTGGGTATCGAAAGATGCCGTCAACTCGGATATCCGGATCGTGCGCTGACGCTGGGCTTCCTCCTGTTGCTTCTGTTGCTGTTCGAGTTCCTGCTGTTTCAACAGGCCGTCACGAAAAACTTCCAAGGCGGCAGCCATCATGCCGATTTCATCCGAACGCTCGCGACCGGGAACCTGTGCATTCAAATTTCCCGAGGACAGTGTTGTCATCGTTTCCGTAATGGCGGTAATCGGAGGGACGATCGACCGCCGGGTCAGAACAACGACGACCCCCGCGATAACAATTCCCCCGATGAGGCCTGTCATCGCCAGCGTATTCAGGGTTGACGTACCGTCCCTGGCCTCACCCGCATCCAATTCCAGCATTTTTTTTTGGTTGCTGATCATGCCGCCGCTTCGGCGGCCATCGGATCCAGAAGAGCCGTACAGGATTGTTGCAAGCTTCTGAACCTGCGGAAGCGCCTCTGACGTCAGGATGGCCACGCCAGCCTCGCCCATGCCAGCCTGCTCGACCTTCTCCTGGGCAAGCTTAAGGGCGCTAAGGCTTTGTTTGGCCTCTGTCCATAACTCGACATTCCGGGGATTGGTGAAACGAGAGGCAAAACCATCCATCTCGTTGGACAGATTGGCGATTTCGCTCCATGCTTGGCCACGCTCGACCTTGAAAATATCTTTTCCGGTCAGCAGAAAGCCACGCATCGCCGCAAGTGAAGAGTAAACCTCTTTTCCGATCGATGCGCTAGTTTCCGCTACAGGCATTCGGAATGTTGTCATTCGGTCAACCACATCATCTATCCGCCCCGACTGGAACACAGCCAAGCCCGCGACGATCGCAAGCACGGCGACGATCGTTCCAAATCCTGATAACAGGCGTGCACCAATTTGCATTCGAGTTCCCCTTACGATGGCGATATATCGACCATGTGGCCGTTGGTATATGTAGTGTCAATGAATTGCCTTGACGACCGTCAATTTCGAGCTTGCTGAGGATAGGGGCCTCGCATTGGCGACTTGCTTGAATCAAGCCAAACAAGATAGATTCCGGCATCTATCCGGTGCCGGACGCACTTGGTGCGTATACGGAGAATCGGGAACGCGGTGAAATTCCGCGACGTGCCCAACGCTGTATGGGGGACCGGGAAACACAAGCCACTGGTGGTAACTGGGAAGGCGTTTCTCCGGGCAGATCCCAAGTCAGAAGACCGGCCGGATGGAGATGGCCCTTTTGGCGTGGACGGCACGAAGGGTTAAGACCATCACAGGGGAAAGATGATGGATGCTAACCTACTACCTGCCAAACCGCTTTCTGCAGTTGAACGTGGCGGCCTGTATCGGACAATTTTCACTCGGCGCGATACAAGAGGGGAGTTTTTGCCAGAGCCTATCCCCGATGACATTCTGGCCAGATTGCTGACGTCGGCACACCATGCGCCGTCGGTGGGCTTCATGCAGCCATGGAATTTCATCATTATTAAGGACATTGAAGTGCGGCGCCAGGTTCATGCCGCCTTTACAAAGGCCCATGAAGAAGCGGCGCAAATGTTTCCTCTGGAGCAGCAGGAAATATACCGCTCATTAAAATTGGAAGGCATACTGGAAGCTCCGGTCAATATTTGCGTCACCTGCGACCGCGATCGGGCTGGGCCGGTGGTCATTGGTCGCACGCATATCCGGACGATGGATATTTACAGCAGTGTTTGTGCTGTCCAGAATCTGTGGTTGGCGGCAAGGGCCGAGGGACTGGGACTCGGTTGGGTCAGTATATTTGATAATTGCGAGGTTCAGAGGGTGCTCAGCATCCCCGAAGGGATTGTTCCTGTTGCATATCTATGCCTGGGCAAGGTCAGCGGCTACCACCGCCAACCGGAGCTTGAGACGGCAGGATGGCGGAGCCGTGTCCCTCTGAATGAGCTTGTCTACCTCAATCAATGGGGAAGTGAAGGCCAGAGTGGGCTTTCTAAAGAGATACGCGAAGCCCAGAAATTTGCTCAATCGCACGCATGCTCTCGCGATTAAAATTCATAGCCTCTAACCACTTGTAACCTAAATCTAGCGCAGTGCGCATCTAACGCTGCGCACTGCGCACAAGCCATGCGCCATAAGAAACAGTTACAATGCGCGAATCACTACGCAATGCCGAAATACGCTGGTGATCCTGGGGCATAACTCAAAGTGAAGAAACCGGTCGAGTAGGGCGGTTTCTCGCTAGACACCTTCGGTAATCGGTAAAAAGTACCGGGCGGCCAAATACCTCGTTCTCACAGAGAATTGATTTCTCACATCATTAGAACCCCGTACCTTTTGGCGGCAGTCAACAGCTCGTGGAGAATGCGGGCTGGAGAGAAGAGAAAACGGCCGGAAATCCGGCCTTCACCAGACAATGAGGTCAACAGTCGCAAGCCGGAAATGGCGCAGAACCTCGGGCTTTCGCCCAAGGCTCTATGCGTCAGAGGATCTGTTCTTTGAAGTAATTGGCGGAGGGAGCGGGGCTGGAGAT